>NZ_AKKA01000091.1 GCF_000282035.1 Rhizobium sp. CF122
CACCGGCGCCGACGACGATCACGTCATAGGAGTGATCGACATATTTGTAGGCCTTGCCATTCTGGGCGGGTGAAGTCGGTGCCATGATACGGTTATCCTACGAATGCAATTTTCAGAATTGCGAAGAGACAGAACCCTGCAACCAGGATCGCGAAGAACGTGTTCAGGATCAGCAGGACAAGCTTGGCGAACTCGCCATGCACGTAATCCTCGATGATCACCTGCATGCCGAGCTTCATGTGAAGGACGCCGGAGATCACCATCAGACCCATGATGACAGCCGCGAAGGGGTGCGACAGCGCCCGAACCACATCCGCATAGGGCGCGCCGGCATAGGCGAGCATGAAGATGACGAAGAAGAGGATCAGCGGAACGTTGGCGACCGCAGTGAGGCGCTGACGCCAGAAATGGTCCGTACCGTCCTTGGCGGAGCCGAGCCCGCAAACCTTGCCGAGGGGGGTGCGCATATCCATGAGAACAACCTTCAGAAGCGAATAAGGAAGCCGATCACCCAGACCAGCACGGTGAGACAGAGTGACCCGATGATCGAAGCCCTTGCCATCTTGGTCGAAACCGCCTTGTCGAAGCCGTAGCCGAGATCCCAAACGAAATGACGCAAGCCGCCGAGCATGTGGTGCAGCAGAGCCCAGGTGTAGCCGAGCAGCACAAGCTTGCCGATGAGGCTGCCAAGCACCAAATTGACCAGGTCGAAATATGCCTGGCCGGTCGCCGCCGCGACCAGCCACCAGGCAACCAGCAGCGTGCCGAAGTAAAGCGCGCCACCGGTGATGCGGTGGACGATGGACATAACCATCGTGGGGATAGGCTTGTAAATTTGCAAATGCGGCGACAGGGGCCGGTTACTTGTCACATTCACCATCAGAACCTCGCGGCGTCTTCTGTTGTCACTCTGTTGAGGCAACGCAAACTCCCGAGAAACCAGTGCGCGCCATATCCCGACAGTTTGACGATTTGGAATGCCGCGATCTATTGCACGCAGGTGGCGCGGATTAGCATCATGGTTTTATTGCCCTAAACTTTGGATTACACGCGAAGGACGGCAGATCGAATTCCAGCAGAACACGCCACTGCTCGTGCGGCTTCGGCTCAACAGTGTTGCGGCAACTAAGGTACCAGTTGCAGCTTTTCAGCCGAGCGCGAGAAGCGAATGGGCGTTCATCTTTTGCATGGCGGCACCTCCACCGTGGCTTCGGCGATGCTCATATCGCCCGCAAGCTGCTTGTTGAGGCGGCCGCGCACGACGTCGATCATGATCTCGTGCTCCCTGGGGCTCAACGACGCGAAGCGCTCCCTGAGCGCGACCAGAGTTTCTTCATTCTTCCGCCGGGCACGATCGCGAGACAGGCCGAGCTGAATGGCGTCGAGGAGCTCCTCGCGAACTCAATGACACAGCCCTTCATCGCCTGCACCGACAGGGGAACGTCGCTTGTCATTTTCGACAGCACGCATCGAAACACGGCGCTCTTACCTTACTGGTTCGGCAGCCGCGACGCGCTTTTCTGCATCAAATCCTGGGATCATTCCGGTTTCTTGGATCGGCATCCGCCGGGTATTCGAAATCCGGCTTGAAGGCGGCAAGGCGCTCAAACATGGGTGTTTGAAAACGCTTCGGCACTGGCCAGGTTCCCATGATCCACCGTAGAAGATCGTTGTCCTCCTCGCCCATGATGGTTTCCAATGCGTCAAGTTCCGCGTCGGAAAGCGAGGCTATTTCAGATTCGGCGAACTGACCGAAGACGAGATCCATCTCGCGTAGCCCGCGATGCCAGCAGCGAAATAGTATCCGCCGCCGGCGCGGGTCGAGACCGGCACTCGAGAGTGTCACACCTGTCATGGTATTACCTCCTGTTGATGCTCCTCTATAGAGCCTCGAAAGCGGCTTGAGCGATCATTCCTGTGACACCGCAAGCCGCCGTTCTTCACTTAAGTTAGCAATCGTCTCGAAGCCGGTGGCAGGAAACGCCCGAGCAGCATGCGCGGCAGGATCAGGCCGAAGGTCATTGCCAGAATGATCAGGAAGGCTGTGGCCCCGTTGGTGACGATCCCTATCAGCAGGTCCATCGACGCGTGCGGCCCAATTGAAACCAGCTCGGACAGGTCACTGGCCGCATGAAAGAGGAAGAACCCCGGCATCATCGAGACGACAGCGGAGAAGCCGAGTGCGGCAAACGGCAGGTGCAAGCGATCAGCGACAAGAGTGACGACAAGTCCAGCAAGCAGGCATGCGGCGAACGCACCGGTAGCGACGTCAGCCCCTGCGAATGAGATTGCCGCCCAGCGTGCCGCATGCGCGAGCATACCAACGGCAATGGGAAGAGGCAGAAGGCGCCACGGCATCGAAAAAAAGGTGCCGAATGCCGCGGCCGCACAACCGGCTGCGATCACATCCGCCGCGAACGGCACCACTGAGGATGGTGTTGCGGGTGGCAAGGCCGCGCCACAGGCCTCAAGTCCAACCAACAGGCCGATGCTGATTGCAAGGATCAAGAGTCCCGCATAGGTTAGTCGAGCAAGACCAAGTGCGACACGGGCGCGCGCCATGTCGATCGCACCATTGAGGATGTGTGGCCCTGGCACCAGTATCATGCAGGGGCAAAGCGCGGTGAGAGACGATGCCGCGCCCGGTAGTTGCGACCGCTCAGCAACAGCCGCAACGACCCCTGCGATCAAGGCGGCGGCGAGAGGCTGGACGAAGGGATTGCCAGAAACCTTTGCCAACCAACGGCGGAGCAGCGCACCCAGGCCGGCGCTAAAAGCCATCAACAACAGGCTGGCAGCTTCGGTTGCGCCGAAGATTACGCCAAGAGCGGCGGCACCCAGAGCGGCGAACAGCACGAAACGCGGCGTGGAGGCCGGCGAATGATGCGCTGCTGCCGCTTCCAGCGCGGAGCGCACGTCCTTCAGAGCCAGTTTCCCGTCGCAGACCTGATCGATCACCCCCATGACGCCCAGGACTTTTCCCATGTCGGCGGCAAGCGGCATTGCTCCTACCATTTCGGAAAAGGGCATGCCGTCAACTTGGAGCGCGAGCTCACTCCAGTTGAGGTGCAGTGTCAGCGGCAGGCCGAGAGCGTGTCCAAGCCGCTCGACGGCGAGGACAACACGTTCGCTGGTTTGCCCGTTCTTCAAGAGAAGCTTGGCGGCGAGCGCGACGGTGTCCAGCGCCTCCGTTCGCGTCAGGCGGGTGGCTCGTGATGGGGCTTCGACTGTAGCGGTCATGACGATCATCCTTCGATCCGGCGCGTTCCGATGAGCCTCTTGAGCCAGCCATAGGTGCGGCTGGATTCCTGATGACCGGGCGTGGTTCCGATGACCGCATCGACAAGTGTTTCGGCCACCCAGTGGAATACCCAGCCCACGAGGGCGCCGAGTATGACCTCGCTGCCACGGTACAATGCGACGACGACGATCGGGACGGACGGCTGGACCGCCAGCAGGACAATCGGACAGGTCCACATGGCGACCCGAAGTGCCGGGAACTCCCGCGCGATCAGCGCGCAGATCGCAACCGAGATCGCCATCTGAAGAGCGACGGCGGCGGCCGCGCGCGAGGCCACCTCGTTCACGACGATGGTGACGGCGATGCCAAGCAGCGTGCCGAGGATGCGCCCCCTGATTGACGAATGCGTTTCGTGCAATCGCTCCTGGGAAACGATCACCGCCGACATTGCCGCCCATACCGACCCGGTCAGCCCCAGCAGTGACGCCAGTTCGTAAGCAGCTGTCGCGGCGGCGGAACAGCGGGCGATGAAAGCGAGCGCGCGTACGATCTTTTGTTTCATGGCGCGAAATAGACGACAGCGGTATAGATGAGGGTGATCGGCGGGACGAAGACGCCGGCTTCCCAAAAGAGAAATGCCTGGCTCGAGCGAGGTGCGGCGGCATCGGCGAGCGTGATCGCGAAGGGGATTATGTAGGGAATGAGGATACCGCCAGCGTGCCAAACGCTGCGGCAAATATGACGATGCCGCAGAGGAAGGGCCCAAGCTCCCGCCGCCGCCGGATCGCCCTCATCATCACGGCGCAGGCAATCACGCCGATGACCGGGAAGACAAGGAGGACTGGCTGCTCGATCCACCATTGTCGATCCGCCACCGACAGTGCCGAGCAGGTCGCCGGCGATAATCGCCGCCGTACAGCCGGCCAAGGATGCGGCATAGGACGCGAAGTTGCGCAAGAGCGTGGCGACGAAGGCGCAAGCCGCTGCCCACAATGCCAAAGCGACGAGAAACAGCACACGTTCCTGCGGAAAGCAGGCAATCAGAACCACGCTCACGACAGCACCGACGAGAGTACCGAGCATTCGGAACCAGCCCTTGCGCAAAGAGGCGCCGAGTTGGGGCTGACACACGATCGCCGCCGAGGCTCCGGCCCAGAATGGGTTATCGAGCTGGAGCCAGAACGCGGCGTAGAATGCAAGAGACACCGAAGCCCACAGCCGGAATCCAAACAGCAGCGACGGGCCCGCGGCCCGTAGAGCCCCCTCGAGCGGTCGCAACTTTGCGACCGCGCTTAACCGCAGGAGACGAAAACCACTGAGCACGAAGCCAGTCATCGCCGTATCCGCCTGTGTTCGGAAACGAGCGTCGAGAACGTGCCTCCAGCGCGCCTGGTCAAGGAAGCCAGCTTCTTCATGCCGCACATGCCGCTCGTCGCGTGTGAAAGAGGGCGTCGATGTAACAGGGGATGACGAGCCCGATCCGCATGTGTAACTCCTTTGCGTTCAATTACCGATTGGCGTTGCCCGGTCACGATCGGACCTTGCCTCTGAAGACCCGCTACGTGGCCGTGTAAACGCCAGTGGCCAGCGATGTCTGTGCCCCCTCCTGATCATGCTCGAGCTCGCTTTTCGCTGCTTCAAGGAGCAGCGCGAGGCTCTAGGCCACGGAGCCAAACCCGAGATCGATTGGAGACGAGACATCTACATCCTCGCTGTGGGGCCTTTCCATATCGAAACCTCATCCCGTGCCAGCCGGGACGAATTTCATGTGCCGACTGACAAAGAGAAGCAAAACACGCGCCGGCCGGGTTGATGTACAGTTTGATGATCTGAAAGGCCGCGATCTATTGCACGCAGGTGGCGCGGAAATAGCACGATGGTTCTATTGCCCTAAACTTTGGATTACACGCGACGGCAGATCGAATGCCGATAGAGCCACCACTGCGCATGCGGCTTCGGCTCAGCAGTGTTGCGGCTCCTGGGGTACCAGTTGCAGCTTTTCCGCCATTCGGCCGAGTGCAAGAAGCGAATGGGCGTTCATCTTTTGCATCAGATGGCTGCGGTGCAGCTTCACCGTGACTTCGGCGATGCCGAAATCAAAGGCAATCTGTTTGCTGAGGCGACCGCGCACGACCTCGATCATGATCTCGCGCTCCCTGGGGCTCAGCAACGCGAAGCGCTCCCTGAGAGCGACCAGAGCTTCCTCATTCTTCCGCCGAGCACGATCGCGAGAGAGGCCGAGTTGAATGGCGTCGAGAAGTTCCTGATCGCGGAACGGCTTGGTCAGGAACTCAATGGCGCCGCCCTTCATCGCCTGCACCGACATGGAAATATCGCCATGGCCTGTGATGAAGATGATTGGAATCTCCTGGTTCGCCATGGCGAGCTGACGTTGAAGATCGAGGCCGCTTCGCCCCGGCAATCTGACGTCGAGTACCAGGCAGGTGGGACAGTTCGGCAGGTCCATCTCGAGAAACTCTGAGACGGACGCAAAGAGCCGAGCATCCAGGTCGAGCGATCGCAACAGCCGCCCGATCGAGGCTCGCAGAGCGGGATCATCGTCGATGACCAAGACAGTAGCGTTCGCTTCCGACATCACTTTTGCTCACGATCAAAGGCAGGCAATGAGCCTGCTCGGTTTGCAAGATTCGCGTGGCTGCTCTGCGGCAAGTTTAGTCCCAACCGATAAACGTGAACAGCCTCATTCCCCATCAGGTCGGCGCAAGGGCACAAACAAGAGCTAATGCTCTCATCACGCCCCTGGCGGTATCCTGGCGCGCAGCTGCGGAATTTGCGCCTTGGCATAAGCCAAAGTTTACAGACATTGAGATTGCTCTAACACTACTATGGGCGCAGGCTACGACATTCACATGCGGGTCGCTGGTGTTGGTTGGCGCGCCCGCGTTCCACTTCCGGAGCACATATGCCGAAGGCGTCGTTGGTCTCGGTCGTCGAGGACGAGCAGTTCCTTCGCGAATCCATGAAAAGGCTCATGAGATCGCTTGGCTACGACGTCGCGGCCTTTCCGTCGGCAGCCGATTTCCTCGCGTCGCCTCGTCTCGCCGAAACCGCTTGCCTGATCGCTGACGTCCATATGCCAGAGATGACCGGGCTCGAGCTTTATGAACACCTCATCGAGGCGGGTCACGCGATCCCAACGATCCTCGTTACTGCCTACCCCGACGACGTTG
>NZ_AKKA01000092.1 GCF_000282035.1 Rhizobium sp. CF122
CCCCCGCCAATATCGGCGGCTTGGCAATGCAATCAACCGGCATCAATGCGCAGGCGATGAGCATCTTTTCGGTACGCACGCTGCCGCAGAACAATCCGACCTCGACCCAACTGCAGCCGGCCGGTGGTAGCGCCTACGCGCCGGTTGGTGTCAGCCCCACGCGCTCGAGCGTGTATAGCAGCCAGGTTCCGGTCGATCAGTCCCAGCAAACACAGCAGGGCCAGCCGCTATTGCCACAGCAATCCTCACAGAACACGAGCGCCCCGACGCAGAGCGCCTCATTCTCGACGGGAGCCCTGGCAGGCCAGACGATGAATGCGCTCTACAGCGCGCCCAGGCAAAACTTGCTCGGCAGTCTTTCCGGATTGCTGCAAAAAGCCTCCCTGCCCGGCATGACGCGGATTGCGCCCAACGGCCTGCATCTTCAAAACGACAAAGTGGAAGTCGGCTGCTTCAAGCCGAACTTGCTGAACGTGATCAAGGCGGTCGAAACGCATTTCGGCAAACCGGTCGTCGTCACCTCGGGCTACCGCGACCCGGACCACAACCGCATGGTCGGCGGCGCCGAAGAATCCATGCACAAGACCTGTGACGCGGCCGACATTCAGATCGACGGCGTGTCGAAATGGGATATCGCAAGCTATATCCGCTCGCTGCCGGATCGCGGCGGTGTCGGCACCTACTGCCATACCGACTCTGTCCACCTCGACACCGGAAAGAACCGGGATTGGAACTGGGGTTGTGGAGGCAGGACTGCTCCGGCGACCATCGCGCACGCCCTGTGACGCTGCTGTTCAGGCGTTCACAACGCTACGTAAGTTTGCTGGATGAATTGCGAACACCGACCAATAGTATTTTGATTCGGCTGCAATAAACGGCATTTCGCACCCGCATAAAATTCCTGCGATTATTATGAAAAAAATCGAATTTGCCGCTTGCGGGATTTAAAGTGCCTGACTATAAGGGCGCCACCGCGAAGGAAGCGCCCTTCGTCTATCGGTTAGGACACCAGATTTTCATTCTGGGAAGAGGGGTTCGACTCCCCTAGGGCGTGCCACTTCAAATTCTCCATTCAATGTTTTCAATACCTTATGAGCGGCATTTGCTAACGCCGTTTCCCTGCTAGCAGATTTTCGTTTTCGTCCGTTCTCATGGTCACTTCACCTTGCCCATGGCACCCTTAGCCAGCTTCTTCTGGTTGATGTCTGCCACGTAGCGGAGCCCGCTCCCGAGGGAATAACAAGGCTCCCGCTGCCAATCACGCCTCCGTCCGCAAGGGGTGGCACGCGTCCCGAGTTGATGGCATCTAGAAGAGCACGTTGTCGAGCAACCGCTGCGGCGTTGACGACGTTTCCCCGTTGCTGAGTATTCCCGCGCTCTTTCGGAGTCTCATAGCCCAGCCTTGCGTCCGTCAGTGTCCGTCGAATAAAATGGCGCAATGGCTAAGCAGGTCCTCTTCGTTCAAGGAGCAGGCGAAGGCGTCCACGACCACTGGGACAACAAGCTCGTGGCGAGCCTCGCGCGCGAGCTCGGCGAAAGCTATGCCATCCGCTATCCCCGAATGCCCGGTGAAGACGATCCTAGCTACTCAGTCTGGAAGGCTGCCTTGGCGAAAGAGTTCGACTCGCTGGAGGACGAGGCAATTCTCGTAGGTCACTCGTTCGGCGGCACCATTTTGATCCATGCGCTTGCCAAGCAGCCGAAGCTGAGATTCGGCGGGTTGTTTGTCATCGCTGCGCCGTTCTTCGGTGAAGGCGGATGGCCAAGCGACTGCATGGGTGACTGCGGCGACGTCTCAGAACGCCCTTCGCCCGGCATTCCCCTCTATCTCTATCATAGCATTGACGACGCGGAGGTGCCCGCTACCCATGTTTATCTCTATGCGAAAGCGATTCCGCACGCCGTGGTTCGGATGTTCGAACGCAAGGATCACCAGTTCAACAATGATTTGAGCGACGTCGCGCGGGACATCCGTTCACTGTATTAAGCTGAGGGCATCGGTTCGCGCCCGGCCAAGCAAGACCAAAGAAGTCGTCGCCATCTCCGCTTTCACAAAGCTCGAACGTCTTGTCGAACTGCCTGTTCGTTCCTATTTCTTTGCCTAATGCGCCCTTCGTCTATCGGTTAGGACAACAGATTCTCATTCTGTAAAGAGGGGTTCGATTCCCCTAGGGCGTACCAGACCTCTCGATTGTGGATTGCACGCAGGATCGCACGTACGCGCCACTGGCGCGATCAAACTCGTCACGTTTGCGGATCATACCTCGCGATCCGTCTAGGTCATAAAAATCAGCCTAACCTCCATAATCCGCTCTATTTCGACGCGACGACAAGCATAATCGCCGTC
>NZ_AKKA01000093.1 GCF_000282035.1 Rhizobium sp. CF122
GGCGGGGCTGCCCGCCGCCGATGCCCTTCAGGAGCAGAGCATTGCCGCAGACGGGGATCTTGTTGAGGCAGAACGGGCAGCCTTGGTGCGCGCCCTTTCCCGCTCAAGCGGAAATGTGTCTCAGGCTGCCGTTGCACTCGGCATGAGCCGGGCAACGCTGCACAGGAAGATGAAGCGGCTCAATCTGCATTGACAGCCTTGGCGCTGGCCTGTCGCACGGGTGCGACACTGTGCACTGCGGTATTCTCCAGGGTAACTTTCTCCCGTTGCAAAACTCGCGCAGTTTCCTCTCACCGGTTCGCTCCGAACCTGGCCCTTTCAAGGAGGAGGATCAAATGCTGCATCAGAAGATCGTCGAGTCGCCGTTCAAGACGAGATATGGCAACTTCATCGGCGGAGAATGGCGCGAGCCGATCGAGGGGCGCTACTTCGACAACATCACGCCCGTTACCGGAGGAAAGCTTTGCGAGGTGGCCCGCTCCAGTGAACTGGATGTCATTGCCGCACTTGATGCTGCACACGCCGCCAGGGAGAAATGGGGCAGGACGTCGGTCGCCGAGCGCTCCAATATTCTGATGAAGATCGCCCAGCGCATGGAGGATAAGCTAGAGCTCCTCGCGCAAGCCGAAACATGGGACAACGGCAAGCCGATCCGCGAGACGATGGCTGCTGACATCCCTCTGGCGATCGACCATTTCCGCTACTTCGCCTCCTGCATTCGCGCGCAGGAAGGTTCTATCGGCGAGATCGACCACGATACCGTAGCTTATCACTTCCACGAGCCGCTCGGTGTTGTCGGCCAGATCATCCCCTGGAACTTCCCGATCTTGATGGCGGCATGGAAGCTTGCTCCCGCACTGGCCGCCGGCAATTGCGTCGTGATCAAGCCGGCGGAGCAGACCCCGGCGTCATTGCTGGTCTGGGCTGAACTCGTCGGTGATCTGTTGCCGCCGGGTGTCCTCAATATCGTCAACGGTTTCGGTCTTGAAGCCGGCAAACCCCTGGCGTCCAGCCCGCGGATCGCCAAGATTGCCTTTACTGGCGAAACGACGACCGGTCGTTTGATCATGCAGTATGCCAGCCAGAACCTCATTCCGGTGACGCTTGAACTCGGCGGCAAGTCACCGAACATCTTCTTTGCTGACGTCATGACCGACGATGATGACTTCCTGGACAAGGCGCTGGAGGGCTTCGCCATGTTTGCGCTGAACCAGGGCGAGGTCTGCACATGCCCCAGCCGTGCACTTATCCAGGAATCGATCTACGACCGGTTCATGGAAAGGGCGGTCAAGCGTGTCGAAGCCATCAAGCAAGGCAATCCTCTCGACGCGGCAACGATGATTGGCGCTCAGGCATCGAACGAGCAGCTGGAGAAGATCCTCGCCTATCTCGACATCGGCAAGCAGGAGGGCGCTGAAGTGCTGGCGGGCGGCACGCGCAATGATCTCGGCGGCGAGCTCGCCAACGGCTACTACGTCAAGCCAACGATCTTCAAGGGCCACAACAAGATGCGGATCTTCCAGGAAGAGATCTTCGGGCCGGTCGTGTCCGTAGTCACCTTCAAGGATGAAAAGGAAGCGCTCGAGATCGCCAACGACACGCTCTACGGTCTCGGCGCCGGCGTCTGGAGCCGCGACGCCAACCGCTGCTACCACTTCGGTCGCGACATCCAGGCCGGTCGTGTATGGACGAATTGTTACCATGCCTATCCGGCGCATGCAGCCTTTGGCGGCTACAAGCAGTCGGGCATCGGTCGTGAAACCCACAAGATGATGCTCGACCATTATCAGCAGACGAAAAACATGCTCGTGAGCTACAGCCCAAAGGCCCTCGGCTTCTTCTGAGAGCGGTCGTTTGTGCGCGATCAACGGTTCGCTCCCATAACGGGAGCGGGCCGCTTCAGGAGAGATGGTGATGGAAACAACGAATAATGACCAGCCACGCGTGACCGCAACAGACAGTGCGATCGCACTCATCGAGGAGATCAGGAAAGATCATCCGGACATACTCTTTCATCAATCCGGCGGCTGTTGCGACGGCTCATCGCCGATGTGCTATCCGGCTGATGATTTCGTTGTCGGCGACCACGACGTCAAGCTCGGCGAGATCGCAGGCGTCCCTGTCTAAATCAGCGCCAGTCAATTCGAGACCTGGAAGCATACACAACTGATCATCGACGTGGTGCCGGGGCGCGGCGGCATGTTCTCGCTCGAAAACGGCCGAGAAAAGCGCTTCCTTACCCGTTCCCGCATGCTTGCGCCGGGACGTGACTAAGAGGGTTGGCGCGACAAGTCGGACGAGGCAAAAAGCAGCAGACAACGCAAGCCTGCCTGTGCAACGCGGGGCCAGGCGACGGATGTTATAAAAAGTTTGGGTACCGACTTGATATTTGGCGGCCATGATGCCATCTAGCGCTCACTACCCGTATCGATAGCCTGCAGACATGTCCTCCGGATGTGTCGCGTTCGCTGTCCGGGACAGAAAAGGCGCTCCCCGAAAGGGTTGAGCGCCTTTTTCTCTTTGACATCTGCTGTTGCTCGCCCGAAACAGCGTATGATGCGGCACGAGGAGAAACTGCAGATGAACGATAACGTCATTCAATTCCGACGTCGCAAGCCGCCGCGGCCGCCGCGGCCAGGCCTTCGCAAGCTCGCGATTGCAGTGGCGATTCTTGCGTTGTTCCTAGCGGCATGGGCTTATTTTACTTTTTTCAGCGCCCCGGTCTGACGTCTGTTCCTCCGGCGCAACGGCGTGCGGCTGACCGCGGCAGGTCCGGCGCGTTCTGATAAAGCTCTCCCATTCAGACTTTCATCTCCGACAAACCGCGCTACTGTGTGAACGGAACGGCATGCAAAACCCGTTCTGACTGCAGAGTTTCGCCGGAAGTGTCGTAGCATGAGAAACGTACGTGTCGCGAAATGAGAGATTCCGATGAAAATGCCTGAAATCGACAATGTCGACCGAAAGATTCTCAGACTGCTTCAAAGTGAGGGCAGTCTCAGCCACGCCGCGTTGGCCGAGCGGGTCGGGGCATCGAGCGCCTCTTGCTGGCGGCGCATCAAGGCGCTAGAGGCAGCTGGCATGCTTGGGCCGACTGTACGGCTAGTCAGCCCCGAGGCCGTTGGTCGTGGTCTGACCGTGTTTTGCCAAGTGCGGATGAAGGCACATGATCCGGTCGCGAGAAGTGAGTTCGAGCGCTTCGTGGAAAGTCACGAGGAGGTGCTCGAATGCTATTCGATGTCGGGCGATTGGGACTATCTGCTGCGGGTCGCCGTCGCCGATGTTCAGGACTATGAACGGCTGCTTATGCAAGGGATTCTGACACACCACGCAGTATCGACATCCTCGTCGCATTTCGCCTTGAAGCGGGTCAAGTACTCGACGTCGGTGCCGGTGTGAGCGGCGTATCTTACAAGGTGTCGATGTCTTGCGTTACCTCAGTCGTGTTTCCTCCACTGAAAATCCCCGGACCTTGGTCCTAGGCTAGCCGGACAAACGTCCTGCCGCCATCGAGGAAAGGTCTGAAAGTGGCGATTGCGAATTGACCTTCCGGTCGAGCCATGGGCAAATTCCAGGCAGGAATCTTGGAATGCACGGGAATGACGATACTCGCACGTCGAAAATTTGCTGCGGCCCTGTGCTGCACATCAATCGCGCTATCGCTGGTGGCGATGCCGTACAAGATCGTGGTCTCAGGCGCCTCGCTTAAGCTTGATCTCCAGACTGCCGAGGCCGCCAAAGGCGGGAACGGCAATGGTGGCGGCAACGGCAATGGAAACGGCGGAGGCAATAGTGGTGGCGGCAATGGCAATGGCAACGGTGGAGGAAGCAGCAACAGTGGAGGAAATGCCCACGGCAACGGGAATAGCGGTGGCAGATCGAGCAGCGGCACCACAACCGGCAGTGGCTCGACGACTGATCCCGACGATGAAGACAGCTCAGCGATGGAAGTTCGTCACCGGGATGGCATGAGCGAAGTTATAAGGAATGGCCGTTACATCATGAAAGACGCCAGGGGGCGCACGATTGTCAACCGGCGCGCGACCTCAGCGGATGAAACGCGCCTGGAATCCTTTTCTCATTGATCCTCGCGCCCGTCGATGGCATCTCGCAGTGCCATCGCCGCTTCCGTTCGGTTGGCGACACCAAGCTTGGCCATGATCTGCGTCATGTGATGTTTTATGGTCTTTTCGTGAAGATCGAGCTTGCGTGCGACATGCTTGTTGCTCAAACCGGACGCGACGAGTTGCAGGACCTGTTGTTCACGCGGGGTCAGTCCCACAATAGCCGAGGATCGCCTCGGAGCGGGCGAAGAGCGACTGGAAAGCAGCCGTGCTGATAGCGCCGGGGCGACATAGCTTTCGCCAGCCGCCACGCTACGGATGATTTCGGCAAGTGCCCTGGAGCCGACGCCCTTCAACACATACCCTTTTGCACCGCTGTTCAATGCAGCCGTAACGTCGTCGCTGGACTCGGAAACCGTGAGCATGACAATCTTCTGCAAGGGTACTGTTTCCAGAATTGGAGCGATCGCGTTCAAACCGCCGCCAGGCATGGAAATGTCCATAAGCAGGACATCCGGCTGCAGATTCTCAGCCACGTTGATCGCATCGTCCTTCGTGCTTCCTTCCGCGACGATTTGAAATCCGTCGATCTCCGAAAGGCTGCGAGTTACCCCCTCCCTGAATAACGGGTGGTCATCGATCACCGCGACGCGAATTGCTGTTGTCATGTCTGGGTAATCTCCTCGTTGCTGAGCGACATGCTGACAATGGTGCCTTGTGCGGACGATTGGAGATGGAAGGTCCCCCCAAGGCTTTCGATCCGCTCTCTGAGACCCGCAAGGCCGAGGCTGGTGGGCCCGACGTCATCGGGATTAAAACCGGAACCGCCGTCAGAAACCTCAATGCTGATGCGGTCACCTTCCATGCGATGCACCACGCGTTGTTCTATGCCGCCGCCGTGGCGGTAGCCGTTGTTCAACCCTTCCTGCACGAAGCGGTAGATACAGATCTTTGCGGAGGGCGAGAGATGCTCAGGCGCTTCTGCTATCGACAAATCAACGCGTGATCCGGTTCGCTGTTCATGCGCACGGACGCCGCGCTCCAATATCTCTGGCAGGCTCGCTGCCTCGATCTGCGGCAACACGAGGCCGTTGCAGATCGTCCTGATCTCATGCATGGCCTCGTCGAGGCTTGCCTTGATGGCTGCAATTTCGCGTTCGCGTAATGTCGCGGGCGTCGCAGGATCGACCAGCATATTGCTGTCCAGGCGTAACGAAGCAAATGCGACGAGTTGCGCCGGTCCGTCGTGAAGGTCGGCGCCAATGCGCCGCAGGTGGCTCTCGTTGAGCGCCGTGGCGCGCCGAGACGCGCGTTGGACGCGCGCCCGCAGCGCCTGATTCTGTGACAACAGCGCGGAAAGATCATCAATGCGGCGTCTCAGCGCGCGCCGCTGCTCTTCGATGGTCCTGCTGCCTCTCAAGACGATGGCCGACAGAACGATGAAAAAGGCGAGTGTGAACGCCGCGACGGCCATCCAGCTATGCAAACGCGCCTGATTGAGGCTGCGCTGGAAATCGTTGGCTACTTCATAGAATTCGGAGACGGCGACGACCTGCCCCGACCATGGCTGCAGAACAGGATTGTAGATTTCAAGCAGAGGCTTGTCGCTGGCTCGCTCGGCCTGATCCTCCGGGTCTTCCAGGCGATCGAATTGGGCGACCATCTTGCCGGAAAAAGCCGTCCTGAGATCGTCGCTTAGTTCGAAGCGCTTTCCTTGCATGCTTTTGTCGTTCGAGTAGAGAACGGTGCCGTCCGCGCGCCAAAGCCTAAACGACATCAGGCGGTTTCCAAGTGCGCCCTGCCCGAGGGTCTCGTCGAGTGCGCGGGAGACAGTATCGTCGAGCTCCTGGCCCGCGAGCATGTCAGGCAGGAGGGGCGCGATCACGCTGTCGACATAGAGGGCGGTCGACGCCGCCGAATTACGGGTGACCGCGTCCTCGATCAGACTGCTCACGAACGCGCCGACGAAAGCCATCGCCACCAGCGATACGACACCTCCGGTGAGCAGAAACTGCTTGGTAAGCGATTGCGAATTCCATCGTCTTATGAGTTCACGGGGCCGCACGAGATATCTCGGATCGACCGCCCAGCGGCGGCTCTTCAGTTCATTGAAATTGCAGAATTACCGCCTTCCTCCGAGGGGTCAAACAATATCGCGTCACAGCGAGTGGTTTTCAGACCTTTGGTCTGTGACGGATCAGACCTAGGTCCTAGATGGCTGAGCAATGGTCTGAGCGCCGTGGAACTGATGCCGAACGCAAGCTAACGTCGTTGTTGATTTGGAACGCGGGGTGACCGCGCCAGGCCGGAAAGCTGGCTTCGAGCCCGCCCCGCTCTCCGTCATGCTTTCCGGCCGAAGGAACAACGCATTGCGAAGTGGCATTGAGCCAGGAGGTTAATATGAGCATTTCCACTATTCTTGGACGCAGCGTTATTGCGCTAACAATTGCAGTTGCGCCGTTGGCAGGCGCCGCAATGGGCTTGCCCAATATCGCCTATGCGAAGGGCGGTAACGGCAACGGCAATTCCGGAGGTGGCAGTGGAAACGGGAATGGAGGCGGCAACGGCAGTGGCGGAAGCCATGCCGGCGGCAACTCCAACCACGGAAAATCGAGCGCTGCTGGTACCCATGGAAAGAGCAAGGATCGCGACAGCAGCCAGCGCCCCACGTTGAGGTCGTTGTTCACGCATGAGAAGAAGTCTGGAGCAGCAACAAAGACCAAGGTCGCGACGACCAGTGCGAAAGCTCCGAAGTCCGATTTTGCCGGAATGAGTTCGCTGAACAGAAACTACCACGCCTACATGCATTCCAACGATCCGCGAATGGCGGCGGTTTCGGCCTATGTGATGGCCTACGCCGAGTTCGAGGCCGAGAACGGGCCCGACGCCATTCCTACAGACCCGGCTCTTGGCGACGAAGCGCTGCGCGACGCGCTTTCGGGCTTCACCAAGGATGGCGTTGTGACGGACGGGGCTCTTGCACGCGCGAAGGACATCTTGGGTGTCGGCCCAGCCGTTGGCAAGATTGATCAGATTAGAGATACTCTTCCCGTGGAAGAACCTGTGTCCGATCCCGATGCCAGCGAGCCGGTTGAAAACGAGGCGCCAGCGGCCGTGATCGTCGTGCAGCCCTGAGGATTACGCAATGCAAGGTCATCGCGGGATGCACTCACATGAGGAGCCCCGCGGTGGCCTGTTACCTACGCGCGCCATGAGCCATCCTATTGCCAATTGAGACATTTGTGGCCCGATTGCGCCTCCGGTTCATTAGCCAAGTGACGTCGTTTTACGTCGCCACCACCCCGTGTCGTCGCAGTCCGAGGACAACTAGGTCACGGTAGCTGCCACCTGCTAGGCTCTTCCAAACTCCCACAATTGCGCTAGGCTCCTCGTCAAGGCGCTGAGGAGCGCTCTGCTGTGCGCCTGCCACAACGCAGGCGACACCAGGCATCCGCGAAGGGTTTGCCGAATCTCCCGAATCGAGTTAGTTCTGTAACTACGCAAAAAGGGCGAATTATCGTCCCAGGGCGAAACAATAACCGCATCAACCTTTCACGAACGATATCGGCGCTTAGGCTATTGAAACGAACTGAGGAAAGAATCGTGAACCGGCACTTAAGCAGCCTCGACTTCATGCAGAGCTTTTCCACCAAATTGGAACTCGCGCTGCAAAATCTCTCGATGGCGCAATATCCACCCGATGCGCGCCGCGAGATGCGGAAATTCTCCTCATCGGAAGTCGCAGCGCTCCTGGATGTCTCGGAAGCCTATATCAGGCAGATCGTTCTGAAGGACAAGGGTCTGTCGCCCGAGACGACGTCAAATGGCCGTCGCATGTATACGCTTGAGCAGATCCTCGAGCTTCGCCTGATGCTGGCTGAAAAGGGGCGCAAGAAATGGATGAACCCGCGCCGTGTCGAGGACGAGGAATGCCAGATCATTGCGGTCACCAACTTCAAGGGCGGCTCCAGCAAGACATCCACGACCATCCATCTCGGTCACTACCTGGCACTCAAGGGCTACCGGGTGTTGGCGGTCGATCTTGATCCGCAGGCATCACTTACCAGTTTGCACGGTACCCTTCCTGATTTCGATCCTCGGGAAGACGAAACGCTCTATGCTGCCATCCGCTTCTTAGATCCCAAGCCGACGAAGTCGCTCGTCCACAACACGCATATTGCCGGCTTTGACGTGATCTGCGCGGGTCTCGATCTGACGGAGTTTGAAACAGCGGTCGCTCTCGAGATGCGTAAGAACGGCGGCACGAGCTTCCTCCTGCGGGTCTCGCAGGCGCTCGAACAGGTCGCCGACGACTACGATGTCATTCTTATGGATTCGGCGCCTTCGCTGAACTTCCTGACGCTTTCGTCGCTGACCGCCGCCACTGGCGTCGTCATACCGGTTCCCGCCCACATGCTCGATGTCGATTCAACTGGGAAATTCCTCGAGCTTGCCTCGTCATACATGCAGATATTGAGCGAGATGGGAACCTCGGCGCAGTGGGATTTCGCGAAGTTCCTGGTGACGAAGTTCGAGGCCAACGATCACCCGCAGGCCAATATGACCGCCTTGATGCGACAGGTTTTCGGCGAAGACCTGTTGCTGAACATGGTGGCGAAATCAACTGCGGTTGCCGACGCGCTGACGTGGAAGCAGAGCCTCTACGAGGTACAGCGCTCCCGGTTCTCGGCACCGAAAACCTACGACCGCGCGATGGAGTCGATCAACGCTGCCAATGCTGAGATCGAGAAGTTGCTCTGGGCAGCATGGGGGCGCGAATGAGCCGCAAAGATTCCCGTGGCATGTTTGCCAATGTTCTTGGCCAGCTTGAACAACCGACCGCCGCGCCGGTTGCCAAGCCGACGACGTCTCCGCACCTTCTCAAGGTCGCTGCAGGCGTCAGGCAGATACAAGAAAAGGGCGAGGTGCTCGACAGGCTTCTCAAGGACGGCGACCACATCGTTGAGGTAGACCCCGATGACGTTGCGCCGTCCACCATCCCGGACCGCTTCGACGGCGCCTATGACGAGGCGGCGATCGAAGAGATTGCGACATCCATCAGGGAGCGCGGGCAGATTGTCCCCGGCTTGATCAGACCGCACAAAGGCGATGGGCTGCCCTACCAGATCGTGTTCGGTCGGCGGCGATTGGCGGCAGCCAAGGCGCTTGGACTGAAGTTCCGTGCCATTGTGCGGGAACTTAGTGACGAAGAGGCAATCGTCTTCCAGGGCGAAGAAAACGCAAATCGCAATGATCTGTCGTTCATCGAGAAGTGTGCATTCGCATTGTCGCAAGAACAGGCCGGATATCGGCGTGACGTGATCTGCGCATCGCTGGCAACAGGAAAGTCGCACGTGTCGGAGATGTTGCGGATCGCAACCGCGATCCCACGAGATGTACTGCTTGCGATTGGCTCCTCGCCGGAGATCGGCCGCCGCCGCTGGATCGACTTCGCCGATGCCTTTGCCACGCGCCAAGACGGTGCGATACGCATCAGGCAATCACTGGGTGAGGACAAGGCCGGAACCGGAAAAGATCGCTTTGCGATCGCTCTTGGCGCGCTCAAGGCTGAAGCGGCGCCGACGGTTGCGCAGTCTGCCGCGACGGAAATACGAGCAAATGGCTTTCTTCTGGCGACTGTCAGCTACGCGAAGACGGGCGCCAAGATCAGCTTTACCAAGGCTGTTCCGGCGAGTTTCGTCGATTTCTTGAATGATCGTATGGAAGCGCTTCACAGCGAATTCGTGCAGTCGACACAACGCAGCAGCAAAGGATAACGCCGCAAAAGAAAAAAGCTCCCGAACGTTGCCGTCACGGAAGCCCTTCTCATAGGTTAGCAGCTAGAGAATCGCATTTCCGGGAATCGCTGTCAAGAGTTGGCACCAGTCTGGTGGGCCTATTTCTTTTGCCTTCGAGAAGGTGAAGGTGATGGAATCAGGAAATGTGACGACGCCCTTTGGGCGGCGTTCAATGACGCTTGGCATGCTCGCCAGCCAGAAGGCGGCGAGCGAGCTTCAGGCCGATCAATCGGTCGACAAGTGGAAAGTCTACAGGTCATTGTGTGCAGCCAAGCCTTTGCTTGGCGTGACGGATCGCGCTCTTGCAGTCCTGAATGCGCTGCTCAGTTTCTATCCGAAGAATGTCCTATCGGAAGAAAATGGTCTTGTTGTCTTTCCATCGAACGAGCAGCTTTCGTTGCGTTCGCACGGCATGGCCGAACAGACGATCCGTCGCCACCTGGCGGTGCTGGTAGACGCCGGACTGATCATCCGCAAAGACAGTCCAAACGGCAAACGCTATGCCCGTAGGGCCAGGCAAGGCGAGATCGGAGAGGCGTTTGGCTTTTCATTGGCGCCGTTGATCGTACGCTGCGAGGAAATCGAACGTTTGGCAGCGGAGGTGGCGGCGGAACGGCTTCACCTGCAGCGTTTGCGCGAGCAGTTCAGCCTTTGTCGCCGGGATGTTGCGAAGCTGATTGAGACCGCGATGGAAGAAGACCTGGCGGGCGATTGGGAAACTGCGTTCAGCTACTTCAGGGAACTGGTCGATACCATACCGCGCACGCCGACGGCCGATCAGATTGCAACGGCGCTTGAAGAAATGAAGACGCTGCGCGACGACATCACTAACAGATTGGAAACACTGCTAAAAACAAGAAATACGAGCGGCAATCCCGCTCAAAATGAACGCCACATACATAATTCAAACCCCGACTCTACTTTTGACCTTGAACCAGCTTTTGAGACAAAGCAGGGGGCAAACTCGGCATTCAAAATTGAGCCTCACACCGTTGCGCTGGGGCAAAAGCAAGAGCAAGAGCGTGACGATCGAAGTGCGGCCCGGCCGCAAAACAGTGCAAGAGACGATGGCTCGGGCCTGAAGTCCTTCCCGCTCGGTCTCGTGCTGCAGGCTTGCCCCGACATGGTGAGCTACGGGCCTGGTGGCAAGATTGCAAATTGGCGGGACATGATGGCCGCGGCGGTCGTTGTCCGCGGGATGCTGGCTGTCAGCGCGTCGGCCTATGAGGAGGCAGCCACGACGATGGGACCGGAGAATGCAGCAACAGTGATGGCATGCATCCTTGAGCGCGGCGGCCACATCAACTCGGCGGGCGGTTATCTCAGAGATCTGACACGTCGCGCGGAAAAAGGCGAATTCTCGATCGGGCCGATGTTGATGTCGCTTGTCCGCGCGCGAGGTGGCGGAACGAGAAGAGCTGGGTAGCGGCACGTGCGGATGGGCAACAACTGGAACGGGCCGAGGGTAGTGTGTCATCGATCCAGGTCGGAACCGCGGCATTGCAGATATCGCGCACGGTGCGTGGTTTGGTGATCGGTCGCCTAATCAGGTGATGCGAAACGGTAGCGGCAGCGGAGCTGGCACATCGAGCGAGGTTTCAATTGGGAAGATCGCCTGCTAGGCGTCGTTGGCCCAGATGACCTGGGCTCGCGTCACGCCCTGGCTGGCATTGGCTATGGGTGACAGCCCGAGATTCGTTGCGTCCGCCAGGATCGCTGCCAAAAGAGGACTTTCGTTCGGGTACGTGCCTCCGGTCCGGCAGATTGGTGAATGCGCCGAGGAAACCAGTGTGCTCGACAACCTCGTTGAGCAATTCGGTAATGCGAATTCTCGGTATCATTGCGTCGAGTTGATTGGCCAGGACTTCACCTTCGCCGGAGATGATGGCCTTGACCGGTGTGATGCTCAGACAGCTTCCGTCGAAGCTGACGTCTTCGGAATTGCTCGAAACCGCGAAGATGCTCCGCGATCGCCAGGTCGACCTGCTGAGTCTCGAAGAGAAGATCGACACGTCTTCAGCCGCCGGCGAGCTGATCTTTCATGTGTTCGGCGCCATCGCTCATTTCGAAAGACGTCGGATCTCGGAGCGAACAAGGGATCGTATTGCCGCTGCGCCGGCGAAAGCAAACAGCCCGGCCGCGAACCGCTCGACGTGAAAAGGGTCGAAGCGGCGATCAAGCTTATCGGGGCCAGAAGAGCGAGTTGTCGCGCATGAACTGCCAGACGTCCTCGACGGGGGTTCAGTTCCGGTGAGCGCGGGGGTCGGAACATCAGGGTGATGCTGTCCGACAGTTTGAGTTTCGGCGTGACGTGCCATCCGGCTTGATCGAGAATGAGCACCGCATGCGCGCCGTCATCGGCTCCGGCTGATCTCGGCGAGGATGAGACCCGCTCCCTTTCCCTTCCGCGGGCAGACGGCCCCTAAGATGTGGGCCCGCATTTGCTCTTCTACGTTTTGAGAGTAAAATTCGCGTTAGGGCAGAATGGAGCGCCAAAACCCACTTTTGATTGGGGGGTTAGATCGATGTATATTTCCCACGACGCGTCGCATGTGCGACAGCGAGAGGCGAGCCTCGCCCGGGAAAACCGAGCCGAGATCGTCAGAGCGCTAAATCAGCAACAAGTTACCCGTCGCGAATTGCTGCGGTGGGGTGTTTTCACAGCGAGCGGATATCTCGTCTGCAAAAACGGTCTCAGTCCTTTTGCGAAGAGCGCTTACGCCGCCGTTCCGACCGGCGCGCCGCTGACACCGCTGTTCGGTATCAGGAAATTCTCCCAGCGGCTGAGCCGGCTACACCTGCTCAAGCCGCTGCCGATGGTCCGGACGCCCGACGGCCATGCCGCCTTTCCCGCCCGCCTGGGCGAGCGGCCGGCAAAGCGCCTATCCTACCACACCGACTTTTCGGCCGATCCGACGAACCCGGCATTTGTTAATCCGCTGACACACCGTGGGCCGATTGAAGGCCGCCCGCCCGGCGAGATCTTCGCACATCAGCGCTGGGACGAGTTCTTTCCAAAGGTCGGCTACATACTCAGGCTCGGCCAGATTACCCAAAGCGGAACCGGCGGATTCCTCCACGACGATTTTCCGCGCCAGCAGCCAAACAGCGTCTGGACCTATGGCGATGGCAGGGCTGCCGAGTGCACGCTGCCCCCGTTCCTGATCAAGGGCCGGTACGGCGAACCCATCATCGCCCGCGTCTACAACGACCTGCCCGTCGACCGGGCCCAAAACAACGGCTTCGGGCGCAACGAAACCCAGCTTCATTTCCACAACGCGCACAATGGCGCCGAGAGTGATGGTGCC
The DNA here is from genome assembly GCF_000282035.1 of Rhizobium sp. CF122. Classification (GTDB taxonomy): domain Bacteria; phylum Pseudomonadota; class Alphaproteobacteria; order Rhizobiales; family Rhizobiaceae; genus Rhizobium. The sequence continues at coordinate 13,171 of NZ_AKKA01000093.1, forward strand.
GCGAATGTGCATCATTTCCCCGGCACGTTCTACGATTACCGCTGGAGCACGACGCTTGCCCGGCGCGACAAGATCAACACGCAGGCAACCGATCGACGGGCATCAGGACCGGACGACAACACCAGCCTTGTCAACGTCTCTGGAGATTTCCGCGAACTGCAGGGCAGCATGTTCGCGCATGATCACCGTTTCTTCTTCACGGCGGAGAACGTCTATAAAGGTAACCTTGGCACTATCAACTACTATAGCGGCCCCGACCGTGGCAACGAGGCGTTGTCGGACGGCGTCAATCTACGGCTGCCGAGCGGCAAATTGCTGGGTTGGGGAAACGTCGATTTTGACGTCAATCTGATATTTTCCGATGCCGTATGCGACGCTGCGGGCCAGCTTTTCTTCGACATTTTCGACACTGACGGAATGCTCGGGGACGTGCCGTTGGTCAATTTCGGCTATGCGCCATTCTTCGAAGTGCTGCCGCGAAAGTACCGTTTCCGCACCCTGAACGCGTGCGTGTCGCGATTCCTGAAACTCGCACTCGCGGATGCCAGGGGAAATGCCGTCCCCATCAAATTTATTGCCAATGATGGAAATCTTGTTGTCAACACCCTGACATTAAAGTCGCTTCCTTTGCAGGGGATCGCCGAACGCTACGACTTCGTCGCTGATTTTTCCGGTTTCCGCATTGGTGACAGAATACAGGTGGTCAATCTGATTCGTCACGAAGACGGTCGTGGTCCCAAGGAGGAGCTCAGCCTGGCCAACGCGCTGCGGGGCGTTTCCTCGGATCCGGTCGTCGGGCCGATGCTTGAGTTTCGCGTGGTTGGCGCAGTCGAAAGCGTGGATGTCCCCGGTGTCATCCACCGCGCCACGGACCCGGACAGCAGTCAGGTTCCGCCCAAGTTGACTGAGCAGATTCCGATCGTCGCTCCGGTGCGCACAAGACTCGTCGAGTTTGGCAGGTCGGGGAAGGGAGATGCCCGCGGGGTCAACGGATGCGTGCCCGATTGCGGCGAATTCGTCAGCTTTCCGTGGACCATTCGCGTCAACGGCGAGGCTTCCCACTCGATGAACGCCAACAGGATTTCCCTGCTCATCCCGAAGCCTGGCGAGGTTGAACATTGGACCTACAAGAACGGCGGCGGCGGGTGGGATCATCCCATTCACCTTCATTTCGAGGAGGGGATAACCATTTCGCGCAACGGAATGAAACTCGATGCGACCGAGAACCTGCAGAGGAAGGACGTCTGGAGGTTGGGCGAAGGCGGCAGCGTCACCTTCCAGGTTCAGTTTGGCGAATTCGGCGGCGCCTACGTCAACCATTGCCACAACACGGTGCATGAGGATTTCTCGATGCTGGCGCGGATTCAGCTGCTGACCGGTGTCGCTGGCACGCCTCAGGCTGCGGTGACCCCAACTCCCAATCCAACCCCGGACGGAGTCTTTTTCACCACACCGGAAATTCTGCCCGAAGGCGTGCCGAAAGGCTGGATCAACACCCAGTCGCAGGCGGCCGTCCAGGTCGGAAGCATTGTGAACCCTTGATAGGGCGGTTATTCGAAGTGTTATTATACCGACGAGCGCCGTTTCCGACTCTCATGGTTTCCCAAAATGGCGCGAGTCTGAATCTGGAGGGGTCGATTCCGGCAGGGGGCGAAATGACACCCTAATTTAGGACAGCGTCCACGCGGAACCCCGTCGCGGTGGCGGTCGGTCTGCCTGACGCACCGGAGTTGATTACGCGCGCCGCTCGGGGCACCGAGCATGGCGTTCCTCGAACTTAATTGCGAACGTCGCAATGCTGGCATCACCGCACCAGTGCGCAGAAAATGCTTTTCTGATCGCGCTTCAATTGAAGAAGGCCATCGATTTCGACTTGTTCACGGAGGACGCCCTCGGGTGGTGGCGGTGAAGCTGGCCGTGGAAATTCATGAGCCAAACGTCGAAGGCAGTCCTTGGAGCTATGACGGCTCGGGCTGCGACCGAACGGCACAGCATCTAAACATATATTGTAAGTATATCTTATAGGGGTTACGTCAGCAACGTTGACGGAAAACATTTGGAGATGATGATGACGCAAATACTGACCGAGACCACGAAGGCGATCGTGCGCGCGACCGTGCCTGCGCTTGCAGAGCACGGCACCGAAATTACGGCGGCCATGTACAAGCGGCTATTCGAAAATGCAGAGGTCCGCGAGTTGTTCAACCAGTCGAACCAAGGTGAAGGCGGGCGTCAGACGAAGGCACTAGCCCAGGCAATCCTCGCTTACGCCCAGAACATCGACAATCTGCCCGCACTCACCGGGGCCGTAGAGCGCATCGCACAGAAGCATGTCGGCCTCAACATCCGGCCTGATCACTATCCTCATGTCGCCACCGCCCTCTTGGGTGCCATCGGGGAGGTTCTCTGCGAAGCAGCAACGGAAGACGTCCTCAGTGCTTGGGGCGAGGCCTTCTGGTTTCTCGCCAATATCCTGATCGGACGTGAGGAGCAGATCTATGATGATCTGCAATCGAGCGAGGGTGGCTGGAATGGTTGGCGTCGGTTTGCCGTCGTGTCGAAGCGACGCGAGAGCGACATCATCACATCATTCGTGCTGCGACCGGTTGATGGTCGGGCAGTGGTCCGCCATCGGCCCGGTCAGTACCTGACGTTCCGGTTCGACATTCCGGGCCTGCCGCCTCAGCACCGAAATTACAGTATCTCTTCCGCGCCCAATGGTGAGACCTATCGCATCTCGGTCAAGCGTGAGACGCATGGGTTGGTGTCGCGGTTCCTCCACGATCAGATCCAACAAGGTGCGGTCATTGAGGTGGCCCCGCCAACAGGAGACTTCCACCTGCAGCCCGGCCAGGACAGACCCGTCGTGCTCCTCAGCGCAGGTGTCGGACTGACACCGATGGTCAGCATGCTGGAGACGATCGCAAACAGCGGCCATGACTTTCCGGTTCATTACGTCCATGGTGCCGAGAACGGGCGGGTCCATGCGATGGGATCGCACGTACGCGACATCGCCAAAGATCGGAAGTCTTTTAGAACGGCAATCTTTTATGGCAATCCGCATGAGCGAGACGAGAGAGGCATTCACTTCGACCACGATGGCTACATCACTGTCGATTGGCTGGCCGAGAATACACCGATCGCGGAAGCAGACTTCTACCTCTGCGGCCCAAGACCTTTCCTGGCCGCGTTTGTGAGCGGTCTCGCAAAGGCTGGGGTCCCGCAGGACAGGATCCACTACGAATTCTTCGGCCCGGCCGACGAACTCGAAGCCGCATAGGCATTCGAAACGGCAAAGCGGTCAGGAATGGCCGCTTTGCTAATTGATGCATCGTTTGAATATCTTTATGCCGGTGCCTACGATTTTCGTGAAGGATCTGCGAATGCGTCTGACCGTCTATTCCGACTACGCGTTGCGGCTCATGATGTATCTGGCGCTCAAAGGAGAGCGGCTGTCGACGATCGCAGAAGTTGCCGAAGCCTATGATATCTCGAAGGCGCATCTGATGAAGATCACCCATGAGCTCGGGCAGAAAGGTCTGATCGATACGGTGCGCGGTCGTCAGGGCGGCATGCGGCTAGCGCGTGGTGTCGAGCAGATCGGTGTCGGCGAGATCGTTCGGGCCTGCGAGCCTGATTTTGCGATCGTGCCTTGTATGGAAAACACCAGCGAGATTGTCTGTGTCGTGCAGCCTGCCTGCGTGTTGAAGCGGGCGTTGGCCGCCGCCGCGGCTGCATTTCTCGATGTGCTCGATGGCTATACGCTGGCAGACCTTACCCGACCGTCGATGGCGTTGCGTCGTCTGCTTGCACTGCCGGAGCCGGACGCCCAGGCGGGACGGCCGGCATAAGCGAAGGTGGTAGGCCGATCGTTACGCCGGGCGGGCGTGAATGGGTTCTGCGCGGTGCCAGTTTTCCAGGATCCGACCATCGGTGTGGCTTTGCTTGGCCCAGCGGATGCCGTTCGCGATAACCTTGTGCACGGTCTTGTCGTGGTAGATCGGATAGGTCTCATGTCCAGGGCTGAAGAAGAAGATGCGGCCACGACCGCGCTGGAACGTGCAGCCGCTGCGGAAGATCTCGCCGCCGGAGTACCAGGAGATAAAGACGAGCTCGTCGGGCTGCGGGATGTCGAAAGGTTCGCCATACATTTCCGAGGCGTTGACCTCGAAATAGGGCGGCAGCCCCTCTGAAATCGGGTGCGCCGGATTGATCACCCAGACCCGCTCGAGATCACCTTGCGGTGTTTCGCGCCAGGAGAGATTGGCGTTGGTGCCCATCAGCCGGCGAAACAGTTTCGAGTGATGGCCGGAATGCAGGATAAGAAGACCCATCCCCCTGAGAACACGCTGCTGGATGCGGTCGATCAGGCCATCGCTCACTTCCTCATGCGCCATGTGCCCCCACCACAGCAGCACATCTGTGTCGTTGAGCAGGGAATCCGGCAGTCCTTGGTGCGGATCGTCGAGCGTGCCGCGGCGGATCTCGAATTCCGGGTGAGCAATGCCGGCTGCGATCGCACCGTCGATCCGATCAGGGTAGATTTCCTGAACCTCTTTGTGCAGCTGTTCGTGGCGGCCTTCGTTCCAGATGGTGACCTTGATTGACATGGGATCCTCGATGTTATGAAGCTTGGGCCGGACGGATGACGCGGCCGGCGGAATCAAACAGATGGCAGGCGGATGTATCGGCTGTGAGCGACACGCGGTCGCCCGGCCGCAGCGCGATGTCGCCTTCGGCGCGGACGACGATCGGCTGCTCTTGCGAGCCGACGGTCATGTAGGTTTCAACGCCGAGACGTTCGACAATGATGACCTCTGCCGAAAGATCGCCCTGCCCGTCCGCTGCAATCTTCAGATGCTCCGGACGGATGCCAAGTGTCGCCTGGCCCTGCGGCACAATCGCGCCGGCATCGGGCAGGTCGAGCGACAGACCGAGCGCGCTTCGGGCATGAACCTTGCCGGCGATCGGTTTCGTGACCGTCACCGGAATGGTGTTCATCTTCGGAGAGCCGATGAAGGTCGCGACGAACTCGTTGTCGGGCTGGTGGTAGAGGGTCATTGGTGCGCCCTGCTGGGCAACGACGCCTTTGTTGAGAACCACGATGCGGTCGGCCATCGTCATGGCCTCGACCTGATCATGCGTCACGTAGACGACGGTCGCCTTCAGCTCGCGATGCAGGCGCTGCAGCTCGGCACGCATTTGCACCCGCAATGCCGAATCGAGATTGGACAAAGGCTCATCGAAAAGGATCAGCGACGGCTTCTTGATGATGGCGCGACCAATGGCGACGCGCTGTCTCTGGCCGCCCGACAAGGCAGCGGGGCGGCGATCGAGATAGTCGGTGAGCTGCAGAATTTCGGCGACGGCTTCGACCTGGCGGCGGATTTCCGCCTCCGGGACCTTCTTCAGGCTGAGGGAGAAGCCGATATTCTCCGCAACCGTCATATGCGGATAAAGCGCGTAGGATTGAAACACCATGGCGATGCCGCGCTGGTCAGGGGGAACATCGTTGATGCGCTTGTCATTGAGGATGAGGTCGCCAGCATCGATGCCCTCAAGACCCGCGATCATCCGCAGCAAGGTGGACTTGCCGCAGCCCGACGGGCCGACGAACACCGCGAACTCGCCGTCTTCCACAGTGATATCGACGCCCTTGATGACCTCCAATGCGCCGTAGAATTTGCGAACGTTCCTGAGATTGATCATCGTAAAACTCTTTCTGGTGTCAGCCTTTGACGCCGCCGGCAAATGTCTGCACGAGGAAGCGACGTGCAAAGCCGAAGGCGACGACGGCCGGCAGGAGGTAGATGAAGGCGAGCGCGGCAAGTAGACCGTAGTCGATCTCGTTGATGCGCAGGAATGCGCGGAACAGGCCGAGCGGCAGCGTCTGCAGTTCCGGCGAGGAGAGGAAGATCAGCGGTAGCAGGAAATCACCCCAAGCCGACATGAAGGCAAATAGTCCGGCGGCCGCCAGTCCCGGCAGCGCCAGAGGGATGAGCACACGGCGAATGCGTTGCAGGAGTGTCGCGCCGTCCATCAGCGCGGCCTCTTCATAGTCGCGCGGCAGGCCGTCGAAGAAGGTCTTCATGATCCACAGCGCCAAGGGCAACTGCATTGTCGCAAGCACGAGGATCAGTCCGAGATAGCCATCGATGAAACCGGTCCAGCGCATGATCGGCCTGGTGTATTCGCCAAAGATTGGTCGCAGGACGGCGCCTTCGGCATTGTTTAGCGTTAGGAGGAACTTATAAAGCGGAACGACGAGCGCCGTCGGCGGCAGGACGCGGATCAAGAGGATGGCGTAAAGGAACGGCAGCTTCCACCAGGCCCTGGTGCGCGACAGTGCGTAGCCGCCGAGGCCGGCCAGCACCATCACCAGCACGGTTGCGCTGCCGACCACGAAGAGCGAGTTGAACAGCCACTTCGCGCCGTCTTCCTTGGTGAAGACACGCAGGTAGTTGGCGAAGCTCCATTGTTCGGGCCAACGAAGGAACAGTTGGGCGTTGCCATCGAAGGACGCAAGAAGCACCCAGAAGAAGGGAACGGCGCAAAAGATCGAGATCAGTGACAGCGTTGCATAAGCAAGCAGGTCAGACCGGGTCTTGTTGGCATTGTCGCTCGGGGAAATCACAGCCATCTCAGACTTCCACCTTCATGGCTCTGACATAGCCAATACCGAGGACAAGCGAGATCAATAGGGCGACTACCGCCACAGCGGCGCCGTAGCCAAGTTGGAATGCCGTAAAGGACTGGTTGTAGATATAGATGCTGACCAGTTCCGTCGCCCCGCCCGGGCCGCCGCGGGTCAGCGCGTAGACGAGACCAAAGACGGCGATGGTCGAGACGGCGGAGATCAGCATGTAGAGCAGGATCGTCGGCATCATCAACGGCAGGGTGATACGGCGAAACATCTGCGAGGGTGTTGCACCATCCATGCGGGCAGCCTCATAAATCTCGTTGGGGATCGTGCTGAGGCCGGCGGTCAAGAGGATCATCGCCGTGGCGATCCCACGCCAGGTGTTGACGATGATGATCATCGAAAGCGGAAAGACCTGTAGCCAGTCGGCCGGCGTTACGCCAAAGAAGCTGACGATGCGGCTGAGCGTCGCTTGCTCGCCTCCCGCCAGCATGGAGATCCACATGAAGCCGGCAACAACCTCCGGCGCGGCGTTCGGCAGAAGAATGATCGAGGAGAAGAGCCGCCGGAAATGGATGCGACGACGAAGCGCCATCGCACAGACCAGGCCGAGCACGAACTGGCCGATCACCGCCGAGCCAACGACAAACAGGAAGGTGACGAGCAAGGCATTCCAGAATTTCGCGTCGTTCAGCAACCGTGCGTAGTTGCGAATGCCGACAAAGCGCGGACGAAGCGCGGCAGCGCCGGTCAGCGCTTCATTGGTGAAGCTCAGATAGACGGAGTAAAGCGCGGGATAGATCACGAAGGCCAGAAGCAGCGCAAGTGATGGCAACAGGATCAGAAGAAGCTGCCGTTCTGCGCGCCTTTCGTGGACGTTTCGGGCCATGGAAAGCTCTATAACTCGTTCGAACGGAAATCTGGAGACGTGGGCTTACCCACGTCTCCCTCGCGTTAGGGGGTAAGCCCCAGCTTACTTTACGACGTCGTCGCCCAGTGTTTCCTTGACGTAGTCGACAAGAATCTTCTGTGCGCCGGCGGCATCGGTTTCCTTGCGCAGCAGCGCTTCTGTAGCGCGCGCAACACCTTCCGAAACGGTACCGAAGCCGGAGGCCTGCTTGAGGAAGGTGCCGTTTCCTGCTGCGGCATGGATCGGAACGAGTTCCGTCAGCTTCTGGAAGTCGGCGTTTTTAGCCGCATCCTTGCTGGATGGAATGTTGCCGATACGGGCTGCGTAAGAGACTTGTGTCTCCACCGAGCCAATCTCTATCAGCGCCTTCTTGGCGAGTTCCACGTTGGCAGACTTCGAGTTGACGGCCCATGGGGCTGCCAGGTTGGCAAGGACATACTGACCACCGGTTTGGCCGGGAACGGTCCAAGTGCCGACGACCTTGGTCACCTCAGGGATCGGGTTCTTGCTTTCACGACCCCAGTCGAAGATGTAGCACCAGGAACCGCAGGTGGTTGCGGCCAGCTTGCCGGCTGGGAACATCTGATACTTCGGCACGACCCAAGGCTCCGGTCCGAGCAATGGCTGCGTTGGCATCAGGTCATTGTCGATGAGCCGCTTGTAGACATCAAAGACATCCTTGATGCCCTCGCCGCTAAGATCGAGCTTGCCGTCGGCATCGACGAGCTGCGGCGTCTTGGAGCCAACGACCAGATGCTGGAAGCCCTCGTCGAAGGCCCCGCTTCCCCAGGAAACACCGGCCGGGAAGAGCAGACCATAGGCGCCGGTCTTCTTCTTGATTTCAGCGGCTCGATCGAGAAGGTCCTTCCAGCTCTTCGGCTGCTCGGTCGAGATACCAGCTTTGTCGAGAACGTCCTTGCGATAGTAGATTTCTTGGATGCCGAGCATGAACGGCATGACATAGGTTTCGCCGTCCGGGCTGACCGCCAGCTGCTTGGCGACATCGTAGAAATTGGCATAGCCGTCCCATGCCTTGATTTCCTTGGTCACCGGTGCGAGGTAGCCAGCCTCGACCATGTCGGCGACGGCGGCCGTTGTCGGGATGGAAAAGAGGTCAGGCGCGTTGCCGGCGCCGAGCTCGGTCAACAGCTTCGTCAGGTAGTCTTTGTCAGGCGCGGGGTATTCGACGACCTCGACGGTCACGCCGTATTTCTTCTCGATCTTCTCGACCGTCGACTTCATGGCGTCGATGCCGGCCTGACCGTGATTGGCAATTCGGATTGTCTCAGCATGCGCCAGCGTCGAAACGGCGCTGAGCAAAATGGCGCACAGGCTACCAATGACCGTCTTCTTCAACGGAAGTCCTCCCTTTTTTGGTTCGCGGCACCCTCCAGCACCACAGCTGAAAATGTACACGCATTCCAAGTGCTGGCAAGTTGGTTTTTGATTGGATTTTATATGCAATGATAACTAATTGAATTTACGTCATTTAATAGATCTTGTCTTCATTGCGCCATTTGTGTAACCGTATACAAACTGCATACGGGAGGATTTTTCATGTCACGAAAATTGCGGCTTGGTGTCATTGGCGCAGGCCTGAAAGCGGCTGAGTATGCGGCAAGCTGGGCCCGCATGCCCGAGATCGAATTTGTCGCGCTTGCCGATACGACCCCTTCATCTCGCCAGCGTCTGATCGACGTATGCATTGCCGCTGGTGCGCCAGCGCCCCGAAGCTTCGATGATTGCCGAGAGATGCTGACGTCTTGCCGGGGCGAGCTTGATATCGTCTATGTCTCCACGCCACATGCGTTTCACGGCGAGCAGGCAACGGCTGTCGCAGAAGCCGGGCTCGATCTCTTCCTTGAAAAGCCGATGGTGACGACGGTAGCGGAAGCCGAACGGCTGATCGCGGCACAGAAGAAGAGCGGTGTGACCATTGTGACCGCTTTCCAGGGCGGTCTCTCTCCCCTGGTGATCGATACGCGTAAGCGGGCACTTGCCAACGAGTTCGGCGATCTGATCGCCATATCGGGGATGATCTGGGAAAGCTGGTCCAGCAACTATGACGGTCACTGGAAGCAGCAGCCGGAGATATCGGGTGGCGGCTTCATGTTCGACACCGGCGCGCATATGATGAACACCGTTTGCCTGCTCGCCAATTCGGATTTCGAGAGTGTGTCGGCCTATATGAATAATCATGGCAAGAAGGTTGACATCGCCACGGCCGTTTCCGCCCGCCTCAAGAACGGCGCGCTGGCGACGCTGACGGCGGCCGGCGAAGGTCCTCCCGGCTGCGCCTCCTACATCACCTTCTTCTATTCAAAAGCGATCGTTCGCATCGACGCCTGGGGCGGCTGGCGGGAGATCAGTGTCGGCCGTACGTCCGAGCCGCGCGAAGAGGCGGAAATTCTCGACAACCCGATGAAAAACTTCCTCGCCATTCGCGCTGGGACGATGGAAAACACCGGCTCCGTTGAAATGGGCCTGCGATTCGCTAGGCTCTGGGATGCAATCAAGGAATCGGCTGCGGCAGACGGGATGCCCGTCAGGATTGCCGCACCATAACGATGGCTGGAATGCTTGGATGAACAAGAGACGGATCACCTCGAAGGAACTGGCAAAGCTCGCCGGGGTGTCGTCCGCCACGATATCACGGGCGTTCTCCCCCGATTCCAGAATCGGCAGCGCGACCCGCGACCGCATCCTGGCGGTCGCTCGCGAGTATGGGTATCAGCCGAACGCGATCGCCCGCTCCCTCAACAATCAGCGATCGCGGTTGGTGGCGCTGGTCGTCAATGCAATCGGAAATCCGTGCGAGGCAGAAGAGCAGCAGCTTCTCGTGCATCGGCTGCAAGCCCGTCAGCTTCTTCCAATCATTCTGTGCTGCGCCGACCACGATGACCGGCTGCAGCTCATGCGGCTTGCCTCCACCTATCAGGTGGATCACGTCGTCGTCTTTTCCGACATGGTATCGATGCAGGATGCAGTCGATATTTTCCACACGACGAAGCCGATCATCGTTTCCTTCGAACCGCTCGACAATGAGAAGGTCTCAAGCATCCGGATAGACGGGTCGGCCGCCGCTGACGAGATTATCGACAAGATTGTCGGCGACGGAAAGAAGCGGTTCGCCTACCTCTCGGGAACGAAGTCGAGCTGGATCGACAAGCTGCGGCGCAAGTGGTTTGTCGATGCGCTGGCCAAACGCGGCCTGACCCTGCAGGCGGAGGCCTTTGGTGACTACAGCTACGATTCCGGCTTTAAGGAGGCCGTTTTGCTTCTCCACCGCGCCAAGGTGGATGCCATCATCTGCGGCAATGACGTGATGGCGATCGGCGCTCGTGATGCGGCCCGGCGCGTGCTCGGCAAGAGCACGCCTGATGATATTGCCATTGTCGGTCAGGATGGGATCGCGATGGCGGCGTGGGACTGCAACGACTTGACGACGCTCAGTCTCGACCATGTCGCCTTCATCGATGCGGTCGTGGAACTCATCGAGCGCCACGATGCCGAACTGGAAGGCCCCCATAGCATTACGCTAACCTGCACGGCGCGATGGGGGTCGACGGCGTAAAGCGTTTAGCGGCCTCTGGACCTACCGAGATCGCGCGCTCACGACGTCTTCGGCCTCTTCGCGGCTCATGCCAAGCACGGTCCTTCCTATGTCGAAGCTGAAACCGTTGCGCGCGAATGCGGCCATCTCCTTGGTTGCGCGCTCCCGATCGGTGTCGGGACGGCGGAACGGCCCGAAGGCGCGCTTGCGTGCAAAGACGACGGCGGCCAGCAAGTCATCCGCTTCATCAAGCGCGGTCGCAATGACCTCTCGATCAACGCCCTTCTGTGACAGCTTTTGAGCAATGCGCCGTTTTGATCTGCCGTTGCGAACGCCAGAGCGCGCGCTGACTTCGGCATAGGTAGCGTCGCTCAGACCACCGTGTTCACAGGCGAAGGTCACGGCCGAGTTCGCAACCGCCTTGAGTTGCATCTCGCTGATATCCTCGAATTTATGTTTCGCTTTCCTGACAATGGCATCGAACAGTTGCCTTTCGGTCATCATCCGCCGCTCAAGCCGATAGATGGTCGAGTTTCTGGCCCAGCTCAGCATACGTGCCGTCGGGATGTCGGATGGCGTTTGATCGTCGCTCACGGTTCAGTCGGATCCTTGGTGCTTACCTGCGAGAGCAGCCAGGCGGTAAATGCCAGGCCAAGCGCATGTTCACGCTTACCGTCGGGTGTCACGACGTAATAGCTGTTTTCTGTCGACATCGGCTGATCGAAGACGATCTGCAGCTTTCCGGAGCTCAATTCTTGCTCGATCAGATAGAGTGGCAGAAGCGCAAACCCCATCGACATTGCAGCGGCTTCGATGATCATCGAGAACTGGTCGAACCGATTACCACGATATGAGGGATCAACGTCGATGTCGCAGTGTTCGAACCACTGTCGCCAAAGTCGCGGGCGAGTGGCCAGATGCAACAAGGGCTTGTGTGCGAGTTCCACCGGACGGGCAACCGGATCCGATTGCAGCAAGGTCGGGCTGGCGACGGGAACGATTTTCTCGTCGCAGAGAAACGTGCAGGTTGCCCGTGCCCAGATCGGTTGGCCGTAGTGAATGGCGAGGTCGAAGCTCTCCTGATCGAAATCGAACAGCTCCGAGCGCGATGCTATGTCAACGAGCGAGCCGGGATGGGCGGCCAGGAAGTCCGGCAGCCTGGGCGTCAGCCAACGACTGCCGAAAGTCGGCAGCGTGGCGACCGAAAGCGTTGCTGTCGCGTCCGCGCCGGATGCCGCGCGGATCATCATCTCTTCCGTTTGATGCAGCAGTCGCCGTGCCTCCGGCAGTAGCCGCTTGCCGGCTTCCGACAGGATCGCCCGCTGCCGAACGCGCTCGAAGAGCAGGACGCCGAGCTGGGTCTCCAAATCCTTGATCTGTCGGCTGATCGCGCTTTGGGTCAGATTAAGTTCGAGAGCTGCCCGCGTGAAGTTGCCGTGGCGAGCGGCAGACTCGAATGACTGCAGCGTGGTCAGGTCGGGCATCAGCTTTCGAGGCAACGTCATTCCAAAACCGCATCATCTCAGCTTCATTTATCGTTATTCATCTACTCCACGCGCGATATGATCGCAATCCAGAATGAACTCTCCATTGGTACTGTGAGATAAAATATGTCGACCAGAAGTTTCGTCTCTTCCTGTGACATCCGCTCTGCATTCTCCGCGGCGATGTCGGCCATGTACCGTACCGAAGTTCCCGCCTACGGTACGCTGATGGACATTGTTGCCAGGGTGAACGCCGCGACGCTTGCCGCCGATCCGGCTCTCAAGCAGAGGCTGGAGGAAACCGACTCGCTCGAGCGCGTCTCCGAAGAGCGCCACGGCGCCATCCGCCTCGGGACTGCTGTCGAACTCGCGATGATGAGACGCGTCTTTGCGGTGATGGGGATGTACCCCGTGGGTTACTATGATCTCAGCGAAGCTGGGGTACCTGTTCACTCCACTGCGTTCCGTCCGGTCGGCGACGAGGCGCTCAAGCGAAATCCGTTCCGTGTCTTCACGTCCCTGCTGCGCCTCGACCTGATTGCCGACGAGAAACTGCGCGCCGAAGCCGAGGCGATCCTGCGGAAGCGTCAGATCTTTACCGCCGGTGCCATCGAACTGACGGAAAAGGCCGAGCGCCAGGGCGGTCTCGATGATGACGATGCCAAGCGCTTCGTCGCGGACGTGCTGGAGACCTTCCGCTGGCATCATCACGCCAATGTCGACCTCGCCATGTATAAGCGTTTGCATGATGCGCACCGGTTGGTTGCCGACGTCGTTTCCTTCAAGGGGCCGCATATCAACCACCTGACGCCGCGTACGCTCGACATCGACGAAGTGCAGCGATTAATGCCGGAGTATGGCATTGCGCCGAAGGCGGTCGTCGAAGGTCCGCCCAGCCGTCGCTGTGCAATCCTGCTGCGGCAGACGTCGTTCAAGGCGCTTGAGGAAGCCGTCTCTTTCAAGGATGCGAGCGGCAGCTGGCAGGAGGGCACGCATACGGCCCGGTTCGGCGAGATCGAAAGCCGCGGCATTGCGCTGACGCCGGAGGGCCGCGCCCTTTACGACAAACTCCTGACGGGTTCGCGCAAGGTCGTGCGCCCGGCCGCGGACGGCTCGAATGCAGCCGCCTATGAGAAGGCGCTTGCCGATGCCTTCGTTCCCTTCCCCGATAGCTGGGCCGAGATCCGCGAACAGGGCCTTGGCTATTTCCGCTACTCGCTGACGGAGAAGGGCGAGAGCGCAATTGCCTCAGCCGATGCCGGCATCGATCAGCTGGTGGCGGACGGTCTCGTCTGCTTCGATCCGATCGTCTACGAGGATTTCCTGCCGGTCAGCGCAGCCGGCATCTTCCAGTCCAACCTCGGCGACGAGGCGGCGCAGGAGTTTGCCGCAAGCCCCAATCAGCAGCGCTTCGAGCGCGACCTCGGCATCCCGGTTCTCAACGAATTCGATCACTACGCCGGTATCGAGGCTCAATCGATCGCCGAATGCCAAGCACGCCTGACCGCTGCCCAAGCGGCCGAGTGAAACGGCGCCATCGACAAGATTCAAACACTTAAACAGAGGGTCGTTACATGACCGTAGCAGCAAGAACAGTGAACGTGACACAGGAAGCCGGTGCCCTTCTCGATAAGATCGGTGTCGACAAGGCGCTTTACACCGGCGGAGACATGGCCTCTTACAGCCCGGTCACGGGTGAGCAACTGGCAGCCCTGAAAACCGACAGCCGCGACGCAGCCACGGCGAAGATCGAGAAGGCCGCTTCAGCGTTCCAGTCCTGGCGCCTTGTTCCTGCGCCCAAGCGCGGCGAGCTCGTCCGCCTGCTGGGCGAGGAGCTGCGTAGCGTCAAGATGGAGCTTGGCCGCCTGGTCTCGATCGAAGCCGGCAAGATCCCGTCCGAAGGTCTCGGAGAGGTCCAGGAAATGATCGACATCTGCGATTTCGCGGTGGGTCTGTCCCGACAGCTCTACGGCCTGACCATCGCAACCGAACGCCCGGGACATCGGATGATGGAAACCTGGCATCCGCTCGGTGTCGTCGGTGTCATCTCTGCCTTCAATTTCCCGGTCGCTGTCTGGGCCTGGAATGCTGCCCTTGCGCTGGTCTGTGGCAACGCGGTGGTGTGGAAGCCTTCCGAGAAGACGCCGCTGACCGCACTTGCCTCGCAGGCCATCCTGCAGCGAGCCATTACGCGTTTCGGCGATGCGCCGGAAGGCTTGAGCGAAGTGCTGATTGGCGATCGCGCCATCGGCGAGGTGCTTGTCGACCATCCGAAGGTGCCAGTCGTTTCGGCGACGGGATCGACGCGCATGGGCCGGGAAGTCGGTCCGCGTCTCGCCCGCCGCTTTGCTCGTTCGATCTTGGAGCTTGGCGGCAACAACGCTGGTATCGTCTGCCCGTCTGCCGATCTCGACATGGCGCTGCGCGCCATCGCCTTCGGCGCCATGGGTACGGCCGGCCAGCGTTGCACGACGCTGCGCCGTCTCTTTGTGCATGAGAGCGTCTACGACCAGCTCGTGCCGCGCCTGAAGAAGGCCTATGCCAATGTCTCTGTCGGCAATCCGCTCGAAAGCACGGCATTGGTCGGCCCGCTGATCGACAAGCTCGCCTTCGATAACATGCAGAAGGCGCTTGGTGAGGCGAAGGTCCATGGCGGTCAAATCAACGGCGGCGAGCGCGTCGCGCTGCCCCACGACAAGGCCTACTATGTGAAGCCGGCCCTCGTGGAAATGCCGTCGCAGCTCGGACCGGTGCTCGAGGAAACCTTCGCGCCGATCCTCTACGTGATGAAATACACCGATTTCGACAAGGTCATCGAAGCGCACAATGCTGTCGGTGCGGGTCTGTCGTCGTCGATCTTTACGCTGGACCTGCGAGAAGCCGAACGCTTCCTGTCGGCCGATGGATCCGATTGCGGCATTGCCAACGTCAATATCGGGACGTCTGGCGCCGAGATCGGTGGTGCATTCGGTGGCGAGAAGGAAACGGGTGGCGGCCGCGAATCCGGTTCCGACGCGTGGAAGGCTTACATGCGCCGCGCCACCAACACGATCAACTACTCCAAGGCGCTGCCGCTCGCGCAGGGCGTCTCCTTCGAGATCGAGTAGGTGCAACCATGACGATCGACGTGAAAATTGAGGAGGCGGGCCTAAAGCCCGCCTCAAGGTTATCCGCTATCGGTGTCTCCCAAATCCTGCAGATTGGCGCGCGCGCGGCAGCCATGAAGCGGGAAGGCAAGCCAGTCATCATCCTGGGCGCCGGCGAACCCGATTTCGAAACACCGGACCATGTCAAGCAGGCTGCCTGGGATGCCATGCAGCGTGGTGATACGAAGTATACGGCGCTCGACGGAACACCGACGCTGAAGGAAGCCATCCGCACCAAGTTTCAGCGCGGGAACAATCTCTCTTTCGAAGTCAGTGAGATAACCGTCGCCACCGGCGCCAAGCAGATCCTGTTCAATGCGATGATGGCGACCGTCGATCCCGGTGATGAGGTCATTATCCCGACGCCGTACTGGACGTCATACTCCGACATTGTTCAGATCTGCGAAGGCAAACCCGTTCTCGTTCCCTGCGATGCAGACAGCGGCTTTCGGCTAACCGCGGAGAAACTCGAAGCGGCGATCACGCCGCGGACGCGCTGGTTGTTGCTGAATTCGCCGTCCAATCCTTCGGGTGCGGCCTATAGCGCCGATGACTATCGACCATTGCTGGACGTGTTACTCAGACACCCACATGTCTGGCTCATGGTGGACGATATGTACGAGCACATCGTCTATGACGATTTCCGCTTCGTCACGCCGTTGCAGTTGGAACCGCGCCTGCGTGAGCGCACGCTGACGATCAACGGCGTGTCCAAGGCCTACGCCATGACCGGCTGGCGTATCGGCTATGCCGGTGGCCCGAAAGTGCTCATTAAGGCGATGGCCGTGGTACAGAGCCAGGCAACGTCCTGCCCGTCCTCGATCAGCCAGGCCGCGGCTGTTGCGGCGCTGAACGGGCCGCAGGATTTTCTCGCGGAGCGGACGGAGAGCTTCAGGCGGCGGCGCGATCTGGTCGTTTCGGGCCTCAACGCGATCGATGGTCTTGATTGCCGCACTCCCGAAGGCGCCTTCTATACCTTCTCCGGATGTGGCGGAATTCTCGGCCGGACGACGCCGGGCGGCCGCAAGATCACGACGGACAGCGAGTTTTGCGCCTACCTTCTTGAAGAGGCCAATGTCGCCGTGGTACCAGGCTCGGCTTTCGGCCTTTCGCCCTTTTTCAGGATCTCCTACGCCTCGGCGGAATCGGATCTCAAGGAAGCACTGGAGCGGATCGCGACGGCGTGCCGTCAGCTTGGTTAAACTGGCAAGGAGGCAGGGAGTTCCGTTGCCTCCATCTTTCGTTTCAAGTGATTTACAGCTTCGATACAAAAACGCCCGGAGATTATCCGGGCGTTCTTATTGGCTACGCTATACCGACACGCTTAGCCGGCGATCTTTTCGCCATAAGCCTTTTGCGCATAGTAGTGGCCGAAGCGGCTGTCCAGGAACGCGTCGAGACCGATGTCTTCCTGCCGTACGAAGCCTTTCGTCGGCAGCTCTTCCTTGGCCAGCATGTCAAGCACGGCGCAGATGCTCGATGCGGTGGTGATCTGGATGGCGCTCATCATGCGACCTGCAACGACAGCGCTGTAGACCTTGTTGGCGTAGGTCTCCTGCACAAGTCGACCATTCTTCCAGCCGGAAACCGTCACGAAGATGATCACGACGTCCTGCATCGTCGAGGGTAGCGCGTGCTCCAGAATATCCTTCAGCACTTCGCGGCGGTGGCGCAGGCCAAGATCGCTGAGCAGCGCCTTCATGATGGCCGCATGACCGGGATAGCGGATGGTGCGGTAGTTCAGGGTCCGCACCTTGCCCTTCAGCGTTTCGCACAGGGTGCCGAGGCCGCCGGATGTGTTGAAGGCCTCGTAGGTCACACCATCAAGGGAGAACTCTTCCCGCTCTTCCAGAGCCGGAACTTCGATCAGTTGTCCGTCGACAATGGCCTCGCAGGGCTCGATGTACTCGTTGATAACGCCATCGGTGCTCCAGGTCAGATTGTAGTTCAAGGCATTCGAGGGATACTGCGGGAGGGCACCAACGCGCATGCGGACGCTGTCGAGCGTGTCGAAGCGGCTGGCGAGATCGTTTGCAACGATCGAGATGAAGCCCGGAGCCAGGCCGCACTGCGGAATGAAGGCGGTTGACGCGCTGGCCGCAATCGCCTTGACCCGGCGCGTGGATTCGACGTCCTCCGTCAGATCGAGGTAGTGCACGCCCGCCTCGGCGGCGGCCTCGGCAATTGCGATCGTCAGATGGAACGGTGCGGCACTCAGGACGGCAAACTTGCCGGAGAGAAGTTTGACCAGCGAAGCGTGGTCGGCAATGTCGACTTCAGCAAGCCTGAGCGCGGAATTCGCCTCCATGTGATCCAGCTGCTGCTTGCTGCGGTCGGCCAGCGTGACGTGGTAGTCGCCGGAATGGATGAGAAGACGGGCGATCGTCGAGCCGATCTTGCCGGCGCCAATGACGACGATGTTTTTCATATGCGTTCCCTCTACTGGATCAAGAAATCTTTATGCCTTCTTTATTCCTGTCTGTTTGGTTGATTCACAGCGCGAGAATGATAAAATCGACTAGATTTTTTTGGCGTATCGCCGGTGGGATTAATCAATATGACGATGAGTGATAAGGATCGGCAACTTCTGTCGATTCTCAGCGAGAATGCCCGTATGCCAACCGCCGTGCTAGCGCGCAGGCTTGGCTTGTCGCGCACCACGGTGCAGGCGAAAATCGAGCGCCTGGAACGGGACGGCGTTATTGCGGGCTATGGCGTGCGGCTATCGGATGATTTCGAGGGCGGCCAGATAAAGGCGCATGTGCTCATCACCTTGGCGGCCAAGGCACTCGGGCGCGTTACGCAAGAACTGCAGTCGATTGCGCATGTCCGTTCCGTCCATTCGGTGAGCGGCAGCTTTGATATGATCGCGATCGTTGCGGCGGCATCGATCAGCGAACTCGACATGGTCATCGACAAAATTGGCGATATCGATGGCGTCGAGAAAACGCTCTCGTCGATCATCTTGTCGACGCGTATCAATCGCTAGCGTCTTTAAGTTTTGCGCGCCTATCTTGCGTAATGGAAACTCGATCGCCGTCGCGCCCGCCGCCATACGCGGGCTCAAGACGCTGGATTGGATCCAACTGATAGGTCCATCCTGTGAACGTGAGTGGAGGCTATCGTGAGGCTGGGCGCTATCCGGACGAGGAGTGGAATAGCGGCCTGACGACGATCTTGCTGGTAAAGCCGCTGTGGCGCCTCGACAGTCAGGTCCCTTGACGTCCGCATGTCGGACCCACCGCTAGGCGCGATAGAGGACAGCTGCACCGGTAAGTCCGGCGCCAGCCGCCGCAAGAAGGAGGGTTTCACCATTCTGAAGAGGTCGATTGGCGGCATCCAGCGATAAGGAGAGCGGGATCGTTGCGGCCGAAGAGTTCCCAAATCGGTCAAGCGAACAGACGGTCCGTTCGGCTTCTATCCCGAGGTTGGCTGCGACCGCCTGAAATATCCGGACATTAGCCTGGTGCGGCACGAAGCGAGTGATTTCGCCAGCGTCTACGGCGGCTCTATCGAGCGCCCTTTGTGACGCGGAACTCATCATTTCGACCGCCCGCGAAAACACCTCGCGTCCATCCCGCATTGTCATGAGAAACTCGTCGGCGGCCATGCTGGGGGCGAAAGGCCTGTTGCTGCCGCCGGCTGGGATCGAAATCAGGTCGTAGCCGCTCCCATCCGAACATAGGTCAGCGCCAAGAACCCCGGCGGCGGGATCACTTGATGGTGTCAACACGACCGCCCCCGCCGCATCCGCAAACAGAACGCAGCTGGCGCGTTCTGCGGGGTTGATGCGCCGGCTGAGGATATTGGCGGCGATGACAAGAACGGCCCTGCCCTGTGCGCGCACGAAGGCGTCTGCGAGCGTCAGTGCGTACAGGAAGCCGGAACAGGCGCCGGCAAGGTCGATTGCGCCGGAGTGCTCTAGTCCGAGCCTGTGCGCCACGAGCGGCGCTGTTGGTGGCAGCAGGTGATCCGGTGTGGAGGTTGCCAGCAGCGTCAAGCCGATCTCAGAACGGCTGATCCCGGCATTGTCGAGCGCCATGGCTCCTGCTTCTGCGGCAAGGCCGCTCAGGGTGTCGCCCTCTTCGACCCAGTAGCGAGTGCGAATGCCCGTGCGGCGCTCGATCCAGCCGGTTTCCAGTCCGAGGGATTGTTCGATTTCGGCGTTTTCGACGCAGCGGCCGGGGACCCTGTGCCCGAAGCCTGCCATGCGCGCGGAGCGGACGTTCCTCATGCCGGAGTTCCGATCAAGACGCTTGCCGCCTCGTCGATCGCATCATAGAGGCGGTCGCTCTCGGCTTCCGATACGCAGTAGGGCGGCATGAGATAGATGACATTTCCAAGCGGGCGGATGAGAAGCTGACGCTCTCGGAAGAAGGCGCGCAACCGCGGTCCTATGTCGGCTAAATATCCGTCTGAGGGAACAGCCATGTCCAGAGCGGCAATGGTTCCGGACTGACGCACATTCCTGAAGCGCCGATCTTCGGCAAAGCGAGCTAGCCGCGTCCCTTGCAGGGCAACAAGGCGATCGATGCGTGCCTGAACCGGCTCCTGCGACCAGATCTTCAAATTCGCGACCGCAGCCGCACAGGCGATCGGATTGGCGGTGTAGGAGCTCGAGTGGAAGAAGGTCTTGCGGCGGTCGGTCGAAAGATGCGCATCAAAGATCTCGCTTGTGCAAAGTGTTGCGGCAAGCGGCAAAGTGCCCCCGGTCAATCCCTTCGATGTGCAGAGGATGTCGGGACAAATGCCCGCCTGTTCGGAGGCAAAAAGTGTGCCCGTCCTGCCCCAGCCGGTCATCACCTCGTCGGCGATCAGGAGCACGCCGTGGGATTGGGCGATCTTGCTGAGTTCGCCAAGCAGCGAGGGCTCGTACATCTTCATGCCACCGGCGCCAAGCACCAGCGGCTCGATCAATAGTGCCGCAACACGGCCGGAGCGGCAGGTGAGCTCGAAGGCGTCAAGCGTGCTCTGCTCCGTACCTGGCTCTGGAAAGGCAAGCCGGTCGACGCCAAACAGCAAGGGTTCATAGGCCGCATTGAAGACGCCCCTTTCGCCGACGGACATGGTGCCGATCGTGTCGCCATGATAGCCATGCTCCATGACGACGATCCGGTCGCGACGTCGCCCGGTGTTGTGGAAGAAACCGAGCGCCATTTTCAGCGCGACTTCGACGGCCGTCGAGCCACTGTCGGAATAAAAGACGTGCTCAAGCCCTGCCGGGCTTACGGCGATCAGTCCACGAGCAAGATCCTCCGCCGGGGCGTGAGTGTATTCGGCAAAGATGATTTGGTCATAGCACTCCGTTGCCGTTCGGATAGCCTCCATGATTGTCGGGTGCCGATGGCCGTGGGTGACCACCCACCACGAAGAGATGGCATCAAGAATGCGGTTGCCGGCCTCGTCGATGAGATAGGCACCTTCGGTCCCCACGACCTTCTTCATCGTTGGCTCAAGGGCATGCTGCGTGAATGGATGCCATACGGGGGAGCGTGTCATGACTTCGGGCTCCGAAACATCGCGACGTCGAAACCGCGATGAAAGGCCGCCATCAGTCGGTCGTGGGTAAGCGGGCTTGTTGGCTCCAGGCGACCCAGCGCGCGCGCTCCGCTCATGTGGACAATGATCTTCTGCGTCTCGATGTTCTCTTCGCCCACAAAGGCAATGCCGAAGATGGAAACCGAACGTCGCTGCAGTGCTTCCACCGACATCAGCGTATGATTGATGGTGCCGAGCGAGGTTCTGGCGCACAGGATGACCGATGCCTGCCATCGGGCGAAAACGTCGGCAAAAAGGATGTCTGATGTCAGCGGGACGAGAACGCCGCCGGCGCCTTCGATGACAAGCGGGCCGGAGGGCGTCGGCGGCACAAGTGCGTCCGGATCTATCCTCACGTCGTCGAGCGCTGCCGCGTGATGCGGGGATGCAGGCGTCTTCAGCCGATAGGCCTCAGGGACAATCCGGTCGGGTGATACGCTGCCCAATCGGGCGACGATTTCAGCATCCGTCTCCTCGTTGAGCCCCGCCTGAACAGGTTTCCAGTAGTGTGCCCCGAGCGCAGCTGTCAAAGCGGCTGAGAAGACCGTCTTGCCGATACCCGTATCGGTGCCGGTGACGACGAAGCGCTGCGTCATTGCGGCTCCTCCCGCAGGGTGATGGCGAGGTGCTCGAACAATCGGGAGACGGTCGTTTCATCGACGTTCAAGGTGATGGAGATGCGCAACCGCGCCGTGCCTTCGGGCACGGTTGGTGGACGGATGGGCCTGACGTCGAAGCCCTCGCTGCGCAAGCGCTCGGCGATGAGCACCGCGCGACGATTGTCGCCGATCACAACGGGCAGAATCTGCGATTTGCTCGCGTGTATCCCGGTTGCCGCTTCCAGCTCGCGACTGGCGAAAGATACGAGTCCGGCAAGCTTGTCGCGCCGCTCGGGCTCATCGGCGAGGATCCTCAACGCCTCTCGCACCGTCGCAGCCATGAGCGGAGATGGTGCTGTCGAATAGATGAAATTCCGGGCGCGGTTGATAAGGAAATCGCAGATGATTGCCGGTCCAAGGATGAGTGCGCCTGATGCGCCAAGCGCCTTGCCGCAGGTATGCAGGGTAATGCAGTTTTCTGGATGAACGAGACCTTCCGACAGACCGCGCCCGCCCTGGCCGTAGATGCCCGTCGCGTGCGCCTCGTCGATGATAAGAAAACCATCATGCTGCGTTGCAAGATCCATCAGCGCGCGAAGCGGGGCGCGGTCGCCGTCCATGGAATAGAGGCTTTCGACGGCGATCCACGGGCGCCCAGTGCCGCCGGCACGACGCCATGTGCGGATCGCATCGGCGACTGCGTCCACGTCGTTGTGTGTGGTTGCGACCGACGGTGCGCGACTTTTCGAGACCCCCTCATGGGCGCTGGCATGGATCAGCGCGTCGTACACGATGATGTCGTCGCGCTGCGGCAAGGTCGAAAACAGCGCCACATTGGCGGCATAGCCACTGCCGAAGTAGAGAGCCCGCGCCGCTCCGAAATAAGCGGCTGCCTCCTGCTCCAGCGCCTCATGCTCGGGATGATTGCCGCGAAGCAGCCGCGAGCCCCCTGCCCCGACCGGCACGCCGCGATCCATTGCGTCGCGAAGCGCGTCCTTGAGCCGCATTGAATCGGCCAGGCCGAGATAGTCGTTCGAGGTGAAATCGGTGCCGGATAGCGCGACGAGGCTCCGGCTCCTCCCCTTGCGATCGAGGCCGGCGAGCTTGCGCTCATAGACCGCAAGGCTGGCGGTGGTCATTCCGCTCGCTCCAGTTGCTCGGCCTTCAGCCCCAGGCGACGAAAGAGTGCCGCATCCTGATCCTCGCCGGGATTGTCCGCGGTCAGCAGGGTCTCGCCCACGAAGATCGAGTTGGCGCCCGCAAAGAAACAGAGCGCCTGGGTCTCGTCCGACATGTCCGTCCGACCTGCGGACAGGCGCACATAGGACGTGGGCATCAGAATGCGTGCCAGTGCGACGGTGCGAACGAAATCGATCGGATCGATCGGCTGAGCATTGGCGAGCCTCGAGCCGGCGATCGGAATCAGCATGTTGATCGGCACGCTCTCGGGGGGCGTCGGCAGGTTTGCAAGCGTGACAAGCATCGAGATGCGATCTTCGGCCGTCTCGCCCATGCCGAGAATACCGCCGGCGCAAACCTTGATGCCCGCTTCACGGACATTGGCGAGGGTCTCCAACCGATCGGCAAAGCTGCGGGTCGTGATGATCTCGCTATAGAAGCGCTCGGAGGTATCGATGTTGTGATTATAGTAGTCGAGGCCGGCGTCGGCGAGCCTGGCGGATTGCTGCGGCGTCAGCATCCCAAGCGTCATACAGGTCTCCATCCCCAGTGCGCGGACGCCCGCGACCATCGCGACAATCGCATCCATGTCGCGGTCCTTGGGGCTGCGCCAGGCGGCACCCATGCAGTATCGCGTGGCGCCCGCGTCCCTGGCTTTTCGTGCTTCGGTGAGAACGCGCTCGACTTCCATCAGTTTTGAAGCCTTGAGCCCGGTCGGATAGTGGGCGGACTGGCTGCAATAGCCACAATCTTCGGCGCATCCGCCGGTCTTGACCGAGAGGAGGCGGCTCATCTGCACCGCGTTCGGGTCGAAATTGGCGCGGTGGACGCCGTGAGCACGATGGAGAAGGTCGTTGAAGGGCAAATTATAGATAATCTGAGCTTCTGAGTCGGTTGCGAAGTCTAAGGGAGCGCTGCTGCCTTTGATTTCCTGCGTCGAATTCGCTGAGGGGGACTGCATTGGTTCAAAATCCTCTCGTCATGAAGCTTCGATTCGTAGATAGAAGATATTTTTATCTATAATTGTCTGAAACGGTATTAGGCAAGCGTGTTTTTCTGCTCATCCCTAATGACGGCAGTTGGCCGCAAAGCAGGCGCTCGTTCGGGCCTGCATCATCAGGACGTCTGGCCCTGGCTACCGCAACAGCCGGGATCAGGCGCGCCTGCCAGGAGCGAGCATGCCGTGACTGGCGGTAAGGGTGCCGCAGGACGGTCGGCTGAGCTCATCCATTTCGGGCGTTGCAGGCGGAGCAGTGTGACACCATTGGACCGGGTGTAAACCACGTCGGGCTTTCCGGTCGTCGACACTAGCCGACGATCGCAAACCGCTCGCGGGAGGCATGCTGCAGTCGCCGCGGCGGTCCCCCGATCCATTGCACGTGCCGCTCCAACGCTGTCACGGCATTTTCGACCTTGCCGGCACGAAGAAATGTGAGAATGGTGCGATGATCGTTGTCGACCCGCGGCTCCCAGTCCGTCAGCCAGGTGGCGAACAGAAATCGAGCGCTCGCGGCATGGAGGTCGTCAATGGCGGAGAGCAAGCGCGGCATACCGCAAGGCTCGAGGATGAGCCGGTGGAATCTGCGATTGGCCTCTTCCCAGGTGCGGACATCGCGCGCATTGTCGCCGTCGATCGTCGCCTGTTCGGCTTGATCGAGACGTGACGGCGTGAGGTGTTCGGCCGAGTGGCGCAGTGCAAGACCTTCGAGGGCGGCGCGCATCTTCGCAACCTCCTGCACCTCCTTGAGATCGAAGGAGGCAACACGAACGCCGCGGCGCGGTTCGCTGACGGCGAGGCCTTGCGCTTCCAGGCGGCGCAAAGCCTCGCGCACGGGGACGTGCGACGATCCGAACTCCTCGGCGATATGGTCCTGCTTGAGCTTGGAGCCGGGCGGCAGGGCGCCTGTCACGATGCGCTCTGCGAGCGCGCGACTTATACGGCCGGCTATCGTGTCGTCGTTATGAATAGTCATATTTTAGAGATAGTTCCTGCGCTCGACGCTGTCGAGGTGCGTGCCACGCGTGGCTGTGGATTTGTCTGCGGCATCTATCCGGGAAGACGATGGATCATGACAATCTGGCCGGCAGCATCCTTGGCGGATGTTGGCGGCGTTGCGAAGCGGATTCAGGCCTCTCGCGGAGGGGGATTGCACGTATCCTGCGTGGCCGATTGCTCAGCATCGCGGCGGCGATGGTCTTAGAAGCAGCTTTCCAGACATTGAACCGGGGCTCAAGCGTCATTTCGTTTCCAGTCGCGATGAGGCATGTCTAGTGGTAGTCGGTATAGGCATCCGCCTTGGTGATATACCATGCAATCGTTGGGTCGGCCTGCGCGAGGCAGTGAGCGGATCTCGGCGCCTTGGGTTGGTTGCGCGGTTTGTGATCGCCATCTGCTTGAAGCCGGATAGCGGGCTCGGCAGAAGCTGTTTGCTGATGATCTCAGTTTACATCGATGCCGTTGGGTTGAGCCGGCGTCGCGTGCGAAGGCGGTGCAGCCGTGGGCCTCCTATGCCCCGGAACGTCTGAAAGGGATCCGCAATTTCACGTAGGCCGGGCGCCGAATTTGAGGCGCATGCGCAAGCTGCTTTTGGCGAATACTGGCAGTCATCGTGATCCTTTGATGGGGCGCTTTTCCTGGCAGGGGCCTCTGGCGCTCAGGCAGACCAGCGCAAGATGTTCGGCGCATAGGCCACGGCATACGATCACCGGGAATGCCTGGGGCATTTCGTTCGCCTGCCGCCAGTGAGGTCGGCAGTGGGAAGCACCGTTTCGTAGGAGTGCATTGGCGAGGCCTCAAGGTAGGGTGAGGCCGTGGCATCGTCGTTGGTTACGGCTGGTGTCGGATGGGCTTGGTACGCTCATTGGTGGCGAGACGGGCGGCTGTCATTGTGCAGTTGGACAGAGTTCCCCGCGGGGAACATTTGGGGAGCCATCGGTCCTGTGCTGCCGTTGAAAGGGGCGCAGGTTCGCCCGATAGCCCGCCACGCTAGGTCTTTGCTGGCTGTTGATTTCGCAGATAGCCGGCAGAATGCGGTTGACAAATCACTGTCTCGTCGCGGATTCTATCAATAGTTCACGATGCAGGATCGTTCGCAGGAGGCGAAAGCGGTTCATTTCTGGACCCGATGCCCCCGCAAGGCCCTTTGGCTGCATTTTTCCAGTCTCTGCCGCCGGTCAAAGCCATAAGGCCTAGCGGAAGCGAATACGGCATTAATTGCCGTAAGCGAAAATAGGCATGGTTAACCAATGGGTTAGTCGACGTAAATGCAACCTCGTCAGCAGACGCTTCGGAAGCGATCGACGCACGTCGAAAGCACTTTTTCTCCCGGCTGTTTCCACCAGTTCCCCGCCGAAAAGATCTCCACTTCCTGCGGACCGCGATAGCCGGCCGTTTCGAGGGCGCGGCGGATTCCCTTGAGGTCTATGACACCATCTCCCATCATCCCGCGGTCGAGTAAAAGATCCGTTGTCGGAACCAGCCAGTCGCAGATGTGGTGTGCCAGGATGCGGCCCGACGCGCCGGCGCGCGCGATCTGCTGCTCAAGTTTCGGATCCCACCAAACATGGTAGACGTCGATGGCAACACCGACGCCGTCGCCAAGTAGGTCGCAGATATCGAGCGCCTGCTCGAGCGTATTCACGCAGGCGCGATCGGCGGCATACATCGGATGCAGCGGTTCGATCGCAAGCGGTATGCCGGCGGCGCGCGCATGCGGCAGGATTGCGGCGATACCATCGGCCACCATTTCGCGCGCGTGCGCGATATCTCGGGATCCTGCAGGCAGGCCGCCAACGACCAGGACGAGGCAGTCCGCGTTGAGAGCGGCAGCCTCATCGATGGCCTTTCTGTTGTCGTCGATTGCTGCGGCGCGTGCCGCAGCGTCGGCCGCGGGGAACATGCCGCCGCGGCAAAGGCCTGTCACCTGCAACTTGTTGTCGGCCACGATGCGGGCGGCTTCCGAGAGGCCGATGGCGTGAACCTGATCGCGCCACGGGGCGATTGCAAGGATATCCTGCTTGAGGCAGGCTTCGATAGCCTGTCTCAGGTTATACTGCTCCCGAACGGTCGCGAGATTGATCGAAAGGCCGTCGACTGCCATGCGTGTTTCTCCCTCACCTCGCCGGTGCGAAGTGGATGCCGAGGTGTCTCAAATCCCTGCTGTGGCGAGGATTGTTTTCATTCTGTCGGTGGCGAGATCCGGGTCGCGCAGGACGCGAGCCTGGTCGGCAAGGCGGAAGAGTTCCGCAAGATGCACCACCGAGCGCGCGCTCTGTTGCCCGCCGAGCATCTGGAAGTGGTTCTGGAAGCCATTGAGATATGCAAGGAAAACGACGCCCGTCTTATAGAACCGCGTCGGCGCCTTGAAGATATGGCGCGATAGCGGCACGGTCGGCGCCAGGATATCATGGAAGCCAGTAAGATCGTCTTTCGCAAGCTTTTGTAGGGCTGCGCTCGCCGCAGGTGCGACGGCATCGAAAATGCCGAGCAGCGCGTGTGAGTACCCCTGTTCGTCCCCGGCGATAAGCTCGGCGTAGTTGAAGTCGTCTCCGGTGTACATCTTGACCGCCGGGTCGAGCCTCCGGCGCATGACGATCTCCTTTTCCGCTGAAAGCAGTGAAATCTTTACGCCATCGACCTTGCTTGCATGATCATTGATGATGGCGACCGCCGTTTCCATGGCCTGCATATCATTGCGCGAGCCCCAATAGCCGGCGAGCGCAGGATCGAACATGTCGCCGAGCCAATGGATGATCACTGGCTGGGGAACCTGCCT
>NZ_AKKA01000094.1 GCF_000282035.1 Rhizobium sp. CF122
CCGGCTACGGCTATATCGAGGGCGGAGAAACGTTGGCGACCGGCGCACGGGTTGTGGCGCGCTTCATCGAAAAGCCGCCGCTCGCCAACGCGGAAGAGATGCTCGCCGCAGGCGGCTTCTATTGGAACTCCGGTATGTTCATGTTCTCGGTTTCGTGTCTGCTCGACGAGCTGCGCACCCACGCCCCGGAGACGATCAAGGCCGCCGGAGAAGCTGTTGCGAACGCAAAGACAGATCTTGATTTCACACGCCTCGACAAGGCGGCGTTCGCCACAAGCCCTGATATCTCGATCGACTACGCCATCATGGAAAAGACGAGCAACGCGGCCGTTGTCCCCTCGCCCTTCAAGTGGTCCGATCTCGGCAGCTGGGATTCTGTCTGGAAGAGTGGCCGCCGCGACGCGTACGGCAATGTCGCAGCCGGCAACACGACGGTCGTCAACACGAAGAACTCACTCATCATGACCCATGGCGTGCATCTCGCCGTCCAGGGAATGGACGACATCGCGGTTATCGCCAGCGAGGACGCTGTTTATGTCGGACGACTGCAGGACAGCCAGGATGTCGGAAATCTCGTGAAGATGCTCGCTGCCGCCCCATCGACATCACAGCTCACCGAGACGCATCCGACCTCTTACCGGCCTTGGGGCGGCTATACATCGGTGCTGAACGGCGACCGCTTCCAAGTCAAACGCATCTTCGTCACACCGGGCAAGAAACTGTCGCTGCAGAAGCACCATCACCGTTCCGAGCATTGGGTCGTCGTCAAAGGTACGGCCGAGGTGACGATCGGCGAGAACGTGCAGATGCTCAGGGAAAACGAATCCGTCTACATTCCGCTTGGTGAAGTCCATCGCCTCGCCAATCCCGGCAAGATCATGCTCGAGCTGATCGAAGTCCAAACCGGATCCTATCTCGGAGAGGACGATATCATCCGCATCGTCGACGAGTTCGGCCGCAGCTGATCACTGCTGTCTTGAACTTATAAACTTCCCCCTGTAACACCATCGCGGTCCCGCCAATCGGCCGGGCCGCGATCGCTGTCTCAGGGAATGAACCCATGCGTATTGTGATGATTGGCTCGGGCTATGTCGGCCTTGTTTCCGGTGCCTGCCTCGCCGATTTCGGCCATCATGTCACCTGTGTCGACAAGTCCGCAGCAAAGATTGATGCCCTGGAAGCCGGCAAGGTTCCGATTTTCGAACCCGGTCTCGATAATATCATCGAACATAACCGCAACGCCGGTCGCCTGGATTTTTCGAAAGAGCTGGCGACATCGGTTGCGAACGCGGACGTCGTCTTCATCGCCGTCGGCACGCCGTCGCGCCGTGGCGATGGTCACGCCGACCTTAGCTATGTGTATGCGGCCGCCCGCGAGATTGCGGCTGCGGTGTCCGGATTTACCGTCGTCGTCACCAAGTCGACGGTTCCTGTCGGCACCGGCGATGAGATCGAGCGCATCTTCCGCGAGGAATTCCCGCAGAAGGACATCTGCGTGGTGTCGAATCCGGAATTCCTGCGCGAGGGTGCCGCAATCACCGACTTCAAGCGCCCCGACCGCATCGTCATCGGCACCGAGGAGCCGCGCGCCGTCGAGATCATGCGCGAAGTCTATCGCCCGCTCTATCTCAACGAGGCACCGCTTTACTTCTGCGAACGCCGCACCTCCGAGCTGATCAAATACGCCGCCAATGCCTTCCTGGCCATGAAGATCACTTTCATCAATGAGATCGCCGATCTCTGCGAGCAGATCGGCGCCGACGTGCAGAAGGTCGCCAAGGGCATCGGCATGGACAAGCGCATCGGCGATAAATTCCTGCATGCAGGCCCCGGATATGGCGGCTCGTGCTTCCCCAAGGACACGCTGGCGCTGGTCAAGACCGCGCAGGATTATGACAGCCCGGTTCGCCTCATCGAAACCACTGTCGCGATCAACGACAACCGCAAGCGTGCCATGGGCCGCAAGGTCATCGCCGCTTGCGACGGCAATGTTCGCGGCAAGAAGATCGCCATCCTCGGCCTGACCTTCAAGCCGAACACCGACGACATGCGCGACGCGCCGTCGATTACCATCATCCAGGCCTTGCTGGACGGCGGCGCTAACGTTCACGCCTATGATCCGGAAGGCATGGAGATGGCAAAAGAGGTCATCGGCCCGATCACCTACGGCACTGACCCCTACGAGATTGCCGAAGGCGCGGATGCCATCGTCATCGTCACGGAATGGGACGAGTTCCGGGCGCTCGACCTCAAGCGGATGAAATCGCTGGTGAAGACCCCGACGATTGTTGATCTGCGCAACATCTATCCTGTCGCCGAAGTCACCAAGCACGGCTTTAGCTATTTCGCCATCGGAAAGAAGAACGAGAAGAAGTAGAGATGCGCTATTTCATCACCGGCACTGCGGGCTTTATCGGCTTTCATCTTGCCCGCCGCTTGCTGCAGGATGGCCACGAGGTCGTCGGTTTCGACGGCATGACGCATTACTACAACATCAAGCTCAAGCACATGCGCAACGCGGCGCTGGCGCAGTTTCCGGCCTTCCGCCCGGTGACGGCCATGCTGGAAGATCGCAAGGCCCTGGAAGAGGCCGTGGCGAGCGCAACGCCCGATGTGATGGTGCATCTCGCAGCGCAAGCCGGCGTACGCTACAGCCTCGAAAACCCGAGGGCCTATCTGACATCGAACCTGGAAGGCTCTTGGAACATCCTCGAGATCGCCAAGGATGTCGGGGTCAACCATCTCATGCTGGCTTCAACCTCATCGATCTATGGTGCCAACCCGTCCATTCCGTTCCGCGAGACAGACCGGGCGGACGAGCCGCTGACCTTTTACGCGGCGACGAAGAAATCGATGGAACTGATGGCGCACAGCTATGCCCATCTCCACAAGGTCCCGACGACCGCCTTCCGGTTCTTCACCGTCTACGGCCCCTGGGGACGTCCCGATATGGCGCTCTTCAAGTTCGTCAAGAACATGCTGGAGGACCAGCCGATCGAGATCTACGGCGAAGGCCGGATGAGCCGCGACTTCACCTATATCGATGACCTCGTGGAGGCGGTCGTCCGGCTATCGTCGGTGGCTCCGTCGGAAGCCAACCGCGTGGCCGACGAACGTGTCGAGACGCTTTCGCGTCAGGCTCCGTTCCGCATCGTCAACATCGGGGGCGGTCAGCCCGAAAACCTGATGACCTTCGTCGAAACCGTCGAAAAGGCACTTGGCCAATCGGCGAAACGCAAGATGCTGCCAATGCAAAAGGGTGACGTGCCGCGCACCTTCGCCAGCCCCGATTTGCTGGTGGCTCTGACCGGCTACAAGCCGGAGACGACACTGGATGTCGGCGTGAAGGCTTTTGTCGACTGGTATCTGGAAGCACGCGGCGAACTCGA
>NZ_AKKA01000095.1 GCF_000282035.1 Rhizobium sp. CF122
CACGGGGACGAGAATTTTCATGACTGCACCTGTTCGTTAGAGTTCAGAGCCGGGTCATCGCTTCGACCGGGCAGGAGCACCCAGAACGCAAAAAGCGGCTTATCCGTCGATCGCATGGCATGTCTTATTCCCGGCGGGTTGTAGAACGACCCGCCGATACCGGGTGAAAACCAGGCAGAATCCCCGTGCTGGAACTCTCCCTCGGACATCACGAGATAAACTTCTTCGGGGGCATGGTCGTGATCGGGGTATCGCACGTTCGGCGCCATTAAGGTGGCGCCAAACCAGACGTCATTGCGCTCCTCCAAGCCTCCCGGTCCGATGATCATCGCATTCGCATGCCCATCCTGAAAGTTGTCGCTTGCAGTACCGGAGGCATCCTGGCGGCGGCGCCAGGTAAGAAGTGGCTCAAGTGCCTGGAAGCGAGCATAAAGGTCCCGCAACAGCTGCGAACCGGCATCGACCGAAATCATGGACAAGAACTGGCACGCTGGTAGTCGGCTTCCTTTCCCCGGGCGCTGTTCGCCTGACATCTGGAGGATCGAAAAGACCTGGCTGAGCGATCGCCGGCTTTGGGGATCTTGGGCATGGCTGTCGAACGCCAGATATGCGGCGTCGATTAGAAGCTGCAGCTGATCACGACGTTCTGCCACTGACAGATCTCCGTTCGTTCAAAACGCGTTCTTGCGCGGTCTAGAGGTCCTTCGCGATGCGCAGACCATCGTATATGGCCGCATGGGTATTGCGCGCCGCGACCGCATCGCCGATCCGGAATAGCTGGAATTTTCCTTCAGCGTTGCGGACCACCGATTGGCGCTCGCCTGCCAAGAGCTGGTCGTAGGAGGTCTCGCCGAGATTGCTCGAAAGAGGCTTGAGGTCAAAGTAGAGCTCATCGAGCGGGATCGTGCCGTGGTTGACGACAATTTGGTCGACCACCCGCTGTTTCGACACGCCGCCATAATCGCTTCCGACGCTGGCAACGAGCTGGTTTCCGTTCCTTTCGGCGGACTCAAGGCGGAAGGTGACTGTGAAGGTGACATCCAGCTTCTGGAGAGACCGCATATACGGGACAAGGTTCATGGCCATGACTTCGGGCGCAAAGGAGCGGTCGGGCGTCATGATCTCGACCTTTGCGCCTGCCTTGGCAAGGAACTCGGCTGCCTGCAGGCCTGCATGATCTCCGGCATCGTCGAAGACGAGGACATTCGATCCCGGTTTCACGTCGCCGGAAATGATATCCCACGACGACACGACAAGATCGTTGCCCTTGGTCAGAACCTCCGTGTGAGGAAGGCCTCCTGTCGCGATGATGACGACGTCGGGCCTTTCCGCGGTGATCGTGTCTGCTTCTGCCCACCTATTGAAATGGAAGACGACACCGTATTTTTCGCACTGGGCCATCCGCCAGTCGATGATGCTGATCATCTCTCGGCGACGTTCACTCTGGGCAGTCAGGCGGATCTGTCCGCCCGGGTTGCTCGCGGCTTCGAAGACGATGACCTCGTGGCCGCGCTCGGCAGCGACGCGGGCCGCTTCGAGGCCCGCCGGGCCAGCGCCAACGACGACGACCTTCTTGCGAGTCTCGGCCTTGGGAACGACATGAGGCATGGTCTGTTCGCGGCCGGTGGCGGCGTTGTGAATGCAGAACGCCATGCCACCTTGGTAGATGCGATCAAGACAGTAGTTGGCGCCGACGCAGGGGCGGATGTCGTCCTCGCGCTTCTCGATGATCTTCCGGACGATGTGAGGATCCGTCATATGCGCACGCGTCATGCCAACCATATCGACCTTGCCCGCGGCGATAGCGTGACGGGCAGTAGCAACATCCGGAATCTTCGCGGCATGGAACGTCGGGAAATTCGTTGCAGCGCGGATCTCGCCGGCAAAATCGAGGTGGGGCGAGTTGGCCATGCCTTGGATCGGAATGACGTCGGTCAGGCCCGGATCCGTGTCGATGTGACCACGAATGACGTTCAGGTAGTCGACTAGACCGCTGTCGCGCAACCGCTTCGAAATTTCGATCCCTTCGGCCTTGCCTGTACCACCTGGAAGGCACTCGTCGGCGGTGTAACGGATGCCGAGGATGAAATCGTCGCCGACCCTCTGGCGCATCGCCTTGAACACGTCCAGACAGAAGCGCATGCGGTTTTCGAGCGGTCCGCCGTACGGACCTTCGAGCTCGTTGGTCAGCGGAGAGGCAAACTGGTCGATCAGGTGTCCATAGGCTTCCAGTTCCACGCCGTCCATGCCACCAGCCTTCATGCGCTCGGCGGCGTCGGCAAAGTCCTTGATGATGCGCTCGATATCCCAATCTTCCAGCTTCTTCGGAAACGCGCGGTGGGCCGCTTCACGATGATGCGACGGGGCGACGACCGGAAGCCAGTCGCCTTTGTCCCAGCGCGTACGCCGACCGAGATGGGTGAGTTGGATCATGATTGCCGCGCCCTGCTCGTGCACTGCATCGGTCATCTCCCGGATCCACGGGACGATCTCGTCCTTGTAGGCGAGCAGATTGTTGAAGACGGGCGGACTGTCCTTGGACACGGCTGCCGACCCCGCAGTCATCGTCATGGCGACACCGCCTTTGGCCCGTTCGACCGTGTAGGCCCGGTAGCGTTCCTTGGGCATGCCGTCCTCAGGATAGGCCGGCTCATGGGATGTCACGATGATGCGGTTGCGTAGCGTCAGATGCTTGAGTTGATACGGCTGCAGGAGGGGATCATTCGACATCGGTCGTGCTCCGAATTAGGAATTGGTTCGGACGCTAAGCACAATGTACATATGTGTCAATCATGAAAACACAGCAGTCGCATTAAATGGACAGTGATGTACATTTTGATTGCGTCGACCTTAACGATTTGCTAGGAGTTGGTTATGGACCAGAGTTTAAGCGACAGTGGCTGGCGTGGATCGCAGGAGGGATGGCTGGAGGCGGCCTACGACTCCCTGCTGGAGTCCGGGGTCGATTCCGTGAAGATCTTGCCTCTGGCGAAGAAGCTCAATCTCTCGCGCACAAGCTTTTACTGGTTCTTCAAGGATCGAGAGGAGCTGCTGGCCGGACTGGTGTCGCGTTGGCGCGAAAAGAACACCGGCAGCATCGTCAAGCAATCGGAAGCCTATGCCGAGACTCTGGCCGAGGCGATGCTAAACGTGTTCGACTGCTGGCTCGATTTCAGGCTTTTTGACAGCAAGTTCGAATTTGCCGTCAGAAGTTGGGCGCTCCAGTCAGACGGGATCCTCGCAGAGGTCCGCGAGGCCGATCGGACCAGAATGGAGGCGCTCACGCGCATGTTCATGCGGTTCGGCCACGCCGAGAACACGGCCGACGTTCGCGCACGAACGACTTACCTCGTGCAGATCGGCTACATCTCCATGCAGGCCAAGGAAGACGTGGCGGTAAGGATGAAGAGAATCCCGGAATACATCGCGATCTACACTGGCGAGATACCGCAGCAGCGAGAGCTCGATCGCTTTTACGCAAGACACGGATACAGGCCCGGCTAGGAGGAAAGGACGATGAACGTCTCGTTGAGGATCGGAGTGATTGGCGGAGCCGGATGGCTCGGAAGCGCAATTGCCAACTCCATGCTCAATGCCGGCATCGTCACGTCAGAGCACCTTTCGCTTTCTTATCGCAGCGCGAAACCGGAACGCTTCCCCAGCGCCTTTTGGACGAAGGATAACCAGGAGCTGGTGGACAGGTCCGATGTCGTGATCATGTCAGTTCGACCGCAGGACTGGGACGCGGTCTCGATCGACGCCAACCAGAAGCTGCTCATCTCGGTGATGGCGGGCATTCGTATTTCCGCGCTACAGGAAAGGCATAAGACCGAACGGGTGGTGCGAACGCTTCCCAATGCTGCGGCCGAAGTTTCGATGTCCTATACCCCATGGATCGCATCGAAAGCTGTGCAGGAACACGACCGAGATATCGTCAAAGCCATCTTTAGTGCCTGCGGAATCCAGGACGAGGTTAAGAGCGAACGCGACATCGACCATCTAACCGGCTTCTCGGGCACTGGGCCTGCCTTTCCGTCGTTGCTGGCCTCGGCAATGATGGAGCACGCGGTCGGCCATGGACTTTCCGTCGACGTGGCACGTCGCGCGGCGGTCACGCTTCTTAAAGGGACGGGTCGCCTTCTGGAAAAACGCCAGGAATGTCCCAACGACATCGTGCGCGCCTTTGTCGACTACCGCGGGGTGACCGCGGCGGCGATCGAGGAAATGCGTGCAGCAGGCCTCAACGAGGCCGTCTCCAGGGGACTGACCGTCGCGTTCAAGAGATCGGAGAGCATGGGAGATACCTCATGATGACCGTGGGGTGGGACTACGCGGCATCCCACTCTCAAAACATGCGCCGCAATAAAAGAGGGAACGGGAATGAAAAAACTATTGGCATCCACATGCATGATGTTCGGACTGCTGGGAGTGGCCTCATATGCGAACGCCGCCGATTGTGGCTCCCTGACGATCGCCAGCATGAACTGGCAGAGCGCCGAGGTTCTTTCGAATCTCGATAAGATTATCTTGAACGAGGGATACGGCTGCCAGGCGGAAATTACCGTCGGCGACACCGTCCCGACGATCACCTCAATGGCCGAGAAGGGCGAACCCGACATCGCGCCGGAGGCTTGGATTGATCTTCTTCCGGACGTCGTGAAGAAAGGCACTGATGAAGGACGCATCGTCAAAGTTGGTTCGCCCCTTCCCGATGGCGGTATCCAAGGTTGGTGGATCCCCAAATATCTCGCGGAAGCCCACCCTGATGTGAAGACGATTCCGGACATGCTCAAGCACCCGGAACTGTTCCCTGACCCGGAGGATTCTTCCAAGGGCGCAATTTTCAACGGACCGCAAGGTTGGGGCGGAACGGTCGTCACCTCTCAGCTCTATAAGGCTTTCGATGCAGAGAAGGCGGGCTTCAAGCTTGTGGACACGGGCTCCGCGGCCGGTCTCGATGGCTCGATTGCGAAGGCATACGAGCGCAAGCAGGGCTGGGTCGGCTACTATTGGGCCCCGACCGCTTTGCTCGGCAAGTATGAAATGGTGAAGCTGGAAGCCGGCGTCCCTGCTGATGCCGCTGAATGGAAACGCTGCAACACGGTGGCGGATTGCGCAGATCCCAAGCCGAACGCATGGCCTGTCGACACGATTGTCACACTGGTGGCGAAGCCATTCGCCGAAAAGGCTGGCCCGGATGTCATGTCCTACCTGCAGAAGCGCTCCTGGAGCAACGACACGGTCAACAAGGTCATGGCGTGGATGACCGACAACCAGGCAAGCGGCGAAGATGCTGCAAAGCACTTCCTCAAGGAAAACAAGGACATCTGGACCAAGTGGGTGTCGGAAGACGCAGCAAAGAAAGTCGAAGCCTCGCTTTGATAGTTGAGTGGGCGGCGCGTGCTGACGCGCCGCCACCTCAAAAGCCGGAAATAATCAAAAGACTTGTCACGGCTCTTTCAGAGAAAGGGGAACCGAATGGAATGGTTTTACAAATTTCCGCATATGAACGACGACAGTCTTCGCGATCTCAAGAAGATGATCGACGACGGATTTCGAGGTTTCACGCGCGCCTATGGTGATGCGATCGAGAGCTTCTTTTCTCCGTTGCAACACTTCCTGATCGCTGTCGACCGGTTCATGACTCAGACGCCATGGCCGATCATAACCCTTATGGTCCTCGTTGTTGCGTGGCTAGCGAGCCGCAGCCTGAAGATTGTGTTGAGCTGTCTCGTGACATTGTTGCTCATCGGTTACTTCGGCATGTGGGACGACACCATGCGGACTGTCTCGATGATCTTCGTCTGCACGGTCTTGTCTATCGCGCTCGGCTTGCCCATCGGCATTCTGATGGCGCGTTCCGACCGGTTCCAGCGCGTTGTCCATCCGATCCTCGACGTCATGCAGACAATGCCGAGCTTCGTCTACCTGATCCCTGTCGTCATGCTGCTCGGGATTGGCCGTGTTCCCGGCCTCATCGCCGTCGTGATCTATGCAATTCCGCCGATGATCCGACTGACCGACCTCGGCATTCGACTGGTCGACAAGGACGTGCTTGAGGCAGCCGATGCCTTCGGAGTTTCGAATTCCCAGAAGCTTTTCAAGGTACAGATGCCGCTTGCATTGCCAACCATCATGGCTGGGATCAACCAGACGATCATGATGGCACTGGCGATGGTCGTGGTGGCATCGATGATCGGCGTCCAGGGGCTTGGACAGCCTGTTCTGAAAGCGATTGCCAATCAGTACTTCACGCTGGGCATTTTCAACGGCCTTGCCATCGTCGGCATCGCCATCATCTTCGATCGAGTCAGCCAGGCATACGGCAAGCGGCTCCAGAAGCATCGGGAGATCGTCCATGGCTAATCATGATTTCGGCGGCATCAGGATCCGCCACCTCTTCAAGATCTTCGGTCCGAATGCCAGTTCCTATATCGAGGCGGTCCAGAACGGGCTGACCAAGTCCGAATTGAACCGAAAGCACGGCCACGTCCTTGGACTGCGCGATATCAACATCGAAATGCCGTCGGGCTACATCCAGGTCATCATGGGCCTGTCCGGTTCGGGAAAGTCGACGCTCATTCGTCACATCAACCGACTGATCGACCCGACGGCCGGCGAAGTGCTGGTCAACGGCAAAGACGTCGTCAAGATGGACGAGACTGAGCTTCGCACATTCCGCAGGCACCAGACGGCGATGGTGTTCCAGAAGTTTGCGCTCCTGCCGCATCGCAACGTTCTCGATAACACGCTCTTCGGCCTTGAAGTCCAGGGTGTGGAGCGTTCGAAGGCCGTCGACGTCGCAATGCGATGGCTTGAGCGCGTCGGCTTGAAGGGCTTTGAGGAGAAATACCCGAACCAGCTTTCAGGCGGCATGCAGCAGCGCGTCGGCCTGGCGCGCGCACTCTCGAACGACGCCCCGGTCCTTCTGATGGATGAAGCCTATTCTGCGCTCGACCCGCTGATCCGAACGGATATGCAGACAGTGCTGCTCGACATCCAGCAGGAGATCAAGAAGACGATCGTCTTCATCACACACGATCTCGATGAGGCGTTGAGATTGGGAGATCAGATCGCTATCCTGCGCGATGGCGAAATCATTCAGCAAGGCAGCAGCCAGGACATCGTGTTGCGGCCGGCAGATGAGTATGTCGCCAACTTCGTAAAGGAGGTCAACCGCGGTCGCGTGGTTCAGGTAAGCGCCGTCATGAGCCCTTTGCGGCCTGGAGCCGCCGTCAGCAGTTTCACCGTCGACGCTTCGACGACTGTCGAGGAGGCCGTTCGTCTGCTCGCGTTGGCGCCCGATGGCGATGTAACAGTCGTCGGGCAAGGATCTCGTCCTGTCGGTGTCGTCACTTTCCGCCAGCTTGCGGCCGCGATGGTCAACTCGGATGTCGCTCAAATAAGCGACGATGCTGTTGCCCTCGTGCGGTGAGGCTTTTCGCGCAAAGGTTCGACCACAATGCCAGTTGGAACGGATCCCCCTTTGCATGGGATTTCTCGCGAGTTCCATGCACTACAGCGCCTCCCAGGATTCAGGTTTGCCCGTCGAAATCCTCGGAAGCATGTTCTCTCCCGACGATAGGGCGTCGACGACGCGCTCGGGCAAGCACTCCTTTTCTCTGGCGCGGCAATTGCCCCCTGCTCTCAAGTCGATGACATCCGAAAGACCATCGTAGCCAGAATCTAGCAAAGACCCGCAATCCGGAAGCGATCATGCCCGAAAAGTTTCCCCGCCTGTTCAGTCCGCTCCTGATCCGTGGGCACACCCTTCGCAACCGCATCGTATTTGGCGCTCATACAGCAAACATGGCCGTCGACGGACTGCCAACCGAGCGCCATGTCGCCTATTACGCCGAGCGCGCGATCGGCGGCGCCGCGATGATCGTCGTCGAACCGATGCCGGTCCATGCTGCTGCGGTTCTGACACAGAGAAACTTCCGTCATTGCGACGATACCGTCGTCCCCCACTTTGCCAAGGTTGTTCGGGCCATCAAGGAGAACGGGGCCGTCGCGATCCAGCAGCTCTATCACGTTGGAGCGCACGGCGACTCCGACAATTCCTTCCATCCTCACTGGTCGCCGTCTGGTCTACCGAGCTACCACGACAGCGACGGATCGCATCCGATGACCGAAGCCGAGATCTGGGAAACGATCGACGGGTTTGTTCAAGCGGCACGGCGATGTTGCGAGGCCGGCTTCGACGGCGTGGAAGTCTGGGCAGCGTATCTGGGCATGGTCGACCAATTCTGGACGCCATGGAGCAATCGACGTGAAGATCGATGGGGAGGGTCGCTCGAAAACCGTACACGTATGTCTCGCGAGATTCTTTCCCGGATACGTGAGGCCTGTGGACCGAATTTCATTATAGGTCTTGCGGTTAGTGACGAGCCGGACGTGAAGGCAGCTCTCCAGCGAGAAGAACTTGCCGAGATCGTGAAGCTTCACGATGCGCTCGGTCTCGTCGATTACGTAACGTGCGGGTCGGGAGGCTACCTCGACTTCTACAAGCTGATGCCGACGTTTATCTATCCAGAAAAGCTCGGCGCCGATCTTGCCGCATGTCTGAAGACGGTCGTGAAGAACGCCGTCGTCATCGCCGAAAGTCACATCCGAACACCTGAGAATGCCGAGACGGTCCTCGGCGAAGGCGCGTGCGACCTTGTGTCCATCGTTCGCGGACAGATCGCCGACCCTCATCTGGCGCAAAAGGCCAGCGAAGGACGTCCTGAAGACATTCGTGGGTGCATCTCCTGTAACCAGATGTGCTGGGGGCGACGCTCTAGAGACTACTGGATAAGCTGCCTGATCAATCCTTCGGCGGGGCGTGAATTCGAATGGAACGGCGATCGATTCACCAAGACCTCTGATCCAAAGCGAGTATTTGTCATCGGTGGCGGTCCAGCAGGGCTCGAGGCGGCAAGGGTAGCGGCGGAACGCGGTCATAGCGTCGTCCTCTCGGAAGCCGGCATGCGCCTCGGCGGCAATTTTCTGCTCGCTGGTCTGCAGCCCCGGCGCGCCCAGATCCTTGATCTGCTCGGCTGGTACGAACGCCAACTGGACAAGCTCGGCGTTGACGTCAGGCTGAACACCTACGTGGAAGCCGACGAGATCGACCTATCGGAGGTGGATGTCGTTGTGGTGGCCACTGGTTCCTATTCCCCTGAGACCGGCTTTCAGAAAGCTTTGCCAACCGTTGAGGCGATGCCCGGCATCGACAAGCGCAGCGTTTTCACCGTCGAAGTGGTAATGGCAAGGCAGGCAAGACCAGGCAAGCGTGTCCTTCTCCTGGATGAGGGAGGTGGCTGGCGTGGATGCGGGACGGCTTGGAAGCTGGCGGAAGATGGCCATCATGTCACAATTCTTACGCCCGACCCGTTCGTCGGAAAGGAACTTCAAAGAACGGCCGCCGATGTGCCGATGCGACAGGTTTTGAAAAGGCTGGGTGTTCAATGGATCACGGAGGTCAGTGTCGTCAAATGGCACGGCAACGGTGCAACGATTTTGGATCACAACACCGGTGAGCGCCGCTTCTTCGAGGCGGAGGGGTTGGTCACCGCAACGACCAATCATCCGATGGACTGGCTGATGCCAAGCCTTCTTGAATTGGGCGTTGCCACGCGACAGATCGGAGATTGCGCGGCACCGCGCCAGGCTCCTTACGCGTTCTACGAAGGCAGAAAAGCAGGGCTGGAGATCTGACATGTCCGACGCGGTCGTACTCAGTCGGAAGGACGCCGAGGAACTTGCAATGAAAGCGTGCCTGGCTTGCGGTACGGCCGTATCGAGCGCACGTTCTCTCGTGGATGCTACGTTGTCGGCGGCAATCTACGGGCCACCTACCCTCGGATTTCCGCACCTCGTGGACTATCTCGATGGCTTCCGCAAGGGACGGATAAATCGCGATCCAAACCCGCGGTTGGAGCGTGCCTTTCCTGCATTTCTCGTTTCCGACGCAGATCGCGGCATCGCCCAGCTGGGTTTCGATCTTGCCTTTACCCATCTGCTCGAAGCCGTTCGCAATTTTGGTGTTGCTGTCTTCACGCAGACCAACAGCTATACGACCGGAGAGCTCGGATATTACGTCCGCAGACTTTGCAATGAAGGTGTGGTTGGACTGGCAGCGACGAATGCAAATGCCATGATGGTGGCCAAAGCCGGAGGACCTGTCGTCTACAGCACAAATCCGATGGCGTTCGGATTTCCGCTCGGCGAGTGCACGCCCCCAATGATCATTGATCAGGCGTCGAGCGCAACCGCTTACGTAAACATCGTGAGGGCAGCGGAAGAAGGAACGGCGATCCCTGAAGGTTGGGCGGTGGACGCAGACGGTAACGCAACCCAAGATGCAAAAACGGCGCTGACGGGAGCCTTGTTGCCCTTCGGCGGCCGCAAAGGCGCAAATATCGCGCTCCTTGTGGAAATGCTGTCGGCTGGCCTTTCCGGTGGCCCCTGGTCTCTGGATGCGCCGGATTTCAGGTCGGGTACGGCATCGCCCGCCGTCGGGCTGAGTGTCGTCGCAATCGTGCCTGGGCAAGGAGCTGACGGGCGGATTGATCGAGCACTCCGCCAAGTACGTCGCCTGCAGGACAAAGGCGTGTTCGTTCCAGGCGTTAGTGGAATAGAGTCCGCTCAGACATCAGGGGAACTATCCATCCCCCGCAGCGTCTATGAAAAGATCGTCGCCATCACGACCAAATAGGCGAGGCTTGGAAGCCCTTCTCAAACTCTTCAAGGGAAGACTGCTGCGCGTATCCGGCTGGTACGACAACGGATGGGGAGCCTCACGGCGCCACCGGAATGGGCATTGTCATGCCACTCATCATTGGCGTCATGAAAACGCGTCGGTTGGCCTTGCCAGCCTGTCGAGATACTTTCCTGTCAAAAGACACGAAAGCCCCACGGCCAGGCCATGCTCCTTCGTTCACGATAACACCATCCGCGAGATCACCACCGTTCAGCTGTGGCCGTTAACCCCTAAGCACTCTACGGAGGCGGTGAATGTGTCCAGCACCGATCCCGCAGCAACCGCCGACCATCGTTGCACCGGCCTCCGCCCACGAACAGGCAAAGCGCGAATAGATGTCATCATCCAGGTCGCTCCGAGTCTCGTGGAGGCCTTGGTTGGCAGCAGCATCTCCTTGCTCGCCCTCAAAGGCATTCGCATATACGCCGATTTTGAGGGGCGAGGCCCGATCCTTGAAAATCTGGGCCGCCGCGCCGACGGCCGCACGCATGACTTCCGGCTTGCTGCAGTTGAACAGGAGCGCCTCCGTACCCGATTGCGCCGCCCATGACGCAGCCTGCTCTACCAACTCGCCCGAGCGGAGCTTTGGTGGTGCGCCGCTTGTCTGCACTGCATCGTCGGCCAGGGTGAATGAGATCCAGAATGGTTTTCCGGTTTG
The DNA here is from genome assembly GCF_000282035.1 of Rhizobium sp. CF122. Classification (GTDB taxonomy): domain Bacteria; phylum Pseudomonadota; class Alphaproteobacteria; order Rhizobiales; family Rhizobiaceae; genus Rhizobium. Next base: position 11,406 of record NZ_AKKA01000095.1, read on the forward strand.
CGCAACCGCCTCGCGAACGGCATCCCCTTCGGCGATGAGGCTCAGCGTTTCGCCTAGCCAGACATCGACATAAGGAGCGAGATTTTGCACGAGTACCGCAAGATACTTCTGTACCCGCAGAGGATCAAAATTCTGCGGCTCGTAGGAACCGAAAACGGGCGGTAGCGAACCGGCAACCAGGACCTTGCGGTCCCTGCAGGCATCCGCGGCGTCGCGGGCAAGCTTGCCTGAGCGCGCGATCAATGCGGCGCCTTCCTCCCAAAATCGGTCCTCGCCGATGTGAAACGGCACGAGAGCATAGCTGTTGGTCGTAATGACGTCGGAGCCCGCGGCAACGAATTCGTCGTGGACCTTGCGAACAATGTCTGGCGAATTGATAAGCGCGAGAGCCGACCATTCCGGCTGCTTCAGCTCGGCGCCAAGCCGTAAAAGTTCGCGGCTCATACCGCCGTCGAGGATGCAGACTTCATTCATGGAAGGATTCCGAACTTGGATCAGGGGGTTATCAGGAGCCAGAGAGCCGCAATCATCGTTGGAGCCGCTGGAAGTTGAGAAGACATGATCGTTCCTCTTGTTACCGTCGCACCGGCACCTCCGCCTCAAGCTGGCGGAAGACGCGGGCAATAGTGGCGGTGAGAATGAGATAGAACACCGTCACCACGATCAGCGGCTCGTAGACGAGCAATGTGTCCTGGCGCACCTTGCTTGCGACCGCATAGAGATCCATCACGGTGACGGTGAAGGCGAGTGGGGTCGCTTTCAGCTGCATGACGATTTCACCGCCAATCGTTGGTAATGCTATGCGGATGGCCCGCGGCAGCCAGATGCGCCGGATTAGCGTGAAGCGCGACATGCCGAATGCGCGGCCTGCTTCCAACTCACCTTTCGGTACGGCAAGCAGCGCGCCGCGCAACACTTCCGCTTCGTAGGCGGCGTAGTTCAGGGTGAAACTCACGGCCGCAAAGAAGAAACCCTCGCGCAGCATGGGCCAGAACAGGCTCTGGCGGATACCGGGAATCATCGGCAGTAGCGAACCAACACCATAGTAGAGAAGCCAAAGCTGGATGAGCAGAGGCGTGCCGCGGAAGAAGGTGCAATAGCCCCTAGCGAAATACCTGACGAGGGGGCCGCCGCTTACCTGCGCAAAGGCAAGACCGATCGCAATTGCGAAGCCGAAGACGACCGAGATCACCAGGAGCAGAACGGTCTGTGCGGCGCCTGCCAGTAGAAGCGGCCAGTAAGAGGCCATCCATGTGAAGGTCATGCTGCCCACTCCTCAGACGGGCTTCGGTTGGCCGCGCCGCACATGACGCTCGATCAGACTGAAGACGACGTTGGAGACGAGCGTGATGGCGAGGTAAAGAAGCGCTGCGGCCAGGAAGAAGATGAAGTAATGCTTGGTACTCGCGCCGGCCAGGCGAGTGGCGAGCGCGAGTTCCTGGTAACCGACGACGGCAACCAGCGCGCTGTCCTTGGTGATCGACATCCAGAGATTGGCAAGGCCCGGCAACGCGTTCGGCAAGAGTGCCGGCAAGATGACACGACGAAAACGCAATTGTGGCCCCATGCCGAAGGCCTTCGCCGCCTCGATTTCGCCAGCGGGAATGGCGAGGATCGCTCCCCTCAGCACTTCCGTCATGTAGGCACCCTGTACGAAGCCGAGCACAGCGACGGCGACGACGAAGCCATTCACCTCGATCTCCGGCAGACGAAACGTTGCCAGCAGCCGATTGAGGCCGTCCATGCCGGCATAATAGAGCCCGACGATCAAGATCAGTTCCGGAATGGCTCGAATAGCCGTCGTATAGAGATCGAGTACCAGACGAAGCGGCCGGTTGCCGGAAAGCTTGCCAAGAGCGCCTCCCGTCCCGAGCAGAAGGCCGATCAGGAAGGCGCCGGCAGAAATCGCAATCGTGGAGACGGCACCCACGAGCAACGTCCCACCCCATCCAGGTGGATAGGGTGAAAGAAGCTCGAGGATTCCTTGGGTGGCCGCCATCGTCCGGACCGCTTACTTTGCGCCGTAGATGTCGAAGTCGAAGTACGTCTTGGTGATTTCGTCATATTTGCCGCTGGCGCGTACCGCAGCGATCGCGGCGTTGAGCTTTGCCTTCAGTTCGGTATCTTCCTGGCGCAGGCCGCCGGACACTCCTGCCCCGAGAATCTCCTTGTCATCTGCCACGTCACCGGCCTTGGCGCAGCAATCCTTGCCGCTATCGCTTTTCAGAAAGGCATCCAGAGCAAGCGAATCCCCGAATACGTAGTCGATGCGTCCGGCAGCGAGGTCCTGGAACGCCTCATCGAGCGTCTGATAGGTCTTCTCGTCCGCGACCCCGGCAAAATACTTCTTGAAGTAGTCCGACTGGATGGTGGAGACCTGGATGCCGATGGTCTTGCGCTTCACATCCTCTGCACTTGCGCCGACCTTCTCATCCTTCGGCCCGATCAGCGTGCTGGGGGTGTTGTAATATTTGTCTGTGAAATCGATGACCTTCGAACGCTCAGGCGTATTCGACATGGACGACCAAATGACGTCGAACTTCTTGCTCTGCAGGGCAGGAATGAGGCCATCCCAGGACAGCTCCACGATTGAGCATTGCTCTTTCATCTCTCCGCAGACGGCGTTCATCAGATCGATTTCCCAGCCCTGCCATTGACCGGAGGCATCCTTGGCGAAGAACGGCGGATAAGATTCGTTCATAATGCCGAAACGAACCTCAGCCTGAGCGGTGATGGCCGAAAAAGCCAGCGTAGCGCCGGCAAGAAGCATGGGGAGTAGTTTCATTTTTCAAGATTCTCCTGATGTTGTCGTATGTGAAGGCGCCAAGGATCAGCGCGTGAGCATGCCGGTGAATTCGCGGCAGCGCGCGCTAAGGGGAGCGTCGAAGATCTGTTCGGGGCGCCCCTCTTCCTCGATCCGCCCCTGGTGCAGGAAGAGGATGTGGCTCGAGACATCGCGCGCAAAACGCATCTCGTGGGTAACGATGAGCATGGTTCGCCCCTCCTCGGCGAGGTCGCGTATGACCTTGAGCACCTCGCCGACCAGCTCCGGGTCGAGTGCCGACGTCGGCTCGTCGAAGAGCATCACTGACGGCTCGATGCAAAGTGCGCGGGCGATCGCCGCTCTTTGCTGCTGGCCGCCGGAGAGAAAAGCTGGGTAGGCATCGCGCTTGTCGTAAAGGCCTACCTTGCTAAGGAGCGCTTCTGCCTTCTCGATTGCCTCGCGGCGCGGAATGCGCAGGACGTGAACCGGGGCCTCGATAATGTTTTCGAGCACTGTCTTGTGTGCCCACAGATTGAAACTCTGGAAGACCATGCCGAGGCCGGCGCGCATCCGCTCGATCTGCCGCCAGCTCTTCGGCTGCAATTGCCCCCGATGCGTCCGCTTCCAGGCGACTTCCTCACCATTCACGATGATACGACCGCGGTCGGGAACGTCTAACAGATTGATGCAGCGCAGAAAGGTGCTCTTTCCAGACCCGGACGATCCGATGATCGAAATCACGTCACCCTGACGGGCCCTTGCCGAAACGCCCTTGAGGACTTCGTGCGAGCCGAAGCTCTTGTGTAGATCATCGACACATAGTGCCTGAGAGGTTGGTTCTGGCATTCACAATTCCGTAAAAGCAATTTGGGCAGAATATCGCGGATGTGCGCGAATTTTGCGCGCAAAGCTAAACTAAAATGAATAATATGTGCAAAAATCTCTTCCCATTGCTTGTTTTCGGATAGAACGAACGAAGCAGCTTACGGCGCGATGGCCAAAGGAGACAAAATGGAAAAACTGGATCACTTTGACCGCGACATTCTCCAGCTCGTTCAGCGTAATTGCCAGCGAACCGCCGAGAGCATCGCCGACGACGTCGGCCTCTCAACGTCGGCCGTTCAACGGCGTCTGAAGCGCCTGCGCGAAGATGGGATCATCAAGGCGGAGGTGGCGGTCGTCGAGCGCAAGGCAACCGGCACACCTATGGTGTTTATCGTCGGCATGGAAATTGAGCGGGACAATTACGATGCACTGGCGAAATTCCGGCTTTGGGCGGAAAAACAGGATCATATCCAGCAGGTCTACTATGTCACGGGAGCCGTGGATCTCATTGCCATCGTCACCGCCCGTGACGTCGAGCACTATGACGATATTGCAGCCTTGATCATGGCGGAAAACCCTCAGATCCGGCGCATGCACACCAATGTGGTACTTCGAGACGTAAAGCTTGGGCTCTTCGTCCCGCTGGCAGCTGGAGCCGACGACTGATAGGGAACTGCACGCACGTCGCATTCGACGCCGGTATTGTCTTTACAAACCAGCAGCTGCGACGGCGCCGGCCGGATGGATACCGGGACTACGCGCGATCAAGGCGAAGCGACACCCGGCCGGCTTCAAGCGGATCGACACGCCACCGGAGCAGGACGCACAGCTTAAGGTTACCGGAAGAGCCGTTCGACATAATTGCGCCCGAGTCCGACCTTCTCGTAGTGGTCACGACAAAGCGCAATGTAGTTGTGTACATCGAAGAACCCGTCCGGCTCGCCGGTCTTGTCGAGCCAGATCAGTGGCCCCTTGACCTGGAAGAACACCTTCATTGGCTGTTCGTGCTCGTAGGCGACCAGCGTATGGCCCTCGCCCGGCGTCTCGTAGACAAAATCGCCAGCCGTTGCCGTCCACTCATGCTCGAGGTATCCCCACTTGCCCGAGATCGTATAGGCGAAAACCTCGTGCGGATGATAGTGCCGGTTTACAAGGCCTGCCTTCTTGGCCATGAGGATGTCGCACCACTTGTTCTGCGTCGGCGAAATCCAGAGCGGTCGCGAAGAGACAGTATCCGTGAACGGAACATAATAGCGCTCATCCTCTGTCGGCGCATTTTGAAGGTAGACCTCGGGCAGCGCGTCTGGCTGAAAGACCTTGCTGATCGGCTGCAAGTCTTTCCAGAATTCTGTGGTCGCGAGTTCAGGCATGCTTTCCTCCCATTCTCATAGTCTCAGGCGCGCACACGCACGTCGAGCAGCGCCATGCTCCGGTTTTCGTCGATGTGGCGGATGGCTCGCGCAAGCGCGGCATCAAGATCGCCGCCACGCTCAACTCTTTCGGCGTGTGCCCGGCTCGCCTGCGCAATCTTGGTAAAGTCCGGGATTGGCGAAAGCGACGTCAGCGGCATCCGGTTCGCTTTGGCGGCATAGCCGTCCGGATAGATGCCAACCACGGATTGGCGCACGGCCCCCCATTCCGCATTGTTGACGATGATCAAAAGGATCGGAAGCGCCAGTGCCTCGGCGATCTGGTGGCAGGCAACCGGATTGGAAAAGATGTAGGAGCCGTCGCCCATCGTCGCCACGACGAGGCGGTCGCGATCTGCAAGCTGCATCCCGAGCGCGGCAGGGAAGGCCCAGCCAAGACCACCTGAATGCGGCTCCTGATACCAGCCACGATGGTCAGCAATTTGCATTGGGGCAAGCGGACATCCAAGCTCCGACAAAACCGTCGCCGGACGGCCGCCGATTGTCTTGGATAGCGTAAGGCTCACCCACTCCTTGGTCATTGGCTCAGCGCATCCGGCCTCTGCTCGCGCCAGCACCGCTGCCCGTGCCTCACCATTCCGCTTGGTCAAGGTTGCGGATCTGCGCTCAATGTCCGTTGCCGGAGACAATCGCGACATCGCCGCACGCAACGCTGCCAATCCATCGGCCACGTCGCAGGCGATTGTCACGTGCGAACGGAAATAGCGGACCGGAAAGCGCTGGAACAACGGATCCTGCCCGAGCTGGATGACCTTGCACCCATCGTTCAACGAATGAATATCGGGCGACCATGGAGCGAGTGCATCGATAACGAGCACAACATCGGCCTGCGCCAACAAGGGTTCGGGGTCGGCCTGCGCGGCCATCGGATGGTCACTCGGGAGCGCAAGCTGCACGGCCCAATACTGGCAAACCGGAATTGCCCATTCCTCGACAAGGGCACGAAGCGCTGCAAACCCCTGTTTTGATCCAGCACCGCGCTGCGCAAAAATCACCGGCTGGCGTGCGCATGAGAGGAGCCGCGCCGCCTCTTCAATCGCCCTTGGATCTGGCGCGTGGATAAAGGCTTCCATCTGCAGGGTAGCCCCCAAACCTTCTGTCGGACAAGGCTGACACAGAACCTCGCGTGGCAGGCTCATGTAAACTGGCCCGCGCGGCGTCGACATTGCAATGGCATGTGCGCGGTCGACCATCTGTGGCACATGTTCCGGAAAGCGGAGTTCGTCGTCCCATTTCACGGCCTCGCGCACCAATGCCGCCTGGTCGCGCATCTCCTGCCCCCAGCCGATCGGCACCGTGCGCGACCCAAGATGACCCATCTCCGAAGCCGGCGTCTTGCCCGAAAAAAGCAGTAGGGGAATATGCTCGGTCGCGGCATTGATCGCCCCGATCGCACAATTTGCAAGGCCGACATTTGTGTGCGCCATGACCGCCTGCGGACGCCCCGTCGCCAGGTAATAGCCGTGCGCCATCCCCATTGCCGCGCTCTCATGTGGGATGACGATCGCCTCCGGCAGGGGGATGCCCTTGGCATCAGCCTCAGCCAACCCTTCGATGATGGGAGGAAAATCGGTTCCCGAATTGGCGAAAATATAGTCGATGCCGATCGCCTTGAGCCGTGCCAGTAGCGCCCCGCCAGCGGTTATCGTCTCTCCCCTGGCTTGGCGCTCGATGTTGCTGTCCATGTATCGTTCCCCGTTGCCTAGACGCTCATGCCGCCGTCGACCATGAGCGTCGTTCCGGTGACGAAGCTCGACTGGTCCGAGACAAGGTAGAGCACCGATCTCGCAACCTCGCCGGCGGTTCCATGTCGTCCGAGCGGAATGATCCGGTTGAAGAATTCAGTGCCATCAGCACCAATCGCAGCACCCAGTCCCTGTTCAACGGCGAGCTGGAAGCTGTTGTCGATCGGACCGGGATGGATGGTATTGACGCGGATACCACGCGGCGCCAACTCCTTGGCAAGACAACGCATGAGACCGACCTGTGCATGCTTGGCGGTGATGTAGGCATAGACGCCGGCATCACCGCGGACACCGGCGACAGACGAGGTAATCACGATGCTGCCACCGTCGCGCATGGCAGGCACAACGAACTTCGCGGCAAGGAAGGCCCCCTTCACGTGGACCGCCTGTACGGCATCGAAGGCATCTTCCGGATAGTCCTCGATCGGCGACACCGTACCGAAGTTGCCCGCATTGGAAAACAGCACATCAATCGAGCCGAACCGATCAACCGTGCGCTTGACGTAGCGCGCTGTGTCTTTCGCATTCGACACATCCGCCGCAATCAATTCCACCCGATCCGCCGGCAAATCCGCTGCCGCCTGCGCAAGTGCCTGTCGCGCGAGATCGACGAGGGCAACGTTTGCTCCTTCTGCGAGAAACAGCCTGGCGGCCGCCAGGCCGAGACTTCCTGCGCACCCCTAACGATGCAGGTTTTCCCATCAAGCATACCCAAGGCGCTCTCCATCAGATCGGATAGTGGATCGGGCCATCCTGAATGGTGATCCAGCGCAGTTCGGTAAACTCGGCAATTCCGGCTTTGCCGCCAAAGCGGCCATAGCCGGAATCCTTGACACCGCCGAACGGCATCTGTGCCTCGTCATGCACGGTTGGACCGTTGATGTGGCAAATGCCCGATTCGATCCTTCTTGCAACGGCCATGGCGCGGTTCACGTCCTTGCCGAAGACCGCCGACGAAAGCCCGTACTCCGTGTCGTTGGCAACGCGGACGGCCTCATCGATCGAGCCGACACGCACCACCGAGACAACCGGCCCGAAGCTCTCCTCTGCATAGATCCGCATGGCAGGCGTTACACGGTCAAGCAGCGTTGCATCGACGATTGTGCCATTGACGTCGCCACCCCCGGCAAGAACCGCCCCCTTGGAAACCGCGTCCCGCACCAGTGCGTCGATGCGTTGCGCTGCCCTGGAATCAACGACAGAGCCAAGCGGCGTGTTTGCCTTGCGCGGGTCGCCCGCCTTGAGCGTCTTGACCTTGGCAGCCAATGCCTCAACGAAGGTGTCAGCGATCTTGTCGTCGACGACGATCCGCTCGGTGGACATGCAGATCTGTCCCTGGTTCATATAGGCCCCGAACGCTGCAGCGGCGACGGCCTGCTCGATGTCGGCATCGTCCAGAACGACGAATGGCGCTTTGCCGCCAAGCTCCAGCAGCACAGGCTTCAAATGCCGGCCAGCGGTTTCGGCGATGATGCGGCCGACACGCGTGGAGCCGGTGAAATTTACCCGGCGCACCGCAGGGTGGGCAATGAGCGTCTCGACGATCTCGCCCGCATCTTCCGGTGCGTTCGACACTGCGTTCAGCACTCCCTCTGGCAGATCGGCCTCGTGCAGCGCATCGACGATCAGTCGGTGGGTTCGCGGGCAGATCTCCGAGGTCTTCATCACGACGGTATTGCCGCAAGCAAGCGGCGTTGCCAAAGAGCGGACGCCTAGAATAACCGGCGCATTCCACGGCGCGATGGAAAGCACCACGCCTGCCGGCTGGCGGATCGCCATGGCGAGGCTCCCGGGCCGGTCAGACGGAATGACCTCGCCTGAAATCTGGGTCGTCAGAGATGCCGCCTCCCGAAGCATATCCGCAGCAAGGCCAACGTTGAACATCGCCCATCCAGCGGTTGCACCCGTTTCCGCAGCCATGGCCGCCACGAACTCGGGCGCCTTTTCCTGCAGCCGGTCGGCGGCAGCGAGCAACAGCTTGCGGCGCTGGCCGGGGCCGGTCGCGGCCCAGGCAGGAAACGCCTTGGCGGCAGCATTTGCGGCTTGGCGGGCATCTTCCACCGAAGCTGCGGCAACGGTCGAGGCGACTTCTCCGGAAATCGGGTTCAGCCGCTCGAAACTGCGACCGTCGGTCGCTTCCACTTCGGCATTGTTGATCTTCAGGCCAAGCATGTTCATGGGGATCTCCGTGTCACCAAATCAAACCATCGCGCCGAGAAAAGCGCGCTGCACTGCGGGATCGTTTATCAGTTCGCCGGCGGGTCCCTCGCCAGTGATCCGGCCGGCCTCGGCAAGATAGCCACGGTCGGCGATGGAAAGGCTCTTCTTGACGTTCTGCTCGACGATCAGAAGTGCAAGTCCTCTTTTTCGAATCCGAGCCAGGCTCTCGAACAGCTCGCCGACGACAAGGGGCGCTAGGCCAAGGCTCGGCTCGTCCAGCATCAAGAGATCCGGCTTCGACATCAGTGCCCGGCCAATTGCCACCATCTGCTGCTCGCCGCCTGACATCGTATTGACGAACTGCCCGGCCCGGTCGCGTAGCTTGGGAAAGAGCTCAAGGATGAATTGGCGGCTCTCGGCCGCGTACTTGCGAGCGCGCCTGGAGTAGGCCCCGAGGAGAAGATTTTCCTCCACGGTGAGATCGCCGAACACTCCCCTTCCCTCCGGCACGAGGGCGATGCCGGCCTCGACGATTTCATGCGCAGGCACGCCCGATATCTTGTTCCCGGCAAAACTCACCACGGCACCAGGGTCTGGCCGGGTGATCCCGGCGATCGACTTCAGCAGCGACGACTTGCCCGCGCCGTTGGCGCCTAAAATGACCACGGTCTCGCCTTTGTTGACCTTGATCGATACGCGATCAAGCGCATTGTGGCGGCCGTAGTGCAGCGAAAGATGAGCAACCTCAAGCATGGCGCTCTCCGAGGTAGGCGGTGACGACGTCAGCATTGGCGAGCGCTTCAGCTGTTGATGCGTCGGCGATCTTGCGGCCGGCGTTCATGACGACGCAGCGGCTGCAGACCGCGCGGATGGCATCCATCACGTGCTCCACGAGAAGAATGGTGATACCGCGATTTTTCAACGTGAGGATCAGATCGATCCCCGTTCTAAGTTCCGTCGGATTGAGCCCCGCCAGCCACTCGTCCAGCAACAGCAGTTCCGGTTCGGCTGCAAGTGCGCGGGCAAGTTCCATGCGCTTCAGGTCGATATAGGTCAGGTCCTGTGCCGCCTGATGCGCGCGATGGGCCAGGCCGACCTCATCAAGCTTGGCGAGCGCCGCTTCCTCAGCCGCACGTCCCCATAGCTTGCCACGGCCGAAGGCAAGCGCGACCACAACATTTTCCATGACGCTCAGCGACGGCAGCGCGCGCACCAACTGGAAGGTGCGTGACACTCCCTTCAAAGCCACCCGGTGCGGCGCCAGTCCGGAGATGATATGATCGCTGAGCGCAATCGTTCCCCCCGTCGGCCTCAGATGCCCGGAGATCATGTTGAGAACCGTGGTCTTGCCGGAACCGTTTGGGCCAAGCAGACCGACGACCTCGCCACGCTCCATCGAGAATGACACCGCATTTACCGCCGTTAGGCCGCCGAAACGCTTGGTCAGGCCGGAGATCGTCAAAAGCTCGCTCATTCGGCAACTCCCGGAACTGCTTTGATCTTGCCATTGTGCCGGCGCTTCCAGTTCTCTTCGATGAAGGCCAGCACGCCACGCGGCAACACGAAGACGATCGCGATGAATAGCAGGCCGAGGATGATCGAATAATGGTTCGGGAAGTTGGCCGACAGCCATTCAAATAGCAGGAAGAGTGGCACGGCACCCAAGAGCGGTCCCCAAAGCCTGTTGGCGCCCCCAAGCAAGGCCATGATCAGCGTCAGGAAGGAAAGCGTGGGATTGAAGGCAATCGCCGGCTCCACATAGGTCCAGCGCGGCGCCTGGATGGCACCGACGAGCGTGATGATAACGGAACTTATGGCAAATAGCGCAAGCTTCACGCGGACAATGTTAATGCCGCAATGGGCAGCAACGACCTCGTCGTCACCGATCACCTTCAGGGCCAATCCGATACGGCTGCGGCCCACACCCCAGCAGATGAGCAAAGTGGCCGTCGCCAGCGCCAGAAGCTGCCAGTATATCCCTTCCGGCGTCACCGGCAGGAAGATATAGCGACCGAGCGTTCCCGTCATATTGACCTCGTACCAGGTCACGAGCTGGCGTACCAGTTCGGCAAGACCAAAGGTGAAGATGACGAAATAGACGCCGGCAAGCCTCAGGGTCGACAAGCCGACAATGAGTGCGACTGCAAGGCCGATAACGCCGGCAATCGGAAGGAGCAGAACATAAGGAACGCTCTCGCTGAAGACTGCGCAGGTATAGGCGCCGATGCCGAAAAAAGCGACGGTTGCGAGCGACACGTAGCGCGTTGGACCGGAAAACAGCGCCCAGGCTGTTGCCAGGGTGACATAGCCGAGCATCCCGATCATCAGTGTGACGGTATAGGGATTGGCATAGAACGGCAGGCAGGCCAATGCGCCAACAACAACGGTGATGATCGCGGCCTGTAAAAGAGAATTGCGGCTCATCTTGTGGTCCTTCCGAACATACCGGCCGGACGCCACAGCAAAACACCAAGGAAGATGAGATAGGTCGCCGCGAGCGTGAGCCCCGGCGACACAAAGGTCGCCACGAAGGTCTCCACCAGACCGAGAATCAAGCCTGCCGAAAGTGCGCCGAGAATATTGCCAACGCCGCCCATGATGACCACGATCAGCGCCTTCATGGTGAAAACGACGCCCGAGGTTGCCGTAAACGTCTGATACATCGAGATGACGACACCGCCGGCGGCCGCAAGAGCTCCCCCGATCGCAAACGCCGTGCGTGCGGCCTTGTCGACATCTATGCCGACGAGGGCGGCAGACGATGGCGAAACCGCAACGGCGCGCAGTGCAGTGCCCCAGAGAGTTCGGGTTAGAACGAGATAGATGCCAAGGCCGGAGACGACGGCCATCACAAGCGCCAGCAACCGATTTGCGGCGACCGTTGTGCCAAGCACCTTCACGGGAATGTTGAGGTAGCTGTAGTTTGTGAAATTCGCCCCAAACACCACCAGCAGCAGGCCCTGGATCACGAAGAGCAAACCGAACGTCGCCAGGATCGAGTCGATCTCGAGGCTCGCCTTGTCACGGGCGCGGGCAACAAGCGGGCGCATCAGCAGGCCATAGACGATGTAGCCGAGGAAAAAGCCCCCCGGTATGGCAATGAGAAGGCCGAGTACCGGACTGACGCCCCATTGGGAAAACATCACGTACGCCAGGAATGCGGCAGCGATGATTGTCTCGCCATAGGCAAGGTTCATGATCCGCGCAATGCCGTATTGGAGCGTCAATCCCATGGCGACGAGCGCGTAGGTCCCGCCGAGCACCAACCCGGATAGTATGGCTGTGCCGAGCATCAGCCCCCTCCTTCAATCGAGATGCGAAAGGGCGGTGCGCATTCCTGGACGCGCACCGCCTTTGGTGTCAGGCCTTCTTCCATTCCTGCCTGGGCAGCACGACTTTGCTCACCCCTTGACGGTCGGATGGAGCGACGCCGACGAACTGGCCGTTTTGCCACTGGCCGGTCCACCAGAGCTTGCGAAGCTGGTTCTCCTCGAACTTCGTTTCGCCCAGGACAGTTTCAAAGGTGCCACTGGCAAGCTCGGCCGATACTGCTTCCCGATCGAGTCCCTTGCGCTTGATTGCCTCCTGCAGCATCTGAAGGCTGGCATATGTGATCACGCTACCCCAGTAATCCGGCGCAATCCCGGTGTGCGCCTCATGACGCTTGCGATATTCCTCATTGGCCTTGTTGGCAGGATCGATACCACCAAGACTCATGATGCCTGTCGCATTCTCCCCGTTGTTCTTGCCGTAGACCGGAAAGCCCGTTCCGACGCCGAGATAGAGCACTTTGGGATTGAAACTCGCGACCTGTGCCTGTTGCGTCAATGCGAACGTATCCGGCGGATAGGAAAAGGCCACAAAGCTGTCAGCGCCACTCGCCATCGCCTCATTGATGACCGGTGAAAAGTCGGATGTCGCCAGCGGATAGGTCTGGTCGTAGACTACCTCGATACCAGCCTCCTTGAAGGCCGGACGGGCCGCGCTGACAAGGTCGATGCCAAAACCATCGGCAACGGAGACCATGGCAACCTTGTTGTTGATCGTACCGGCCTTGTTGGCTTCGACGAGGATACTGGCCAGTGCCTTGGCGTAATCATGGCCGCCGCCCAGCATCCAGAAGCTTTTCTTCCAACGTTGAACGAATTGAGGAGCCTTGTCCGTCACAGCCGAGACAGCGAGTTGCGGATAGCCGTAGCGGTCAAAAAGTGGCGCAACAGCAAGATTGAAGCCCGTACCCCATGGCGCAAGAATGAAATCGACCTGATCGTCCGTCGCCAGGCGCTCCGTCGCCCGCACAACTTCTTCCGACGACGAACGGTCATCATATTCGATGACCTCAATCGGCAGCTTCTTGCCGTCCGGCAGTTCCAGGCCGCCGGCATCATTCACGTCCTTGACCCAGAGCAGGTAGTTTGGAAGCGTGGTAATCCCGGCGCCGCCGGCATTCGGCCCGGTCTTTGAAATGGCATAGCCGATACGAACGGACTTGCGCTCTTCCCCAAAGGCGGCCCGTCCGACGCCCGTTGCAGCAACCGCTGCGACAAGCGCAGCACTTCGCAGGACTTGCCTGCGTTGAAAGGTTTTCATCGATTTTCCTCCCATAAGCCTGCTCCCACAGGCTGTTCAGGCCAACATGCCAACCACGACCCGTTTCTCCTCCTGGGGCGGGGCTGCATCCATTGACATGTTCAATCTACGCGCCGTCCAGTCGAAGCGTGATAGACTTTTACAAGAGATACTTGTACTTTTCACGGAAACTCGAAAAGGGCGGCCACGTCTCCGGTCATCATGCCTACCAATCCTGCAGCGCACCCTTTGCCCCGAGCGCCCGAAGCCGTCGAGGCCCGCATTTTCCACGGCGCGCTCGCGCACTCGACGTGGACCTTCCGCGGGACCCGCAATCGTGCCTTCGTCCTTGTTTCCGGTAGCGGACACATCCGGCTCGGCACGCATGAAGTGCCGATCAACGGCCCTGCCATCGTATGGGCGCCGTCGGGAGAGACCGGCTTGATCACCTTCGACGCCGGCGCGGAAGGCGCCTCGCTCGCCGTTCCAGACATCGTCCTTGGCTCCGCGATGCCGTCAGGCGCGGTCTTCGCACAGGTTCGCGAAGCAATCTCGCGCCCGATCCTTGGCGCTCGTCTAAGCACGCAGGAAGCGCGCCGCCTCTCGGCAGCACACAGCATCATTGAACAGGAATTGAAAGCAGACGTCCCTGGCTCGCAGGAAGTCATTCGCCATCACCTGGCACTCCTTCTTCTTGCAATATGGCGCCTGACCAGCCCTGCGGACGAACGACAGCAACCTTCGCCGCGCGCCATCGTTCGCGGCTTTGTGCATCTGGTCGAGCTGCATATCCGCGATCATTGGACAATCAACGATTACGCCAACGCACTTGGCGTCACTGCCGACCGTTTAAACAGTGCAATCCGCCGCGCGACAGGCCGAACCCCGCTGGAACTGATACATTCACGCCTGATCTCGGAGGCATCAACCATGCTGGACGGCTCGGGACTGCAGATCGCCGCAGTTGCCGAAGCGCTCGGTTTTTCCGACCCGGCATACTTCAGCCGCTTCTTCAAACGCCTTACCGGCGTCTCCCCGCGTGCCCATCGCGCCGGCGTCGTCCTGAAAAGGCCGAGCGTAGAAACAAGCTACGCTGCCTGGCCCTGAGCCCCGGAGTAGCTTCCACTTATGTCGAGGCGGCGAGTTCCGCCAACACCCGCAAGGCCATGCCTCGGACTGGAAGCATTTTTCCGCCTGGTGCCGGCGGCAGAACCTCGCTCCCCTTCCCCCCGGATCCGCACGTCGTGGTAGTCATTGGGCTCGATCGACGGTAACAGTTCGTTCGTCTGAGGCCTGCAGTTGATCATCACCGTCGAAATCTGGACATCGCCTGCCTCAGGATCCACGGTGCGGCGGAAAAGATCGGTCGTATCCGGTTCGTGTTGCAATGGTTTTGCGAATTCGGCGAGATAGTGATCCGCCATCGTGACCTGCACGATCAGTTGATTCCACCCGATCAGTTTCGCAAATGCCGGCGGATTGGCCTGGTAGCCGTCGACGAACAGCTTCGTCAAATGTTCCTGCAGAAAATCGTCCGACACGGTCGGGGCTCTATCAGTTTGGCATGGTTGCCGACGCTATGGCGAGAGCTGCTTCGGGCAATTCCCGGGTCTCTTCGATCAGCCGGTCTGCACCGGCATTCTCCAGCTCGTCTCGCGTACCGTATCCCCACAGCACGCCGATCGCCCGCATCCCGTTCGCGTGCGCACCGGCTATGTCGTATCGACGGTCGCCGACCATGACGCAGCGATCGGCGGCAAGGTCGTTTTCATGGACGATATGGGCGATCAATTCTGGCTTGTGGTCGATGTTGCCGGCCGGTGTCGATCCGTAGATGCCGTTGAAGATCGAATCCAGTCCCTTGTTTTCAAGAATCCTGCGCGCGAAGGTCTCCCGCTTCGACGTGGCCAAATACAGCCAGGCGTTTTGGCGCATCGCGGTGAGTGCCTCCGCGATCCCATCGTAAAGCTCACTGAGCAGCAGCCCCCTCGCCCCGTAATCCTGCCTGTAAGCATCGACCGCGTCCGCGACGCGATCGTCGCCGAACTCCCGAAGGAGGTAACGCATGACATCCTCGATCGGCGGGCCGATGATCGATGCGATGTCCATGACAGGGTCGGTTTCATGCCCGAGTGCGCGCAAAGCTGCGCGGCAACTCGACAGGATGCCGGGCTCGGATGCGATCAGCGTGCCGTCGAGATCAAGAAGGATTGCGGGAACATCAGACGACATGGTGCGGCTCTCATTGACTGGCTAATAGGTGCAATAGCGGATGCGGCGTTCAAACACACGCGGAAATTGAAGCAGGATCAAAGCGGAGCCGCTCGCCGGGGGCAGTCGGTCCCGTGTACCGGCCGTTGGCCGTCGCTATGCTGACCGCATCGATAGCGGCAATCTCGGCGTCGAGCGTGTTGGTGACGTCAGCGACTTTCTCCCCCTCCCCTCCCGGCTGCTTCGACATCCGGCTCGTGCTGGCGAGTCGCGTCAGCACGTTAGATGGCCGAGCGCAGGATCGATTCAACGAGGCGACGTGTATACGGGTGCTGCGGGTTACCGATCACCCGCTCCGTCGGCCCCTCCTCGACGATCTCGCCAAGATAGAGGACATAAATGCGCTCGGTGATCTGGCGGACGACAGCGAGGTCGTGCGTGATGAAGAGATATGAGAGCTCGTGCTCAACTTGCAGGCGCCTGAATAGGTTGAGCACCTGCGCCTGCACCGAGACGTCGAGGGCGGATACTGGTTCGTCGCAAACGAGGATTGCCGGTTTGACAGCAAGCGCGCGTGCGATGGCGATTCGCTGGCGCTCACCCCCCGAGAGCGACGCCGGACGGCGTGTGGCGTACGCGGCAGACAAGCCGACTTCCGCCAGCAGCGACGCGATCCGTTCCGGCGTCGCTGGGCTAGTAGCGCCCGCCGACGCCCCGAGCGCCTCGCCCAGGGCCTGCCCGACGCTATGCCTAGGATTTAGTGTTGAATACGGATCCTGGAAGACCATCTGAATTGTCCGCCGAACGCGGGCGAGGTCCGCCTTCGGCATGGCGCCGAAATCCGCTGCCGCGATCCCGTTGATAAGGATGTCGCCAGCAGTCGGGGTTTCGAGGCCGACGAGGCAGCGCCCAAGTGTGGTCTTGCCCGAGCCAGATTCGCCGACGAGGCCGACACTTTCCCCCGGCATAATGTGTAGCGATACGTCCTTTACCGCGCAGATCGGGCGGCCCCGTCTGCCCACGAATGTCTTGACGAGCGCGTCGACGCGAACGAGCGCCCCTGCGGCTCCTCCCCGGCGCGGCGTTGTCGGCGCCGCCGAGAGCGTCGCAGTGCGCACAGCGTCGAGTTCGCCCTGAATCTCGTCCTGGCGGATGCATGCAGTGAACCGGGTCGCGTCACGAGCGGCCAGCGGCGGCTTGCCCGCGCGACAAATCTGCTTCGCCCAGTCGCAGCGGTCGGCGAAACCACAGCTGTCGACAACATCGGCCGCGCGCGGCACGGAGCCCGAGATCGCGACGAGCCGAGGCACGCGAATATCGACCGGCGGTTCCGAGAGCAAGAGTCCCAAGGTGTAAGGATGGAACGGCTGACGCTCCACAGCTGCGGCGTCGCCGACTTCGAGCATTGAGCCGGCGTAGAGCACATAGATGCGCTGGCAGGTCGAGAACGCGAGCCGAAGGTTGTGGGTAATGAGAATGAGGCCCATTTGCCGCTCGCGCTGGACACGACGCAGGAGCTTGATGATCTCCGCCTGAGTCGTAACGTCGAGCGCCGTCGCGGGCTCATCGGCAATGAGCAGCTCCGGGTCGCGGGCGAGCGCGGCGGCAAGTGCGACGCGCTGGCACATGCCCCCCGACAGCTGGAATGGCATGCGGCGGGCGACATCCTCGTCGACTATGCCGACTTCTGCGAGGCGTCTTTTCACTTCCTCCGCTCTTGCTGCGCGTGAGGCGAATTCGGGCCGGTCGCGCAGCATCTCGTCAATGTGGTCGCCGCTTCGCATGAGCGGATTCAGCATCGTGAACGGATCCTGCATAAGCATCGACACACGAAACCCGCGAATCTTCCGGAGTTCGCTCTCGGCAAGCCGCATCAGGGGAATGCCGTCGAGCGTGACGGCGCCAGTGGCATTGATGCCTGGCGGCAATATGCCGGCGATTGCCCGCGCCGTGAGCGATTTTCCGGACCCGGATTCGCCGACGATCGCAATGGTCTCGCCCCGCTCCACCACGATCCCCAAGGGCGTCGTAATGGGAACCGCGGCGTGTGAAATCGCTAGCCCCTCAACCTCGAGGAGCGGACCCTCCTGACCTGAGTGCGTCACGGCCGTGTTCATTTTGCAAACCGCTCGAACAACCAGTCGCCGATGAGGTTCATGCTGACCGCGGTAAGGATAATCATGCCTGCCGGCAGGAGCAGCGCAACAGGATTGGAGAAGAGGATATTGCGGTTCTCGAAGAGCATCCGACCCCAGTCAGGAGCACCGGGCTCAATGCCAAGGCCGAGGAACGATAGCCCGGCGAGATTGACCAAGGCGAAGGCAAAGTCGAGGACGACATAGGCGAGGATGATCGGGCCGACATTCGGGAGGATGTGCACGAACAAAATACGCGTCTTCGAGATGCCGAGAGTGCGCGCGGCTTCGATATAAGGAAGCGGTCGCTGCTCAAGGACCGCGCTCCGCACAATGCGCGTATCGGGGGCGGTGAAAAGGACGACCAGGACGAGGACGGCGGTCCAGTATCCGCCTCCCACTACGCCGACGACGACGACCGCCACGAGCGGTCCCGGCAACGCGAGCATGAAATCCACCCAGCACATGATCGCAGAATCGACCAAACCGCCAAGATAGCCCGAAAGAAGGCCAAGCAGGGTCGCGATCGCGAAAGCTCCGGCGGCGACAACGACTGGGCCGACCAAGGCCGTTCTCGCACCGTAGATCACACGCGACAGCACATCGCGGCCGAGTAGATCCGTCCCGGCAATGTGGACTGACGAAGGCGACGCATCGCCGAGCTCGAGACGCTGGAGGAAGGGCGAATCGGGGGCGATCCTCTCCCCAAGGACGGCGCAGACCACCACCGTCGTGATAGTCAGCGCAGCAACCAGAATGACGATTGGAATGCGCAATGGCTGCTTCCTCCTTCGCGTCTCGCCGATGGCTGGGGCCCTCATGCCTCGACTCTACCGAAACGGATGCGCGGGTCGATCATCGTATAGATCACGTCGACCGCAAGGTTGACCAGCACGACGAAGACGGAGAAAAGCAGGGTGGTCCCCTGGATTGTCGGAATGTCGCGCTTCTGGATCGCATCGACCGTCAAAGAGCCGAGACCTGGCAAAGAAAAGGTGACCTCGACGTAGATCGCGCCGGCCACGATGCCGACGACGATGAACCCTGCGGCCGTGACCAGGGGAATAAGAGAATTCCTGAGCACGTAGGCAAACAAGATGCGACGCCAACTCAGGCCACGAGCCCGCGCAAACGTAACATAGTCTCGGGCCAGCTCCTCGATCATCGCCGCGCGGGTGATTTTGACGACGATCGCCATGACCGAGATCGCAAGCGCAAGCGCCGGAAGCGCTAGGTGCCAGGCACGGTCGAGGAACCCTCTTCCTGGACCGTAGGTCGGAAACCAGTTCAGCAGAACACCGAAGACATAGAGAAGGAATATACCGGTGACGAAAGCCGGCGAACTGGCGCCGAAAACGCCGAGCGCGACGACTAGCCGGTCGAGCCTCGTGCCACAGTGGAAGGCGGCGACCGCACCGAGCAGGATCCCGGGGCCGAGAACAAGAACAGTGCTCATCAAGGTAAGGAAGATCGTGACGCCGAGCCGATCCGCAATGGTGCCCGTCACCGCCCGGTTACCCTGGATGGAGACGCCGAGGTCGCCTCGCATCACCTGCGAAAGCCACTTTCCATATTGGAGGAGGAGCGGATCGTCCAAGTGGTAACGCGCGCGGATGGCTGCGAGCGTTGACGGGTCTGGCGCGCGCGTGCCAAGCAACGAATGCACTGGGTCGCCGGGCGCGATGTGGATCAGTGCGAAGACGCCGAAAGAGATCATAAGCAACAGTGGGATCGCCAGGGCGAGCCGCCGCATGACGAAGAGGACGAGGCTCGAGCCCGTCATTGGGGAGACCCGAGATTGCGCTCGAACCAGCCCATCGTGCGGCGGCGAAGCTTGCGAAGTCGTCCGAATTTCGCTTCCAAAAGGTCCATTCTGCAGACACCTTCAATCCTTGGAGGAGCGCACGGGCGTCGATCCGTGGCGAAAACCACGAAAATGGCCGTGCCCAAGCAGTGCAGTGATCCTTTACGCTAGGCCGAAACCCCGTATCGCCCACGGAACACTGTACCAGAAGGCGGTGTAGCCGGTGAGCTTGTACTTTTTGTTGATCGCCATCGCCGAGTAAGGCCAGAAGATAGGCACGACTGCGACTTCCCTGTGAGCGATCTCGAACACGACCCTCAGCGCATCCGCGCGTGCCTTCGGGTCAGCGTTTTCGGTGGCGAACTTCAGTTTAGCTTCGACTTGGTCGTCAATGAAGTTCGACCCGTTCATACCACCCTTTTTAGCATTTCGCTTCGCGAAGAAGAGGTCGGGATAGCTCGCAACGTCGGCGTAATCCGGGTAGTACGCCATGATCTGCATGCCTAATTTGTCGTGGTTGATGTAGCCAGCAAACCAGGTGGCGTTGTCAACGGGCTGGATGTGGGCGCGAATACCTATCTGCCTCAGGTTCTCCACCACCGACTCCATGATGTTGACCATATAAGGATCGTCGGTCGATGCGGGGACGGTAACGTCAAAGCCGTCCGGATGGCTGGATTGTGCCAGTTCGGCCTTCGCCTTGTCCAAGTCAAAACCATAGTGCGGCAGCAACGTTGCGTAGAAGGCGCGAACGTCATCGGCCAGCACCCCGGACCACATTTCGGGTGGGTTCAATTCCGTCGCGGGCTCGCCTTTGCCCTTGAGGAGCGCTTTGACCAGGCCTTCCCGATCCACAGCATGGGCCACGGCACGACGCACATGAATATCGTCGAACGGCGGCGCGGAATGGTCGAGAGTAAGGGCAAACACACCAAGGGACGGCCTGGCGATAATTTTGACGTTTTCCAGCGCATTCCACTGGTCGACGTCCGAGAGGGCGAGATCGAAGGCACCGTCGATTTCGCCTTGCCGCATGGCGAGAAGGCGGGTCTGCCGATCTGGAATCGCTCGGAGAGTAATCCGATTGACCACTGGCCTCGCTCCCCAATAGTCGTCGCGCGCCTCGAGAATGACATGATCTGACGGAACGAATTCAACAAGCCTGTACGGGCCGGTCCCCAGCGGCAGAAGCTCTGGCGAGCCGATCTTCTTGTCTGCGAGCTGTTCCTTCTTGAAGACGAACCCCGCCATATGAGCAGCGGTAAAGGCGAACTGCGCGTTCGGCGCCTTCAATCTGACGATCACCTCTTTGGGCGCCAGCGCCTCAACCTCCGCGACTGAATCGTAGAAAGAGGCAAGTGGCGAGTGGGAGTCCGGGCTCATGTGATACTTGAAAGTGGCGACGACATCTCCGCCCGTGAGCGGACTTCCGTCACCGAACGTGACGCCGCTGCGCAGATGATACTTGATCGTCAGTGGATCAACCTGCTCCCATTTATCAGCCGATGCAGGCTGGAGAATGAGATCGTCGCCGAAGGTTAGCGGTCCTTCCTGGACAAGCGACATGATCGCGCCAGTAGAGGTCAGCCAGGCATCCGGAATGAAAAGCGTATTCGGGATATTGGATAAAGCCCATGTAATCGAGTCAATCTGCTCCCCCGCCTGTGCCAAAGACACCCTCGCGAAAGTTCCCGCCATGGAGACGGCGGCATGCGTCACTCCCGCAACTAAAACGTGACGTCGTGTCAACCCGATTGCCATTAGCTCCTCCCCCATGAAAGCCGGTCCTATGTGCAAGCCGGGCGCACAGGATAAGTGATTGTCGCGCAATCAATGTCGCTTGTGAAGAAGGCGGCCGTTCGTTACGGCAAACTGGGAGAGTTTCGCGTCCCGCAACCCAACATCGAGGTTGAGCAGGACGCTTCTCAGAGGTCCATCCGACCAAGTCATTGGCCGCGTCCCCTGCTGAAAATCGGGAGCAGGCTTCAGGTGTACTAGACCAGGCGGGCGCTTGTCTTAGCCATGCACACTGCTGGAGCGCCGAGGGAACAGGTGCTAGCATACCCCCCTAGAACTCATGGAAGGCTCTCATGGAATTTGACATCCGGAACCCAAGCTCAAAATCCAGCCGAGGCGGTGCCAGTGGAGGCATGACAATGACCCGAGGGGGGGTATTGTGATGGCCGGGCCTGACCCCGGCCGAAAGCCGGCACAAGACGTTCGGAAGACGATAACAATTCTTATCGCCGACATTGTAGATTCCTCACGCCTTAGCCTCGCCCTCGATCCGGAGGCACTCCGGAACCTACTCGCCCGCTACTTTGATCAGATGATCGCCACTATCCAGCGGTATGGCGGAGTCGTAGAGCGATATCTCGGTGACGAGATCATGGCCGTGTTTGGTGTGCCGGTACTACACGAGGATGACGCAATACGGGCAGTATCCGCCGCTGTCGAAATGCGCGATACGCTTGCGACGCTCAACCACGAGCTTGAGACCGTTTGGGGCGTCCAACTCGCTCACCGAATTGGCCTCAACACCGGGGAGGTTTTTACTGGCATCGACAGGCAGGGACATCGATTTCTCACTGGCGAGGCAGTGCGTGTTACAAAGCGTCTCCAGGAGGCCGCAGCGCCCAACGAAATCCTGATTGGGGAAGCAACATACAAGCTCGTTCGCCACGCGGTCGTTGTAGAATCCAGTAGCTCGCGTGCGGTCAAGCACGGCGAGACGTTCCCTGCGATCATCGTGGTGGGCCTCATCGCCCGCGCCACTGGCTTTCAACGCCGGTTCGAGGCGCCGTTCGTCGGACGCGAGCACCAGCGGGTGGCGATCAGCACTATCTTTGGTGAGTTGATCAATAGTAGAACCTCTCACCTATTGACCGTGCTGGGTGAGGCCGGGGTAGGGAAATCGCGGCTTGTTTCGGAGGCCGCCGGAAGCCTTCCAAGCGAGGTAATTGTCGCACACGGCAGATGCCTGCCCTATGGCGATGGCATTACTTATTGGCCGCTTGCGGACATCATCCGGGAGATCACACGAGCTCGAGGCGGAGACCCTAGCAAGCAGTCCGTGGCGGACATTGCGGAAATCCTAGCTGGAGTCGATAAGGCCAAACTCATCGCCGAGCGCATAGCTGAGGTTCTCGGGTTCGGCCAGGGAGACACAAGCACCCGTGAGGAGACTTTCTGGGCCGTTCGGCGGCTTTTCGAGGTCTTTGCACGAGAACGACCGCTGGTGGTTGTGGTCGAGGACCTTCATTGGGCCGACCCAACGTTCCTGGACCTGATCGAACATCTTGTAGATTTCTCGCGCGGTTTCCCCATCGCGATAGTTGGGTCGGCACGACCAGAATTGCTCGATACACGGCCGGATTGGGGACGTGGGAAGATAAATGCGACGACGGTCGCGCTTGAACCGCTGAGCGAAGCGGAATCCCGTGAAATGATATTGAATCTGCTCGACCGCCTCCCGCTATCACCCGCGGTCGAGTCAAGGATCACACGCGCCGTCGGGGGTAACCCGCTGTTTGCGGAAGAGCTTGTAGCAATGCTCGTTGAGGAAGAGCTGCTCAGGCGCAATGAGGACTGCTGGGTCGCTCGCTCGGATCTCTCGGAGCTACCGGTCCCGTCGACAATTAACGCCCTTCTAGCTGCTCGACTAGAGAGTCTCCCGTCCCTTGAGCGCACCATCTTGACGGCCGCAGCAGTCGAGGGCGCAGTATTCCATCGGAGTGCCGTCAACGAGCTCGCCGACCTCGTGCTAGACGTACTGGAGGACGGTCTGCTCGCACTCGTACGCCGGGATCTGATCCGCCCGGAGGCGCCGTCGTTCGTCGGCGAGAAGGCCTATCGCTTCCGTCACGTCTTGATCCGCGACGCGGCATATCACTCCCTGCCGAAGAACGCCCGCGCCGACCTGCACGAGCGCTTCGCTGCCTGGCTCGAGCCAACGGCCAAAGACCGGCTACGCGAGTTCGAGGAGATTATCGGCTATCACCTCGAGCGGGCCTTTCAGTACCGGGTCGCGCTCGGCCCGCGCGACGAGCGCGCGGCTGCGCTTGCGCTTCGGGCGTGCGAACGGCTTAAGTCAGCCGGGCGGCGGGCGCTTGTCCGCAGCGACCTTCCTGCGGCGATCAGCCTACTCGAGCGGGTTTCCCGTCTGCTTCCCACCGATGATCCACAGCGAATTGCGCTGCTCGCCGAGTTGAGCGGCGCTCTGATCGAAAGCGGCCGGTTGGACGATGCCGGGCGCGTGTTGGAGGAGGCGGAGCGGCTTGCAACCGCCAGCAACGACCAGCGCTTGGCAGCGCATGTGTTGGTCCAGCGGCAGTTCCTGCAACTCCTCCATGGCGAGGAAGGCGCGCTGGAGAAGGCGGAACGCGCAGCGGCAGTCGTGCTCCCGGTCTTCGAGCGCCTGGGGGACGACCTCGGTCTGTGCCGTGCACGGCGGCTCGAAGCGTGGCTATTTTTCAACGCGGCACGCGGCGAGGCAGCCGCTGGAGCGTGGGAGCGCGCGGCTGCCCACGCACGACGAGCAAAGAACCTGCACGAGTACCACGAGATTCTTACGTGGATCGCGTCCTCACTTTGGTTCGGTCCGACCCCGGCCGCCGAGGGAATCCGCCGTTGCGAGGCGATGCGCGCGGACGTGGGCGAAAGCCTCGAATCTGAGGCAGCAATTCTCCGGCAGCTCGCATGCCTCAATGCAATTGCTGGCCGCTTCGAGATTGCTCGCGCGCTCATTGCGGCAAGCAACGCTACCTACGCTGACCTCGGGCTCACTCTGTACGTGGCGTCCTCCGAACACGAGGCCGTCGTCGAGTTGCTCGCCGGGAACGCCGTTGCGGCCGAGAGAAGTGCCCGCGAAGCATACCGTGCGCTCGAGGAGATGGGCGAGCGAGCGTTCCGCTCGACGATGGCCGCGTCCCTCGCCGTCGTGATCCTCCAACAGGGACGCGATGAGGAGGCCGAGGGCTTTGCCAAGCTCAGTGCCGAGCTGGCTGCGAGCGGCGACCTGGTGACGCAAGTCCGTTGGCGTCGCGTGCGCGCCCGCGTGCTCGCACGTCGAGGAGAGATCCGTCAAGCGGAGGCGTTCGCACGAGAGGCATTGGCGATCGCTGAAAAGACCGACTTCGTCAACGACCGGGCCGATGCTCTAGTCGACCTGTCTCACGTGCTTGAGACTTCGCGACGGCGGAACGACGCGGTCGGCGCAGCGTCCGCAGCGTTGCATCTATACCAACTCAAGGGAAACATAGTGGCCGCGGAAGCGACCCAACGCTACCTGCGCAAACTCGCGAGTATCTGACACCCTAACGGACGGAAGCACTCGTCTCTACCAAGTGAGACGGCCTCTCAAAATCATCGACCGTGTCGTGCCTTAGAGGAATGGCACTTCGTTCCGAAGGCTTCGAGGAGTATCAACCCATCGTCTTCGACATATACACAACAATTTCCGCGACCTATTCGAGGGTTTCGAAAATCTCGTCCAGCTTCTTTTTGACGCTGGCCTTGTCGTCGTAAGGAAAGGACGAGTCGTTGCCTTTCGACCCTCCGACATTTTCGTCAGTGCCAGTGTCATCGTTGACGATGACACGATAGTCGCCCTTTTCCGATTTCACGATGGTGATCGTTACGTCCTTCATTTTGCGTTCTCCTCTTTCTTGTCGGACACGAGGCAAAACACGCGGACGGGAAATGTGTTGATGGGGCAAGGAGCCGCGTATCCTATTGCCTTCTGGAAATTCTCCGACACCGATACTTCGGCATGCTAATACACAAGTTCAATTGGATCTTCAGACCACCAGATATAGCCATTTTGATTACCGTCTTTCCAATAGACGAGCGCTATTCCTACCGCTGGTCCTGGCTGGAATGTTCCCCGATTATAGAGCCGAGTGTTTGCAATCCACTTGCCTGCTACCGCGAAGGCACCACTGGATTCCGATCCGTAGTAGGTCTGGGCACTCCCGGTGCTCGACTGGACTATCCAGGCGTCGACCCACTTCGCCTTCTGGTTGACAGTCAAATCGAGCGGACCCTTTGCAAGTTCGACACGACCATTGGTTATTTGCTGCACGGCGTCCCAATTGGCTGGCATGACTGATCTCCAATCGCTGTAGGGGCAACGCGCCCGAAATCATAAACAAGAGATTAAGCACGCCGTCCAATATGTCCGATTTTTCTGAAATGAGCTATATAAAAACTAACGTCGAATAAAATGTAATTTGCATAACTTGATAACATCGCACTAGATTAACGTTTATTTCAACAACAGTATTGCCAGTAGTGAAATCTCGTCTTTGTTTTATACTCGTCTGCACAACCACATTATTTCATTCTATATATCATTTATGTAGCTCTTGGCTGCATGGAATAGAGCACCATTGTATCGCGCCCGGTCCGTAAGAAACCGTTCAGAACTATCTTGGCTTTGAGACTGCCACTGAGCAAGGCGTAACGACGCAAACCGGACTCCGACCTTCGAGTTAACTTCATACCTGCTTTTCATCTATTTATTACACGCAGATCCGCAATAGCTCAGCTCACCGGCACGTGAAAGTCAGGCCCCGCAGCACCGGTGAATGCTGTAGTCGTGATTGCGTGCGTTCTGGAACGGGTGGTGTGTCGATTTTCAGCAGCCAACGGCGCTGGTATGGCCGCACCCACGTCGCAGGCGCGGGATCGGGCGATCTCATAGGGCTCGGCTGTCGTACGCCCATTGAAGCAGCGCCAGTCGCAGGGCTCGCAGTGGCAACAGAGCTGCGAGAACATTTGGCCAGACGAGCAGCGTTTGTTTTTCGATGAGATTGCGCCAAGCCGCGACGTCTGGGACGTAAGCTTCTGCTGCGGTTCCTGCCAGATCGCCTGTCGCAAGGCGATTGATGCCATAGGCGGCTTCCCCACCCAATCGATCACGGAAGACTTGCTAACGACGCTGTCGATGCTCAACAAGGGTTACAAGACGCGCTACCTGAATGAGCGCCTGTTGATGGGCTGGTTGCCGAAAACCTGACCGGCTATTTTGTCCAGCGTGAGCAATGGTGCCAGGGCGGAATCCAGACGCTCTACCTGCACAACGGACCCTTGCGCGGACCGGGATTGTCGCCTTTCCAGCCCATGTTTCTCCCAATGTCATGGCTGGTGCAGTATGTAGTCCGCCTCGGCGCCCTCCTCGTACCGATCGCATAACTTTGGTTCGGGGCTGTGCCACTGCGGTTCACCAGGGTCGACGACTACGGCTCAAACCAGCTACCGGTTCTAACTGCTTATTTCCTTTTGATGCTCTGGGTCACGCCGACGCATTGTCTCCCGGTAACTTCCTTCAGGTGTTTTGTGCATAAGGTTCCATGCTTGCATTTTTCGACTTAGCGGAAATGCCAGACATCAAAAGGTGCACGTAACGACGCTCAACCGACACGCCTGAAAAGCGGTAGGCATCATCAGGAAACCCGGCCTCGCATCCGGCTCCTGTCTCGATTAGGCATTCATATCCGAGCTTCGCGATTTGCTGCGCGCTGTCGGGTGTCATCGCCACCCGCGCCTCTCCCGCAGCCACTTCTTTTGGTGTTCCTATCTTCAGACCCATTCCAGTTCCGGCGAATGCCGTCCTCCCATTGTGTCTGGATTGTTCTCAAACCGGCCGCGAATGCGACGATGAGACGAGCGAAAGCGTCCGAGGCCGCAATCGGGCAAACCGGTTGGCGACAGCGATCGCTCCCAATGCTGGAGACTTTGGTATTGTATGACCCAGGCCGGACCGGACCCGGCAGGCGTCGCCTGCTGGATAATCGTTCGGCGATGCCGACCTAGAGTGCCCGGCTTCGGTGCCTAAATCAGTGGCACGAAAGAGTAGGCTTTCTGCCCATCCGATCGTACATGGCCAAGCCCAGGGAACGGTAGGTGAGCGCCTCCGATCATGTGCCTGTTTTTCGACACTTCGTCGAAGACCCGGAAGTGCTCCCGTTCCGCCTCGGCCTTATCTGCGTCGTACCCTATCGTGACGGTGGGATCGGAGAACTGCACTGCCGCCACGTGCACGATGTCGCCCCAAAGAAGCAGCTTGTCGCCCTTGCTCTCCACCTCGTACATTGTGTGACCCGGCGTATGGCCATAGGCCGGCTGCGACCGGATGCCGGATACGAGTTCGACCGACCCGTCGAAGGTTTGCAGCTTGCCAACCTTCAAATACGGCGACAGCGAAGCTGTGCTCGCCTCGAAGAACCTTTTGGCCTCGGCGGGCGCGGCGTTTTTGTTTTCCTCGCTCAGCCAATAGGCTGTGTCACGCTTGTCCACATGGATCGTGGCGTTCGGAAAGGCCAGCTCGCTCCCGGACATAAGGCCACCGATGTGGTCGGTATGCATGTGGGTCAGGAGAACATCGTCGATCTGCTCGGGCCAGTAGCCCGCGGCACGGAGATTGCCCAGCAGCTTTCCGAAGCGCGAACCCAGAAGAGAACCTGCGCCGGCATCGACCAGAACGAGCTTGCTTCCGGTGTTCACTAGAAACGAGTTGTGCGACGTGTCCACCTCCTCCGCGAGGAAGTTGCTCTTCAGCTTCTGCGCGATCTCGCCCTTGTCGCCTTGGAGCAGTTTCATCGCTGCGAGCGGCGACTTGCCATCGGAAAGCGCGGTGACCTCGAAGTCGCCGACTGTCAGGCGGTAGAAGCCCGGTGCCTCTCCCCCCGCCATCGATGCGTCGGAAAATGACGCGCCCGGCAGCGCGCATCCAAAGCAGACGCACGCTCCAACGAGAAGAGAGCGGCGGCCGAGACTGGTGAGCTTCTTGTCTGACATCGCGGTTTCCCTGTGGTTAGATCGCTATTTCAGTTTGAGAATTCCGGGCACGCAAACGCTCTGTGCCACCAAGCTTCATGGCTCGCCGGAGGGCGGACTGATCCAACATGCGCGGTGTCACGGTCTCTCGGCCCCAATATCCGGAAGAATTCAACATGAACTCAGGCTCTGTCCCCGATGACCGCCATGAAATCGCACTGGATGAGTGCGGGACCTTCGATGTTCAAAAGCTGGGCATGTCGGGCAGGCCTGGATTCGGCATTTGGGAACATGCGGACCCATTCGTCGTTCAGCGGCCCGCGATTGTCCCGGTCACGGATGTAGACCGTCATCTTGATGATGTCCTCGACGGTGCCCCCCGCGGCTTCCACGACAGCCTTCATGTTCGCGAACACGTGAGCGCACTGGCCCGCCATCTCCTGCGGCATCACGTGGGTCTTGGGATCGACACCATGGATGGCACCTGAGACGACCAGGTTGCCTATGCGGGAGGCGTTTGGGACCGGGAACTTGTGGGCAAGGCCTTCGGCTATGACGCTCCGGCGACGGTTTTTCGTGTCTGCCATTTGGTTCTCCTATGATCTTACGATTTTAGCTTCGACAACGGGCTCGGGAGCCTCGTGCGCCACCGGCTCGCCCGAACCCTGTGGTGAGACTAATCCCGTTCGTCTCGGGAAGCAGAAGCGTGGCGATGATCGCGACGCTGTAGCCAAGGAGTGCGATCAGTCCGATGGCCTCGGCAAGCGTGAGCCACTGCGCGAGAATGCCGATACATGACACGGCGACGGCACCTGCCGCCTTGCCGAAGTTGTAGGCGAAGCTCTGGCCGCTGGCGCGGATAGCCGTCGGAAACAGCTCCGTGAAGTACGGCCCCAGCGCCGCGTAGTTACCGATCGTGAAAAACCCGAACGGCACGCCCAGCAGAAGCAGCTCCCAACCCGACAGCGGCAGGAACATGTAGGCAATGGTTATCAGCCACGAGCAGACCAGGAACAGTTGGAATGTCCGCCTTCGTCCGAGCATGTCCGATAGGTAGGCGCTAGCCAGGAAGCCGAAGAAGGATCCGCCTGTGATGAGGAACACGTAGTAGCCGGCTTCGCCCGGAGAGAGATGGCGTACCGTCTTCATGAATGTCGGCAGCCAGTTCACGATGGCCCCGCCAACGCCGATCACGCCGAATGCGAGAAGCGATGCCAGGATTGTCACGTGCAGCACGCCCGGGCGGAAGATTGCCCCAGGTCCGGGGCCTTGCCCGGTCGCCTTTATCTCGGCGCGGGTCTTCTCAAACAGCGCCGGCTCTTCGAGCTTACGCCGGAGGTAGAGAACGAGTAGGCCGGGCAGAACGCCGATCATCAGAAGAGCTCGCCACGCATATTCCGAAGGCGCGTATGCCAGGACAAGACCTGCCAGAATTGCCGCCGCACTCCAGCCGACGCCGAACCCGCTCTGAACGCTGCCTACCGCCTTGCCTCGGTGGAGCGGCCGTATGATCTCTCCCATCAGTACCGCCCCGGCTGCCCATTCGCCGCCGAAGCCTAGCCCCTGGAGCACTCGCACCACGATGAGCTGCTCGAAGTTCTGCGTGAAACCCGCGAGGAACGTGAACACGGAGAACCAGAGGATGGTGAGCTGCATGACGCGGACACGGCCGAAGCGGTCAGCTAGATAGCCGCATCCCCAACCGCCCACGGCCGCCGAAAGGAGTGTTGCGGTCGCAAGGTAGCCTGCCTGCGCGGTCGTCATTCCCCAGGCGACGATCAAGATGGGAAGCACGAAGCTGAAGAGCTGTGCGTCCATGGCGTCCACCGCCCAGCCCGCAAAGCATCCCCAGAAGGTATTACGCTCTTTCTTAGTCAACTCTCGATACCAACTGAACATTTGGTCTCCTCCCAATGTTGGCTCTCCGGCCTGGCCGTTCAGATGACGAGCGGCGTCAGACCTCCATCCATGGTCAGCGACGCGCCGGTCACATAGGATGCTCGGGCGCTGGCGAGGAATAAGGCCGCGTCGGCCACCTCCGACGTTTCGGCGTAGCGTCCTAGCGGTATGCGCTGCTGGTTCTGACGCAGCAGTTCGTCGGGCGATTTTCCGGTGGCGCGGGATTCTGCGGCGAGCGACATCTGCACCCGGTCGGTCATCGTCGCTCCCGGATTGATGACGTTGACCCGTATTCCTGCATGTCCCCATGCTGCCGCCAAACCTGCCGACGCCAGCATCAATGCCGCGTTCGCAGCGCCGCCGGGGATATGAATCGGCGAGGCGACCTTGCCGCCAGTCCCAATGATATTGACAATCGATCCCTCGCGGCGCGAGACCATGCGAGGCAGGGCGAAGTCCATCACGTTCATGTAGGTGAAGAACTTGGCATCCATCGCTGTACGCCATTTGTCCGGCGTCAGTTCGCTCG
Organism: Rhizobium sp. CF122; assembly: GCF_000282035.1. GTDB lineage: Bacteria > Pseudomonadota > Alphaproteobacteria > Rhizobiales > Rhizobiaceae > Rhizobium. The sequence continues at coordinate 42,255 of NZ_AKKA01000095.1, forward strand.
GGGGCACCCGGACCGCACCGCCGGCGGAATTTATCAGCACCGCGATCGGTCCGAGTTGTTCCTCGACGTCGCCCACGACACGCTCCGCCGCAGCACCATCGGACAGATCCGCGACGAACGTCGCGACGTCGACACCGTCCGCCGCGAGCGACGCCTTGGCCGCGCGCAGGTTCTCCGCGTTGCGCGAGACGATTGCCACGCGCGCGCCTTCCTGGCCGAACGCGCGGGCGCAGGCAAGGCCGATGCCCTTGCTGCCGCCGGTGACCAGTACTACTTTCCCGTCAAGCTCCAGGTTCATTTCGAGCCCTCCCTATTCAGCACATCTTGGTTATGGACATTGATCGGCGTGCCGAGCGCGAAGGCCACGATCTGTTCGAACGCATTTCCGTATCCGAACTCGTAGTTGTCCCGCTCCACGTAGCCGAGATGAGGTGTGCACAAGGCGTTCGGCAGCTTCAGCAACGGTTCGTTCGGATCGGTCAGCGGCTCGTGCTCGTACACGTCGACCGCCGCCCTTCCTGGGCGGCCCTCGCGAAGGGCGGCAACGAGCGCACCGGGTTCGATGAGCTCGGCGCGGCTCGTATTCACCAGAAGGGCCGTCGGTTTCATGAGAGCGAGATCACTAGGCCCGATTAGGCCGGTCGTCTCGGCATTGAGGCGAAGGTGCAGGCTAAGCACGTCGGACTGTTCAAAAAAATCCTGCCTGCTCTTGGCCACCGGATAACCTTCGGCCTGTGCACGCTCCAGAGAGCCTTCCCGGCCCCAGATCAGCAGCTCCATGCCAAATGCGCCACCGATGCGCGCGACCATCGAGCCGAGCTTGCCGAAGCCGTATATCCCGAGCGTCCGGCCGCGGAGGCCGAGGCCGATCGTGCTCTGCCAGGAACCCGCCCGGAGTGCCACGCTCTCGAAGGGGATGTTGCGCATGGCGGCGAGAATCAGACCCCAGGTAAACTCGACCGTCGAATAGGACGGACGAGGCATGAGGGCCGACGAGACCACGATTCCATGCCGTGTGCATGCGGCAAGGTCGATGTGAGGCACATGGCCGTTCTGGGTGATGAGCTTGAGGTCCGGAAGACGGCTGACGAGCGCTTCGTCGACCTTCGTCCGCTCCCGGAGCAGCACCAGAACGTCCGCATCAGCGAGCCGGTCTGCCAGCACGTCGACGTCGGAGACGGCGTCGTTCCAGATCGTGACCTGGTGACCCTTGAGCTTGCCGAAGCAGTCGAGGGTGCGGACGACATCCTGGTAGTCGTCGAGGATCGAGACGCGCAAGGTTTTTGAATCGGCCATACGGTCACTCCTTGCTCGGGAGGTCGGCAACCGAGGTGCCGGCGTCGATCGCGCTGCACTTCTCCTCTTCGAACTTCGCCTTCTTCAGCGCCCGCTCCAGCACCTCGGCGGCCCGTGCGATCGGAATGAAGCAGACACCGGTCTCGTCGGCGACAACGATGTCCCCGGGCGAGACGCGGATCCCGGCGATCTGGATGTCGCCGTTGATCTCCACCGTCTCGATGCGCCATTTGCCAGTGACCGGGGTAATCTCCGTCGCCCAGAGCGGATAATCCACGCGGCGGGAATGACCGATGTCGCGGACCCCGCCGGACACGATTGCTCCCGCCTCGCCTTGACGCTTTCCGGTCTGTGCAGAAATCCCGCCCATGTTGGAGATGCCGGCCACGCCGTCGATGACGACGATGTCGCCGGGAAACGCCAGATTGTGCGCTTCGAATTCCGCCATGCGATTCACATGCTCGCGGGCCGTTTCATAAACGTGCTCGCGCTGCATGATGTTGCGGACTGTGATGGCCGGACCGACGATGCTCGCGTTCGGCAGCGTCGGCTTTAGAAAGGACGCTCCGATCGCTCCCGTGATGCCGAGTTCGTCCATCACGTCGGAGACGACGCTGCTGGCGTCCGGAATGCGCTTGAAGCCCTCGATCAGGCCTTCCGGCGGACGCGGAGTTCGCAGCAACCGGATCCGATCGCGGCTGATCTTCCCGGTCAGCTTCGGAGCCATCCCTTCGGCGGTCATATCATTCATAGAGTAAATCTCCCAAACCTCGGCCTTTCCGCTTACCGCTGCCGCATTCGTGAATCGAGGCGCTGCAAGAAGCTTGCGAATAGATTGCTGAAAATGAGAGGATGGTCCAATTTCCATTTTTGGAGACCCGTTATCATCGAGGTGAATAATGAGGCTTGATCTCAACCTTCTTGCGGTCATCGAGGCCATCATGCTGGAAGGCAATGTCACACGCGCCGCGGCCAGCTTGTCGATGAGCCAGCCCGCCGTCAGCAACGCGCTTCGGCGTGCCAGAAAGCTGACGCACGACCAGCTTTTTCTGAAGGTTGCAAACGGCGTCCAGCCCACGTCTCGCATGCTGGCCATCTGGCCGGACCTGCATCGTTCTCTGGCTGTGATCCGGGCGTCCATCGCGCCCGAGCACTTCGATCCGCGCACGGATCCGACGAGCTTCCGGATTTCGATTACGGACAGTCTGGCGGCCGAAGCCGTGTCCGCCATTACCTTGAAGGTGCATGCGATTTCGCCCTATGCTCGGGTCGCCTTCTCGTTTCATACGAATGCGAATTCTCTGGAAGGCATAGACCGCGGGACGCTCGACGCCGCCGTCGGCATGTTTCCATCTCTTCCTCGCGACATTCACGTCCAGGGGCTCCGGACGGACCAATACGTCTGCGTAATGAGGTCTGGACACCCTCTAGCGAAGCGGATGGACCTCGACGAGTTTGTCTCCGCTTCCCACGTGCTGGTGACCCCCTCCGGCATCGACCTTGGCGTCATCGACGGCTGGCTTAGCCTGCACGGGCGCACGAGGTCGGTCGCCGTGGTGATCAACCATTTTGCAGATGCCCTGCGAATAGTAGCCGGGAGCAATCTCCTGACATGCGTTCCGAAGGGCTTCGTCGGCGGACACGGCAAACCGCTTGCGACGGAACACGGACTGGTCGTTCGCGATCTGCCGTTCGAGACCGAGAAGCTGGTCTACAAACTTGTCTGGCATGAGCGCGTCAATACACATCCGGCCCACCAATGGTTTCGTTCTCTCGTGTCTGAGGTCTGCGGTACGCCGTCGAAGTAGAAGGGTATATTGGTCGAGCAGTGACGGACTGCGGGGAGGGACGGTGTCACGTTGTTTCATCAATGATTGGAGAGGGTACGTGTCTGTGGAGTTCGGCACGTGCACCAGTCACCGACTTCCACTGCGCCATGGCGCGAATGCGGCGGATGTGGACGGCGAGAGCTGAACCTTTTTGATGCGGTGCGACGAAGAGATTACGGACTGCCGAAAAGACCGTTACGAAGCGTTGGGTGCCACCGCTCTGACAAACGCGTTGCCGTCGCGCCCGCGGCGCCACCCTCGGAAATGGAGGGCCGTCATCACAAGGCTAGCTCAACCGCGAGACGTGGGATTCTTCGGTGGCTTGCCGATGACGCAGAGCAGCAAGATAGGAACAGCCCGGACGCATTATCGGGAATGCGGTATCCAATCCGCGCATCAGAGCTTGATCTCCGACGTCCTAGAGTTCCGTCTCCACCCATACGCGATCATCATTCTTGGATGCTCTTTCGAGCGTGTGATTCTCTGTGGCCAAAACATTGACAAAGGACATCAGAGCGGTGTGCCGCTCGGCTGGAGCCATGACGGGGACGGCAACTATGCGCCACTAGCGGCCATCAGCACATCACCGCGTGAAGCCAGTTTTGTCCGCGTTGGTGATCGACCTGAGCACCTTACAAGGAACTCCTGCGGCGATGACGCCTGCGGGGATGTCTTTCGTCACGACGCTGCCGGAGCCGATAATCGCACCGTCACCAATGGTGACGCCCTGATTGATATGCACTCCAGCACCGATCCAAACTCGGTTTCCGATCTTCACGGCCTTGGCGTAGCAGCCACCCGCTGCACGTTCGGCGGCATCTAAGGCATGATTGGATGTATAGATGCCGACCCGAGGACCGAACAGAACGTCATCTCCGATCTCGATGCCACCACCATCAAGCATTACGCAATCGAAGTTGGCATAGAAGTTATTGCCGATGCGGATGTTCCGCCCGAACTCGCAGCGGAAGGTGGGTTCGAAGTGGACCTGCCCCCCGACAGCGCCTAGCAGCTTGCGCAGGATCGCGACTCTGACATTCGCCTTCTTGCCGAAACTCGCATTGTAATCATTCGTCAGGAAGACGGCTTTCTCACGGGCGGCGACAAGCTCCGGCGTGAGGTCGTTGTACATCTTCCCGGAGCGGATCAGATCGAACTGGTGGTCGAGCGTCATGTGATCTCCTTTCAAGTCCTGCTTGTGCTTCTAAGATCGAGCAATGAACTGCAACTGAACGGATGAACATTAGCTCGAAGCTTGGTCGAGGTTTCGATCCCCACTAAGCATGGGCGACCTTGATGAAAATCATCATGCAAATGAAGTTGTCACAGCGCGGGCACGGGTAGTACGGCAACACCAACCAAGCCATTACGGGAGCGATACAGTGCGAAACTATAAGGTCGTGGATGCATTCGCGCCCCCCGTTGCCGTTGTCCTCGACGCAAGCGGGCTTACTGATGTCGAGATGCAGACCATTGCCCGATGGACCAATCTTTCCGAGACCACCTTCGTTCTCCCGGCATCAAGCCCCGAAGCAGACTACAAGCTCCGCATCTTCACTCCTCGCAGCGAGTTGCCGTTCGCTGGACATCCAACGCTGGGCAGCGCTCATGCCGTTCTTGAGGCAGGTCGCATTTCCCCCCGTTCAGGGGTGCTGATACAGGAATGTGGCGCAGGGCTCATCAGCATTGCAGTGGCAGGCGAAGGGAAGGGTCGAACTCTGACGCTCTCTATGCCCCCTGCAAAACTCAGAACGCTTACGGACGATGAGGTAAGGGAGCTTGAAGCAATTCTTGGAAGAGCCGTTCGCAAGGATGAAGCCCCGGCGATCATAGACGTCGGCGCAGTCTGGGTGGTGGCGCGGTTGGAAGATGCCCAAGCCGTTCTCGATCTGAAGCCTGACTTCGCACGTTCTGCCGAGTTTGAGAGGAAGTTGGGAGCAACTGGTCTTACGATCTTTGGGAGCCATGGGGGCAGCCATGCGGGAATAGAAGTCCGTTCTTTCGCGCCGTCCTGTGGTGTCGAAGAGGACCCGGTGTGTGGTTCCGGCAATGGAAGCGTGGGCTTTTTCCGCGCAGACCGGGAAGCGGCGGTAAGGAGCGGTATCAGTTACACTGCATCGCAGGGACGTCAGGTTGGCCGAGATGGTCAGGTCTCGGTGATCATCGACGGTGAAGGCAATGTGAGCGTCGGCGGCATGTGCGTCACCTGCGCCGATGGCAAGCTTATCTACTGAATGCTGATGACTGGTTTGGGCCATCGACAATAGCACCTGGCGTGCGCATCCCTACGCTCGTCGCAAATCACATCCCGCCGGGTATGGACGTTACTCTTCAATCCCGCCGCAGGCCCCCGGCCGAAAGCCAGAGGATCCGATATTTTTTCGGCCGGTATCAGCCGCTGTCTTCGGGGTTTCTACGCCCCAAAGCGGTACGTACCGATGCCAAGTCATCGACCGGATACCATCCAGGTCAAACGGGTGCCCTCACACCACGCGCCATGCCTGGCGCACAACGAAAAAGCCTGCCGCGGGAGGAGGTGCGGCAGGCTTTTCGAAAGAATTGAACAACGGCTGGGAGGAGGAGTGCCGCTGTTCCGTCAGGCGCCCCTTGGGAGGAGAAATGGGTCGCCTGAAACACGAAGCTTTGCGGGAGGAGGTGCATTGCTTCGATGATCTGAAAATACCCAGAGGCTGCTCCGACCGCCAGCGCCCAGATCGCAGTGCAGCCATGCACATGTTGCAATGCAATATAAGTCCTGTGCTTATTTTTCGGCCATTATGGTCGAGACGCAGCGTTGCGGAACGCTGGAAATGCGCCGCACTGAGTCGACCGGCCGTGCGAAAAAACACCGCGAAGACTCGGTCACCCGCGAGCACGGACCGATTGGCGCCCAGTCGACTGTTATGGGAAGAGACCAGTCGCTCGATAAGCTCGGATCGTCCGGTCATAGATGCCGATGTCCCGGCAGCCGCGCGCGACCAGCTGGGCCCCCTCGATGGCTGCGAAGATTGCCATCGCGTGCTCCTGCAGGTCTTGGTCGCTTGCGGAAGGCTTAGCCCGCGAGAGCACCTTGGATAGCCAACCGACGTTCATGGCGGCGAATTTGTCGACCTCAATCCGAACCTCCGTGGGAAGATCGTCAAGTTCCGCGCTCATGATGCCACACAGGCACATGCGATTGTCGTTGGCGAGGGCAGAACGGAAGATTTCGGTGTATCGGTCCATGCACCAGGTCGCGTCCTCGGACGTCGCAAGGAGTTCCGCCAGAAAGGTTGCCCCCTCCTCCGTATAGCGACGCGCCAAGGCGGCGCCGAGGTCGCCCTTGGTGGGGAAATGGTAATGCACGCTGGCGCTTTTGATCCCCACCTCTTTCGCGAGTTCGCGAAAGCTGAGCGCGTTGTAGCCGTGCGACTGCACCGTCGCTCTTGCAGCGGTCATGACCGCCTCTCGCATATCCGTTTTGGTTCTAGCCATCATCGATCCGTACCTATCACTCGATAGATAGTTGTTGACGCCGGAAAAGGGAAGGAATAAACGACGGCTGCAATCTATCTATCGATAGACAGACAAAGGAGTCTCCCATGAAAATCTTCGATCGCACAGGATTTCCCAATCCGGCCCGCATCCGCATCGTGCTCGCCGAGAAAGGCCTTGAACCGCAGGTCGAGTTCGTCTCCGTCGACCTCATTGGCGCCGAGCACAAACAACCGCCTTTCCTCGAAAAGAACCCCTCGGGCGTGCTGCCGGTCCTCCAGCTCGAGGACGGCACCTACATCGCGGAGGCCACCGCGATCACCGAATACCTCGACAATCTCGATGGCGATCCGCGGCTCACCGGCAAGACGCCGAAGGAAAAGGCCGTCATCCACATGATGCAGAAGCGGGCCGAGACAGAGCTGCTCGATGCCGTCGGCAACTACTTCCATCACGCGACGCCGGGCCTCGGCGCCGAACTGCAAGTTTTTAAGAGTCCGGAATGGGCTGGCCGGCAGGACTGGGGCAACCGCCAGCGCGATAAGGCGGTCACCGGCATGAAATATTTCGACAGAGTATTGCAGGACCAGTCGTTCGTCGCCGGCGATGTGTTCTCGATGGCCGACATTACAGTCTTTGCCGGGCTGATGTTCGCCGACGCCGCCGGCATTGCCATCCCTGAAGATCATTCCGCGCTCAATTCCTGGCGCGCAAAGGTCTCTGAGTTGCCGAGCGTCAAGAACCGCAGCGGCCAGATGTTCGTCGCCGAGGATCTGCGCAGGCTCGGCTTCTAATCGCACACATCGCAGCGGTCCGAGCACCACGAGACCCACCCAACCACATTCGCCAATCACGCCGCCGCCGGCGGTCATTCTCACGGAGTCCTCATGTTCACGATCTCAACACCCGACAGCGCTTCCCGGCGCAACCTGCTGAAAGGGGCCGCCATCGCCAGCGTCGGACTTGCAGCGGCTGGCGCCGGCGCATCCCCCGCCGATGCAAAGCCCCCCGCGTCAGTCCCCGCCGGCAAGCCCCAAGGCGATCGCCTAGTCACGAAAGATGGCACCAGCCTCTATTTCAAGGACTGGGGCACTGGGCCGGCCGTGGTGTTTAGCCATGGCTATCCGCTCTCGTCCGACGCCTGGGAGGACCAGATGTTCTTCCTGTTGCAGAATGGCTATCGCGTCATCGCCCATGACCGTCGAGGTTTTGGCCGGTCGAGCCAGCCGTCCGGTGGCTACGACTACGACACCTTCGCCGATGATCTGGCGCAACTGGTCGAGGCGCTCGATCTGCGCGAGGCGACCTTCGTCGGTCATTCGATGGGCGGTGGCGAGGTCGCACGCTATATCGCGCGTCACGGCCAGAGCCGCGTCGCCAAGGTCGCCTTCGTTTCCTCGGTGACACCCTTCCTGCTCAAGACCGCAACCAATCCGAACGGTGCGCCGAAAGAGCTGTTCGATACGTTCCGGGCCGCCGTGCAGGCAAACCGGTCGCAGTGGAATCTCGACGTCACCATGCCGTACTACAGCTTCAACCGTCCGGGCTCGCACGTCTCGGAAGGTCTTAGGGAGAGCTACTGGCGTCAGGGACAGGCAACCGGGTTTCTGGCCGCCTATCACGCGCTTGGCGCCTTCTCAGAAACCGATTTCCGCGACGACCTCAAGAAGATCACCGTTCCCGCGCTGGTGGTCCACGGCAGCGACGACCAGATCGTCCCGCTGGAAATCTCCGCGAAACTGACCGCCGGGCTCGTTCCACATGCCAAGCTCATTGTCTACGAAGGCGGCTCCCATGGGCTGCTGCATGTCGACAAGGACCGCTTGAACGCCGACCTGCTGGCGTTCCTTCGCGGCTGATGGCGTACGAAAGGCCGGGGGCTGGCCGTAGCCCGGCCCCCGGCGCCTTGCATGCGATCGCATGCGGGGCTGGCGATCAGGAAGCCGCGATCTCGTTCACCGATGCGTCGAAAAAGAGATCGTCACCAAACTCCTCCCCGACGATGCTGCCCAATCCTAACGACAGCGACAGCGCGGCGTCCAAAGGCGTAAACGTCATCGTCACGCGCCGAACGAGCCCGGTCTCGTCACGCTCGATGACACCAACCGCTTCCAGCTCGAGGCCGGTGCGAAGTGTTGCCTTGTATTGCAGGAAATGACGCTGGTCGATCGCCCCATAGAAGGTGGGCGTCTGCGAGGCGTAGAGCGTGCCGACGGCCTCGACCAGATGCTTGATATTGTCACGGCCCGAAACCGGGCGGCGCAGGACCGTCCCTCTCAGTTCGGCGTCACCGGCAAGATCATCGAGGAATGGGTGCTTTTCTCCGTTGCTGCTCGACATGTCGTTTCTCCGGATGGCGCGATTTCTGGGATGGCCGCGTGAGCGCGATCCAAACTCAACTGCGACGTTCCTGAACTTAGTGTGTAATTGCACTTCTAGCAATGAGCCTTGGAGCCGGGTTGTGCCGAGTCCGGCTCTTGTCGGCCGAGCGCGCCAAGGTTCGGACTTGACACTGTGCAATTGCACATTTAGATATGCCCCATGCCGACACCCACTGGTCCCCATCTCTGTTACGCCCTCGCCGCCCGCCAGAACGCGCGGCATCTGAGCCGTCTTTACGACAGTCATCTGGCGCCTGCCGGACTGTCGGTCTCACAGTTCTCCATCCTGTCGCTGCTAGAGGCCTATCAGAGCCTCAAGATTACCAGACTGGCCGAAATGCTGAGCATGGAGCGTACGACGCTCGTCCGCGCGCTGAAGCCGCTGCAGGCGGCCGGTTGGGTTGCGGCCGGCAGAGCCGATAGCGGCCGCGCCTTCGATGTCACCCTCTCCCCCTCGGGCGTTGCAAAGGTGGCGGAGGCCATTCCTCTCTGGGAAGACGCCCAGGCCGCGTTTGAGCGTGAGGTCGGACAGGACCGTGCCGTGCGCATGCGCGATGAAATCCTGGAGCTGAGCCTCGGCGGGTAGCTCCTTTTTTTTACTCAAAACTGTGTAATTACACACATTATGATGCAGCCAAACACAAGGAGATAGAAATGACTGACACGATCCTCGTTACCGGCGCTACCGGTGAGACCGGCCGCTACACCGTCCAACGCCTGCTCGAAAAGGGTCATGCCGTCAGGGCTATGGTCCACAAGGAGGATCAGCGGGCCGAGGCGCTTCGCAGCGACGGCGCGGAGGTCGTGGTCGGCGACCTCTTCGAGCATGACGACGTTATCCGCGCCGCCGCCGGCGCCGCCGCCGCCTATTTCTGCTACCCCGTCCGTCCCGGCATCATCCAGACGACGGCATATTTCGCGGATGCGGCCAGGCGCGCCGGCCTCAAGGCCGTAATCAACATGTCGCAGATCTCCGCGCGCGAGGACTCCAAGAGTCATGCCGCGCGCGATCACTGGATCGCCGAGCGGGTCTTCGACTGGTCGGGCGTTCCCACCATCCATCTGCGGCCGACCTTCTTCTCGCAATGGCTGCTCTACCCGTTCGCACGCAAGACGATCGTCGAACAGAGCATCATCGACCTTCCCTACGGGGCTGGCCGTCATGCTCCCATCGCTGCCGAGGACCAGGCCCGCCTCATCGCAGCGCTGCTGGTGGAGCCGGCCGCCCATATCGGCAAGACCTACACGCTTCATGGGCCGACCGAGCTTGACCAGCCGGGTATCGCCGCAGCCATCAGCGAGGTGCTCGGCCGCAAGATCAGCTACCGGCCGCTGACCATCCCCGCCTACCGCGATCGCCTGGAAAAGTTCGGGCTGCCGGAATTTTTGATCCAGCATTTCTGCGCGATCGCCCTTGATTACCAGAATGGCATCTTCTCGGGCGCCGACAAGATCATCGCCGAAGTGACGGGCGTGCCACCGATGACCGTGCAGGACTTCGTCACCTCGCACCGGGCCGCCTTCAATACGCTGGACGCGGCGGCGTAAGCCGCTTCGGCGCGGGCCGACGAGCATCGGCATCACCGCGTCTGAAAAACCGGCTCCGTCACAAGCTGATGGCGGCGCGATAAACGCGCCGCCCAGCCAGTCTTTCCAGGAGAAACAAGTTGAACATCGACCTATCAGGTAAAGTCGCCCTGGTCACAGGATCCACCGAAGGCATCGGATTTGCCATTGCCGGTGGGCTCCATGAGGCGGGCGGGGCAGTCATCATCAACGGCCGCACCCAGCAAAAGGTCGATGCAGCGGTGGCGCGCCTCGGCGGCCGTGCGCGCGGTCATGCGCTCGACCTCGCAAGCACCGAGGGATGTGACGCCATGATCCGGGCCGAACCCGAGCCAGACATCGTCGTCAGCAATCTCGGCATCTTTCAGCCGCTGGACTTCTTCGAGACCGACGATGCGATCTGGGACCGCCACTGGCAGGTCAACGTCATGGCAGGCGTGCGCCTGGCGCGCGCCTACCTTCCAAAAATGGCTGCCAAGTCGTGGGGGCGCTTCATCTTCCTCGGATCGGAATCCGCCTTCAATATTCCTGTCGAGATGATCCACTACGGCGTCAGCAAGACCGCCGACGTCGCCGTTGCGCGCGGTCTCGCCAAGCGCATGGCTGGCACCGGAGTGACGGTGAACTCGGTGCTACCGGGCCCGACCATGTCCGAAGGCGCCGCCAAGATGCTCAAGGGACATGTCACGGCCGAGCGGTCCTTCGAGCAAGTCGGCATCGACTTCGTCAAGACGCATCGTCCGACCTCCATCATCGAGCGGCCGGCAACGGTCGAGGAAGTCGCGAACATGGTGGTCTATCTCGCCTCCCCCCTCGCATCCGCCACGACCGGTGCGGCGCTGAGAGTCGACGGCGGCGTCGTGGACTCGCTCGTCTAGCGCTCCAGCCAAAGGCTCGCCCGCCAGTTCTCCAGCCTCTCAGACCGCTGAAGAGTGGTCGCCCTGAAGAGATTCGAACTTTCGACCCGTGATTTAATCACGTAGCCGGCAGGGGATCAGTGCCTTCGCTTAGGATTGCGAGATATCTACGGTAGCTAAAAACACGGCCACGCTTGCGACCTGTCACCTCGTCGACAATCCCCAAGCGCTCCAAGTCAGCGAGCGCTGCATTGACAGTCGGTGCGGAAAGGCCTGTCATTTGAACGATCTGATTTGCCGTATGAAAGGGGTTTTGCTGAAAGAGTTCGTGAATACGAAGGGCCGATCCAGCTCTGTCGCTCTCGGTTGTGATTTTCTCCCTGTCCTCCTTGAAAAGATCGACAATCCGAGTGGCAGCTTCAAATGCTTGGTTGGCGGTGTCGGCTACACCTGTCAGGAAGAAGTCTAACCAACCTTCCCAGTTTCCATGTTCACGGACCTCTTGCAGTAATCGATAATATTCCCTTCGATGAGCCTTGAGGTAAAGACTGAGGTAGAGCAATGGTTTGCGTAGAACGCCGTTCACACACAGGTAAAGAGTGACAAGCAGACGACCTATACGGCCATTGCCATCGAGAAATGGATGGATCGTTTCGAACTGGACATGCAGGAGGCCGGCTTTGATCAGTGCCGGTAATCGTGATTGATCGTCATGCATGAAGCGCTCGAACGCATCTAGGCAGCCACCCAATTCCGTCACAGGTGGTGGCACGAAGAGTGCGTTACCGGGTCGCGTGCCTCCAATCCAATTCTGCGAGCGCCGAAACTCTCCTGGATCCTTAGTGCCTCCGCGCCCGCTTTGCAGCAGTCGTGCGTGCATCTCTCGGATCAGGCGCAATGACATTGGCAGCGTTTCCAAACGCTCCAAACCGTACATCATCGCATCAACGTAATTGGAAACCTCACGAATATCATCGACCGGTTGCCACGCTTGAGCCTCGGTCTCAAACCGCAAAAGATCGGAAAGAGTCGACTGTGTACCTTCAATCTGCGAGGAAAGAACTGCCTCTTTTCTCACATACATGTAAAGGAATAGCTCCTGGCGCGGGAGCAGCATTGTGATGCCATCCAGGCGACCGAGCGCACGCTCTGCCAGACTGAGGCGCTGCAATAGCGAAAGGACATCGATGGATGGCTCGGGCGGCAATGGCGGAGGCACGAACGCCCGTACTGTTTCGCTCGCTGCTGTTGTTTCGACAAAACGACCCAGGCGCAAATTAGGTTCGGAATCAGACATAGCCTAATATGAATTCCGTCCGTTATTTAAGCAAGCGCCCTTCTATTTAAATAAGCATCAAGCTTAGGTAAGCGGGCTTAATTAACGTAGATCGTTGTCACTGCGTCAAGCGCAGGCGACCGATTCCAGGCCAGCTCCATGAGACCACGGTGCCGATGGCCGCCATCCGACGGACCGTCCGCCAATACATCATTTCTTAAAACTGCGCTCCTATTCCCGCTCGCCCTCGGCATTGGTGCCGAGAGAAATGGAATGAGCATGACCTAACAAGACCTTTCATCACGTCCTTGTCAGCGAAAAATCTCGGAATTCTGCGAGGTGCGCATCGCGCCGATAGCTCCGAAGCGGGTGCTGGGGAATATCCGCCCTTACCTCATCAGCCTAATTATATACCGCAATCTTCACCTTGATCGCACCGATGTGAAGCTGAATGCCATTGACAATCGGGCATTCGATCCGATCGGCAGATCCTGGGCAATCAATCTCAAACCTAATGATAGTCTTTGCGGCTGCGGATCGGGATTTCTGAACGTAATGTCCTGTGGCAACTTTTGCCATGGCGCGTCTTTCAGGCACAAATCGGAATGCCACTCTTTGTCAATACATGTATAGACATTATTGTTGAACGGTGGTTCTATCCTGCAAAAGTAAGGGGATCATCATGGCCAATACGATGTTCGATCTGGCAGGAAGAGTGGCAGTTGTGACCGGAGCGAGCCGCGGCCTGGGCCAATGGATTGCGCTGGCGCTTGCCGAAGCGGGTGCCGATGTTTGCGTTACGGCGCGCGATCAAAATTCGCTAAGCGAAACCAAAGAGAAGATTGAGGCGCTTAACAGGACCTGCATCACGAGCGCCCAGGATGTGACAGACATCTCGTCCATCGACGAAACGCTAAGCAAGTTCGAAAACATCACTGGCGCTGTCGATATCCTTGTCAACAATGCCGGCTACGAACAGATATCTCCCTCGCTCGACGTCGATGAACAGATCTGGGACAAGATCATCGGCACCAACCTCAAGGGCGCGTTCTTCTGGTCGCAAGCCGCAGCACGCCGGATGTCCCGCCGAGCCCACGGTGGGAGCATAATCAATCTCTGCTCCCTCACGTCCTACGTCGGCATCCCGACCGCTGTGCCCTATGGCTCCTCGAAGTCGGGACTGCTCGGCATGACGCGCGCGCTTTCGGCGGAATGGGCGCCGCTGGGCATCCGCGTGAATGCGGTGGCTCCGGGCTATTTCCGAACAGCGATGACCGAAGGGTTTTATCAGGATAAGGGCTGGTCTGCGAAAATGCTCGACAAGATCCCACAGAAGCGGTTCGGTGATGGTTCCGACATCGGCGGCGCCGTCGTCTTCCTTGCGAGTGGCGCATCGGCCTACATTACTGGCCAATGCATTCCTGTCGACGGCGGCTTTCTGGCGTCGATATAGAAACGGAAATTGACGCTTGACAGCACATGAATGATCATATTGTCTATAGATGTATAGACAACTCTAGACAATAAAAACGGGAACGAAGTCTTCGACTTCCTGGGAATTTGCCGGATAGCCATCCGGCGTCCTCGCACGAACAGCTTGCAGGGTATTGCGCCGGTGGCCACCGACTTGCGGTGCGTTTCAGCATGACCTGTAGGGACGATACATCGTCGCGCCGTCAGGGCGCGGACGACAGCGGCTGTCTGCGCCTCTGTGCGCCAACAAGGGTATGAGCAATGACCGACGTCACTTTTCATGAATATTCCAATCTTGGACCGGATGAGCAGGCCGCGCTCTTGCGACGGTCTGAAACAGACATCTCGGGCTTCATCGAGAAAGTGACACCAATCCTTGAGGCCGTGCGCACCGAGGGTGACCGCGCCGTTGCCCGCTTCGGCCGCGACCTCGACAAGGCAAATATTACAGAAGCAACGATCAAGGCAACGGATGCGGAATTCGACGCCGCCTTCAAGCTCGTCAGCGAAGATGTGATCGAGGCCATCACCTTCGGCATCGAGAATATTCGTCATTTTCATGAAGAGCAGAAGCCCGAGGCCATGTGGCTGAAGGAGATCAAGCCAGGCGCCTTTGCCGGCGACCGCTTCACCCCGATCAAGTCCGCCGCCCTCTACGTTCCGCGCGGCAAAGGTTCGTTTCCGTCGGTCACGATGATGACCTCCGTGCCGGCCGTCGTGGCAGGTGTTCCGAATCTGGCGATCGTCACTCCGCCTGCCCCGGACGGTAGCGTGGACGCCGCAACGCTCGTGGCAGCGCGTCTGGCCGGCGTGGAAACTGTCTACAAGGTAGGCGGCGCTCAGGCAGTCGCAGCGGTTGCCTACGGGACGGAAACGATCAAGCCGGCTCTGAAGATCGTTGGGCCGGGAAGCCCTTGGGTGGTCGCAGCCAAGCGGAGCCTGTCAGGCATCATCGACACGGGCCTGCCTGCTGGCCCTTCGGAAGCGATCATTTTCGCGGACGACACTATCCATGGCGGCCTTGCCGCGCTCGATCTCCTGATCGAGGCCGAGCATGGTCCCGACTCTTCCGCCTATCTCGTGACCCATAGCCGCCGCGTGGCCGAGGAGGCCCTCGCCGCGCTGCCTGAGCATTGGGCACGTATGACCGAACAGCGCGTCCAGTTCTCGAGTGCCGTCCTTTCGGGCAAATGCGGTGGGATCATCCTCACCTCCTCGATCGAGGAAAGCTACGACTTCGTCAACGCCTACGCGCCGGAGCATCTCGAAATCCTCTCGCAGGATCCCTTCGCCCATCTCGGACAGATCACGGAGGCTGCAGAAATCCTCATGGGTCCACATACCCCTGTCAGCATCGCCAATTTCTGCCTCGGTCCAAATGCCGTGCTGCCGACGAGCCGCTGGGCGCGCACGTTCGGCCCGCTGTCGGTGACCGATTTTGTGAAGCGCAGTTCGATCGGCTACGTGACAGCGTCGGCCTATCCCGAGTTTGCGAAGCGTGCCCATACGCTTGCGGAGTATGAAGGCTTCTCATCTCACGCGTATGCGGTCTCGGCGGTCCGCGACGACTATCTGCCAAAGCGGGGCTGATTGGATGAAGGCGGTCCGGCTTTACGACGCGCTTGATCTTAGGGTCGAAGAAGTCGGCAGACCTCTGTCGCCCCCGGAAGGTTACGTGACGATTGATGTTCGCGCCGTGGGCATCTGCGGCTCGGACCTTCACAACTACAGAACCGGCCAGTGGATCAGCAGGCGTCCATCCACCGCTGGACACGAGTTCTGCGGTCGCGTCTCCGCAATTGGTGAGGGCGTCGAAGGTCTCGCGATCGGTGACC
Organism: Rhizobium sp. CF122; assembly: GCF_000282035.1. Classification (GTDB taxonomy): domain Bacteria; phylum Pseudomonadota; class Alphaproteobacteria; order Rhizobiales; family Rhizobiaceae; genus Rhizobium. Next base: position 58,242 of record NZ_AKKA01000095.1, read on the forward strand.
TCGTCGCAGCTGACTCCCGCCTTTACTGTGGCCAATGTGAAGCATGCAGATCAGGCCGCACCAATATCTGCGAACATCTCGGTTTCGTCGGCGAGGTATGCGACGGAGGATTTGCGGAGCAGGCCCAACTACCCGCTCGTCTGGTTTTCAAGCACGAGCCGTCACTTGATCCTGCAGTGGCGGCCATGGCCGAACCTTTGGCCGTCGCCCTTCATGCGGTACGACGGCTCAATCCGCCCCAAGGCGAAGCGATTATTCTTATCGGTTGCGGGACAATCGGCGGTCTCTGCGGTTTGCTGCTTTCACATCTCCACGATGGGAAGCTGTTGTTTGCGGATTTGAATGGCAGTCGTGCCGAAATGGTGGCCGGCCTCTGCGGAGGCTCGGTGGTCTTGCTGGATAAGTCGCAAGCAAGGACTGCTCTCGGCAACGCGCGACTGCGTTATGCGGTGGATGCAACGGGGAGCACAAAGGCCATCGCGCAAGGCATCGAACTTCTGGACGGGGGCGGCGCCTTCGCTCTTGTGGGCATTAGTCATGGGAAACTGGATCTGGATCCCAATGTCCTGGTCGAGCGCGAGATTTCCCTCGTTGGCTGCCACGCCTTTGAAGACGAACTCGTCGACGCCATCGCGCTGTTGCCAAAACTGCAGTCCTCACTTCTGCAATTCAGCGAGATCCGGAGCTCACTCGACGAAATTCCTGACGCGTACTACCGACTGATCGATGGTCGCTCAACCAAATTAAAAACGATCATTCGAATAGCCGATTGATCGAGCATACGCCTCGGCGTGAGACGGAGATAGAAATTGCCCGGTCTTTCAAACACCGCGCGTCCGCTTTACGAAAAAGTCAAGGACTTCGTCCTCGACAATATCGGAAACGGCAGTTGGCCACAGAATGAAAAGCTCCCGTCCGAGCATGAATTGACGTCTTCGCTCGGGGTTTCTCGCATGACGGTTCATCGCGCGCTTCGCGAACTGACTGCCGAAGGCTATCTGCGCAGGGTCCAGGGCGTCGGGACATTCGTGTCGCCTCCCAAGGCGCAGTCGACCCTCATCGAGATCAGCAATATCATCACCGAGATCAAAGCGCGTGGAAGCCAACACCGCGCGGAGGTGATCCTGCTCGAGCGGATCGAGCGGCCGGATCAAATGCTATTGGACGCGTTCGAGTTCAGAAAGCTTTGCCCCGTCGATCACTCGATGGTCGTTCACTACGAGAATGGCGTCCCTGTTCAACTGGAGGAGCGTTACGTCAATACAGAGCTCGTGAAGAACTATCTCGATCAGGATTTTACGTCCATCGGCACCTACGATTACCTGCAGCACAGCACGCCGCTAACCGAGGTCGAGCATCTCATCAGCGCGATCCCGGCGACGGAGAGACATGCACGCCTCCTACATATTCGTGAGCGGGACAGCTGCCTGGTTCTCAACCGAAAAACGTGGACGGGGCAGGCGATCGCAACGGTCAATACCTTCACCTATGTCGGCAGCCGCTACCCGCTCGGCAGCAGATACTTGCCGCCCAAAAAATGAAAACCTTCGCGTCATTCCAGGAGTGAGAGATCATGGGGCAGCCCAACAGTCGGACCGCAGCCATCCGGGAAAAAGCCAACAAGCGCGACGGCAGTGCCGAAGCTCTTCTTGCCGACCTGTTGCGAGATCTGTTTGGGATCGAAGCACGTGATCTGGCGATCAACCACGACCAATACAGCCTCAATTCGCTGAATGGGTTCTTTGAGGCCGACCGGAAGCCGTACTTCTTCAAATTCCATCAGGAGGAAAATGAGGAGGAGATGAGCGGCGAGTACTATCGCGCCGATATCCTTGCCAAAGCCGGCCTGCCGGTAGACCAGCCGATAATGATGTCGACTCTTCCGGGCGAACAGATCCTCGTCTACAGACGCAGGACGGATCCGCGCTTTTCTGATGTTCTGCGCGCGCTCGACGAGCTTCATGATAAGGAAATGGCAAGCCAGGCCGTACATGCGGAGCGCAGGCTCAATGAGGCCGTCCTGTCCGTCTATCTGAAGACGCTGCATCCGGTCACGCCTGACCAAGTCGCAAAGGAGCCGATCCACCGGCTGTTCTACGACCGGCTGGTCACTGCGCCCGACGGGACGTATCCCGGTGGCCGGCTGGCGAGCTTTTATGTCGGCAAGGCGTTTGAATTTCCCGGCGTGACGCTTTCCTGGGACGCACTCTCGAAAGCCCGCTTTGCCATCAATGGCATCGAATACCGCAACACGCTTGGGGAGCTGTTCGACGCCGCGCATGAAAGACTGAACCCTGTCCGTCTGGCGGATAGTGGCGGGGTGACGGGACACGGCGACGCTCATAACGCCAATGTCTGGTTCGAACGGCAGGAAGGGCGCGCAAGCCTGTCGTTCTTTGACCCAGCCTTTGCCGGCGAGCACATCCCGACGCTTCTGGCCGAGGTGAAGACGACCTTCCACAATATCCTCGCCCATCCCTACTGGCTCTATGATCCGGCTCTTGCCGAACAGAAATTCAACGCGACAGCCAGGTACGACAACGGCCGTCTCTTTGCGGATTTCGACTGGACGCTAAGCCCGGTTCGAGCCGCACTTCTGGAAACGAAGGCCGAAGCAATGTGGAAGCCATTGCTTGCCGCCCTCAAGCAGCGGGACATGCTTCCTTCTGATTGGCGAAAGGTCGTCCGGCTCGGACTTTTCCTCTGCCCGACACTTGTCATGAATCTTCGGGCCGGTGCGACAAGCCACAATCCGACATCCTCCCTGATCGGCCTTTCAGTGGCGATGATGGTAGGGGCGGAGCCTGATGATGGCGCGGACCTGGTAACCCGCTTCCTCGCAAAGATAGATCCGGAGGGGTAGATTGTGACGATCGTCAATATCGATGACCTCCGGCTGGCCGCTCGCCGGCGATTGCCTAAGCTCTTCTTCGATTACATCGACGGTGGCTCCTTTGCGGAGGAAACCTATCGTCGAAACAAGGACGATTTCTCGCTTTTGCGGCTGCGTCAGCACGTTCTCGTCGACTATGCCGAGCCTGATCTGTCGACCGAATACCTCGGACGGCGACATCCTCTTCCCTTTATGCTGGGACCGGTCGGTCTCCTGGGTCGAGCCTATGCTTACGCTCTTGCACCTGCAGGCCAGGCCCGCGTCGACCGTGCGATCGAGACATTGCGTCGCGTGTTCTCGATTACCTCGGCTTTGATGGGTGTGAGCTCGATCGCCGACCTAAAGAAACGTGGCTCGCATCTGAACTCAAACAGTGACCGCGAACGCCGGCGAAAGGAGACAAACACTTACATACGATATTCGCCCGTCATGACTTTGATGGGTGGGCATCAGACTTCAGAAGATGAAAGCTGTATGATCCGTTAAAATCATCAAAAGAGGGGTTCCCAATGAACTACAAATCCATCAGCAAGCAGTTTGCCCGCGCAGCGATCGCGCTCGGGATCGTCGGCGTTCTTGCCAGTGCGCAGGCAAACGCCCAGGATCAAATCCCGTCCAAGCCGGAGCCGGGCACCTTCAAGATCGGCATCGAGCCATGGCTCGGTTACGGTCAGTGGCACGTCGCCGCCAGCAAAGACCTGTTCAAGAAAGCCGGCCTTGAGGATGTCGAGCTTGTCAACTTCAGCGAAGACAAGGACATCAACGCAGCACTTGCCAGCGGTCAGCTCGACGCTGCCAATATCGCCACGCACACGGCCATGGGCATGGTCGCCGCCGGCCTGCCGGTGAAGATCGTCTCACTTCTCGATTTCAGCCTGAAGGCGGACGCAATCCTTGCCGGAAGCGACATCAAGAGCGTCGCTGACCTCAAGGGTAAGAACATCGCCTTCGAGGAAGGCACGACAAGCGACATCCTGCTGAACTACGCGCTTGCCAGCAACGGCATGACGATCGACGATATCGTGCGCGTGCCAATGCCCGCAGCTGATGCCGGAACGGCATTGATTGCAGGCCGTGTTCCCGTCGCTGTCACCTACGAGCCTTACATTTCAACGGCGCTGGCCCAGGACAAGAACATCAAGCTGCTTTTTGAAGCCGGCAAGGATCCGGGCCTTGTCTCCGACGTCCTCGTCGTTCGCGAGGAGGTGCTGAAGCAGAAGCCTGGGCAGGTTCTGGCCATGATCAAGGCCTGGGATGCGGCCCTGGCCGACTACAAGGCCAATACCGAGGAGGACCGCACCATCATATCGAAGGCCGTGGGCGCCTCCCCGGATGATCTGAAAACGGCTTTCGACGGCGTCCAGTACTATACCTCTGCTGAAGCAGCCAAGGCCTTTGCCGGTGACTTCAAGACCAAGACCTTCGCCGACGTTCTGAGGGCGGCCAAAACAGCCGGCCTCGTGACCCAGGACGTTTCCGCCGACGCCATGATCGACACATCGTTTGTCGATGCAGCGAACAAGTGACCTCTGGCCACCAACGGGACCGTAATGTCTAGCTCAGAATTGTCGTCGACAACGAAGGAAAGGCCCCGCGCGCAATCGCGCGCGGGCGTCGGTAGACCACCCAGTGCCTTTCGGATCGGGGATCCGATCAGCGGCCGGTCGTTTTTTCTGATTGCGGTTGCCGTTTTTGCGCTGCTCTTTGCCGTGTGGTGGGTTGCTACCGTCACCGGATGGGTAAAGCCCATCTTCCTGCCCTCGCCCGGAGCGGTGTGGGCCAAGATGGTGGAACTGGCGATGGATGGCACGCTGTGGACCGATGCCGGGATCAGCATCTATCGAATGCTCGTCGGTTTTCTGATTGCATCGGCCCTGGCGATCCCGATCGGGATCATGATCGGCTGTTTCAAGACCTGGGAAGCGGCCATCGAGCCCTTCGTGGACTTCGTCCGCTATATGCCAGTCGTCGCCTTTGTCCCGCTGACCATTCTGTGGGCCGGAACAAGCGATATCCAGAAGTTCGTCATCATCTTTATCGGAACCTTCTTCCAGCAGGTGCTGATGGTCATGGACAGCGTCAAGCGTGTGCCAACCGACTTCGTCGGACTGGGCCGTACACTCGGCATGTCGGAGACCAAGATCCTGCGCCGCATCGTCCTGCCGTCCGCCCTCCCCGGCATCTGGGACACGCTGCGCATCAGTCTTGGCTGGGCCTGGACCTGGCTTGTGCTGGCAGAGCTTGTCGCGGCGACATCCGGCCTCGGCTATCGCATCGTCGTCTCTCAGCGATATTTCCAGACGCAGACGATCATTGGTTACATCTTGCTCCTTGGCTTGCTCGGTCTGATCACAGACCAGAGCATGAAGGCCCTCGAGCGTGTCTTCTTCCGTTACGCTTCGAGGCATTGAGATGAGCGAATCCAAACTTAAGATTGAGGGTCTCGACAAGTGGTATGGTGGCAGGAAGAACCGCGTTCATGCGCTCAGCAGTATCGACTTGGAACTTGCCGACAACGAGTTCGTCTCCCTGGTCGGCGCATCCGGCTGCGGCAAGAGTACGCTGCTGTCTATCGTGGCTGGACTTCAGGGCTTCGACAATGGCGTTCTTCTGACGGACGGTGCGCCGATCGTCGGCCCAGGGCTCGATCGCGGCGTTGTCTTCCAATCCTACACACTGCTGCCGTGGCTGACTGCACAACAGAATGTGGAATTTGCCCTGCAGGCGGCCGGGCGGCCGGCAGCCGAGTGCAGAGATGTCGCCCGTCAGCACATTGAACTGGTGAAGCTCACCAAGTTCGCCGATGCATTTCCGTCGCAACTGTCGGGCGGGATGAAGCAGCGCGTCGCCATTGCACGGGCCCTTTCCTATCGCCCGAAAATGCTATTGATGGATGAGCCGTTCGGCGCACTTGACGCGTTGACCCGACACCAGATGCAGGAACTCTTGACGCAGATCTGGGAGGAGCATCGGCTGACCGTTCTCTTCGTCACCCACGACGTGGAAGAGGCCGTCTATCTGTCCGACCGGATCGTCGCGATGAGTATCAATCCGGGACGCATCAACGCGACCTTCCACGTCGGGCTCGCCCGTCCACGGAGCCAGGACATGATTTCGACGTCGGAATTCGTTGCTCTTCAAAAGCAGGTGCTTGCCGCAATCCGCGCCGGATCGCAAAGCGAATTGGAACATTGATTCCGCCAATGCGGGGCGGCGGCTGAAGCAGCTCGCATTTGACCTCAATTCAAAGGATAAGCCATGTTCGAAACCCTCACTGCCGCGCCGCCGGACAAGATCCTCAGCCTCTCGGTTCTGTACAAAAATGACGCACGGCCGACGAAAATGGATCTCGGCGTCGGCGTCTACAAGGATTCGCAGGGTGCGACCGTCATCATGCGGGCCGTGCGTGACGCCGAGAAGCGCCTTTATGAAAGCCAGACGACCAAGACCTATATCGGCATGGCAGGCGATGAAGGTTTCAACAAGGCCATGCTGAAGCTGGTCTTTGGCGAGAAGGCCGATCTCTCGCGCATGTTCGCCTGCCAGACAGCGGGCGGCTCGGGCGCGCTCCGCACGATCGCCGACCTGCTTGTAAAGGCCCGGCCTGACGCCACCGTCTGGCTCTCCGATCCGACCTGGGTGAATCATGTGCCGATCCTGAAGGCTGCAGGCTTCAAAACCGCGACCTATCCCTATTTCGATCCAGTCAGCGGCACGGTGAAGGCCGATGCCATGCTCGAGGGATTGAAGCAGGCGAAGGCCGACGACATCATCCTACTGCATGGCTGCTGCCACAACCCGACCGGCGCCAACTTGACGATCGAGCAGTGGGGTCGGGTCGTGGATCTTCTCGTCGAACGTGATCTTTTCCCCTTCGTCGATCTTGCCTATCAAGGCTTCGGCAACGGTTTGGAGGAAGACGCCGCCGCCGTTCGCCTACTCGCAAGCAGGGTGCCGGAAATGGCTGTCGCCACCTCTTGCTCGAAGAATTTTTCGGTCTACCGCGACCGCGTCGGCGCCGTTATCCTGATGGGCAAGAACGCAGAAAGCGTAAAGATCGCCGGCAGTCAGGCGCTCGCTACCACTCGCGTGCTGTATTCCATGCCGCCGGACCATGCCGCCGCCGCCGTCCGCCTTATCCTCGAGGACGATACACTGCGCGCCGACTGGAAGTCCGAACTCGAAGCTATGCGGCTTCGTATGCTCAACCTGCGCAAGGGCTTTGCCGAGGCGCTCCGTCGCCAGTCCAACTCCTCGCGCTTCGACTTTATTGCCGACCACCGGGGTATGTTCTCGCGGCTCGGCCTGACCGAAGCGCAGGTCGACCGCCTGCGAGATGAGTTCGGCATCTATATGGTTGGTGATTCCCGCTTCAATGTCGCAGGCCTCAGGGAAGACCGGCTCGACGACCTCGCCAAGGCCGTTGTCTCGGTGCTCTGAGCCCAAGAACCTTTGTCAGCTCAGTGGGCGAAGCTGCGGGCGCGTTCTGCTAACTTGAACGGGTAAATCTGCAAATTGAAGCGTCAACGCCATTCGCTATCGTGGCAACGCGTTCTGAGACGGAGGATCGTCTCAAGTAGATTTGAAGTTCGGGCTCTCCATGCTCTTGAAAGGAACCCAACCGCACACTCGCAATTAATCGGCGCCGAAGCCCGGAAACGATTCCTTTCGATCGACCAGCGACTTATCGTCGCCACTGCCGAGATTGCTTTGCGCTCCATGGGCCATCCCTTGGGAATGGACCAGCGTCCATTGTCGCGCGATGTGATGACCAGTATTTCAATCGAGGTTCGGTTATCCTTGTGGCGGAAGCACAAGGCGGCATGAACCCTGACGCAAATATCTGCCCAAGCCGAGCGGCGCGATTGCAACTCTTGCGGCGACGCTACACCTTCGTCCATCATCGTGCCAGCGGTATGTGAACAACCGAGGAGGGTCTCGTGAGTGACAGTGAACGACAAAAGATGGCCGCTGGAGAATGGTATTGCTGCTTCGACCCGGAGCTCGACGCTCTGCGCGTGCTTGCGCGCAAGGCAGTGCATCAGCACAACACACTGGATCCCGAAAACCGGGGCAACATTGCGCCAGCGCTAAGGGCGCTTTTTGCTGAGGCACCGGACGATGCTTTCATTGAGGCGCCGTTCCATTGCGCGTACGGCATGAACATTGCACTCGGCCACCGTGTCTATCTCAATGCCGGCTGCACCATCCTGGACACGGCGAGCGTGCGGATCGGCGAAGGGTCCATGCTGGGGCCTGGCGTCCACATCTACTGTGCCGACCATCATAGGGATCCGGCTCTTAGGCGCAGCGGGCTGCAGATTGACCGGCCCGTGGCGATCGGTACCGACGTCTGGATCGGCGGGGGCGCTATCATCCTTGGCGGTGTGATGATCGGCGACGGCGCCATCGTCGGCGCCGGTTCAGTCGTCACCCGCGACATCGCGGAAGGCGCAACGGTGGTTGGAAACCCCGCGCGGGAGGTCTGACGGACAAAGCCGCCACTTCGATGGTGGGCTCGAAGCGAGTGCTACTGGCGCCGCCGACGGCGAAGGTCGCGTCAGATTGATCCGACCAATCAGCTACCCTCCGGCGAAGGGATGCAAGTCTTAGCCGCCTCCCCCTTCACCGGAGAACTGGTCCGGGTTCGGCCAGCTTCCAGTTCCGTGACCGGCCAACCACCCAGCGCCCACCCGCTGCTTCGGATATCCGCGAGCCGCTGCTGATGCGGCCGAGCTGCTCGGTCAGTTTTCACAATGACCGGCTTCAAGAGAATCGAACGAAGATCCTAAAGACCTTCAGCATTGCCGCTCATACGCCCTTCTCACTCCATCCGCTCTTTTCGAAATGAGCGACACGATTCCCACATGTTGGAAAAGAGCGATTTCACCGCCCGGTTTTTGCGGTGAGAAGAAGCGCACCGTCACGGTTCCGAACATGCTGTCGTCAAAACCCTGCAAACATTTGAAAAGTTTGTTGAGCAAGCTTTTTGAGTTCGGGCAAACGATCGAATGCAAGCGTCCGCCGTTAATATCCCGCTTCACGCACATGGCGGAACGCCAATACGAAAACCTCGTTCTTCACCGGAACATACCGATAAAGCGCAGCGTAACCAGCAGCACCAAACTCAATGATCAATTCACGCAACTCGGGATCGTCACCGAAGGGGCGCCCCATTTCGGGCGCCGTTTCCAACAAAAGGAAATGATGGGCAATCGCTTCGGCGGCTTTGCGGGCCGCGTTGGGATTTTTAGCTGTTAGGAAGGTGCGGCAGCGGTCAAGGCCAACAACCGCGCCTTCGGTTAGGACTACTCGTGGCACTTCGGCGCTTCCGTCTCAGTATCAGTGCCCCAGGTCGAAAGCCAGGAGCGGGCTTCCGCTCCCGTGAGATACCGTCCGTTTTCCTGATAAGCCTCCCATGATGCCAAAGCTTCCTGCTTGAAGCTCTCCCGCGCCTCCTCGCGCTCTACATATTGCTTGAGGGCTTCGCGCATGATCCAATGTGCAGAACGCTGTCTGGTTTCGGCCAAACGTTGGATACGGCCCTTGAGGTCGTCATCGATCTTGATCGAGGTCGCCATGTCTGCAGCCTTTATTCGAAGGTGATACCTTGTGATAATATAAGAAACCCATCTCGTCCTGTCCATGCGCAAAGCGTTGCGCGGCGAGCTTCCGCTTCATCTCGGCCCAGCCGAGATGAAGCGAGGCGACATTGGAAAATATCGGTATCGTCACCAAACTCGCAAACGGCGCATATGAAGGCCGCCTGGTCACTCTCTCCATCAAGGCCCCGATCCGGATTGTGCCCATCACCGCCTCAAAGCCCAACGCACCCACCTTCCGCATCATGAGCGAAGGCGCCGAAGTCGGGGCCGGCTGGATCAGGCAGAACAGGGAAACCGGCGACGACTACCTCTCGCTCACCGACACGCCCGAGCTGACCCGCAAGATCTACGCCAACCTCGGGATTGCCGCCGGCCAGGACGACCAAGACGTCTTTGCCATCATCTGGAACCGGCCGGTTCACTGAAGCGGCTTTGCCGATCCGCCAAGGCGGATCCGCATCCCGCCCTCACCGCGCCGGAATGACGTGGCGCGGGCGCGGGCGACAGTCGCAGGCACTCGGACATATTGCGCGGCGCCAAGATCGTGGTCGTAGTCGCCGAGATGGAACTGCAGGCCGCTCAGGATGCGCTCGCACGCCTCGATGATCTTCTTGCGGTCCTTGATCGGATTGCTGTGGAAGAGTTCGTTGCGGGTTTCCTTGATGACCCGCATGTGGCCGGACGACGACGGCAGGTTGTCGAACATGATTGGAAGAGCAGCTCAGTCATCGGATCGAAACGCCCGTCGTGCCGATCATCCACGCCCTGGCCGATGTCAACGATCAGCTTTCCCGTGGCAGACCATTCTTCGTTGACATCGCCAAGGACGGCGTCGTCCTCTACGAGAAACCTGGCCATCCGCTGGCTGAGCCAAAGCCCCTCACGGTTGAGGAGGCGCATCGCGAGGCCGCGAGCTACTTTGAGCAGAGGTATCAGTTATCACTGGACGCATTGAAGGTCGCTGACTTCAGTATTTCCAACGGTATCTGGCGAGACGGCGCATTCATGCTGCATCAAGCCACTGAACGTGCCTATCATTGCGCCCTGCTGACGCTCACCCTCTACAGCCCCAAGTCACATCGAATAAAGGTGTTGCGCTCTCAGGCCGAGGCAGTCGACAGCCGACTGATCGCTGCTTGGCCGCGCGACAGCCGGTTTCCCCGAAGATGCTTCGAATTGCTGTCGCGGGCTTATTTCGAGGCACGATATTCATCGAAATTCGAAATCAGTAAAGAAGAGTTGATTTGGTTGGTTGAGCGCGTTAAGTCCCTGCAGGACCTTGTAGAAGCCATTTGTCGCGAACGGCTTTCTTTGTAGCCATTAATCGAACCGATGTATCCGTAAACTTGCTTCGGCGGCGGCATCTATGGACCGTCGCCGCCATCCATTCCAGAGGAATGATAGGCGAGCTTGGTATCAAAATACCACATTACGGCGTAGCCTAATTTATGGAACTTGAAGAAGCGGCTGCCGAACGATTTGCATTCTTCCCCAGGGGGCAATGTCGCAAGTGCATGAGCGCGCGGACGCAAGTCTTGCCAACGCCCGCCCCGTGTTTCTTAAATCAGTTCGGCCAATACAGCGGCATCGAAGCCCTTTAACGTCCCATAATCGCCGTTTTCGATCTTAGCCGCCCAGTCAGGATCGCTGAGCAAGGCGCGCCCCACAGCGATAAGGTCGAACTCATCGCGATCCATGCGGTCGATCAAGCGATCGAGGCTAGCTGTAGTTGATCCCTTGCCGACAAAAGCGCTGGCAGTAACGTCGCTGTCGAGGCCCACCGATCCGACAGCGATCGTCGCGGCGCCCGTCACTTTCTTGGCCCATCCTGCGCCATTGAGACCATTCTCGCCGTCAATCTCCGGGAATTCGGGCTCCCAGAAGCGACGTTGCGAAACGTGAAGGACATCGACGCCTGCTTCAACCAGAGGCAATAGCCAAGTCTCCATCTCCGCTGGTGTTTCTGCGAGCCGCACGCTGAAATCTTGCTGCTTCCATTGACTGACGCGCATAATGATCGGGAAATCAGGTCCAACCGCTTCGCGCACGGCGCCAACGATCTCGCCAGCAAAGCGCGAGCGTTCCTTAATCGTTGACCCGCCATACCGGTCGGTTCGCCGATTGGTACCCGCCCAGAAGAATTGATCGATCAGATAGCCGTGCGCGCCGTGGATTTCGACAGTATCAAAGCCAAGCCGTTTGGCGTCTGCCGCGGCTTTGGCGAAGGCTGCGACAGTATCGGCGATATCCTCCTCAGTCATCGCAACGCCGCGCGCCTCACCAGGCGCGTTGAGGCCAGACGGGCTTTCCACCGGGGCGCCGGGCTCCCAATTATTGATGTAGCGCGTCGCTCCGGTATGCCAGATCTGTGGCCCCATACGACCGCCAGTGTGGTGAACAGCGTCAATCACTTTCTTCCATCCTTGAAGTGCTGCATCGCCATGAAAGAATGGAATTCCGCTATCGTTGCGCGATGCAGGGCGATCAATCACCGTCCCTTCAGACAGGATCAATCCGGCGCGACCTTCTGCCCGGCGCCGATAGTAGTCAGCACTTGCCGGCCCCGGCACGCCCTCAGGCGAAAAAAGGCGGGTCATGGGCGCCATGACTATGCGATTTCTGAGTTCGAGTGATCGGACGGTGAAGGGGCGAAACAGGCTGCTTGTATCGAGACTGGGCATTAGTAGACTCCGTTGCGTTTAACGGCGCTACTGGTATATTATGTAGACCTAGCGTCAATCAGGCACTTCAAGTCGCCTAGGTATATCGAAGGAAACCATCATGCTCGAACTGGAACCGCTCTGCTTTTCTTCTGAATGCCCGAGCCGGGCCTTGTTCGATCAGATTGCTGACAAGTGGTCGATGATGGTGCTTGCCGTGCTCGATGACGGACCGCAGCGCTTCAACGCCATTCGCCGTCGGCTGCAAGGCGTCACGCAAAAGGCCCTCACTCAGTGCCTCCGTCGCCTCGAACGCAACGGCCTGATAGCGAGAGAGGTGATTTCACTCTCGCCGGTCGCAGTTCAGTATCAGGTGACGCCGCTGGGCCGAACGTTACGGGAGCCACTCCAGGAACTTCACAAATGGACACTGGTAAAACTGCCGGAGGTCACCGCGGCAAGAGAGGCTTTCGACAGCATAGATGGCGGACAGAAGGGCGCGGACAGAGCGCTAATCCAGTTACGCCTTTAACGCGACGAGATCGACTGCAGGAGGTCCGATACTGGCTCGCGGCGGTTCGGGAAAGAGAACTCGGAACAGGTATACCGTGCCCTACCAGGGCTACTTTAAGTGCCTGATTGACGCCAAGTTTACAAAAGATACTTATGGCTCCATCAACAATGATGGAGCTTTCTCATGCGTAACAATCTTAAATTCTATATCGACGGAACCTGGGTACAGCCCAAAAGCACAGCCGTAATCGATGTTATCAACCCCGCGGACGAAACCGTCGTTGGTCAAGTCGCGCTGGGCGATGCGAGTGACGTGGACGATGCGGTTTCAGCCGCGCGAAAGGCATTTGAAACGTATTCGCTCACCTCGATTAAGGAGCGAATTTCGCTCTTCGACCGGATTATAGCTGCCTACGACAAGCGAGCGAACGACCTTGCCCTAGCGGTAACTGATGAAATGGGCGCGCCGCAATGGCTTTCAGAGCAATTGCAGGTGACCGTCGGCGTTGCCCATTTCAAGATTGCACGAGCAGCGCTTGCGACCTACCGTTTTGATGAGCCGCTTGGCACAAGCGAAGTCGTGCGCGAGCCGATCGGCGTTTGCGCGCTGATAACGCCATGGAATTGGCCCTTGATGCTGATGGCCGCAAAGGTGGCACCAGCACTTGCTGCGGGTTGCACCGTGGTGTTGAAACCGTCTGAAATCGCGCCGTTCTCAGGTACGATCCTTGCCGAGATCCTCCATGACGCCGGAGTACCCAAGGGCGTGTTCAACCTTGTTCATGGGAATGGCCGCGTTGTCGGCAATGCTTTGACGAGCCATCCCGACGTCGACCTTGTATCTTTCACCGGCTCAACTGCGGCTGGGATCGAGGTGGCTCGCACCGGTGCCCTCACAGTCAAAAGGGTGCATCAGGAACTGGGGGGAAAGTCACCCAACATCGTTCTGCGTAGCGCGGACCTCGCTTCTGCTGTCGAAGGGGGCGTGGCGCAGATGATGCTGAACAGCGGGCAGAACTGCAGCGCACCGTCTCGGATGCTGGTCCACGTCGATCAGGTTGCCGAAGCAATCAGCTATGCCAAGGCGGCCGCCGAAACGTGGTCGGTCGGCCATCCTGCTTCGAATGCAAAGATGGGACCGGTGGCCTCGGAAGCGCAATGGAACAAAATCCAGCGTCTGATCCAGTCGGGTCTCGATGAAGGCGCCACGCTTGTGACTGGAGGGCTCGGCCGTCCCGACGGACTTAATGCTGGCTTCTACGTCCGGCCTACGATCTTTGCCGATGTGCGCAACGACATGACGATCGCGCGCGAAGAAATCTTCGGACCAGTCCTGGTCATCATCGCCTATTCCGACGAAGAGGAAGCGGTGAGGATCGCCAACGACACGACCTACGGGCTTGCCGCCTATGTGCAGGGTGAGCGGGTTGCGGCCGAAGCTGTCGCGCGTCGCCTACGTGCCGGCCAAGTCTACCTGAACAATGTTAATCTTGATCTGGCTGCGCCCTTCGGGGGCTACAAGCAGTCCGGCAACGGACGTGAATGGGGTCCGATGGCGATCGCTGAATTCCTTGAGACCAAGGCCATCATCGGTTTCCGTGAGGCAGCCTAACAGCCTAATCTGATTATGGATGCCCGGAACTCGATTGATCCGGGCATTCTGCTGTTTCTTCCCACCGCCGGCGGAGGAACCGTGATCTGTCAGTACTTTTCGAAAGCGCGATGCTTTCTTGCAGCCCCCGCTGTTCTCGATCCTTCACCCCGGCGCGGAAGAAAATAGAAGGCGGCGCCGGCAGATGGAGCGTCCTGCCGCTTTCAGATCAGTATAGTTATTTATGGAACTTTCCGTCAGCCGTACAGCGGTCACTGGCACGGATAGCAACCACTCTCATCGTGTCGATACCATTGATCATCCCTAGGTGTTGGGGATGCTGTAAGCGACTGAAGGGATCGTTCGGGGTGGTAGATTTCCATGTCGAAGACGCATCGCACGCTGTCAGATTGGAAACTGACCGGCCCAGATTTCGGGAGTGTGGAGCGGCAACCGATACCAAATTCTATGGCCCCAGAATTCTTTTCATGGTGGCTCGCTGCATCGAACGCGGCGTCAGGCGATTTGAAAACGCAACGACGTTGTTCATGAACCCGGCGATCGCGGACGCTTTCCCCTGTGATAGCGCTCGCAGACCGCGTTGGGCGACGGGACGGGGTTTCATCGTCAGAAGGCGCAGCATGGGCGAGACAGGAGCGCCGGCCGCTGCATCGAAACCCGTTTCGGTGTGCCCTGGGCAAAGACTGGTGACGACCACACCTTGCGGATGAAGTTCGTCATGCAGTGCTTCTCCAAAGGCCAGCACAAAAGACTTCGTCGCCGCGTAAGCAGCAAAGGTGGGAACGGGCTGAAACGCCAAGAGACTCGCAATAAGAAGGATCTGGCCGGATCCCCGGGCTGCCATGTCACGCCCGAAAGCATAGCTCAGCTCGGTAAGCGCCGTGATGTTGAGCTGAATCATATCGGTGGTGCGCTCGATCGGCGTTTGCAGAAATGCGCCGTGCAAGCCGTACCCAGCATTGTTCACCAGGATGTCGATCTGTATCGACCTTTCGTCCAAGCTGCTTTTTAAACGGGCAGCAGCACCGGGCGCGGCAAGGTCGATTGGCTCAACAACGATATCGACGGCATGTTTTCGGCGAAGTGCGGCGGCGAGCTTTTCCATTGGCTCCCGTCGCCGGGCTGCGAGCACGAGATTGACCTTCTGCGCCGCCAGCAGTTCAGCAAATTCGAGGCCAAGGCCGCTTGATGCGCCTGTGATCAGGGCACGTTTTCCGGAGGAGCCATCTAACTTTTCAACAACGGAGATTTGTGTTCCCGTTTCAGCAGTGTGTTGCATTTGTTTTCCTGTCAATTAACTGGAGGGAAATATGGCGCCGCTCCGTCCGCATGAACCGGCGCAGGTTGCTGCGTAAATAATCGATCCCCCAGACAAGTCCGCCGATCTCCATGACCGGCCGTCTCGTGCCGGGAACGATGGCCGAAGTCGGAATCGACGGCCGCCTCGATGGCCTCGCGACGGCTGATCAGCGCCTTTCTCAGTTTAGCGAGATCGGATCGACGACGGGCGAGTGACGGAGAACCGTCGCGCAGAATGCGGCGCGCTGTGCCTCGAGAAGCGCCGTGAGCCGCGCGGCATCGGCAATTCTTGGGATGGCATTCATGATCGAATCCATGTCTAGGATGGTTCTCTTCACGTACCGATTGCTTTCAGAATACAGTGGATCTGATCACGCAGACCTTCTTCGGTATCTTCGCCGTCTCGGACCCCCTGCTCTATAAGAACAGGGTGGTAGAATGGCATGAGGGCGTTCATCAGAGATCGGGCGGCTTTCACCGCATCAACACGAAACGCGCCTTTGTCGATCCCCTCATTTACGATCGTCTCGATGATCGCGACGAGATGCTTATTATGCGCACCGATGATCGCCCAGTTCTGTGCCGTTGCGGCGACAACCAGATCATGGACCGGCTTCTCGTGGAGGAAGGTGTTTTTCCGTTCCTTGTGAAGCTGATCGAAAAGTTCTACGAGCTTCTCGTGAGCCGGCCCCTCCATCTGTGCAATCGAATCTGCGGACTGCATTGTTCGTCCGATGATGCGACCGCAAATCGCCGTGTTGATCGCCGCCCTTGAAGGAAAAAAGCGATATATGTTGGCGCTGCTCATCCCGAGGTGGGATGCTATGTCGGCTACCGATGTCTTTTGGTAACCGATGCGGCGAAAGTGCTCTTCCGCCACATCGAGGATGCGCTCCCGCCAGAGATCGTTGTGAGTTTCTGTACGGGTGCGGGGGGCTCGTCGTCCTGGGCACAAGATTCCCTACTCCGCAGCCAGTGCTATCGGCGGTTCGAGACGCTCGATCGTTTCTCCGTGGCCGTCTTCTTTCGCTGGCTTGATCCGGAACCACACAGCGTACAGTGCCGGAAGAAAGAGCAAGATCATGACTGTGCCTGCCGCCGTTCCGCCAATCAGTGTGTAGGCCATCGATCCCCAGAACACCGAATGGGTCAAAGGTATGAAGGCCAGGACCGCTGCAAGCGCGGTCAAGATCACAGGGCGTGTCCGCTGCACAGTCGCTTCAATCACAGCGTGATAGTCATCAAGACCAGCAGCCTGGTTTTCCTTGATTTGCTCTGTCAGGATCAGCGTGTTGCGCATGAGGATCCCCGCTAATCCTATCAATCCGAGAATGGCATTAAAGCCGAAGGGCTGATTGAACAGAAGCAGCGCCGGAACCACCCCGGCAAGCCCGAGGGGTGCGGTCAACATAACCATGGTCATCGTTGACAGGCTGCGAACCTGGAGGATGATGACGATCAACATGGCCGCAATCATAACGGGGAAAACCTGGACGAGCGCGACGTTGGCCTTGAGGGATTCTTCGATATTTCCACCCATCTCGATGCGATATCCGACAGGGAGCGATGCGATCAGCGGCTGAAGTGCCTTCATGACCTGCTGTGAAACCTCGGGGGGTTGCGTCGCCTCGTTGATATCGGATCGTATCGTGATAACCGGCGTTCGATCACGACGTTTCAGGATCGGTTCCTCAAACCGGATCTCGGAATGGCCGATCTGATCAAGCGGAACCTGACGGCCATTCCTGCTCATCAGTGAAAAGTCGGCAAGCCGTGATGGATCGAGGCGGTTCTCGCCTGCGCTTCGTGCGACAACAGGCACGTTACGGATGTTGTCGCGCACCTGGGTGACAGGGATGCCGCTCAGCAGCAACTGCATCTGCTGGGCTGCCTCCGCCGGCGAAAGGCCGATCAGATTAAGCCGATCCTGATCGGGGATAAACCGGAGCACCGGGGTTCGGTTGCCCCAATCCCTGTTGGCCTGCCGGACATCAGGTACACCTTTCATAATTGCCAGGGCCTGCTCAGAAATCTTGTAGAGTTCGTCCGGATCGGGTCCCATGATCCGAAACTCGACCGGAAACGGCGTATACGGACCAAATACAAGCTGCGTTACGCGCACGGATGCCTCAGGAACTAGCCCGTCCGACACGGCAGCTCGAAGGCGATGCTTCAACGCCTCGCGAGCGTGAGCATCCGGAGTGAGCACAACGACCTTAGCGAAGGCTGGGTCGGGCAATTCGGGCGCCATGGCAAAGAAGAAGCGGGGCGCGCCCTGCCCTATATAGCTGGTGACGATTTTTGCCTCGGGCTGGTTTTGCAACCAGCTTTCAACTTTCTCGACCGCCCCTGTCGTTGTCTCGATGCTCGTGCCTTCAGGCATGCGTACCTCGACGAGAACCTCCGGGCGATCCGACGTCGGGAAGAATTGCTGTTTCACGCCTCCCATCCCGACGACAGAAACGGCCATGACGATCCCCACCACACCGCACGTCACGAACTTATGCCGAACGGCAAACTCGATGAGCGAGCGCAGACGACGGTAGTTAGGAGTATCATAGATTGCGTGATGTCCACCTTCGACCGGCTTGATGTCAGGCAGCATCTTGACGCCGAGGTAAGGCGTAAAGACCACTGCAACAACCCACGAAACGATCAGTGCAAAGCCCACGACCCAGAAGATGTTGCCGGCGTATTCACCTGCAGTTGATCTTGCGAAGCCAACGGGCATCAGTCCGATGATTGTGACAAGGGTGCCGGATAGCATCGGCGCCGCGGTATGACTCCAGGCGTAAGCGGCCGCCTTGATGCGATCCATACCCTCTTCCATCTTCACGACCATCACCTCAATGGCAATGATGGCATCGTCCACAAGAAGCCCCAGCGCAAGGATCAACGCTCCGAGCGTGATACGATCGAAGAACCGGCCGGTTTCGAGCATAATGAGAAAGACGACGGCCAGGGTGAGCGGGACAGCAAGCGCGACAACAATGCCTACGCGCCAGCCGAGGCTGACCAAGCTCACGAACAGCACGACACCAAGCGCCATTGCGAACTTGAGCATGAACTCGCCGACCGCCTCATCGATATTGACGGCCTGGTCGCTGACTTTGGCAAGCGTCATGCCGAGCGGCAGTGTCTGCGCGATAGCAGCGGATCGGGCTTCAAGCGCTTTGCCGAGCTCAAGACCATTCCAGCCCTGTTGCATCACTGCGCCCAGCATAATTGCTGGCTCGCCCTCATGGCGGATGATGTAGGTCGCGGGATCCTCATACCCGCGCCGAATATCAGCCAAGTCGGAAAGTTTGAGAGTGCGTCCAGCTGCAACGATCGGCGTATCGGCAATCGCCTGAACACTGTTATATGCGCCGTCGAAACGGATAAAGACCTGCGGGCCACGCGTGTCGATCGAGCCGGCGGGCGTGACTGTGTTCTGTCTTTGCAAAGCTGCGGCGATATCCTGTGCCGATATCCCAAGTGTTGCGAGCTTGGCATAGGAAAATTCGACGAAGATCTGTTCGGGCCGCTCCCCGAGGATGTTGATTTTCTTGACGCCCGGAACATGCAGGAGATCCTGACGGATGACCTCTGCCTGCCGAACAAGGTCACGCATCGGCATCCCCCTCGCCTTCAGTGCGTAAAGGCCGAAGCTCACATCGGAATATTCATCGTTAACAAAGGGACCAATGACGCCTGGAGGAAGATTTCTGGCTTCGTCGCCAAGCTTCTTGCGAGCCTGATAGAACTCTTCCTCGACCGCACCGGGTGGCGTACTATCCTTCAATGTGACGGTCAGAAAGGCGTAGCCTGGTCGTGTCGTTGTCTCGACACGGTCGTAATATGTCAGTTCCTGGATGCGCTTTTCCAGTGGCTCGGCGACAAGATCCTGCATTTCACGCGCAGTGGCACCCGGCCAAACTGAAGTAACCGTCAAAGTCTTGATGGTGAAGGAGGGATCCTCGGCGCGTCCTAGCTTGACGAACGCGTAAACCCCCGCCGCGGCCAACAGAACGATAAAGAACAAGGTAACGGCGCGTTCGCGAACCGCGATGCCAGAGAGATTGAAGCTCATTGCTTTGTCACCTCTTGCTGCACGCCCGTCCTGACGGCCGCGCCATTTTCCAGCAGATGCGCGCCCAGAGCGACAACCTGCTCACCGATTCCGATCCCGGTGACAAATGCTGTCTCCTCACCGATACGTTTGATGTCGACTGGCGTAAAATTCACAGTGGAAGTGGCTTCGTTAACAACCCAAACACCTGTCCGGCTGCCGTCGTCCAGGATGGCACCTACCGGAACAGTGACCTCCGACTGCCTGCCCGCATCCAGGATCTTGATCGTGACAGTCGAGCCAAGCGGTGCAGAGGCGGCGGCGCCATCGAGAACATAACGCGCCTCGTAGGTCCGGGTTTGCGGATCGGCTGAATCGGAAATCTGTCGCAGGCTAGCTTTTCCGCTTAGACTCTCCCCTCCGTAGACACTGGCATCCGCTTCCGACCCTATCTCCGGCCGCAGGGTCTCAGGTAGCCAGACAACGGCTTCACGCGGCCCAGCCTGCGCGAGTTGGACGACCGTCTGGCCCGCTGCCACGACCTGCCCTGGGTCTCCAAGGGTATCGACGACCGTTCCATCCGAATCTGCAAGAAGGACGGCATAGGTGGCTGCGTTTTCCGCTACCTCGGCGTCAGCTTCAGCTGCGGCAAGCTGTGCAGAGGCCGTGTCGAGAGCCGCCTTCGCTTGTTCATAGCGCTGTGGAGTAGCAGCCAATCCATTTTTCACCAGCGCCGCATAGCGTTTCTCATCTGCTTCTGCCTGGATCAGGACAGCACGTGCTGCGATGACCGTATTGCGCTTCGCTGTCAGGGCGAGTTGGAGATCGGTCTCATCGATGCGCATTAGGGCCTGACCTTGTCTCACCTGCTGACCTACATCCACCAGCCGCTGGACAATCTTACCTGGGACCCGAAATCCGAGGTTGCTCTGTATCCGGGAAGCGACCGTGCCGGTAAAGGAACGTTCCGCTGTTTCCGCCTTCTTCGCCTCTGCCACCCTCACCAGTGGTGGAGCTGTCCTCGGATCTGCAGCCTCGGCTTCGTGTTTGGGTGTTTCGAATACGAGGACAAAGGCAGCAGCCCCCGCCGCTGCCACGAGCCCCACCAAAGCCAGGACATGTTTGCGATTCATTTTACATTCTCTTCTTGACGAGCGATCCTGAGGAATTAGATTGCGATCTAACTCTATTTACACTATAGATGTCAATCGAAATCTAAGCGGAGATCAACATGAGAGTAAGCCGCGCACAGGCCGAGGAGAATCGGGACACCGTGATCAACGTCGCAAGCCGTCTTTTTCGAGAACACGGCTTCGACGGGATTGGCCTAAAGGATCTGATGAAGGGTGCTGGCCTCACGCAAGGCGGATTTTACAAGCAGTTCTCGTCCAAGGACGACCTTGCTGCCCTAGCATCCAGGCGTGCGATGGAAAGCGCCACACGCAGATGGTCGACAGCGGCCGCGACCAGCTCCAATCCCCTCGAAGCAGTCATGGAGTTCTATCTCTCACCGGGACATCTTGGAGAAAGAGCCGACGGTTGCCCTTTGGCGGCCTTGGGATCGGACGCTGCGCGGCAAAGTGAAGAGGTCAGGCGTCCATTTGAAGATGGGATCCGAGCTCACTTTGAGGTCCTGGATGAGCTGATGGATGACACCAAGAGCCCGAGCTCCAGTCCAAGCCGCAATGCGATGGTGATACTCTCCCTTATGGTGGGTGCCGTCACGCTCTCGCGGATTCTCGAAGACGAGAATTTGTCGCAAAGCATTCTGGACGCAGCCGCGGCCCAAGTCAGGCGTCTTGCAAGTGGTGAAGGTGTCGCCTGAAGCGATCGCTGTCGCCTAAAGGCTGCCGCTAGATTCGATTATCTGGTGCAGGTTACGGGACCGCGTTGATACGCCGCCCGGATGTGCGGGCGAAACGCGCTCTTTGTATGCGCAAACTGCATGTTGCGGGCACTGGTCGCAATGCCGGTCGGTACGCTTAGATCGTGCCAATTTTTAATGAGAAGACAGGCGGAGAACGTATGCGCCGTATCGTTATCACAGGAATGGGAGCTGTAAGCCCCCTTGGAGCTAATGTCGGAATCTCCTGGTCGCGCCTCCTCGCGGGTCGGAGCGGTATTCGGCGACTGGGGGACGATGTCGTCGGAGACCTGCCGTCGAAAGTGGGCGGAGTCGTCCCCTCGATCGCCGAAGACCCTGAAGGCGGATTCGATCCGGATACTGCCATGGCTCCAAAGGATCAACGCAAGGTCGACCGATTCATCCTCTTCGCGCTGGCGGCTGCTGAAGAGGCGCTTGCTCAAGCGAAGTGGAAGCCGCTTTCGAATGATGACCGACTGCGAACCGCGACCATCGTCGCTTCCGGTATCGGCGGCTTTCCGGCAATCACCGAGGCGGTTCGCACGGTCGATCAACGCGGCGTCCGTCGTCTTTCGCCCTTCACCATACCGTCGTTTCTCGTCAACCTAGCAGCGGGACAAGTTTCGATCCGCTTCGGTTTCAAAGGTCCGCTCGGCGCACCCGTGACGGCGTGCGCGGCCGGTGTTCAGGCGATCGGCGATGCGGCGAGACTTATCCGTGCAAACGAGGCAGATATTGCGGTATGCGGCGGAACGGAAGCCTGCATGAATATCGTCAGTCTCGGCGGTTTCGCCGCGGCTCGGTCTCTTTCGACTGGCTTCAACGAAACGCCAAGCCGGGCCTCGCGCCCCTTCGACATGATGCGTGACGGCTTTGTCATGGGCGAAGGCGCTGGAATCCTGGTCATCGAAGCCCTGAGCCATGCGCTTGCTCGCGGCGCCACCCCGATTGCCGAACTCGTCGGATACGGTACAACGGCCGACGCCCACCACATTACCTCCGGTCCCGAAGACGGGAATGGTGCACGCAGAGCCATGGAAATCGCCATTGCGCAAGCTGGGATAGCCCCGCATGAAATCGGTCACCTGAATGCGCACGCGACCTCCACGCCGGTCGGTGATCTCGGTGAAATCAGGGCCATCAAGAGTGTTTTCGGTTCCGGCAATACCGTCGCTGTCAGCGGAACGAAATCAGCAACGGGACACCTGCTCGGCGCGGCCGGAGGGCTGGAAGCCATCTTCACGATTTTGGCGCTCAGCAACCAGATAGCACCACCGACCTTGAACCTGAAAGCTCCGGATCCGGAAGCCGACGGTATCGATTTCGTCGCGAACAACGCGCGACGGGTCGCGACGGAATACGCAATATCCAATGGCTTCGGCTTCGGCGGGGTCAATGCCAGCGCACTGTTCCGACGCTGGACAGAAGGCAGCCCCGGCCGCTCACCCGCCGTTAGCTGACGCGAATTCTCGTCCCCACAAGAATATCAGACTGTCTCGTTGCCCAGGAGGTGGACCCGCTATGAGGCCAACAATGCCGCAAAACATCGTTGCGCTAAAGCCAAAGATCACAGTCATTGGCGTCGGCGGTGGCGGCGGAAATGCTGTGAACAACATGATCGCGCAGAAGCTCGAGGCGCAGAATTCGTTGTCGCAAACACCGATGCACAGGCTCTTTCCATGTCAAAAGCGTCGCGGCTTAGCCAGCTCGGTCTCACCGTAACCGGAGGGGCTGGGCTGGTTCGCTTTCTGAAATCGGACATGCAGCGGCCGAGGAAACGATTGATGAGATCATGAGCCATCTGGCCGGGACACACATGCGTTTCGTGACTGCGGGCATGGGAGGCGGCACTGGAACTGGGGCCGTACCCGTCATCGCTCGCGCCGCCCGCCAGGCGGGGATACTAACGGGCGCTGTTTGTTACCACGCCATTTGCATTCGAGGGCACGCATCGAATGCGAGTGGCCCAGCAAGGCATTGAGCATCTCAGCGAGAGCGCTGGCCCAGTCATTGTCATTCCCAATCAGAATCTAATTCCGTGTGGCCGATGTGAAGGCAACGTTCGCAGATGCCTTCGAAATGGCAGATCGGATACTTTATGCAGGCGTAGGCTCCGTTATCGATCTGATTGTCAAAGAAGGACTGATCAATCTCGATTTTGCCGACGTAAAGTCAGTGATGCGCGACATGGGGTCGAGCGATGATGGGCAGCGGCGAAGCGATGGGTGAAGGCCGTGCCAGAGCCGCTGCGGAAGCAGCGATTGCGAACCCCTCTTCGATGCCTCGTAAGGTTCTGTGGTTTGTTGTCGTTCAAGGCAAGGATGCATTGCGGCCAAACAATCGGAAAGGTGCGCAGTCCGAGCCGTGCGTCGAAGACAATAGAAGAGGCGTTCGAGCGAAACTAGTTTCTCTCGAATATGATGTGAACCTGTGGTTGCACCAGAGCCGTCAACGCGTTGCGCGTGCAGCTACATAATGTGGGCGAGCGCAATCGCGTCAGCTACCTCCTCGCAGCGCTCATCCAACATCGACGTTGCCACGCGAATGTTATTGCTATGAGCAACGCAGAATTTGCTTCCTGAGTTGACTGCAATGTTTCGGGCAGCGAGCGTAACCATTGCAAAGGGTTCAGAAACAACTGGCACCCACAAAGACAACCCTTCCCCATCTTCGATGGTGAGGCCGCGCACTCGCAAGGCGCTAGCGAGCATATCGCGTCGTTTTTTATAGGTAGCCCGGGCAGATGCGATATTTTCCCAAGTTCCCGGTTGGCGCAACAACCATGCGCCGGCGGCTTGAAGAACGCGGCTGGTCCAGGCTGCACTAAAACTGCGATAAGATTGAATCTGTTCAACGACTGCCGACGTGCTCGACAATACGGCTAAGCGAAGGTCGGGACCGAGCGTTTTAGAGAACGAGATGATGTGAATAACCCGGTCGGGAAACTGGGTGCCAAGCGAATGACGCTCAACCCCGGAAATATCGGAGATGCCATCATCCTCAATTATCAGGGTGTCGCTGTTGCGTAGTACTTCGGCTAGTTCGCCTAGGCGTTGCGCCGTCACTGTCCGGCCGGTCACCGAATGCAGCCGCGGCTGGAAGAGGAAAACGACCGGTTTGTAGCGCATGGCATCCTGTAGCGATGAGGGCAGCGGCCCGTACTCGTCACATTTCACAGGTAGGATGCGTGCGCCCTGATGCTCAAGGATATCGAGGAGGCGCATCGCCGTCGGTTCTTCGATAGCGACAGGCGCACCGGGCGTCACCAGTGCATGAATAGCGGTATACACAGCGTTATAACCGCCGTTGGTCGCCAGCAATGCCTCCGGTTCATACGGCCATGTCTTGCGAAGTTCGGCCTCCAGTTCCGGCAGAATACGGCTGCGCTCGTAGCTGTTGAGGTTCTCCGCGGAAGCGCCATACGCCAGCGCCTTCTCTAAAGGCGGCAGCAGCCTTGGGTCAGGAACGGCCATCGTCAGGTCGAGCACATCGGCACCGTAGTGGCCGGAACTTGCCAGGCGCTCTGGCTTTGCGATGAAGCGGTCGCCGCTCACCCAGGTGCCGTTTCGTCCCCTGCCTGTAATGATCTTTTGCCGTCTAAGCTCGCTCCAGGCCTCCGAAATCGTCGCCGGGCTGACACCGAGCGAAAAAGCGAGATCACGGATTGGAGGCAACTTGGCGCCGACCGGAAGCGCCCCTGCCCTGATCAAGGCACTGGTTTCTAATGCGATTCCGCGAATTGTTCGATCGCTTAATTTTTCGGCAAACCAGATCGAATCGTAGGCGTCGCTCATTTTCTCACCAGATTAAATGTTCAATAACGTAATAACATTTGATCATTACGAAGTGAACATTTTAATCTCCCTTCGTAAGCATTTCCTGACATGAGTATCCAGAATGACACTGAGCCTTCGAATTGCACTGCGTGACTGGGATTACATGACCCCGCTGATTCTCGGCGATGTCGCTTCCGACAAGCTCGACATACAGGTGGACCGGATCGGAACGCTTGTCTCCCATCTCGGCAAAAGCCCCGACCATGAGGCTGCCGAGATTTCATTCAGCCGCTATACCCAGCTTCGTCATGACGGCGATGACAGTGTCGTTGGCATTCCCAACTTCATCATGCGCGG
The DNA here is from genome assembly GCF_000282035.1 of Rhizobium sp. CF122. Taxonomy (GTDB): domain Bacteria; phylum Pseudomonadota; class Alphaproteobacteria; order Rhizobiales; family Rhizobiaceae; genus Rhizobium. The sequence continues at coordinate 83,872 of NZ_AKKA01000095.1, forward strand.
CTTCCGCCATCGCTGCATCATGACTACCCGGGACAGCGACATCACGACTCTTGGCCAGCTGGCCGGCAAACGCATCGGAGTCACCGGATGGCGCGACAGCGGCAACACCTGGACGCGTGCGGCCATCCGCCGCGAAGGCGTCGAGGTCAAGGACGCGATGTGGTATGCCGGCCGCCTGACGGAGGCACACCCAGTCACCGATCGCCTCGACGGCTTTGGCCAGCCCGGCCTAATCGAAGCCTGCCCCGGCGAACGCCCGATGGTAGACCTTCTGCGCGAAGGCGGACTGGATGCGATCTTTACGCCCTTCATGCCTGATGGCTATTTCGAGCCGGGCTCGCCGTTCCGTCAGGTGCTGGCTGATTTCCGCGAAGAAGAGCGCCAGTATTTCGATGATGTGGGATATGTTCCGGGCATGCATCTGATCGGCATCAAGGCCGAGATCGTTGCCGAGAACCCGTGGGTGATTGCCGAAGTGAGCCGGCTCGTCGACGAATCGCAGCGCATGTGGACCGCCAAGCGCCGCAAGTACGCTGAAACCACGCCGTGGATGTTCGAAGAGGTACTGAAAACGTCGCGCGAGCTGCCCAAGGGCTGGGATGCCAGCGGATTTACCGCCAACCGCAAGATGATCGACGATTTCGCCAGTGAGCTGCATGCCCAGGGCATCATGAAGCGCCACATGACGCCGGAAGAGCTTTTCGCATTCGATACGGATGGCAGCCGGATCTGACCGGCAGTCGCAACCTTAATCTCTCGAGAAACGTAGCTTAGTAAAACAAGGGGAATGAACATGTCGCATAAGAAACTCATCGCTCTCGCCCTCGCCGGCGCAGCACTTGCTAGCGTCGCCAAGGCGCAGGACGCATCCATCAAGCTGGACGTCAACAAGGAGCTGCACGATCGCCTGCCGGACGACATCAAGTCGGCCGGCAAAATGATCTCCGTCAATAACGGCTCGTTCCCTCCCTACGAGATCGTCACCGGCACCGTCATGACCGGCGCCAGCGCCGACCTGACGGACGCAATCGGACAGGTGCTCGGCGTCAAGATCGACCATGCGACAGTTGGCGGGCTGCCGGCGCTGCTGGCCGGCGTCAACTCGGGCCGTTACCAGTTCGCCTTCGGTCCGGTCGGCGACTACAAGGATCGCGAAACGGCAAGCGACTTCGTCGACTGGGTGCAGGAATTCGTCGTCTTCGCCACCCTGAAGGGCAACCCGAAGGGCATCACCTCGCTGGACAAGGCCTGCGGCCAGCGCATCTCGGTTATGGCCGGCGGATCCGCCGAACGGGTGATCAAGGTACAGTCGGACAAGTGCAAGGCCGAAGGCAAGGAACCGGTGGAAGTGCAGTCCTATACCGATCAGCCGGCATCCATCCTGGCCGTCCGCTCTAAGCGCGCCGACGCATTCTTCTCTTCGCAGGCACCGCTGACCTATTTCGTCAGCCAGGCGAACGGCCAGCTGGAACTGAACGGCGTCGGGCAAAAGAACGGTTTTGACGACATTTTCCAGGGTGCCGTCGTTCCAAAGGGTTCGCCGCTCGGCCCGCTGTTCATCGACGCAATTAAGGTTCTCATGGACAACGGTACCTATGCCGCGATCATGAAGAAGTGGGGCCTTGAGAACAACATGATCAAGCAGCCCGGCCTCAACCTCGGTGGACAGCTTCCCAAATGAGCGCGAACACTACGACACATGCGGCGCCTTCGGGCGCCGAGGACTTCCGCGATGTGGCGACGGCCCACACGCCTTTCCGGAGCGGCCCTCTTGCTCTCCGGATCGTGATTGCGCTGGTCGTCGTCGACTTCGGCTGGATCATCGCCGCTAACGAAAACTTCGGCTGGCCGGTTGTTGCCCAGTATTTCTTCGATCCGACGGTCTTGAACGGTCTTTACGTCAGCCTTGGCCTCACCGTGATCGCCATGATCCTCGGCGTCGCGCTCGGCCTCGTGATCGCGATTGCACGCATGTCGTCCGACAAGCTAGCACGCTCGTTCGCGTCACTGTTCATCTGGTTCTTCCGCGGCACACCGCTCCTAGTCCAGCTGATCTTCTGGTACAACATGTCGACGTTGTTTCCGACGATATCGATTTCCCTTCCCTTCGGCCCGACGCTCATCAGCTGGGATACCAATTCTGTCATCACGCCGCTGACCGCGGCGATCGTCGGCCTCGCACTCAACGAGGCGGCCTATATGGCGGAAATCATCCGCGGCGGCCTTCTGTCGGTTGACCGCGGTCAGACCGAAACGGCGGAAGCCTTCGGCATGACCAAGGCGCGAGCCCTATGGCGGATCATTATTCCGCAGGCGATGCGTTCGATCGTACCACCGACCGGCAATCAGCTGATCAGCATGATCAAGGCGACCTCGATCGTCAGCGTCATCGCCATGGCCGACCTGCTTTATTCGGTTCAGTCGATCTATAACCGCACGTTCGAGATCATCCCAATGCTGCTGGTCGCGGTCATCTGGTACCTACTCATCACCTCGGTGCTGAATATCGGCCAGAGCTATATCGAAGCCTATTACGGCCGCAGCGACCGCCGCAATGGCGCCACGCCCAAGCCCGCCGCCGTCATGGAGGAGGCAAGCCATTGACCATCGTCGATACCGCCAAGCCCCTCGTCCAGGCTCGTAATGTCCACAAGTCCTTCGACCAGCTCGAAGTGTTGAAGGGCATCGACCTCGACATCATGCCGGGGGAAGTCGTGGCCATTCTGGGGCCGTCCGGCTCGGGCAAATCCACCTTTCTACGCTGTATCAATCACCTCGAAGATATCCAGAAGGGATATATCGAGGTTGATGGCGAACAGATCGGTTACCGGGTGAAGAACGACCATCTGGAAAAGCTGTCGCCCACCGGCATTGCCAGGCAGCGCCGCAAGATCGGCATGGTGTTCCAGCAGTTCAACCTCTACCCGCACATGACCGTGCTGCAGAACGTCATCGAAGCGCCAGTCGGCGTCCATCGTGAAAGCCGAAAGGATGCGATCGAGAACGCCAAGCGCCTTTTGGAACGCGTCGGTCTGTCGGAGAAGGCCAATGCCTATCCGCGGCAGCTCTCCGGCGGCCAGCAGCAGCGCGTGGCGATTGCCCGCGCACTGGCGATCAAGCCGAAGCTGATGCTGTTCGACGAGCCGACCTCGGCACTCGATCCGGAATTGGTCGGCGAAGTGTTGGCGACGATGCGGGATCTGGCAAAGCAGGGTCTCACCATGATCGTCGTCACCCACGAGATCAGTTTTGCCCGTGAAGCGGCCGACCGGGTGGTGTTCATGGACGGCGGCGTGGTCGTCGAACAGGGCAAGCCCGAGGATGTGATCGGCAATCCGCAGCATCCGCGCACGCAGGCTTTTCTGTCGCGCTTTCTTTAAAAATCTCCCCGCCTAGCCCCGGCCCCAAAGGCCGGGGCCTTTTGTTTGAATTTTGCTAAGTCTGGAACTCCGATGCCCTCGCAAGACAATCTCTACGCCCGCGTATCCGATTTCGATGCCATGGAAGCCGAGCTGAAGGCGACCCGCCATCACCTGCACGCCAACCCGGAGCTTTCCTTCGAGGAAACCGAGACTGCCCGGTACGTAGCCGATAAGCTGGAAGCCTGGGGATATGCTGTCACCCGCAATGTCGGCGGCCATGGCGTCGTGGCGACGCTGAAGAACGGCACCGGCACCAAGAGCATCGGTATCCGTGCCGACATGGATGCATTGCCGATCGAGGAAGAGACGGGTGTCGCCTATGCCAGCACCATACCAGGCAAGATGCATGCCTGCGGCCACGACGGCCACACCACGGTTCTTCTCGGTGCAGCCGAATATCTGGCGCGGACAAGACGCTTCAACGGCACAGTGACGTTGATCTTCCAGCCGGCCGAAGAGGCCGGGCAGAACAGTGGCGCGCAACGGATGATCGCCGACGGCCTATTCGAGCGTTTCCCGATCGACGCGATCTTCGGCCTACACAACCACCCCGGCATGCCGGCCGGCGCACTGCTCATCCGATCCGGTCCGGTGATGGCGGCCGGCGATACGGTAAAGATCACCATTGTCGGCAAGGGCGGCCATGCGTCGCGACCGCATCTCACAGTTGATCCGGTTTTGGTCGCCTGCAACCTCGTCGTCACGCTGCAGTCGATCGTCTCGCGCAATGTCGATCCAACCCAGACGGCCGTCGTCACCGTCAGCACGATCCATGCCGGCGAAGCGTCGAACGTCATTCCGAACACGGCAAAGATCTCGATGAGCGTCCGCTCATTCGACCCGGCGATCCGCACCTTCCTCGAGGAGCGCATCCGCACGCTGGCGGCAAGCGTTGCCGAGGGCCATGGTGCAAGAGCCGAGATCGACTATGAGCATGGCTATCCAGTCGTTGTGAATTCGGAAAGGGAAACGGCATTCGCTCGCGAAGTGGCCGAGGAACTGATTGGCGCTGAAAATGTCTTCACATGCCCTCTCCTGCCCGGCAGCGAAGACTTCGCCTATTTCCTTGAGCGTAGGCCCGGTAGTTTCCTCCGTCTCGGCAACGGCAAGGACTCGCCGATCCTGCATTCGTCGAAATACGATTTCAATGACGGCAGCCTGACGACCGGCGCGGCCATTTGGGCGCGTCTGGCCGAGCGTTATCTTGACGCTTAGAGCTTGTAGTCGGGTTGAGTTCTCGGGCCAGAGCTCGACCGCCAATTGAAGCGATGACATCGTTCATCGACAGACACCGGGGGTTGTTCAGGGTCGAGCCGATCCGCTGCGATTTCCCCCGTCAAGTCGCGAAGCTCCTGGACGTCGACCGCCTGTCGGTCCGCGCCCGCAACGGATATCGAAGATCAAGATATGCGGTGGCTACGATGCGAAGTTCCGCGTCCATGGCAACAAAAAAGTCTCGCGGCAATTGAAGCGGGGAAGCTTCGACGTTGCCCGATTCACATGGGATCGATGAGAAGGCAGTCCGGGCGCGCTCCCGCTTCCAAGTGTGCCCCACGAAATTCCGAAACGCAAACCGGCATACCGCGCCATGGTTCAATCCCTGCTGCCAACGCGGATGGCGCCCAGAGCTGTTCTTGTTCCGTGCCCAACATGATCCTGATGACAGGAGCCCACAGCTGCTGTCCGCCTAGCGGCGATTTGCAGCAGTCTTGCGAAGATGATCTCTTATCACCGCGCGAAACTCGCCCAACGTTTGAAACCCAATGTGCTGTGCAAATCGGTGCACCGTCGTTTGAGAAACCTTACAATTGCGTGCAATCGCAGCAGCACTTTCGAAAGCAATCATTTCCGGCCGTTCTATGATCTGTCTCGCGACCTGCTCGAGACTATTGGGAAAGACGATCTGCCGCTTGGCGATCAGGTACTTCAATTCCTGCAGTGTCGCGGGAGGATGGTGGTTTCTTTCCTGTGGCATTGCGCTTCGCCTTCCAAAGAACCGTCTTCCGGAAAGCGCGGTGCGATCCGGACGCATATCGCGGGGCGGCACGTGAGCCCGGTGGCGATGCGGCAACGTCAGGACTTGGCCGCACCGCATCGAGGCTTGTTAACCGAGCTGCACCGGCCTGCCCGTCTGCCAGCTCACGGTGGCGGCCTCCGCCAGTTTCTGCGCCTGGAGGCCATCAAGTCCGCCGGGCTTCGGTGAACGATTGCCGCTGTCGATCGCATCGATGAAGGCATTGATCTCGTTGGCGTAGGCCTGGGCGTAGCGTTCGAGGAAGAAATATTGAACGGGGTCGCCGCTGACACCATTCGCATTGGAAAGCTCGACGCTGGTTGCGTGGATATTCCTCGCTGCTAGCATGCCCGCAGCTCCATGGACTTCGATGCGCTGGTCGTAGCCGTAAGTCGCCCGGCGAGAATTGGTGATGACCGCAATGCGTCCGGAAGCCGTCTGCATCTGCACGGCGGCGGTGTCCACATCGCCCTCCGCTCCGATCGCCTTGTCGACGAGCGACGATCCAAGTGCATTCACGACGACGAATTCCTCCCCGATGAGGAAGCGGGCCATATCGAAGTCATGGATCATCATGTCGCGGAACAGCCCGCCGGAGGACTTGACGTAGTCGGCCGGCGGCGGCGCGGGATCTCGGCTGGTGATCGTCACGATCTCGATATCGCCGATGTCGCCGCGGCGCAGACGTGCTTCCACACTGGCGAAGTTGGGGTCAAACCGGCGATTGAAGCCGATCATCAAGGTCGACCTGTTCTTCTCGACGATGTCGAGGCAGGCATTGATGCGCTCGACCGACAGGGACACCGGCTTTTCGCAGAGGATAGCCTTGCCGGCCTTCGCGGCCGCCTCGATGAGATCGGCGTGGCTGGGGGTCGGTGTCGCGATGAGGATCGCATCGACACTTGAGGACTTGATGACATCTGCCGCTTCGGCAACCTCGGCGCCCGTCTGCGCGGCAAGCGCCTCAGCCGATGCCTTGAAGGCATCCGCCACATAGACGAGCTTCGCCTTCGGGTTCGCCGCAATAGTCGCGGCATGTACCTTGCCTATCCGGCCGGCGCCGATCACTCCAAACCTGATCATTGATATTTCTCCATGACGTGTAAGCGTTGACTATCGAAATCTTCAAACGGTGAAGGCGTTGCGGAAACGGGCAAGCGCCGTCTCATCATCGCCGGAGGCCCAGGCCTCCATGCCGATCGTCCCGCGATAGCCCATATTCTTGAGAGCACGGGCGATTGCCTTGTAGTTTATTTCTCCGGTGCCCGGCTCCATGCGACCGGGAACGTCCGCCACCTGTATTTCGCCGATATGGGGCAGAGCGCGCCGGCACAGCTCGATCAGGTTTCCTTCGCCGATCTGGGCGTGGTAGAGGTCGAGATTGAGCTTCAGCGCCGGTCGGTTCACCGACGAAACGAGCGCGAGCGTATCTTCGGCTTTGGCAAACGGTGTCTTGGGGTGATCGACTGCTTCATTGAGGTTTTCGAGCACGAAGGTGACGCCCTCTTTCTCGCCGAGGTCGGCGATGCGGTTAAGCGTGTCGCGCGCCTTGAGCCACATGGCGCCCGTCACTTTGTCGGCGTTGACCACCGGCAGGCCCTGGCCGTCGAGACCGGTTCCGTGCAGGTTGAGGCGCGGGCAATTGAGCTCCCTTGCGACCGGGATCGATTGCTTCGCAGTTCGCAGCAATTCGTCGGCGCCCTCGTCATCGGCGAGCGTGCCGGTCACATAGCCCGTCATCGACGAGAAGGCTGCTCCTGATCTTGCAAGGGTAGCGATGTCATGTTTCGTCCAGTCCCAGATCTCGGCTTGAAAGCCGAGTTCGGTAATGCGCTTGAGCCTGTCGACGACAGGAAGCGACTTAAAGACCATCTCGGCGCAGACCGCGAGCGTGAAGGGGGATGAGGCATTCGACGAGCCGTCGTTCATAACAGTATTCCATGGTTGATTGAGTGAGAGGGCGGCGACGTCCTTTGAAAGCCAAGCGATCGCCGCTTCGGAAGCAGGCCGGCTAGATCGTACCGCCGAGCTCTTCGGACAATTGCTGCAGTTCCTTGCCGCCGGCCATGAGGTTCTGCAGCTCATCCATCGCGATATCCGCCTTGGCAAAGGTGCCAAGCGTCTGGCCGCGATTGAGGATGGTGAAGCGGTCTGCCACCGCATAGGCATGGCGGACATTATGAGTGATGAAAATGACGCCCAGTCCTTTCTGTCGAACCTGATGGATGTATTTCAGCACCATCGAGGTTTGCGCCACACCGAGCGCCGAGGTCGGCTCGTCGAGAATGAGGATCTTGGCGCCGAAATAGACGGCGCGAGCAATGGCAACGCACTGGCGTTCGCCCCCGGACAATGTACCTACCGCCTGATTGGGATCGCGGATATCGATGCCGATTTTGCGCATCTCTTCCCGCGTGACATCGTTGCAGTGCGTGAGGTCGAGGCGACGGAAAGGGAAGAAGCCCTTGCGAGGCTCCCGCCCCATGAAGAAATTACGGGTGATCGACATCAGCGGGATCATGGCAAGATCCTGATAGACGGTCGCGATCCCTGCATCGAGCGCGTCGCGCGGACTGCGAAAATTGACCGGCTTGCCTTCGACCAGGAACGAACCTCCGCTTGGGCGCACGACACCGGAGAGCGTCTTGATCAACGTGGATTTCCCCGCGCCATTGTCTCCGAGGAGACAAAGCACTTCTCCGGCCGACACTTGCATCGACACGCCGTTGAGCGCAATCACGGAGCCGTAGTGCTTGATGATGTCGGTCACTTCGATGATCGGCGTTCGATTATTGACATCAGACATGATCAGCGCTCCCCGGTAACCTTGCGGCGGATAAAATTGTTGAAGAGAACGGCGAGCAGCAACATCGAACCCAGGAAGACCTGAAACCAGTCGGAATCGAACTTGGTGTAGGTCAGGCCGATCGAGACCGAGCCGAAGATGATCGCGCCGAAGAAGGCGCCAATCGCCGAACCGTAGCCGCCCGTCAGCAAGCACCCACCAATGACGGCGGCAATGATCGCCTCGAACTCTTTCTGAAAGCCGCGTCTGGCGTCAGTCGAGCCAGCATCGAGCACGGTGATGATGGCAACCAGAGCTGCCGCGCATGCTGTCAGTGCAAACAGGCCGGTCTTAACTCTGTGAACGGGGACGCCGGAGTTTCTCGCCGCATTGGGATCGCCACCGGCAGCAAAGATCCAGTTGCCCATGCGGGTGCGCAGGAGGACCCAGGTCGCAGCCAGGGCAAGCGCGACAAACCACAATACGGAGACCGGGATGCCCGTGACCTTCGGCATGCCGTTGGGGAACCTGTCGATCAGATCGTGATCCGCGAGCCAGACAAAGACGCCCTTCAGTGCATCGCCGGAAAAGAAGCCAAGCAGCGGACTGTCCTTGACACGGTCGCTGATGCCGCGAAGCTGCGTCGAGCCGCCTGTCGCCCATTTCAGGCCGACGAGCGTCAGGCCGCGGAGAATGAAGAGGAATGCCAGGGTCACGATGAACGACGGAAGGCGCGTATGAATAACGATCTGCCCATTGATCGCCCCCATGAACGCAGCAAAGAGCATCGTCATGACGATGGCGACCGAAAGCGGTTGGCCGAAATTCGTGAGGATGACGCCGAAAATCAGTCCCGCGAAGGCCACCATCGAGCCAATCGAGAGATCGAACTCTCCTCCGATCATCAGAAGTGCCGCCGCAATGGCAAGGATTCCCAATTGCGATGCCGGCGCCATGATGGTCATCAAGCCGGAAAGCGAAAACATCGTCGAATCTGCGGTAAGAAAGAAAAAGACGATGACGAGAACAAGACCTGCCACAGCACCAAGCTCGGGCCGCCGCATCATATGCGTCAGAAAATTCACTTGTTTGACGCGCTCATCGGCCTTCGGCGCAGCCGCCGTTCTCTGCTCAAGCGAAGCCATAACTCCTCCGACTGGATCGTAATTTAGAGTAGCGGTGGCGCTGTTCGGCAGCGCGTTCGGTCAGCCAAACCTCCTCCCCACTAGGAGGAGGAGATTCTGGGAGAATGCCTTTCGGCAATTCCGGTCAGCGAATGCCCTTGGCGGAAAGATCCACAACCTGGGCAGCCTTGTCCTTGGTGATGAGGTTCGGGCCGGACGGAACATTACCACCCGGGATAAGCCCGTATTTGGCGTAGTTTGCCAAAAATACGACAGGCAGATAGCCCTGCAGGAACTGCTGCTGATCGATCGCGAATGCTGCCTTGCCGTCGGCCACGGCTTTCAGGAAATCGGCTGAAAGGTCGAATGTCGCCACCTTGATCTTGCCGGTCATTCCGACATCCTCTACGGCCGCGAGCGACGGCTCGCCGGCCGTGCTGGCACCGAGCGCCATGACGGTGTCGACGGCGGTATTTGAACTCAGTGCCGCCTTGACCTTCGCGCGGACATCTGCCGGATCGTTGCTGACGGGTACCACCGTGACCTTGCCGCCGAACCCGTCGGCAAAGCCCTTGCAGCGCAGATCGAGCGAAACGTTGCCGACCTCCTGGTTCACGCACAGGCCTTCCTTGCCGCCCAGCTCATGCAGTTTCCCACCGGCGGCTTTGCCGGCGGTATATTCGTCCTGGCCGACATGCAACAGCGCTCCCAGCTCCTTTGAAACGTCGGAACCGGAATTGATGGAAATAACCGGGATGCCCGCGGCGACGGCCTTCTTGATGGATGGACCGAGTGCTGAGGCGTCTGGAATGGAGACGATGAGCCCATCGGGCTTCTGATTGACGGCAGCATCGATGAGCTGCCCCATCGACACCATGTCGAAAGTTTCCGGAGCGCGATAATCGACGCTAATACCCATGTCCTTCGCCGCTGCGTGGACCCCGTTCTTGACGACGGACCAGAAAGGATCATTGGCCTGGCCGTGAGTGACGGTGACGATGCGAATGTCAGCGGCATTGGCGATTGCCGAAGAGCCCATGAGCGCAGCAGCAACGGCCGCGCCCGTGAGAAGCGATTTCAAACCGAATTTCATTTTACCCTCCCAAAAAACAGTCCGCGCTACGCGAACCTCCGAATGCTACCGGTTGCAACTCCATTTGCACCCGGTAGCAAACTCGATAAAGCTACTTTATTGTCGACAAAAATCAAGCATCCATTCCATTTTTATTTTTTTGTGGAATATTCATTCCAATCAGAAGGAGGCGGGCATGCGCAAACGGGCGACGGCAAAAGAGGTGGCTGAGGCTGCCGGCGTGTCGAAATGGACCGTCATCCGTGCGTTCACGCCAGGTGCGTCGATTACGGACGCAAGCAGACAAAAAGTGCTTCAGGCGGCCGAGGTCCTGAACTATTCGCCTAACCTGCTTGCCCGCAGTCTTGCGACGAACACCACCCATCAGGTGGCCGTCTTCGTCGACGACTTCGCCAATCCGCACAAGCTTCCGGTTCTGGAGATGTTGACCGAGCGCCTGCAGGCACAGGGTCTGCTGACCGTATTGATCAACATCAACCGCCATTTCGATCACGTTCACGCGTTGATCAACGCCGACCAACGACAATTCGACGCCGTTATCCTATTCGGTACCGCCTTTCGCGAGGAAACGCTCGGTGATCGACGCCTTGGCCGAGGTTTCCCGCCGATGTTCGTTCTTGCGAGAGACAGCCAAATTCCCGGCGTTCCCGCGATTGCCTGCGATGCAGAACTCGCTCTCAGCGAGATCGTCGATTACCTGTTCGACAAGGGCTATCGCCGTCCCGGCTTTATGACGGGGGCGAGAACCCTGTCGACGGCGCTGGGCAGGCGCCATCATTATGCAAATTTCTGGCGACGGAAGGGTGTTGAAGGCGTCACAGAATTGGCCGCGGAAAGATACAGCGCCCAGGCCGGCGCCGAGGCAGCACGAACTTATTTGCGTGCAACTTCGCCCGCGTCGCGCATCGATGTATTGATGTGTGAAAATGACATTTTGGCGCTGGGAGCGATGGATGTCGCCCGGAGCGAATTCGGTCTCGGAGTCCCGCAAGACCTGGCAGTCGTCGGCTTCGACAATATCGAGCTCGGCGGCGCCCCCGCCTATGGACTGACAAGCTACGAACAGCCCGCCGGCGAGATGGTCGACGCCATTGTCGCAATGATCACCGGAAAGCGCGACGCTGAAATGGTTGTCATGCAGGGGCGTTTTGTGCCGAGGTCATCGGCATGAAATGTCCCTAGGATCGTCCAATGAGCACCTCGCACCTCTGACCATGATCGAATGGCGTCTAAATGGTCAGCTCTTGAAAGGATCATTACCAGCGCCCCCCCTGAAGAACCTATGAGATATGGCATAGCGCCTATTTATGGAACTTTGGCTATTTTAAACCCTGTCGTAATGCCATCAACCAGACGAACACACCCAAATGCGGAGCGAAGAACCGCGCGACGCTAGGATGCATCGCCCAGCAAGATGGGCGATGCACGGTTCGAATAGCCGGCCGCCATCATCTTGACGGAGCCTAATAGTGATGGTCGTTCAATCGAGCGAAGACACTGGCGAGATCGCTCTCCTTGACGCTATCGCCGACATACCAGCTGAGGGTGTCGTAGAAGCCAAGAAAGGAGCCTTTCGTTTTGGCCAGAAGTGCCGTGGCTTCCGCAACAGAAATCGAAAGCGCCGCGATGAAGAAGTCGACGAGGGCGGCCTCGGCCTTCGGATGGGCGAAAACGAGCGCCGTGGGAGAGTTGGGCGAGATGACAGGCAGAGCGGAAGCTTCCGGGCGGCACGGCAGGGTGACGGACAAGCGGATATCGCGGGAGGATGCCGCAGCCTCGATCACGAAAGCCTCCGCATCAAGAACCCAGGTAGAGCGTGAGGTATCGAAATAGCGAAAATCGCGCTGCGTTAGCGTGAAGCTCACCGTCTTCGCCTCGCCGGGCTGCAGATGCAGCTTGGCAAAGGATTTGAGTTCACGGATCGGCCGCTTCAGGCCTGGCGCAAGCGGGCGCACATAGAGCTGGACGACCTCCTTGCCGGCGGCCGATCCGCTGTTGCGGACAGTGACACGTACCCGACAATCCGCAGCTGCGCCGATCTCACGCGCATCGATCTCGATATTCTCATAAGAGAACGTCGTATAGCTGAGCCCATGCCCGAACGGGAACGCCGGGACAATCGCTTTGAGATCGTAGAAGCGATAGCCGACAAAAATACCCTCGCTGTAGACATGGCGTCCGTGCTCGCCGGGATAGGTGTGCCAGCCGGGAATATCCTGCATTCGCGCGGGCATGCTGGCGGAGAGCTTGCCGCAAGGGTTCTGCTCGCCGAATAGAATGCGAGCGAGCGCTTCGCCGCCGCCTTGCCCCGGATAGAAGATGGCAAGCACGGCATGGACATCCTCGAGCCACGGCATCTCGACGGTATCGGGCATCGAGAGCACGACTATGACCTTCCGTCCGGCTGCCGCCAACGCCTTGATGAGAGCATCGTGGCTGGCGGCCAGCCTCAGTGAGTCACGGTCGTTGCCCTCGCCGTGGCGGCTTTTCTCGTTCTCCGCGAACACCAGCGTGACGTCGGCACTCGATGCTGCCTCGACGATCGTTTCGATCGATGCCGGCATGCCGACCGGAACAGTGGAGGAAAATGGCAGATGCCTTGCCTTGAGGTCACTTCCCGCCCGGGCGGCGATCTGAACGAAGGGGCTGTCAACGCGATAAGGGTTGGTCGTGGCCGACCCAGAACCCTGAATGACAGGGGTGACAGCGCCATCGCCGACGACGAGGATCTCGCCTGGGCGGCTCGGATCAATAGGCAACACATTGCCTTCGTTGCGCAGCAGCACGATCGATTCCGCGGCGATCTCCTGCGACAGGGCATGGTGCCCGTCAAGGTTCGCGGCCATCCCGCGCCGCTCGTTCAACTTGCATTGGCGCACGAATGCCAGAACCTTCGCGCAGGCAGCGTCGACCGCCTCGGGCGCCACTTTACCGGCCTTGATCGCAGCACTCAGGCGCGCTTTGCGTGGCTTGCTCTCCGGCATGTCGAGATCTGTCCCGGCAGAGAGCGCAGCCCCACGATCCTTGATGGCGTGCCAGTCAGAAACGACAAGCCCGTCATAGCCCCACTCCTCGCGCAGGATTGTGGTGAGAAGCCAGTGATTCTCGGCCGCCTGGACACCGTTCAGCGGATTGTAAGCGCTCATGACGGTCCAGGGCGCGCTCTTCTCGATCGCCCGTTCAAAGCCAGCCAAGTAGATCTCGCGCAGTGCCCGTTCATCGACTTCTGAGCTGGTGGTTGTTCGTTCGATCTCGGAATTGTTGCAAGCGAAATGCTTCAGCGAGGCCCCGATGCCGTTATCCTGCAGGCCCGAGATGACGGCCGCAGCAATGTCCCCACTGATGAGGGGGTCCTCGGAATAATACTCGTAGGCACGGCCGGCCAACGGCGTGCGGCGGATATTGATGCCCGGTCCAAGCAGGAGATGGACGCCGAAGTTCTGGCATTCCGCCGCCAGCGCCGCCCCCATCCGATAGGCCAGATCGACGTCCCACGAACAGCCAAGCAGATTGCCGTTTGGGAAGCACGTCGCGGGACGGGTCATGCCGAACATACCGCCTGGCGCATCGGCCTGCTGGTCGACGAGTTCCAAGAATGCCTGCAGGCTGTCTGCATCACTGTCACCGGCGTCGATTTGGGTCGTCGAGTAACGAACGCCATAGGCGCCGTCGGTCATGACAACAGATGGAATGCCGAGCCGTTCGATGGATCCTGTCTTCCACAGACCACGTCCGCTCAGCAGATCGACCTTTTCGGCAACCGTCATCTGGCCGACAAGCGAGTGGATTTCGTCGTCGCTGGGCTGAAACATCGATACTCTCTCATTTCTAGGCAGCAGAGATGGTCCTGTCAGCAGATCTTCTGCAGGAGTTCCATCAGCATCATCCGCTCGGCAAGCGTCAAGGTGCTCAGCGTTTCTTGCGAAATCTGAAGGGCGATTGATAGATTGCGCGCTACCGTCGCCTCCCCTTCTGCAGTCAGCGTCAAAACAAGACGCCGCGCATCGGCTGCATCCGGCGCGGTGTGAACCAGCCCGCGCTTGACGAGCCGGTCGACGACGCCCTTGATGGTCGCCATATCCATCGCCGTCTCACGGCCAAGATTGCCCTGGGAACAGGGCTGCAGATCTTTGAGTTTGACCAGCGCTGCCCATTGGGTCGTGGTCAGCTTCTCAGCCATCAGGCCTGTGAAGATGGCGACATGGCGTTGGTTGGCCTGGCGCAGATAAAATCCGATCTGTTCGCCAAGCGCATATTCGGCCTGCGGAGCGTTTGCGTCGGCCGCGGATGAAGGTGCTGCCTTTGGCGAATCGGCTTTATCTTTGAACGGAACGTCCATGGGATCTCTCAAATCTATCTGTTCGTCTTCCAGGCAGGCAACCGCGTTCCTAAATTCATTCTCGCCATAAGTTCAGGATGGCTTCTGTCGACAGAATTTCAATCTGCTCAGAAAGCCTTGGCGCCAAATTCTCGACGACGACTCTGTGCGCCTTCATGTCGCCGCTTGCCAGCGCGTCTTCTGCCAGAACGACACGGTAGCCGGCATCGACTGCATCGAGAACGCTGGCGTAGACGCAAACATCGGTTTCGACGCCCGAAAAGATCATGGTATCGATGCCTGCTGCCTGCAATCGCTCGGAAAAACCGGGCGACCCGAAGACCGAATAGGTTTCCTTGTCGACGAGCGATCCCTGTTGGGCGACCGCCGCAAGCGGTGCGACCAGATCAAGCATCGCGACGTCAAGTTCATCCAGCGTCACAGCCGACCATCGGCGATAATAGTTCTTCCATCGGCCCTTGGCGCTTTCGGGATCCCGCGGAACCATGAAACGGGCGAACACGGTATCGGATGGCCTTGCAGCGCACAGCGCCATCACGTTCGGAAGAATCTCGGCAATCGCCGGCGTGTACCACGCCGTCTCCTCGATAAACAGGCGTTGCATATCGATGACGACATGCAACGTTCTTTTCGAAAACGGCACGGTCGCCATGGTCACTCAGCCACCGGGACCGTGTGTTCCGGAGACCAGCTCAAGGTGATGGTGTCACCATCGCTCAGGACCTTGCCGTCGCGGTTCTGTGCAAACAGCTTGAGCGGCAGTCCGTCCTTGGTTTCCAGGAGATAAGAAAGCACCGGGCCAGCATAAATGACGGTGGTGATGCGCGCCGTCAGGCTGTTGCCGTCCGTCGGGCCCGATACGATCGACATCTTTTCCGGGCGCACGGCGAGCGTGACCTTCGAGCGGTCGCCGGGTAGTGTCCCGGTGGTTGTCACCACGGTGCCATCGTTCAGGCGCACGGCACCGTTATCAATCGTACCGGTCAGGAAGTTGGAATCGCCGAGAAATTCCGCGGCAAAGCGTGTCAGGGGCCGCTCGTAGACCGTTTCCGGCTCGCCGATCTGGACAATCCGCCCCTTGTCGAGAATGGCGACCTTGTCGGAGAGTGTCAGCGCCTCTTCCTGGTCGTGGGTGACAAAGATCGTTGTAAGACCGCTCTCGCGCTGGATACGCAGCAGTTCGACCTGCATCTCCTGACGAAGACGCCGATCGAGCGCCGACAGCGGTTCGTCCAGAAGCAACACGCTCGGCTTGATGACGATGGCGCGCGCCAGCGCGACGCGCTGCTGCTGGCCACCGGACAGCTGCTTGGGCGTGCGGTCGCCGAAGCCGGGAAGCCGCACCATCTCCAGAGCGCGATCGACTTCCTTGCGAGCGGCCGCGCCCTTGATGCCG
The DNA here is from genome assembly GCF_000282035.1 of Rhizobium sp. CF122. Classification (GTDB taxonomy): domain Bacteria; phylum Pseudomonadota; class Alphaproteobacteria; order Rhizobiales; family Rhizobiaceae; genus Rhizobium. The sequence continues at coordinate 100,045 of NZ_AKKA01000095.1, forward strand.
CGACGTTCCAGACCAAACGCAACATTCTGGGCGATCGTCATGTGCGGAAACAAAGCGTAAGACTGGAACATCATGCCGATGTTACGACCCCAGACCGGGATATCGGTCACATCGTTGTTGCCGATCGTGACAACGCCCTGGTCCGGCTTGATGAAGCCCGCGACGATGCGCAGAAGCGTAGTCTTTCCGGAACCGGACGGTCCAAGAAGGCTGGTGAAGGAGCCTTCCGGAAACTCGGTGGTGATATCTGACAGGACGGGCGTGGTGCCATAGGTCTTGGCGACGGAATTGACTTTAACGTTTGTCACGGGTGTCTCCGGGCTTGGCGAAGCGCGCGAAAATCAGGATGATCGTCATCGAACCGAGCAGAAGCACGGTCGAGATCGCATTGATTTCAGGGGTGAAGCCCTTGCGGATCGAGGAGTAGATCTGCACCGGCAGCGTGGTGTAGCCGGGCGTTGCGAGAAAGTAGGAAATGACGAACTGGTCGAGCGATACGGCGAAGGCGAAAAGTGCCGCGCCGAGGATACTCGGATAAAGCAGCGGCAGTGTCACCGAGAAGAAAGCGTGGACCGGCGTGGAGCCAAGGCTCATCGCGGCGTCTTCGAGATCGGCACGAATGGTCCGAAAACCGGTACCGACCACCAGAACCACATAAGGGATGGCGAGGGCCACGTGGCCGATCAGCAGGGCATGCATGCCGCGCCCGATGCCGCTCCAGTAGAAGAAGATCAGCATGGCCGTGCCGGTGATCAGCCATGGGATGGCAATCGGTGGCAGAAGCATAAGCTGCAGCAGGCTCTTGCCGCGGAATGTCCGCCGCGACAGCGCCACCGATGCCATGGTCCCGAGCGCTGTCGCCAGCACCGCGGTGATGGTGGCAATAACGATGCTGTTGATGCCGGCCGTCAGCAAAACAGTGTTGCTCCACAGCGCCTGGTACCATTGCAGCGAAAAGCTGAACGGCAGCTGATAAAGCGGCGAAGCGTTGAAGCCCATCGCCATCATCACGAGAATGGGCGTATAGAGGAAGATCAGGATCGCGATGAGATAGAGACGTCCAAGCGGGTTCATGATCCCCTCCTCAAGCTGTCGTGCCACGGCGCAGAACGCCGGAGAAGGTTGCGAAAATGGCGAGCACGACGGCCAGCAGCGTAAAGGACAATGATGCGCCGAGCGGCCAGTTGAAGGCTTGCGTGAACTGGTCTTCGATCACCGTCCCCATGGTGACGCCGACACGGCCACCCAGGATGCGCGGCTCCATGAACGAACCGATGACCGGAATGAAGATCAGGACGGAGCCGGAGATCAGGCCAGGAGCCGCGAGCGGCACCAGAATCTTGAACAGAATGGTCCACCAGCGTGCGCCGAGGCTGGATGCAGCCTCTATGATCGCGTCGTCGATTGCCACCAGGGCGATGTAACAGGTCAGGATCATGTATGGCAGATAGCCGTGAACAAGACCGACCACGATTGCATAGCGTGTGTAGAGAAAGCCGATCGATCCGGCCTCGGGCGCAATCATGTGCAGCAGATTGTCGAGGAAGCCGTTTTCCCGGAGCACCATCGTCCAAGAGAACACGCGCACCAGACCGTTGGTCCAGAAGGGCAGAAGGATCAGGATCAGCAGCATTTCGCGCGTCTTGCCAAAGGTCGATCGAACCAGCGCAACGGCGGCGAGAAAGCCGAGTATGGCGCAAAACAGCGTTGTCCAGAAGCCGATCAGCAATGACGTGATGCCGATGCCGACCAGATAGGGCTGATCGACGAAGGCGCGGTACTGCTTCAGCGTAAAGACGATCGGGGCCTTGCCCATCGGTGTCGCCGACATGAAGCTGAACACGAACATAGTCAGCAGCGGCAGGAAGACAGCAAGTGTCAACCAAGCATAAGTTGGCAGCAGCAAGGCTGTCGTCGAAACCCATGACGGGAGCGCGCGCCGACTGCGCGGACCCGAAGGTCCACGCACTAACGCCAATGTCAGTTGGTCATTCTGCATAGAAGGCTTTCACTTCCTGCCATACGTTGTTGAAGGCTTCGCGGCGATCGTCCGGCAGCGCCGACATGATGCCCATTGTCTTCAGGTATTCAGGCTTGTGCACCTGGCGGCTCAGATCGTCGGTCGGAAGCGCGGACAGAGCGGCCGAGTTCGACGACGCCGGAGCACCGACCTTGGTGGCCCATTCCACATAGAATGCCGGATCGATCATCCAGTTGGCGAACACAAGCGCGCCTTCCGCGTTCGGAGCCGATGCCGGGATACCGAGACCATCGACCCAACCGATGCCGCCTTCCTTGGGAACAACGAACTGAACTGGAAGCTTCGAGTTGCGCTTGGAGCGCACCGAACCGCCCGACCAGAAGAGCGACAGGTCGAATTCCTTGGCGGCAAACGACTTGTTCCATTGATCTTCCGTGGACCAGAGAAGCTTAACGTTCGGCTTGATCGACTTGAGTGCAGCCGTAACAGCGGCCAGATCCTTTGGATCGTTGATGTCCTGGCCGCTCATTAGGGCGCCGACGGCAACGTTGATGATCGCATCGTCGTCCATGGCAACGCGGCCCTTATAGGCAGGGTCGGCGAGAACGGCGTAGCTATCGGGAACCGGCATGCCTTCACGGATGGCGAGCGAGGTCATGCCCCAGACCCACGGAACTGCGAAGCCCTTGCCGTCCTTGCTGAAGTTCGGGTTGGAGCGCAGGTTCTCATCGACCGTCGCTGCGTTCGGAACCTTGCTGAAATCGATCGGCTGCAGCAGATCTTCGGCAACGGCCTGGGCGCAACGTGCGGCGTTGAGAACGACGAGATCGTAAGCGCCCGGATTGGTGCGCAGTTTGGTCAGCATCTCCGATTCCGAGCTATAGTAGTCGTGAACGACTGCAATGCCGGTCTTTTCGGTGAAAGCCTTGACGGACCATGCTTCGTCCGTGCCGTAGCCTTGCCAGTTCAATACCGTGATGGTGCCAGCCGAAAAGGCCTTGCGCGGCAGGCTGGAGAAACTGACGCCAGCGACAAGCGCTGCGGACATCAACTTCATCGTATTGCGTCTGGTGAGTTCAGTCATTGTGGCACCCCTCTTGAACATACACAGTTATAGACGATCGCGACCGCAGTCAGCGACCTCAACGGATCGGCTAAGCCGAAAACAGGCGACATGCCAGGCACATCTAATTGTTTGTATGCAAACTATCATCAGAGGAAATCGAATATTCGAACACGCATTTTTCCGGGCAAGTGAAAACCTGCGCCGCACAGCTGCGGAACATCGTTTTATAGACGGATAATAGCGTATAACGCCGATAGAAAGCCAACTTCAATCATTCGATTTGTCGCCGACCTCAGTTCAAACCCTCTGATATTAGTATCAGTCTTTTCGTTTTTTATTTGTATACAAACTATTGATGAGGAATTGACTTGTGTCAAGCGCTACCTTGCGTGGGGAGCGGCTCGCGTGGTGAAAAATAGACGTCGAGTTGGCGGTCACGGGCGCTCTCGGCAATCATGAGGCGTATCCCTTGCTGTGATGCAACAAAGGCGACATTCTCCCCATCCAGACGGACAGCAACGACCTGACGAATGTTCAGGTCAGGCAGCTCGATATAGCCGTCTTCGGCGGTTGGCGCGACGGTGCAGGCAATCCGCCCTTCTGCGATGGTGATGCGCGAGAGCGTGGTCCGCAGGTCGGTCCTGAGCGCGGTGCGGCGGTTCAGCGTCAAGGCAAGAATGCCTGCTTCAACGGCCAGATGCAGCGTTCCTGACGGCGACACCATCGGCCCGAGAGCGACATCCTGCCCAGTGTTGCGCACGGTCCAGCCCGTCCAGGGATCGAACTCGACGATCTCGCCGGCGGCCATCAGAGGCAGCATCGCTGCCCAGATGTAGAACGGGTCGGTATCGCCCTGGTCCATCGCCTCGCCGGTCACCGCATTGTAGTTTTCAGAGGCGATGCGATCCTCGCGCCAGGACTTCATGAAGAGGTCGTAGCTCTGGGCGGCAAGTTTGCTCGCTTCCGCAACGAAGCCATAGCGGCGCAGGCCGAGCCAGACCATGTAGTTAACATTCGGCCAAATGCGTCCGCGCCAGTAGACATTGTCGGCGAACGCAGGATCGTCGCGCGTAGCATTCGGAAGAACGTAGTCGCCGCCGAACGTGCTTTCATCGCTCAGATGCTCGAGCAGGCGGGCGGCCTGCACTGGCGTGGCCGCGCCGCATAGCAGCGGGTAGAAGCTGGTCGGCGATAGCGACCGCACGAAGCCACCGCGCCGCTGGCGATTGGCGAATATGCCACGGCTTTCGTCCCACAGTGTTTCCGAGATCAGCTTGCGGCTGCGCTCGGCAAGGGCGGCGAATTCGCGTGCATCTTCGGGCTTGCCGAGCACCGCGGCCATTTTCGACAGCATCTCGGCGTCGAGAGCCGCTGCACAGTTGAGGCCGAGGTCGAACGTCGACAGGGTGCGGGTGACGGGATCGTAGACCGCCTCGTCATGGGTCGCAGAATTGTCCATGCCGGTTTCATTGCGCGCGGCAAAGGCAGTCCCCTTGTACAGGCCCTCGCCAACATCCGACGTACCGCAGGAGAGCAGCCCTAAACCATCCGGATCGCGGTTTTCCTGCCACCAGCGCCGATTGCGGACCAGCGCATCATAGCTTGCCTGGATCATCGAGCGTTCGCCGGTGCGCTGATACAACTGCCAGACCACCAAAGCACCGAACGGAAGCTGCGTACGATCGACCCATGCGTCGTTGGAGGTGACGATGCAGGCGATATTTCCCTGCGGCGTCGCACCCGCCACCGCAGTGGCCATATTCTCGCGCGCCAGATCCGCGTCGAAGACGCCGGCCAATAGAGCCGCGAAAATCTGGTCATTGTACCAGACCGCGAACTTCCCGAGGTTCCAGATCCGCGTCACTGCCGTATAGGGGCGCGCATTGATTTCGTCCCAGATCGTGTTCCAGGCGACCACATCGCGGATGGCGTCGAGCGCGCCTTCGAACACGCCTGCCTGGACATCGCCGATTTCGGCGGGCGCACCGGCAGCGAGACAGGCCTGCGCCTTCGAAATGGCAAGCTCCGCGCTATCGGCAACGCCTGCGGCATAGGCGCCCTTGCGCATCATTTCGAGATTGAAGCGCAAGGCGATGACAGGTGCCTCGTTCTTGCGGGTGGCGGTGTAGAAGTAGCCGTTCTCCTCGAAATCCGCGCACAATGCGTCGATCGTCTCGTGGCCGGTGACATGGATCGGCGGTTCGGAGGTCGCGACCGCCACGAACCGGGTGCCGATCTTCAAGAGAGTGACGTTTCGCCCTGCATCATGGACGGCTAGCTCACTGCCATCGGACGAGATCGCCAGCGTCACCCAGAAGCGCAGCCCCCATTCGGCCGAAACCTTGCCGTCCCAGCTGCCGCGAACGGCGAAGGGATCGGTCTTCGTGGTCGAAAAGGCCACGGTCGTGCCGCTGTGATCGGTCTCCAGCTCGATCAGCGAGCCGTCGATCGTGTGGCGCCCCAGCCGGACCGAGTCGCGGCGCGGTTCGATGACAGAGGTCGACTTGCTGCGGGTCGAGTACAGAATCGGCGTGATCCGCACGCCGAGGGGCAGGAAAACCATTTCGGCCGGCCGGTTGGACCAGCTGTTCCAGGCGCGCATCAGGGGGATCGTCGAATGTTCTGGCATGGCTAGGTGGTTTCCGGTCAGTTTGTCTGCGGGATGAGTTTCGGTGCTGCGGTCAATCCGCTCTTGTCGAGGCTGTCGCCGAGATAGGGTGTGTTGCTGTAATAGCGATTTGCGGCCGTGTTGGCGACGCGCAGTTCCAGCGAATGAACACCGGAGACCAACCGACCCAAGGCAAAACGATAGGGCCGCCAGCCGCGGCGATCGATCTGCCTGCCGTCCAGCCACGCGGCGACCACGGTATTGACCTCAGGCAATTCTAGGACCCAATCGGCCTCATCGCCTATTTCCAGCGTCAGCCGATAGATGCCGGTACCGGAGAAATCGGTAAAGCCCTGCATCTCCCAACCTGATAGCACCGAAATCGGCACGAACTCTAAACCGGTGCCCGGCGCAAAGCTCCAACCGTCGACAAGCGATATCGCGTGTCCAGCATCAAGAAGCGGTTGATCCGAGAGTTGACCTTGGATCGTTGCCTTCTGCAGCACTTGCCGCAGCCGAATGCAACGTACTTCCTGTGGTGCGAGCGCGACCGCCAGACGACCGAAGGTGGATGCCTCATTCACCTCGCCTGTCGTCGCGGCCCAAACCTCACACTCGAAGCCGTCTCCGAAGGAGATCTCGCTGACGAGCTCCGTTGAGCAATCGTTGAACAGCACGACACGCCACCAGCCGTCGGGCTCGTATCCGACCCATTGCCATGGCTTGTTCCCAGAGCGGCAGACCAAGTCGGGACCGGACGACGGAAGCGACTGCAACAGAGCGATCACATCGCTGTCGCCGGGCATCCCTTCGACATGCACTGAAACCTCGACGGCATCCCGTATTGCGCTATCGCAGACGGTGGACAAGTGATCGCCCGACGACCAGATGACACCGCCCGCAGCCTTGAAGGCATCAAGGGTTTGCAACGTCGCCTTAGTCTCCAGCACGGTCACAGATGGCAGGACGATCGCATCGAAAACCAGGCCCGATGCCAGGAGACGGCTACTCTCTATCGTTGCAGTCGCAAGATCAGCCTCACTCACCAACATGAAGTCGCGTCCCTGCGTCAGAAGCTTTTCGCACCATGCGCCGATGTGGGTGGCATGTGTGTGGCGCGGGCCTTCTGCGAACGCAGTCTGAAGCGGATAGAGGATTGCAACGGGGGTACGGGGTTTGGCCGGCTCGATGAAGGCGGAGATGCGTGCGGTCTCCTGCGCGAACAGATCGTGATAACTCCACCACGGCTCGAAATTGATGCCCGGCCCGAAATCAAAACGCGGATTGGCAAAGGGCGTCGGATCGTCGTCGTGACCATCGCTCTGGTAAACGCCGTGCCAGAGAAACTGTCGGGTGCCGAGGCAATAGAGCCGGATCGCTTGCGCGCGCATTGTCTCCAGCGTCAGCTCCCATTGGCCGGCGGCGCGCACGGGCGTTCGCTCGGCGCTGGCATAGGTCTCCACGACACAGCGGCTGCGGCCATTCGAGCGGGCAACGGAATCGCCCAGCTTCGGCGCAAGCTGGGCAATGAAATTGTTGGAATCGACCGCCGTCTCATGCCTGAAAGCGTCGATGCCGAAGAAATCCACAGCGAGCGCAACCCTGGGGTCTATGCTGGTGAAACCGCCGTTCAAAGACCACGCGCTGATATGCGGTAGGATCTCGTGTCCAGTCAGCGCGATGCCCTTGCCCTCGGCCCATCGACGCAGCGTGCCGAAGAAGGCATCGTTCATCAGGGCTGAATAGGCAGCATAGAATTGCGCGCGCAACCGCAAGGTTTCAGGCCCGACATCGCGCAGCAGCGCCAGCAGCGTCTTGGCGAACGGCTGGCCCGTGCTATGCAAAGCGGCATCCGGCAGCGTCGAAGCAAACAGCAGACTGTTGCCGAGACTGCCCGAAATCTGATCCCACTTGTAAAACCCGGCCGCCGGCTGGTCATAGAACACGAAGCCGACGGGATCAGGCACGAGATCACCAAGCGCTTCGACGAGCGGATCAAGCCCGACGTCGATGAACCGCTCCGCGGCTTCCGGCAGGAGGTAGTTGATCAGCCGGGAGGTCGTTGAGCGCGCGCTGATGAAGACCGTCAACGTCTGGCCGTCTTTAATCTCGCCGTCGAATGCGTAGGTGCAGGAAACATCGTCGCTTCTAACGACCGATGTCTGTGTGATCACATCGACAATCTCGTCCAGACCGCCAACCTCATCGGAGGAATGCAGCAGGGCGGACGCGACCACCCATTCGCACCACTCGACCCGACCGCCTTCATATTGCCACTCGAAAATGTCCGACCCCATCTTTTGCGTGAAAGGCGGATGGATGCCGCTGATCTGCCCCTCAGCCTGCTCGGACGAGGCCCAGAACAGGTGGCGTTCGCGCACCGCGTCACAGCCCGCAACCGTGCGCCCGCCGGCGTGACCGCTGATCCAGTTGTAGTCGTCATAAATGCCGAGCTTCAGGCCAAGCTTACCGGCGATTTCGGCCGCAACGCGATAGGCATTGAGGTAATCAGGCGACAGATAATCATCCCGCGACATCGCAAGACGCGCCTGGATGAGGATGGTGCCGATCCCCTTCAGTTTGAAATCGTCGAGCTGTGCGTGGCAGACCTCCTCCGTCGGGATCGAATGCCAGAACCAGTAGGCCGAGGGCCGAAAGGCGGCTGTCGGTTTTTCGAACACGCCGCGGTGGTCGATATCCTGTCCGGTTCGGATCTGGGCCAACTCGTCTGCTCCCTCAGTGGCTTGATGCCGTGACGCGCTGTATGGCGTTTGTCGTCTCCGTCCAGGCCGGCTTGTCAGGAGCAAAGCGCGCCCTGAGATAGGCGGCGAGATCCTTGATCTGGCTTTCGTTCAACGTCTCGCGAAACGCCGGCATCGACATCACCTCTGGGCCTTCGCGGCCGGTGGTTTGCGCAAGGATCGCCGGCGCCTCGACGCCGTTCAGGATCGCCTGGATGAGATTGTCGGGTGTGTCTGCATGCAGGTTGCTGTTGAGGGCAAGCGACGACAGGATAGTGTTTCCGGTATGGCAGGTGGCGCAGGCGCCGTTGAAAAGCCGCTCGCCCTTCGGTGAAATATGCGCAGCAGAGGCCTTGGCGGCTTCGCTCGCCGCAACGGCCGCTTCACTCTGTGCCTTGGTGTCGGCAGGCGCTTCGTTCAGGCTTGCGAGATAGGTTGCCATGGCGCGGATATCGGAGTCCGGCAGCGGCCGCATCACTTCGACGACATGCGCCATCGGGCCTGCCGCGCTGCCATGATCGCGCGAGTGACCGGTGCGCAGATAGTCGTAGAAAGCATCGGCGGTCCAGCCGACCGGACCCTTGGCGAAGGCATTCAAGGCCGGCGCTTCCCAGCCATCGGCAAAGCCGCCGGAAAGCCTGGCGCTGCCGCTCTTTTCCGCGCCGAGCACGTTTCGATCGGTGTGGCAGGCCGAACAGTGGCCGAGCGTTTCCACTAGGTAAGCGCCTCTGTTCCACTGTGCATCACGGGCCTGGACGTATTTGAACGGCTCCGCTTTCAGGAAAAGCGCGTTCCAGCCCGCCATGATCGCGCGGATGCTGTAGGGGAATTTCAGTTTCGTCTCCGGCGCCTTTTTGGCAACCGGGGCCTGCGTCATCATGTAGGCATAGAGCGCCTGAAGATCAGCATCATCGGCACCCGCAAATGATGTGTAGGGGTGGGCGGGATAGAGGTGATGGCCGTCACGGCTCACGCCCTCGCGCATGGCCCGCTCGAAGGCCGGATAGGACCACGCGCCAATACCGTTTTCGGTGTCCGGCGTGATATTGGTGGCATAGACCGCCCCAAAAGGCGTGTCGAAGCGTCGGCCGCCAGCAAAGGGCGTACCGTCGGGGCCGACATGGCACACATTGCAGGCACCGGCAGCAGCCGCCAGCCGTCCACGCTCGATTGTGGCGGCGCTATAGACGTTGGTATCCGGCCGCTGAATGGTGCTGATTGCCGGTCGCCATGGCGAGGACACGGTGACGATGCCGGACAGTGCCGCGACAGCACCGACGGCGGACAGACCGATGTTCCACCACTTACGCTTATTTGCGGGCGGGGCGGAAGGGGTTTCATCCTTCTTGCCGTTCAGCGCAGCGAGCACCAGCTCCGGCGTCAATGGCAATTCACGGAAGCGAATGCCGGTGGCGTCATAGACCGCGTTAGCAATTGCCGAGGCACTGGGAACGGAGGCGGACTCTCCGACGCCGAGCGGCGGTTCGTCCTGCCGCGGCAGCATCAGCACGTCGATGGCGGGGACCTCGGGGAAGGTGATCAGCGGATAGCCGCCCCATTCCTTCGACTGCACGGCGGTCGACGAGAATTCGACCTTCTCCTTCAGCACCCGGCTGGTGGATTGAATGATATTGCCATGGATCTGGTGGCGCACGCCATCGGGATTGATCATCATCCCGGAATCCTGCGCGCAGGTGACCTTGGTCACCGCGATCTCGCCGGTCTTCTTGTTGACGGCGACATCGGCGACCCAAGCGGCCCATGCGGCGGCCTTGCCCGGGAACGGCCCGTGGATGTAAATGGCATAGGCAAACCCGCGCCCATAGAGCAGGTCGCCCTCGCCGCCGAGGGTGCCCCATGCCGTATGCGGCACCCACTTCGCCCGTTCGGCCAGCGCATGCACCAGATCGACGGCGCGCGGATCGTGGAGATAGCGAAGCCGATACTCGATCGGATCGACGCCGGCGGCAGCGGCCAGTTCATCAATGTAGCACTCGTGGGCAAAGGTGTTCGGCATCGCCGAGACGCCACGGAACCACGATGCACGCGCAATCGGTGGCATGTCATGCACGGTCACGCGAAGATTGCCATAGGCATAGGGCGGGATCGCAGTGCGATCGCCCATCTGCACGACATCGGAGACCGGCGGCACCTTGCCGGTGAGGATCAGGGAGAGCGTCGGGGCGAGATTGGAGGGATAGCGGGTTTCGAAATCGTAGGCAGACGGACCACCCTCCAGATCGAGACCGCCGCGCACGTCCATGATCTGGGCGGCGCCCTTCGGCTCCCAGGCATGTTCCTGCTCGCGGGTCAGTTGCACCCGCACGGGTGCCTTGACGGCGCGCGACAGCAGTGCTGCGTCAGCCGTGACGTCGTCGGCGCAGTTACGGCCATAGCAGCCCGCAGCTTCCAGCCGCTCGACCTGGATGAGATCTTCCGGCATGTCGAGAAGGAGTGCCAGATCGCGGCGCATGGGGAATGGGTTCTGCGTGCCCGACCAGACCGTGAGACCTGTCTCGGTATAGTCCGCCACCGCGCAGGACGGACCGATGGAGCCGTGCATCTGGTAGGGCCATACATACGTGCGGTTCATCGGCTGGGCGCTGCCGGCCAGCGCCATATCGACATTGCCAAGGTCGGCAAGCTTGCGCGGCCTCGCCGGGTTGGCTCGAATCGCCTTTTCAGGTGCGTTCAGATCCGGCCACTCGGGCGGCGCGCGCCAGACGACCTTCAGGCTCTTGGCCGCCTCGATGGCGATCTCCTCGCGGGTCGCGACGATACCAACAAAATCGCCGATGGCGACCACACCGACCAGCCCCTGAATATGCGCGACCGATCCTTCATCGATCGAAATCAGGCTATTGCCGACATGCTCGCCGTGATCGAAACCGGCATAGGGAGGGCGCACGACCCGACCGTGCAGCATGCCGGGCACGCGTACATCATGCACGTAGGTCCAGCGCCCGGTGGCCTTTTCAGGAATATCGACACGCGGACGCGACGAGCCGACGAGCCGATAGTCCGCCGCCGGCTTTAGCGCGGCTGTCTTGTCGATCGACAGCCTCACATGGTCGCCGGCGATGATGTCGCCGAAGCTGAGCTGCCAGTTCTCGCCGCCATCCGTACGAATGATGCCATTGTCCACGATCAGCCGCTCAAGCGCCACGCCAGCCTTGTTTGCCGCCTTGGCGAGCAGATAATGGCGGGCGGTGGCGGCGGCCTGGCGCAGGGGAATGGCAGTGATCTGAATCGTTTCGCTGGCGATCGTCGCACCCTGATTGGGGGCAGCCGAGGTGGCGCCGAGCACCATATCCACCTGCTCGAACGGCACGCTGAGCTCCTCGGCTACGATCTGCGCCAGCGAGGTACGGATGCCGGTCCCGAGATCGACGTGACCGTTGAATGCGGTCACACGGCTATCCGCACCGACCGCGATGTAAAGCTCTGCGGCATCGCCCAGCGACGCATCATTGACGATGAGCAGCATGTCTGCAGCGGACATATAGCCGGATTTTGGCATTTCGCGGTGATTGGTCATGGAGAAACCTCCTTCACGGCGTCCAGCGGCACGGGATCCGGCATGGGTCGGCGCGCACGTTCGGCTTTGGCATAGCCGACGGCCCGCCTGGCTGCAGCGAGTATTTCCATATGCGTCCCACAGCGGCAGAGATGATGGCGCAGTGCTTCGCGAATGTCTTCCTCGTTCGGATCAACATTGCGATTGAGCAGGGAAGCGGTGGCAATGATCATGCCATTCAGGCAGTATCCGCACTGAGCGGCGGCCTCGTCGATAAAGGCTGCCTGGACCGGATGCAGATGCTCGGGTGTCCCGAGGCCTTCAAGCGTGGTTACGCGGCGCGCGCCAACCGCACCGAGCGGCACCGTGCAGGACCGGACGGCACGACCGTCCACGAGAACGGCGCACGCCCCGCATTCCCCGAGCCCACAACCGTACTTCGGGCCGTTGAGAGAGAGATCGTTTCTTAGGATGTACAGGAGCGGTGTTTCCGGGCTTGCTTCGACGCTCGCTACGGCATCGTTCACATTCAAACTGAAGCAAACTGGCAGTGTCAAAGCAGGCCCTCCGCACCGGAGAACGAAACACAGACCACGCCTTTTTCCATCGGCCGAACCGCTACGCAGCAGACATCGCGCGGACGCCCACAAATCATAACGATGCGACAGTCACCGACTCTTCGCATCTATTGCCCCTTTTATTTTATTAAAAAGCGTATACGCTTTATAGTGACAGATGACAAGTCGGATTTGGCGATTGCGATTTCCCTAGTATATTCAATTGACGAAGGAATTTCTGCGCAATTTTGATGAAAATTAAAGCCTCGCTATTGCTATTTAGAGCGTATGCGCTAGACTTTTGCCAAGCCACCAATCGTGGGAACAATGCGTCGAAAGACAGCTAAGAAGGGTCGCTATGTCTAACGGAAAAGAAAAGATCGCGATTATCGGCGCCGGCCTCGGTGGCGCCGTCGCGGGTGCGCTACTCCAGCACGCGGGTTTTGACGTCAACGTCTATGAACAGGCGCCGAGCTTCTCGCGCCTGGGTGCCGGCATCCATATGGGGCCGAACGTCCTGAAGATTTTCGAGCGCATCGGCGTCGACAAGAAGGTCATCCGCATCAGCAGCACGCCGAGCCATTGGCTCAGCCGCGACGGCATTACCGGCGAATACACCGCGCGGGTTCCGCTCGAAGGTTACGGCCAGACCTATTGCACCGTTCACCGCGGAGACCTGCAGGCCATTCAGTGCGATGCGTTGCAGCCGGGCACCTTGCATTTCGGCAAGAAGCTGGCCCGCCTCGACGACAACGGCACCGATGTGCTGATCGAATTCGAAGATGGAACCTCGGTGCGCGCCGATATCGTGATCGGCGCCGACGGTATCAATTCGCGCGTTCGCGAAACGCTGCTCGGCGCAGAAAGGCCGAATTACAGCGGCTGGGTCGGCCATCGCGCTCTGATCTCGTCCGACAAGCTGAAGAAATACGACCTGACGTTTGAGGATTGCGTCAAGTGGTGGGGTTCGGACCGTCACATGATGGTCTACTACACGACGGCTCGCCGCGACGAATATTACTATGTCACCGGCGTTCCGCATCCAGCCTGGGAGTTCGATTCGGCTTTCGTCGACAGCAGCCGCGACGAGATGGCGGCGGCGTTCGAGGGTTATCATCCGATCATCCAGGCTCTGATCGAAAGCACCGATGAGGTGACGAAGTGGCCGTTGTTCAACCGTAACCCGCTGCCACTCTGGAGCAAGGGCCGCCTCGTGCTGCTGGGAGATGCCTGCCATCCGATGAAACCCCATATGGCGCAGGGTGCCGCGATGGCGATCGAAGACGCCGCCATGCTGACCCGCTGCCTGCAGGAAACCGGCATCAACGATTTCCGCGCCGCTTTCGGACTGTATGAGACTAACCGCCGCGACCGCGCGACGCGTGTCCAGAGCGTTTCGAACGCCAACACCTTCCTGCTCAAGCAGGAGGATCCCGCGTGGGTCTATGGCTACGACATCTATGCCGAGCCGCTGAAGAGCGAGACCGCAGCATGAGCGGCGGCGCCTTGTACGGTGCGAACGTCTTCGCCAACGGCATTCGGCAACACTATCTGCGCTACGGCGGAAGCGGCTCTGCGGTCATCCTGATCCCTGGCATCACCAGCCCGGCGATCACATGGGGTTTCGTCGCCGAGCGGCTCGCCGAACGCTACGACGTCTACGTGATCGACGTGCGCGGCCGGGGGCTGTCTTCGACGGGGCCCGACCTTGATTACGGCCTCAACGCGATGGCCGCCGACGTGGTCGGCTTCGCCACAGCGCTCGGGCTTCCTGCCCCTGCCCTACTCGGCCATTCGATGGGCGCGCGCATCGCCATCCGCGCCGCCGTTGCGGCGCCCGAGGCGTTTTCGAGGCTCGCGCTGATCGATCCGCCGGTTTCTGGCCCCGGACGCCGCGCCTACCCGAGCAAGCTGCCTTGGTATGTCGACAGCATCCGCCTTGCGCTGAAGGGCATCGATGCGGAAGGCATGAAGGCGTTTTGCCCGACATGGACCGACGAACAGCTGAAACTGCGCGCCGAATGGCTGCACACCTGCTACGAGCCCGCCATCGTCACCGCCTTCGAGGACTTCCACAAGGACGACATCCTCCCGGATCTGCCGAAGCTCAAGCGGCCGGTGATGCTGATGGTGGCCGGCCGAGGAGGCGTGATCGAAACCGTGGACGAGGACGAGGCCCGCTCGCTGTATCCGGCGCTGGAAATCACCCGGGTGCCCAATGCCGGGCACATGATCCCTTGGGATGATTTCGACGGCTTCTTTGCCGCGCTTGGAGATTTTCTCTCCCGTTGATTGGAACGGCGGCGGATCGACGATCCACCGGCGTTTGTTTGACACTCGCTTTTGCAACGCAGAGGATTCCATCCGTGCAGAAATATTACCGTATCGGCCAGATCGTTCCGAGCTCCAATACAACGATGGAGACCGAAATTCCCGCCATGTTGACGGCACGCCAGTCCATCCGCCCCGAGCGCTTCACCTTCCACTCCAGCCGCATGCGGATGAAGAAAGTGGTCAAGGAAGAACTGGCAGCGATGGACGCCGAATCCGACCGTTGCGCCGTCGAGCTTTCCGACGCCCGCGTCGATGTTCTCGGATACGCCTGCCTGGTTGCGATCATGGCGATGGGCCTCGGCTATCACCGCCAGTCGGAAAAGCGCCTCACCGGCCGCACTCAGGAAAACGACACGAACATTCCGGTTGTTACCAGCGCCGGCGCGCTGATCGAAGGCCTGAAGGTGATGAAGGCCAAGAAGATTGCCGTCGTCGCACCGTATATGAAGCCCCTCACCGAACTCGTCGTGAACTATATTCGCGAAGAGGGCTTCGAGGTGATGGATTGGCGGGCGCTGGAAATTGCCGATAATCTCGATGTCGCCCGCCACGACCCGGAAAACCTGCCGGCGATCGTCCAGACACTCGCTCTCTCGGATGTCGACGTGATCGTGCTTTCGGCCTGCGTGCAGATGCCGTCGCTGCCTGTGATCGCCAAGGTCGAGGCCATGACGGGCAAGCCGGTCCTCACCGCCGCCGTCGCCACCACGTATTGCATGCTGAAATCACTGGGAATGGAAGCCGTCGTACCGGGTGCCGGCGCGCTGCTGTCCGGCGCGTATTGAGGAGAGCCCGATGGTCAGTGCCGAAACCAACTATCAGGGCGTCTGGGGCAACCGCATCGGCTTCGGCCAGCGCCCCGCCTTGCTCGTCATAGACTTTCTGAAGGCCTATACGGTGGAAGGCGCGCCGCTCTTTGCGCCGGGTGTCGTCGATGCAGTGGCGCAAACACCGGCGCTTCTGGCTGCTGCGCGGGCCGCAGGCATTCCCGTCATCCACACCCGCATCCTTTATCTCGCGGAAAACTGTGCCGATGGCGGCATGTGGGTGAAGAAGGCCCCGGTCATGAAGGCCATGGTCGAGGGCAACGTGCTGGCCGAATTCTGCGACGGCGTCGCTCCGGAAAAAGGCGAACTTGTCATAGTCAAGCAATATGCCAGCGCCTTCTTCGGCACCAGCCTCGCCTCGCATCTGCGTGCGCAGGGCATCGACACGGTCGTGTTAGCCGGCTGCTCGACCAGCGGCTGCATCCGTGCGAGCGCCGTCGATGCCGTGCAGCACGGCTTCCGGACCATTGTCGTGCGCGATTGCGTCGGCGACCGGCATCCCGATCCGCACAATGCCAACCTCTTCGACATCGACAGCAAGTATGGCGATGTCGTTTCGAGGGAGGAGGCGATCGCCGAAATTGCCAAGGTCAAGTCCGACTGTCCGTAACTTTACAAAACAGCCAAGCCTTCAAACAAGATAGGGGAATGAGCATGGATCAATTCAGCTTCACGGAAATCTGCCTACATCAGTTGAAGATGTCGGGCGTCCACGAGGGAGAAAAACTCATTGTCCTTACCCAGGGCAACGAGCGCCTCGATTACGCCGACGCCTTCATGGCGGCGGGCATGCGTCTTGGCGCCAAGATGTATCACATGCGTTTGCCGCCGGTGCCGCCGGCAGGTGCATGGGCGGTCGGCCAGACAGGCCTTGCTGCCATGCCGGAAGCGGTAGAGGCCCTGAAGGCCGCCGACATGCTGATCGATTGCATCTTTCTACTCTTCAGCCCGGAACAGATGGCGATCCAGGCGGCCGGCACGCGTATCCTGACCGCCGTGGAACCGCCGGAGATTCTGGCGCGCATGCTGCCGACAAAGGAACTGCGCGAGCGCGTTGAATTTGCCGGAGACCTGCTGTCCAAGGCGAAGGTGATGCGGATCACTTCTCCGCATGGCACGGATGTCACCTACAAGCTCAACACCTATCCCGCCATTACGGAATATGCGTGCACGGACGAGCCGGGCCGCTGGGATCATTGGCCGTCCGGCTTTGTCTTTACCGGTGGTGACGACGATGGCGTCGACGGTACAATCGTCGTTGCTCCGGGCGATATCCTGCTGCCGCAGAACATCTACGTGCGCGACCCGATCATTTATACGATCGAAAACGGTTGGATCACCGACATTCGCGGCGGTCTCGATGCCGAGCTGGTCAAATCCTATATGGCAGGTTTCAACGACCCGCGTGGCATGGGCATGAGCCATGTCGGCTGGGGCCTTAATCAGAACGCTAAGTGGCATCGAATGGTGCCCGGCGAATTCCCCGGAGGCATGGGCATGGAGGCACGCTCCTTCTACGGCAACGTGATGTTCTCCACTGGCCCCAACAACGAGCTCGGCGGCCCGAACGACACCGCCTGCCATCTGGACATCCCGATGCGCGGTTGCTCGCTGTTCCTCGACGATGAACCGATGGTTCTGGATGGCGACATCGCCGTCAAGGAAATGAAGTACAACTTCAAATAGCCGAGATAGCCAAGCCGCTCCGCGTGAAATCGCGCGGAGCGGGTGCGGCTCGAGACGCCTTGACCAGCGCAACCTGCTGTGATGTTTCCTGCAGTGCGCGATGCATTCGCGCCGAAGAGCCGCAAACCGATGGACCACACCGACTATGACCGCAAAAGACACCGAAGGCCTCCCCGAAGCGCCGGCGCCTCAGAATGGCTACCACGTCACGGAGCAAGTCGGGCATCTGCTGCGCAAGGCCTATCAGCGTCATCTGTCGATTTTCCAGACCAATGCCAGTGATCCAGACCTGACATCGGTGCAGTTTGTGACGCTGTGCGCGCTGCATGACCTCGGGCCCAGTTCACAGGTCGAGCTCGTCAAGGCCACCTCCGTCGACCAGGCGACCATCCGTGGCATCGTCGAGCGGCTGAAGGCCCGCGGACTGATCGATCTCTCCAAGGACCAGGCCGACGGCCGCAAGGTGGTGATCTCCCTGCTGCCCAGGGGCGAAGCCCTGCTGCAGGACATGTATCCACAAGCCTATATCATCAGCGAAAAGACCGTCGCGCGTCTCAACCCCGCGGAACGCATAGCGTTGTTGTATCTGCTGCGCAAGATCGCCGACGATGAGACTGGAGAACAGTAGGTGTTGATTGGGGTACCTGCGGTCTTGAACGGAATCGAACCATCGATCAGGCGATTGCGGCATATATCGCTTTTTATGGAACTGGCGTTCGCGATTTCGGCTCAGTCTCTATCGCCTGTTAAGAGCATGAGGTTCGGCTGAGTAACAAAAATCAGCCCCTATGAAGCGTTATTCTCGGAATGTGATAGTCCCTCGGGCTGTCCAATCAAGCTCGAATATAATCAGGGAATTCTGCGCTGATAACGTCAATGATGGAAAGAGTGCCTGACAGATGGCGCCTTAGCGCCGCAGCCGCTGCCTCGGGTTTGCCGGACCCTATAGCCTCGACGATTGCCGCGTGGTCCGCGATCACCATCTGCATCTTTCCAGGCATTGGCAGGTTCAGGCGACGCAATCGATCGAGGTGAACACTCTGGCGACGAACATTTGCCCAGAGCTGCAGGATGCCGCTCCTTTCATAGAGTTTTCTGTGAAACTCGCGGTCGATGCCGTCAAATGTGTCGTAGGTTTCGGGCGTTGCCACCGCTTTCTGCCTGGCGAGGATTTCTCCAAGTTCGGCTGCAGTCTTGGCGGGTGCCGCCTCCGTTAACCTTCGCACCGCTTCGAGTTCGATCGACAACCGCAGGAACTGCGCTTGCCTGGCATGGTCAATATCGATCTTCGCCACAACCGTCGCATATTGCGGATAGACATCGACGATCCCTTCTTCCTGCAGCCGCATCAGGGCGTCACGTACCGGCGTCTGGCTGACCCCGAACTCCAACTGCAACGATGCCCGCGACAAAATCGTGCCTGGCGCTAGTTCTACCTTGAGGATGCGCTCCCGCAGAATTTCATGCACCTGTAGCGCCACCTGCCGCGAACGGTCCAGTTGGCTGCCCCTCATCACACTACCCATCCCATTTCCATCCACTTGCTCGCCATCACAGTACTAAAACATAAAAGCGGGGTTGATGCACTGATGTTTTAGTGCTTCAATGCATTATTCGCTTTTCACACTAGGCGAAACCCGGGCCGGGAGGGCCCCCACCTTGGGAGGAAAACCATGCGACTCTTGATCAGCGGCGTGACCGCAATTGCTATGGCTCTAGGCTTGGCTTGTCCGAGCCAGGCACAGGACAAGACCAATATCTCCATCACCCGGCAGCCTGGCATTCTTTATCTTGCGAGCCACGTGATGGAGACGCAGAAGCTCATCGAAAAACAGGCCGCCAAAGAGGGTGTCGAGGGCGTGACCGTCGAATGGCGGACTTTTAGCGGCGGTGGCGCCCAGACTGATGCCTTGCTCGCCGGTAATGTCGATGTCGTCAATACAGGTACTGGCAACCTCCTGCTTCTGTGGGATCGCACCCGCGGCAAGGTGAAGGGCATCATCACCAGCTCGGCCCAACCTGTCATCATGGTGTCCAACGACCCGCGCATCAAATCGCTGAAGGATATTGGCGAAGGCGACAAGATCGCCGTGCCGACTGTCGGCGTCTCGACCCAGGCTATCCTGCTGCAGATGGCGGCAGCCAAGCTTTATGGCGACGATCAGGTCAAGAAATTCGATTCCAACACCGTGCAGCTCGGCCATCCGGATGCAGTGGCAGCCATCGCCAACTCCAAGCATGAAGTGAAGAACCACTTCTCCGCACCGCCGTTCCAGTATGTCGAGCTGAAACAGCAAGGTGTCCACAAGGTCACGGATTCGCGCGAAATCCTTGGCGGTGCCTTGACCCAAGCCACCTTCTTCACCACCACGGCCTTCGCAGAAGCCAATCCGAAACTGGTCAAGGCACTGCGTACGGCAACCGAAGAGGCCGTCGCCTTCATCAAGAAGGATCCGAAGGCAGCCCTTGAAGCCTATAAGTCCATCTCCGGCGACAAGACCAGCCTCGACGATCTTCTCGCCATGCTGAAGGAACCCGGCATGGACGAATGGCGCACCGACCCGCAGGGAACGATGAAGTTTGCCGCACATCTCAACAAGATCGGCACGCTGAAGACCATGCCAAAGGCCTGGACCGACTATTACCTGCCCGACAGCGCCTATCTCAACGGCAACTGAGCCCGTCGCGACACCAGCAGCGGCGGACACGCTTGCCGCTGCTCCTCTTAGGGAGTGAACCCATCATGCAGGCAAATATTGCCGCCGCCGAGCGCATTGCGCCGGCTGCCGACAAGGCACCGCTTCTGTCCGTTGACCACGTGACACTGCGCTACAAGACACCCAACCTTCTCATCACCGCCACCGAAGACGTCAGTTTCAATGTCCGCGAATCCGACCGTTTCGTTCTTCTCGGCCCCTCGGGCTGCGGCAAGTCCACGCTGCTGAAGGCTGTCGGCGGCTACATGGCTCCGTCTGCTGGCGCGATCCACATCAACGGCCGTGAGGTAAAGCGCCCCGGGCCAGACCGGATGATGGTGTTTCAGGAATTCGACCAGCTGATGCCATGGAAGACGGTGTTAGAAAATGTCATGTTCCCGCTCGTTGTCGCCCGCAAACTGCCGAAGGCCGAAGCCGAGGCGCTGGCTCGCCAATACATCGACAAGGTCAAGCTGACTCGCGCCATCGAAAGCTACCCGCACACACTGTCGGGTGGCATGAAACAGCGCGTGGCCATTGCCCGCGGCATGGCCATGCAGCCGGACATCCTGCTGATGGACGAACCGTTCGCCGCCCTTGACGCGCTGACCCGCCGGCAGATGCAGGACGAGCTGCTGCAGCTCTGGGAAGACACCAAGTTCACGGTCATCTTCGTTACCCACTCGATCGCCGAGGCGATCAAGATTTCCAACCGCATCCTGCTGCTCTCGCCGCATCCCGGCCGGGTGAAGGCAGAGGTCGTCGATGTCGACAAGATCAGCCACGAGGATGGCAGCGCCGTGGCCCTTGAGCGCGATATCCATAACCTGCTGTTCTCCAACGAGCCCGGTCACAAGGAATAAGCCATGCTGTCCGCAAACATCATTCTCGCGGCCGATGTCGAGGCCAACAAACCTTATGACAACATCAAGCCGGTGGAACAGAAGCTCAGCCCACTCGAAACCCTGTGGGGCATCGGCGCCTTGCGCAAGACGCTGCTGATCCTGACGCTTGCCATCGTCTGGCAGGTCTATGCTTCGTTTCTCGACAACCCGCTGCTGTTCCCGACCCTCACCGACACGATCACCACGCTGATCGACCGCTTTGCGGACGGGACACTGCCGGCCCGGATCTGGACGACGCTGCAGATCCTGTTCGTGGGCTATGCTGTGGGCACGGTGCTCGCCGCGCTCCTGACCGTGCTGGCCATCAACACCCGTATCGGTACCGACTTTCTCGAAACCATGACGGCGATGTTCAATCCGCTCCCGGCCATCTCGCTTTTGCCGCTGGCGCTGATCTGGTTCGGTCTGGGTGCCTCCAGCCTGGTGTTCGTGCTCGTGCATTCGGTGCTCTGGGCCGTTGCCCTCAACACCCATTCCGGATTCCTCGGCGTGTCTCGCACCCTGCGCATGGTCGGGGCAAACTACGGCCTCACCGGCATTTCATACGTGCTGCGCATCCTCGTGCCGGCCGCCTTCCCGTCCATCCTCACCGGTCTGAAGATCGGCTGGGCCTTTGCCTGGCGGACGCTGATCGCCGCCGAACTTGTCTTCGGCGTCTCGTCCGGCCAGGGCGGTCTCGGCTGGTTCATCTTCGAGAACCGCAACCTGCTCGATATCCCGGCCGTATTCGCCGGCCTTCTCACCGTCATCATTATCGGTCTGATCGTTGAAAACCTTGTTTTCCAGACGATCGAACGCCACACCATCCAGAAATGGGGCATGAAGGAATAGCTTCGCCGCTCCTTCCAATCCCTATAAGGTCATTTCCCATGACAAACAGAAAAACGCCAGAAACGCTGCGAAGCGCCCGCTGGTTTGCGCCTGACGACCTCCGCTCGTTTGGCCACCGCTCACGCATGATGCAACTCGGTTATGCGGAAGAGGATTTCCGAGACAAGCCGATCATCGGCATCCTCGACACCTGGTCGGAACTTAATACCTGCCACTCCCACTTCAAGGAACGCGTGCAGGACGTAAAGCGTGGAGTTTCCCAGGCCGGCGGCTTTCCCGTGCAGATGCCCTCTCTTTCGGTCGACGAAAGTTTTACCAAGCCGACCTCCATGCTCTACCGCAACATGCTGGCCATGGAGACGGAGGAGATGATCCGTTCGCATCCGCTCGACGGCGTCGTGTTGATGGGCGGTTGCGACAAGACGACACCCGGCCTGGTCATGGGCGCGATCTCGGCTGGCGTGCCGATGATCTATCTCCCTGCCGGTCCGATGCTCCGCGGAAATTATGCGGGGAAGATTCTGGGTTCCGGTTCGGATGCCTGGAAATACTGGGACGAGCGCCGCGCCGGCAACATTTCCGACGAGGAATGGCTGGGCGTGCAGGGTGGCATCGCCCGCTCGGCCGGCACCTGCATGACCATGGGCACTGCCTCGACCATGACGGCGATTGCCGATGCTATGGGCCTGACCCTTCCTGGCGCCTCTTCAATCCCGGCCGTCGATGCCAACCACCAGCGCATGTCGGCGTCGTGCGGCCGCCGCATCGTCGACATGGTCTGGGAAAATCTCACCCCCGACCAGATCGTCACCGATGCTGCCTGCCGCAATGCCGCGATCGTTGCCATGGCCACCGGCTGTTCCACCAATGCTGTCGTGCATCTGATCGCCATGGCGCGGCGCGCCGGTGTCAACTTGACGCTGGACGACCTTGACGCACTCGGCCGCGTCACGCCGCTGATCGCCAATGTCCGCCCATCCGGCAAGGACTACCTGATGGAGGACTTTTTCTATGCCGGTGGCTTGCGAGCCTTGATGAAGCAGATCGAGGACCGGCTCGAACTTTCGGCAATGACCGTTACCGGCAAGACCATGGGTGAGAACCTCGAGGGCGCGCAGGTCTATAACGACGATGTCATCCGGCCGCTTTCCAACCCGGTCTATCACGAGGGTTCGCTCGCCGTGGTACGCGGCAATCTCTGCCCGGACGGTGCGGTCATCAAGCCGGCCGCCTGTGACCCGAGATATCACGTGCATCAGGGCCCGGCGATGGTGTTCGACAGCTATCCTGAGATGAAGAAGGCGATCGACGACGAGAACCTCGACGTTACGCCCGACCATGTGCTTGTTCTGCGCAATGCCGGCCCTCTGGGTGGACCCGGCTTTCCCGAATGGGGCATGCTGCCCATTCCAAAAGCGCTGATCAAGCAAGGCCACCGCGACATGCTGCGCATCTCCGACGCTCGTATGTCCGGCACATCCTACGGCGCCTGCGTGTTGCACGTTTCGCCGGAAAGTTATGTCGGCGGGCCGCTGTCGCTTCTGCAAAACGGCGATATCGTCCGTCTCGACCTGCCCAATCGTCAACTCGACATGCTGGTTGGCGGGAATGAGCTTGCCCGCCGCAAGGCCGAATGGAAGGCGCCAGAGCCGCGTTACCAGCGCGGTTACGGCTGGATGTTCTCCCGCCATGTGACGCAGGCCGACCAGGGTTGCGACTTCGATTTTCTGGAAACCGGTTTCGGCAAGAATGCCGGCGAGCCGGATATCTATTGAGGAAGGGAATACCGATGACCGACTACGTATTGAGCGAAGCGACCCGCGCCAAATTCAAGAAGATCTCGACCGCATCGATCGCCACAGCGCTGTTCAAGCGCGGCCTTCGCAACCAGTTCATCCAGGGCGTCGTGCCCGTGGCGCCGAAGGCCGATACCATGGTCGGGCAGGCCTTTACACTGCGCTACATTCCGGCCCGCGAGGATCGCAATCCGATCACCGTATTCCGCAATGCCGATCATCCGCAGCGCGTCGCCATGGAAACCTGCCCACCCGGCCATGTCTTGGTGATGGATGCGCGTAAGGACGCCCGCGCAGCGACTGCCGGGTCGATCCTGATCACCCGCCTGGCGCTACGCGGCGCCGCCGGCGTCGTCTCGGATGGCGGCTTTCGCGACGCGGTCGGCATCGGCGAACTCGACATGCCCGCCTATTACGCAAAGCCGTCGGCCCCGACCAATCTGACTCACCATGAAGCGCTCGATATCAATGTGCCGATCGCCTGCGGCGATGTGGCGGTATTTCCCGGTGACGTGCTGGTCGGCGATCGAGACGGCGTGATGGTAATCCCAGCTCATCTTGCGGAAGAACTTGCCGAGGAATGCACGGCGATGGAAAGCTACGAGGATTTTGTCCTCGAGCAGGTCAAGGCTGGCGAAGCCATCATCGGTCTTTACCCTCCTACCAAGGACGAGCACTTGGCGAAGTATGAAACGTGGCGCCAAACCTACGGGCGCTGAAGGCCGTGTAGCCTCGCTATTGTGCGTGCAGGAGCTATCCCATGACGAAGCTACAGGAACTGAAAAAGCATTTGCGGTCCGGCAAGGTCTACCGTCGGGAGGATCTCGCCCAATGGTCGTCGTCTATTGATCGACACCTACAGCAGCTGCTGGCGGAAGGATACCTGACCAAGCTATCGACCGGAGTCTACCACCGGCCGAAGCAGACCGCATTCGGCAAAGCCCCTGCCGAAGATGACGTCCTCGTCGAGGCCTTCCTGAAGGACGACCGGTATCTGGTCTCCTCGTCCAATGCTTACAACAACCTCGGTGTCGGCGCGACGCAGCTCTATAACAAGACTGTCGTCTACAATCATAAGCGCCACGGAAACTTCACGTTGGGCGGTCGAGAATTCGAGTTTCGCAAGAAGCCGGCCTTCCCCAAAACCCTGACCAAAGAATTCCTGCTGGTCGATCTGGTCAATAATCTCGACCATTTGGCCGAAGACCGCGACCAGGTGCTGGCCCGTGTGAAAGAACGTGCCCTCCAAGGCAATCGCAGCGCCCTCGCCCGTGCCGCCAAGGAATACGGCCTGGTACGCACCCGCAAATTCTTCAATGGCCTCGTGGCGGACGCGCATGCCAGCTGATTTCCTGCATAACCATAAGGATTTCGGAGCACTCCTGCGCATCGTTGCCGAGAAAATGAAGGTACAGCCGCGGTCCCTCCATTGGCTATGCTTCAGCATTGCCTTCCCGAAGTGCTGTCATTGCGCGCGGCCGATTTAGATCTCACCGAAGATCAGGGCGACCGCACAGCCTCGATGTTTTCGGTCGATCCGGTTACGGTCCGCGGCATGACCTTCACGAATATTCCGCAATCATCACGGCTGCTGATTGCCCGCGAGCCCCGGCAATTATGTTGCAGCTGCAGTCCAACTACGAACGGGTTGCAGCCCGTTCTTCGTAGCCGGTTTCTTGGATGGCGCATCACGTGTCCGCTTTGTGGTAACCCCCTTCAGAACACTGACGGGAGTGCCCGCCCCTCGCCCTTCAGTCGCTATCACAATAGTGCTCTTAAAGGAGAACAGCTTCTCGACGACGAGGCCGAGCGTGGCATGCAAAACTGGATGGCGCCAAGCGAGATTGCCGGCCTCCTGCTGATGCGACGCGTTCCGAAGCCTGTCCCGGCGCTTTACGAATGGTCAGACTATAGAGTGCTCGGTGTGATCATTCCTGATCTCGATGACGTTCTCAGGATGAAAACCAGCAAACTTCCGTCGCGAGCAAGTACGCTATTGCCGCTGCACTTAAGGCCAGCCCTGTTAGCTGGTGTGGCCATCGTCCAGCGTGCCGGGCCGGAAATGCTTCACATGCTGCGTGGCCATATGATGGGCGAGAACAAAGCTCGCTTCGGCAGCGCTATAGACGAGATCGTGGACTGCGCACGTCAGTCGCGGACGTCTTCGCAGTTGCATTTAATTTGAGATTCTCGGCGCATGGAATCTCAAATTAAATGCCAACCAAGAAAGTAACGGCCGCATTCTTACGGTTAAGTGCCAAACGACATCACCGCTCCCATGAACGCCGCCCGGTCGGCATGATCGGGCGCGATACATTCTTTTGTTTTCACGCAATTCCGGACGGAAAACCGCCGCGCACTTTTCTTGGAATTGCCCTAGTTAAAGGCGATATCGCCGATGACCCTTGCTCTTACACGACGCGCGCCACCGGGCAGGTAGGCAATCGGAATATCCTCGACTTCGAGCGTCTTCAGGCTTTCGCGGCTCGCGCCGGAAGCAACGGCGGCATCCTGCGCCTCCGCTTCCGCCTTGGCGATGGCTTCGTCGCGGCTCAACCCCGAAAATACCTGGTCGACCTCGCCAGACACCTGCGCCATCGCAGCACCGAGCGCATTGGCGACACCGGCATTCTCGACGCGAAGGACCTCCGAGGCTCCCGCGATCTTTTCCGGGATCAGGAAGGCGCCGCCGCCGACGGCGACCAGCGGCACGTCCTCTGCCGACGTCTTCATCTGGTCGAAGCTATCCGTTACAATATCGCGGATTCGTTCGAGGCTCGCCTTAACGAAGGCCGGATCGAGATCGCGAACGCGATCCCTGTCTCCCATCTCGATCAGACCGGCGGCGACGGCGATGTCCGAGGTGGTCAGCGTATTGCCGCCAAAGACGCGCGCCTCCGTCAGGATGCGATAGCCGACCGAACGCGGGCCGATCTTGCCCGTTTCCGGATCGATGATCGTTCCGCCGCCAAGGGCGATCGGCAGGAGATCGGGCATGCGGAACAGGGTGCGCACGCCGCCGATGTGGACGATATTATTGGCCTCGCGCGGAAAGCCGCCGACGAGGCAGCCGATATCCGAAGTGGTGCCGCCGACATCGACCACCATCGCGTCGCTCAAGCCGGTCAGGAAGGCGGCACCCCGCATCGAATTCGTCGGACCGGAGGCAAAGCTGTGAACCGGATTGGCGGCCGCGACATCCGCCAGCGCTACCGTACCGTCGTTCTGCGTCAGGTAAAAGGGTGCGGCAACGCCCGCTTCGCGCAGCGCATCCGAGAACGCCTGCACCGTGGTCCTGCCGAGCGACTGCAGCGCCCCATTGAGAAGCGCGACATTTTCACGCTCGAGCAGACCGATCCGCCCGAGGGTGTGAGACAGCGTGATCCTCGCATCCGGGATCACCGACCGAACAATCTCAGCCGCCTTGACCTCGCATTCGGTGGTCAGCGGCGAGAAGGTCGCGGATATCGCGATCGACGTGATGCCGGCATCGCGGATCTTCATCGCGGCTTCGCGGATCTCGTCAGGGATCATCGGCACGAGCGGGCTACCGTCATATTCATGACCGCCATGAACCATGAAGATGAGCGGATCGACTGCCGCGCGCAGGTCGTCTGGCCAATCGCACATCGGCGGCAGGGAAGCGCCGGTCGGCAGTGCAATGCGGATCGCCGCCACCCTTTCCAGTCGCGCCCGTTCGACAACGGCGTTGGTAAAGTGCGTGGTGCCGATCATGACGGCGTCGATCGGCCGGCCGGATACGCCGGCATGTGCGGCGACATGGCTCAGGGCCGACTTCACGCCGGACATGACGTCCTGCGTGGTGGGAACCTTGATGGAAGCGATGATCTTCTCACCGTCTATCAGAACGGCATCCGTATTGGTGCCGCCAACGTCAATACCGATGCGTTTCATGCGAATACCGATCTGAAATCAATGTCGTAACCGAAGGCACGAGGACCGACGGCAACGATCCCAGCAGGCGAGGTCAGGAGTTCGGGTGCCGGCAGAGCCACTACGGTCACACGCTGGCCGTAGCGCACGGATTCCGTGCCGATGGCGCTGCCGGAAATCGTGTCGAGCAGGCAAAGGAGATCCGGCGTCATCGCTACCGGCTCGCCATCGCGGAAGGCGACAGCCCATTCGTTCTGGAAGGCGAGCTCCATTCGCGCACCCTTGTCGGCATCGATGCCCTCGATTACGGTTCGCCCGCGCAGGAAGCCACCTGTGGTTTCGCGCGCCACATCGATCACCTTGCCGCGAAACAATTGCTTGCCGCCCTCGTGATCGAGAACCGCCTTCACCGGATCGTCATGACGCGCGCGCGCCTCGATGACGGCGCGGCCAAGCTCCGTAGCCTTCGTTATGGTGTAATGAATGCCCCAGTCCTTCACCTCGCGGCCGGTGCGCGGCGCCTTGCAGGTCGCTGCAGTCGAGCCGACCTCCGTGCAGACCTTGCGTGATATCCGCTCCATCCATTTCCAGGATGCGGCCTTGGTGACGATGACCTCGTTGTCGCGGACGTCGACGAGGGAAAGCGGAAACATCGGCAGATTGCCAATGGCGAAAGAGGTCATCTGGGCCTCGGGATAGGCGCGTCCCATCGCATCGGCATTGACGACCGGCCGGCCCAGCATCGCGGCGGCGAGAAAAGAGGAGAGCGCATTCGAACCACCGATCTCGACGCTCATGATCGCGCGAAAGGGCTTGCCGAGATAATCCTCCATGACCTCGACCGCGCGCGCCAGATGCACGGGATCGCTCAAACGCTCCTGCCCCACAAGCGGCGCGCCCATCTTCGAGACGACCGCGATCATGTCGTCGTCATCGAGCGCCATTGGATCCATCACCTGCACGCGACGGCCCTCGGCATAGAGCCTGCGAAGGTTAAGGGTCGAGATATAGGGATTGCCACCGCCGCCGGTTCCCAGGATCCAGGCTCCCGTTGCGAGCGGCTCGATATTGTCTTCGGAAAATTCCTGAAGCATGTTTCACCTTCGGCAATAGAGCGGTTCAGCTTTCACGGAACCTCTGAGCCGCTTTATCTCGTTGTTTTCTCGCAATTCCGGGAAAACCGTTCCCCAGTTTTCCTGGAATTGCTCTCGCTGTCCCGCCCCCAAATAGGGCCCGGGTCCATTCGATGTGCAGGCGAAGGTCAGTTCGCCTTGCAGTCCCAATGGAAGTTCGAGAAGTTCAGATCCCAGCTCTGCATGGGAATGAACTCATAGCCCTGAAGGCACTTGTTTGCCGCATAGCGCCGGTTTGGCGATACCGCCCATACGTCGGGTTGCAGCTCGGCGAGCTTGACCTGCAGCTCCTTGTAGGTCGCGTTCTGCTCCTTGATGTCGGTGGTCGACCTCGCCTTGTCGATCAGCGCGTCGACCTCGGGATTCTGCAGCCATTCCATCGACATCCACGTGCCGGAAGCCCTGGAGTGATACTGATTATAGAAAATTGCATCCGGCGACGGATAGTTGGGCGAGATGTTGACCTGTGTCGAGGCCGGCGTGGTCTCGGGTTTGGAGGAGAGCTCGACGATGCGGTTCCAGGGTTCGGGCTTGATGTCGAGCGTGATGCCGATCTGTTCGAGATTGGCCTGCATCAGCAGCGCCACTTCGGATTCGAAAGCGAGCGAGGCGACATAGCTGTTGACCAGCGTGATCTTCTGACCGGCATATTTCGACTTGGCGAGCTCTTCCTTCGCCTTTTCGAGGTCGAAGACGCCGGGCTGGACGTCGTCGTTGTGCGCATCCTTGAACACGGTCGAGAGCGGGCCGGTCATGTCGAAGCCCGGATAGATCGCTTCCTGAATGGTCTTGTAGTCGGTGGCATAGGCGATTGCCCGGCGCACATGCACGTCGTCGGTCGGATAGACCTTGCTGTTCAGCTTGATGACGAAGCCGCCGGCCGTCGTCGACTGGAGCAGCTTGTAGCCCGGCATCTTGCCGATCGTTTCATAGGTGTCGTTGCCGAGGCCATGCGAGGAGAGACCGAGCTCGCCCTTTTCGGCGAGCGCCTTGACGGTAGCGTCGTCACTCGTCTGGACGAAACGCACTTCGTCGATCGGCGTCCCCTTGGTCCAGCCGAGAAAGTAATCGGGATTGCGCGCGATCACCATATCGGCGGAGCGATTGTAGCTGACAAGCTTATAGGGACCCGAGCCGGCAGAGTGTTCACCCACATAGGCTTCGCCCCATTTGTCGTCCGGCTTGGAATTGGCTTCGATCACCTTCTCATTCAGCGCCATCATCAGCGGCGTCACGGCCATGAACGGTGAGAACTGGCGATCGAGCTTGACGACGACGGTCGTGTCATCAGGCGCGGTAACATTGTCGGGCTGCACAAGGCCGACGACGAGGTTCGATGGCCCCTTGTTGATGCCGATCAGGCGCCGGATCGACCAGACGAAGTCAGAGGCCTTGACGGGCGTACCGTCCTGGAACTTGGCGTCATCGCGAATATGGAACGTGTAGGTCAGCCCATCCTGGGAGATATCCCAGGATTTTGCCAGATGGGGCACGATCTCGCCCGAAGGGCTGACGGTCGTCAGCGCATCATACATGTTCACGATCGCCATATAGCCTGTGTAGTCTGTGACCTTGGCCGGATCGAGCGAGCTGAAAATCTGCATCGTGTTGACGGCAATCGACACCTTGTCGGCCGCCGATGCAGCAAGCGAAGTCAGCGGCAACGCCATGGCGCTCGCGAGCAGAAGCGCCGAAAGACGCAGATTTCTGGAACCCATCTTCATTCTAGTTCTCCTCTTTGATGCGGGAACTGCCCCGCTTATGGTTAGGCTGCCTTTCGGCCCGGAGCCGGCAGCGGCGAATAGGTGATGTCCGGATAGCCGAAGGCCGCGGGACCGACGACCTCAAGCGCGCGGGCGCTGCGCAGCAGCTCGTGGCAGGGAATGGCGACGACGGCGACGCGCTGGCCGTAGCGCAGCATTTCGGTTGTGATCGGATAGCCGGTATCGACATCGAGCAGCACGATCAGATCCGGCACACAGACCTCGATCGCGCCATCGCGGCGGAAAACCAGGAATTCGTTCTGGATCGCCACGTTCGCCGTCTGGCCGGCGCAATCGTCGAAGCCCGCGAGCTCCATATCGCCGACGACGAAGCCGCCGCGCAGATGGCGCTTCAGGTCGGTGATCTTGCCGTTGAATACCCGCCGTCCACCTTCCAGCGCGCAGACGGCGGCAATCGGATCTTCCTGCGCCTTGCGGGCACGGATCACCGCTTCGCCCAGCGCGATCGCCTTGGTAAAGCTCTTTGGAATACCGTACTGATGGACGTAACGGGCCTGCATCGGCGCCGTCGCCAGCATGGCGGCGCCACCCTGCGCGACCACGCAGGCGCGGGCCATGCGCTCATGCCAGACTTCCGATACGGCATGGCTGAAGATCACCGCATTGCCATGCAGGTCGCACATCACCGAAGGCGTCGAGCTGTGACCATAGATCGAGAAGGTCGTCATCTGCATTTCGGGGAATGCCCGGCCCATGCCGTCGCAATCGAGGATGGCAAGACCGCCGAGCGCCGCCGTCACAAGCGGGTTCATCGCATTCGCGCCGCCGATCTCCTCGCAGACGATCGCGTCGATCGGCGTGCGGATGAGTTCTTCCATGGCGCGCAGGCAGCGCAGTCCCTCGCGCCCCTCGCGGATGCGCTCGACGCCGACCACCGGTGCGCCGATACCGCCAATGGACATGCACAGCGCGTCCGCTTCGATGGCGTCCGTCGCCAGAACCTTCATCTCGTAACCGGCCTTCATCGCCTCCAGAGCCAGGAGCTTGCCCTGATAGGGATTGCCGCCGCCGCCGGTGCCTAGAATACCCGCTCCGATTTCCAAAGCATCGAGATCCTCGGGCGTCAGCCAGCGCAGAGCGGCATCATCATATTTCTGCTTGCGCGTCTCAGGCATGATGGCCTCCCATTTCAGCGACGACTTTGACGTGGATGCGCGTGGCGTTGCCTGGCAGATAGGCAAGAGGCGTGTCCTCGCGCTCGATAACTTCTAGGGTTTCCGCGAGAGCGCCGGCAGCGATCGCTTTTTCGCGAGCCTCCGCTTCGGCCTCCGCAAGTGCGCTCTCGCGGGTGCGGCCATCGACCAGTGAGAAGACGCGATCTGTTTCACCGCTGATCTGGGCGATGGCGGCGCCGACCGCGTTTGCGACGGCAAAATTCTCGGGAAGGATCACCTCCAGATCACCGATACGGTCGGGCATGAGAATTGAACCGCCGCCAACAGCGATGACCGGCACGGGCGCCGAGGAAATTCGACTGCGCTCGACACAGGCTTCCAGCATGGCGTTGATCTTTGCCACGGCTGTATCGACCAGACCCTTATCGAGATTGGCAACCAAGGCGCTGTCACCGACTTCGGCCTTGCCGGCGGCAACCGCGATGTCAGTGGCGGTCAGTGTCGATCCGCCGAAGCAGAGCGCCTCCTTGCGCACGCGATAGCCGACCGACTTCGGTCCGATGGCAATGCCCGCTTCACTCCTGACAACGAGCGAACCGCCACCGAGGCCGATCGAAAAGACATCGGGCATGCGGAAATTGGTGCGAACCCCGCCGATATCGACGGTCGTGGAAGCCTGGCGCGGGAAGCCGTGCGAGAGAGCCCCGACATCCGAGGTCGTGCCGCCGACATCGACGACGACGGCGTCCTTGAGCCCGGTCAGAAACGCGGCGCCGCGCATGGAATTGGTCGGGCCGGAGGCAAAGGTCAGCACCGGAAAGGCGCGCACGACATCGGCGGCCATCAGCGTACCGTCGTTCTGCGTGATGTAGAACGGGCATGGGATACCGGCCGCCGCCAGCGCCTTGCCGAAGGCTGCAACGGTGCGCTCCGCCAGCGACAGCAGGCTCGCATTCATGATCGCCGCACTTTCCCGCGCCAGCAGGCCGTGACGGCCGATGTCCTTCGACATCACCACAGGCAGGCCGGGGCAATGCTGCTGCAGGATTTCCTTGGCCCGCACCTCCATGTCATCGTTGATGCCGCTGAAGACGCAGGTCACGGCGGCAGCCTTTAAACCCTTTGCACGGATTTCACCTGCGATGCGCACGATGGCGTCTTCATCGAGCGGTGAAAGCTCCCGCCCGTCGAACTCGTAGCCGCCCTTGACCTGATAACCGTGATTGCCGACGATCTCGCGCAGATCGTCGGGCCAATCGACCATCGGCGGCAGACCGGCGCCCGACGGCAGGCTCAGGCGGATGGCCGCAACCTCGTCCATGTGGCGGCGCTCGATGACCGCATTGGTGAAATGCGTCGTGCCGATCATGACGGCAGCAATACGGGCCCGATCGATGCCCGAGGCATCGATGACCTTCTCCAGCGCCTCGATCACGCCCGAAGTCACATCTTCGGTCGTCGGGGCCTTGACCCCAGCAAGAACGGTCTTTCCCTCCAGAACGACGGCATCCGTATTGGTGCCGCCGACGTCAATTCCAACGCGATACACGTCAGGCTCCTCTTCGATCAGTCTGTGGTTTTGACGAGGAAGCGCATGCGCTCTTCCTCGGTCACGGTGGGCTTCAGGCGCTCTTCCTCGTCGGTGACGACGGGAATGGCGGCTATCAGCGCGCGTGTGTAGGGGTGATTGGGTGCGGCAAAGACCGCCGGCGTCGGCCCTTCCTCGACGATCTCGCCTCGCAGCATGATGGCGATGCGCGAGCAGAAATTGCGCATCAGCGACAGGTCGTGCGAGATCATCAGGTAGGTGAGCCCGAGCTCCTCGCGCAGTTGCAGCAGCAGTTCGATGACGGTCTTCTGCACCGACACGTCAAGCGCTGCGGTCGGCTCGTCGAGGATCAGGATCTTCGGCTCTGCCGCCAGCGCTCGGGCGATCGCCACGCGCTGCTTCTGGCCGCCCGAAAGCTCATGCGGATATTTCGCCAAATAGGATTGCGGCAGGCGCACGAGGTCCATGAGCTGCTTCATCCGCGCCTCGCGGGCCGGGCCACCCATGCCTATGGATTTCAGGGGCAACGCCAGGGTTTGCTGGACATTGCGCTTCGGATTGAGCGACGTGCCGGGGTTCTGATAGACGATCTGCGTCAGCCGCCTACCACGCCCTGGTGCCGGCGCGTCGATGGTGACGCCGCCCGAGGTCGGACGTGACAGGTCCATGATGATGCGTGCAACGGAGGTCTTGCCCGAGCCGGACTCGCCGGCCAATCCGAAGATTTCGCCCTGACGCAACGTCAGGTTCACGTCGCGAACAGCATGGAAGCCTGGTTTCCGGCCATAGATCTTGTTCAGGCCCTCGGCCTTGACGATAGGCGCGCGGTCGCTCTGCGGCAGATCGGTCACGCGCTCGCCGTAAAGCGGCGGCACGGCATCGAGGAGCGCTTTCGTGTAGGGCTGATGCGGGGCGGTGAGTATCTCGCGGCAAGGTCCCGCCTCGACGATATCGCCGTGATGCATGACCACCACCCGGTCAGCAACTTTGCGCACGACACCGAGATTGTGGGTGATCATAAGAAGAGCCATGTTCTCCTCGATCACCAGCTGGTTGATCAGATTGAGAATCTCATCCTGGGTCGTCACGTCGAGCGCCGTACCTGGCTCGTCGGCGATCAAGAGCTTGGGCTGGTGCAGCAACGCAAGCCCGATCAGGACGCGCTGACGCATGCCGCCCGACAGTTCGGATGGATAGGCGTTCATAACCCGCTCGGCATCGGCGAGCTGCACGCGACGCAAGACGGCGGCGATCCGCGTGCGACGCTCGGCCTTCGACGAACGGATGCCATCGCGCTTGTCGGCAAAACGCATGACATCGTCGAGATGCGTGCCGATCTTGAAGACCGGATTGAAGGAGGAAAGCGGGTCCTGCATGATCAGGGAAAAGGCCGTGCCTTTCAGTGCCTCGCGTTCCCTTCGCTGCATTTTCAGGACATCACGACCCGCGACAGAGATGGTGCCTGAACTGATGGTGGCGTTTCTTGGCAAGGTGCCGATGATTGCCTTTGCTGTCACGGACTTGCCCGACCCCGTCTCGCCAATCAGAGCGACGCGCTCCCCGGCAGCGACGGTGAGGGAAATGTCACGGAGCACCTGCCGGGTGCGGCCGTAGGTCGTGAACGAGACGTTCAGAGCCTCGATCCTGAGAAGCGGCTCGCTCATCGCTTAGCTCTCCACATCAAACATGTCCCGCAAGCCGTCGCCCAAGAGATTGAAACCGAGCGTCACGTAGAAGACCGCAGCACCGGGGCACACGACCTCCCACCAGTAATCGGGCATGAACTGGCGACCGTCGGCAACCATGGAGCCGAGATCCGGAATGGGTGGCTTCACACCGAAGCCGAGGAAGCTGAGCGTGGCGCCGAACAGGATGACGAAGGCCGCATCCAGCGTTGTCTTGACGGAGATGACCGCCACGCAATTCGGCAGGATTTCGCGAAAGAGGATGTGCATCGGCCCGGCGCCGGCAAGGCGGGCCGCCTCGATATAATCTTCCGACGCGATGGACTTGGAAACGGAGTAGATCAGCCGTGCATGCCATGTCCACCAAAGCAGCGTGATGGCGATCATCGCGTTCATCAGGTTCGGCTCGAGCAGGTTCGACACGGCAAGCGCCATGACCAGCGGCGGCATTGCCAGCATGACATTCGTCAGACCCGTGATAAGCTTCTCGACCCAGCCGCCAAAATAACCTGCGACCAGGCCGAGCACGGTGCCGATCGGTACCGAAATGCCGAGGACGCCGATGACCAGCAGCAGCGAAACGCGCATGCCGAAGACAGTGCGGGAAAAGATATCCCGACCGACTTTGTCGGTTCCGAACCAATGGGTGGCATCCGGCGACACATGCCGAGCACGGAAATCGACCACGGCGCCGACATGTTTCGGATAGGGAGTAAGCCACGGTGCGAACACAGCCAGCACGAAGACCGAAATCAGAATCAGCGTGCCGATCACCGCGGCCGGATTGCGGCTGAAGCGATACCACATCATGTAACCGGTGCTCAGCGCGCGATCGGACGCATCGAGCATCTTCATATCAGCCATCAGCGTGCCTCCTTGCGGCGTTGGCGCGGGTCGATCATCGAGATCAGGACATCCACCACCAGGTTCGCAACGATGAAAAACAGGCCGGCAACCAGCACCACCGCGGTCACGGCATTGAGGTCCTTTTGCAGGATGGCGTTCAGCCCGTAGGAGGCGAAGCCGCCCCAAGCGAACACCATCTCGATGACGAAGGCATTGCCGATAAGCGATGCGAATTCGAGGCCCATGATCGTCAACGGCGCGATCGACGACAGTTTGAGAAGGTAGCGGAAAATGATGACCCGCTCCGGCACCCCGAAACTCTGCAGCGTCAGAACGTGATCCTTGCGCTGGTTCTCCAGCATGGAGGAACGAGTGATGCGGGTAATCTGGCCGATGCCGGCCATGGCCAGCGCGAAGGCCGGGAGCACGAGATGCTGAAGCGCGTCGACGAACACATCCAGACGTCCAGCCACCAGGCCGTCGATCAATAGAAATCCGGTCGGTCCG
The DNA here is from genome assembly GCF_000282035.1 of Rhizobium sp. CF122. Lineage (GTDB taxonomy): Bacteria > Pseudomonadota > Alphaproteobacteria > Rhizobiales > Rhizobiaceae > Rhizobium. The sequence goes on from NZ_AKKA01000095.1 coordinate 136,103, forward strand.
GGCTGAAAGCTCAGAGAATGATCGAGCCGGCCGATGATTGGCCAATTCGGCAGACAGCGTGCGGCAAGCAATTGCAGGCTTATCGCAAATAGGAAACTCGGAATGGTCACACCGGTCAAGGACAGGATGCGGCCGATATGATCCAGCGCACGATCCCTAAAATGTGCGGTGATGACACCGAGCGGAATGGCCACCACAAACATGAAGATGACTGAGACGAGCACCAATTCCACGGTGGCGGGCACCGTCTGCTCCAGATCGGTCGTGACGGGACGTTGCGAGACCAGCGACATGCCCAGATCGCCTTGCAGCGCCTTGCCGACATAGTCGACGTATTGAACCAGAAGCGGCTTATCCAACCCCATCTGCACGCGTAGCGCATCGACCTGCTCCTGCGTTGCCGCAGGGCCGAGAGCCATGCGTGCGGGGTCTCCCGGTACGACGCGCGCCAGCGCGAAAATCATGATGGAAAGCGCGATCATGACCAGAACGAAGGTGCCAAGCCGCGTCAGGATCGCGACCAACGGATGTTGCTGCATCGACGAGAATTTCCTTGTTCGTCAGCTAACTGACAAACAACAATCCTCATCTGTGGACGATGGACAACTGCCTGGAGGTATAGTTTTTAAGCCTTATGGTATAGGTTATTCTTCAATACGCGCTTACAAACCCCGCATGCACAGATTGATTGCCCGACCCCATCTTTGCCATCGCATCGCGACGAAACACGCCGGCGTCATCTTCCTGCGTGCCCCCGCGGGAGCCGGAAAGAGCACAGTCCTGTCCATGGCTGCAAAGGCGATGGGCAAGGAGGTTTGCAACCTGCAACAACCGCGCATGAGCGACGTGAGGGATGGATGGCTCTTATGGGACGTACCGGTTTCCGCTCGATCGGTTCGTCTTTCCGCTCAGCTCATGGAGACCGTCGAAGTTCTGGTCATCGCCTGCCGCCCCGATCAGCGCATCAGCGGGCTGGCGCGGCTCATCCTGCATCGAGGTTCGGTGACGCTCGACGCCGGCGACCTGACATTTTCCGTAGAGGAATTGGGGGAACTGCCAGTTGAAGAAGCCAACCGCTTGATCAGGGATTATGCCGGCTGGCCGGTTTTCCTGCCGCTGACACGCCAAAAGGACCCTCGCCTATCCATCGACTATCTGCGCGAGAATTTCCTTGGCCACCTTTCGCCGGGACAGACCGCGCTGCTTTCCATCTGGCTCGAAACGCGATCTCCTGTCACGGTCGAGGAGTGGACGGGTCTTTTACCACGCCTGGTCGAGGCGCCGGACGAACACCAGGAACTGCTGACACTCCTGACAGACGCCGTCAGCGAACGCCTGGCAACCTTCGAAACCACCGTTGCCGTGATCGAGGTAGCCTCCGCTTTCGAGCAGGCGGGACGAGCGCTTGCCGCCATGTCGCTGCTCCTCGATCATGGGCACGAGGCCCATGCGGCGCAGATTCTGGAGCGCGCCCGAGGTCTGGAGCTGATCTATCGAAACAGCCTCGGGACCTTTCGCGATATCATCATGCGCTTTTCCCACGAGATGATTGCGACCAATGAAGTCGTGCTTTTTGCCATGGCACGCACACTCCTGAAGCTCGGAGAATTGCAGCGCGTGCGCCACCTCGTCGGCAAACATCTGGGTTCGGACTATCTCGATCCGCTGAAAGTCCTGCTGCGCGGATCGCGCTTTTCCTTCGCAGCACGAACATTCCGGCTCAACCTCATGATTTCCGAGGACCTGATGCCGACCGACGCCATGATCACCCGCCTCGGCGAATTCATGGCGGATTATCCGATGGGCGATTACGGAAAGTGGGCAGCATACTATAATGCGCTGCTGGAATTCGAGATTCGCCGCAGGAACTTCCGTGAAGCGGAAGCCGCCGCGGCCCGCGCCTTGATCTATCTCGGCCATATGGGCGGCCAGCCGCTGCTGGAATTCTTCATCCACCTTCATCAAACGGTGCTTCGACTGATGAGCGGCGATGTTCTTTTCGCGCGTCGTGCCGCTCAGGAAGCACGGCAGAAACTGGAACAGGTGCCGCATGCAGCAGAGGCGGAATTCCGGATGCTGCGGCTCGCCGAAGCCTGTATCTCCTACGAGGCCGGCCGGCCCCGCGATCTCCTCCAATTCGTTCAGAACGAATTCGATGATTTTGCCGCCGCGGAAATCTGGCCGAGCCTGATGCAGTTCGCTCTTCACTATGCATCACAGGTGCTGGCCGATCACTTTCCGATGGTGATCAGGCCCGGCTTTCTCGACGGGCTCTGGATCCATCTGTCAGAGGGCCTGCAGTTTCACGCCATGATGGAGATCCGCACCGCCGTCGCCTACCAGAATGCCAATCGCTGGAGCGATGCCGCGACAACGCTTTCCGCCATCCGCATGCGGATCGGCCGCAACTGGGTCGAAAGCGCCAACGAGGAACTGACACGCCTGAGCCGCCGGGACGAAATTTCCTATGCCATGGCATGGCTGCGCGATTCCGTGCGCCTCTCGACGCCGCGGCCCTATCTGTCGCGCCAGATCGATGCGCTGATCGCTAACCCGAAAGTCACCAACCGCGAGAAAGTCGCCCTGCAGCTGTGGCAAAGCTATGGCGCCTATCAGCGCCGAGACAATGCGGCGACGCGCGCACATCTTCTATCGGCGCTTGAAGGCGCAACGCGCCTCGGCTGCAACGGCGTGCTCTCCGAGGAGCGGATTTTCCTTTCGCCGCTTCTCAAGAACCAGCGCATTCGCAGCTTCATCGAAACCTCGTCCGATGTCCGCACCGCGCTTTCGCTCTTTGCAAGCTCCGTGAACTCGCCTCAAGCGAAAGCTCTCCAAGGTGGTCTCTCGCAGCGCGAGGTTCAGATGATTCAGCTGATCGCAAGCGGCATGTCGAACAAGCACATTGCTCATACTCTCAATGTCTCCGAGGTGACCGTAAAATTTCACCTCGGAAATCTGTTTCGCAAGCTTGGCTGTCATCGCCGCGCAGAAGCAATCCGGGCGGCAACCGCTCTCGGCTGGCTTTGAGAGCCGAAGGAACAGGTTCGACGTTTATGATGAATGCCCTTCGGCCGAAGCGCTATCGGCGCAACTGCGTAAGTTCATCGGCAAACGCCTTGTCGGGGATTAAGCGAACAACGTGACATCGCCCGGACACATTCACGTCGCGGAATTTGTCTGCCTGGGTATCCATCTCGTCGTAGACCATGCGCATATCGCTTGTCAGCAGATCGGCAGCTTCGTCCTTATTGCCAGCCAGCGACAAGGCGACCAGTTTGTCATGAAGCAACATATAGCTCGAGAGTTTTTCCTTGAATTTTCCGTAGGCTTCCCGCTCTTCCGGCACAGAGATCAGGCCTTCGTAGCGCTTCATCCGCTGCTGAAGCTTGGTTAGGTCGGCATTGATGGCATCCTGGGCGCGCTGCATACCGGCTACGGTGCGATTGACGATGTGCCGGTTCTCGGATCCCCGGAGATTTGCGAGGGCTGTGTTGATCTTGTTGGTGATGTCGACGCTCGGAACCCAGTTGGTCGCGAGCGTTTCGACATCATCATAAATGCCGCCTATGGATTTGAGCGCGAGCAGGCCTTGTCCGGCACATCACAGTTCCGGGCCACTTCCGTCGCTCGAAACAGTCAATTTCCGCGATCGACACAAAGAGATTTCCGCTCTCGGCGTCCTAATTATTAGAACGATAAATTCCTGAGCGATTTATAACTTTCTCTCGACAAAAATTTGCATTTGAATTCAAAGCACTATGGCTGCGGCGCTCGTTGGCACCTCAATGCGAAGCTCATTCTGCCCAATTTTCAATCACGTACAAAATTTCAGCAAAACTCTTGCAAAACGCGGCTTCTGCGTGAGACAAAGATCTCGCGAGTAGAAGCGGTCTGAACCTTGGTTCTGGACATTGCTCGACGGGTAAATCTGTCGAGGGGATGTCCAAATGCAAGGGAAAATCAGTGATCTCGCCCCGAAGTTCGCCGAGATCGACACCGGATCCGACCAGCTTCGCACGCATCGCTGCTTTGCATGCCTGAGAAGCAAGCGCCCCGAAAAACGCGATTGCGCAATTGCCGGGCTCGTCGCGGATGGCTTCGATCCGGAGCGCGTCGCCAATCACTATCAGTCCTTAAAAATCGAACACTAATTGCGAAAGGTCGACTCATGTCCCGCACCAAGCTTCCCTTCTATGCACTTGCCGCAATCCTTTCTGCCGGCGCCGCCTCCGCCGCCGACAAGGTGATCTTTCAGCTCGATTGGCTGCCGGGTGGCGACAAGGCGCCGATCTACGTCTGTATCCAGGAAGGTTTCTGTTCGGACGCCGGCCTTGAGGTGGAGATCGCCTCCGGTCGCGGCTCGACCGACGCCATATCGCGCCTTGCCTCCGCGTCCTCCGACATCGGTATTTCCGATATCGGCGCCCTGATGGCCGCCCGCGCCAATGAGGGCGTGAAGGTGACCGCCGTCATGTCGCTGTTCAACAAGGGGCCGCATGCCTTCTACGTCGCCAAGGGCGGTTCGATCGCAAGCGTCGCTGACGTCAAGGGCAAGACGATCGCGACGTCGCCCTTCACATCGTCGAATGTCTACCTGCCGCTGGTGCTCAAGGATGCCGGCATCGATATGGCGGATATCAAGCTCATCAAGGCCGATCCCGGCGCACTCGGCCCGATGCTGATGACCGGCAATGCCGATGGCATCATCGCCTGGATGACCGACCTGACGCGCTACAGCAACCAAGGCAAGGAAGCTGGCAAGGAGATCGTTGCCCTGCCATGGTCGGCAGCCGGGCTCGACCTCTATTCCGCATCCCTCATCGCCAGCGACGATTTCCTCGCCAAGCGTCCGCAGGTCGCCGCCCGCTTTATCGCCGCCTATAAGAAATCCGTCGAATTCGCCAAGGAGAATCCGGAGAAGGCTGCCGCCGCTGTCACCACCATCGTACCGGAACTCGGCTCGGAAGACGTCCAGGGTTCGCTCAAGGACACGCTGCCGTTGATCTTCAACGACGTGACGGAGAAGGACGGCCTCGGCGCCTTCGAAGCCGCCCGTCTCGCCGAAACCTGGCGCCGTGTCTCTGAAGCGCAGGACATCGATCCGGCCAAGCTCGATCCGGAAACCATGGTCAACCGCACCTTCGCGGTAACGGAGTAACCGCCATGGCGATGCCCGCTATCCGCTTCGACAGGCTGGGACAAGTTTTCGAAACCCGGTCCGGGCGCACGGAAGCCCTGCGCGACGTCAGCTTCGATGTGGCCCGGCATGAGTTTGTCTCGATCCTCGGCCCTTCGGGCTGCGGGAAATCGACCCTGCTGCGCACGATCGCCGGCCTGTTGAAGCCGACATCCGGCTCGGTAGACGTCTTCGGTCTGCCGGTGACGGCCCCGCGTGACGAGATCGGGATCGTCTTCCAGAAGCCGACGCTGCTTCCCTGGGCGACTGTCGAAGACAATGTCGTATTTCCCGCCCGCCACAAGACCGGCCGGGTAACGGCAGAGGAGCGCGGGCGAGCGGGTGAATTGCTGAGCATGGTCGGGCTTGCCGGCTTCGAGAAACGCCTGCCGGACGAACTGTCCGGCGGCATGCAACAGCGTGTCGGCATCGCCCGCGCGCTGCTCATGGATCCGGATATCCTGCTGATGGACGAACCCTTTTCGGCGCTGGATGCCCTGACGCGCGAGGTGATGGGCTTCGATCTGCTCCGCATCTTTTCCGAACGCCCGAAGACCGTGGTCTTCATCACCCACTCCGTCAGCGAGGCGGCCCTTCTGTCCGACCGCGTTTTGGTGATGACCGGACGTCCGGGCTCGATCCTGACCGAAGTCACCGTTCCCGTCGGCCGGCCACGCGGCCCTGAAACTGCAAAGGACAAGGCGATCCATGACCTCTCCGATTACCTCCGCGATCTGCTCCTCACCCGTCATGCGGCGTGAGGCCATGCAGAGCCGTACGCCGGTCGCGCTCCTCAAGCAGGTGCTGGCGTTGCCGGGCATTGCGACCGCCGCGGCCCTGATCGGCATGGTGCTGCTATGGGAAGCGGCGGCGCGGCTCCTGTCGATCCCGACCTATCTGCTGCCGCCGCCAAGCGCGATCCTCGGCTCGTTCTCCTCCATCGGCTTCGAGCGCTGGATGGGTCACATCGCCGCGACGTTGCGGGTGGCGCTGATCGGTTATGCGATGTCCATCGTTATCGCCATTCCGCTCGCGGTGGTCATGATGCGCTCGCCATTCCTGTCGCGAACGCTCTATCCGCTGCTCGTCGTAGTGCAGTCGACGCCGGTGGTGGCGATTGCGCCGATCATGATCGTCGTGCTCGGGGCTGGCGATGCGCCACGTATCGTTATCACCTGTCTCATCACCTTCTTTCCGCTCGTCGTCTCGACCGCAACGGGCCTTGCGGCAACCCCGCCGGAGCTGATCGAGCTGTCGCGAAGCCTGCGCGCCTCGGGCTTCCGCGAGATCACCCAGATACGCTTGCCGTTTGCGGTGCCCTACATCTTCTCGGCGCTGAAAATCTCGATCACGCTAGCCGTCATCGGCGCCGTGGTTGCGGAGTTCTGCGCATCCGAAGCCGGCGTCGGCTATTTCATCCAGCTGTCGACCTCCCTGTTCAAGCTGCCACAGGCCTGGGCCGGCTTGCTGCTGCTCGCCGCCATGTCCCTCTTGCTATTTCAGGCCGTGGCCCTGACGCAGAAGCTCCTCTTTCCCTGGAGCCTGCCGAAAAACGGCTGAACCCATCCGGAGTAGAAGCAGTCGGGCCCTGCCCGGACATTGCTCCTCAACCGCCGGTTCGCCGGCATTCACGTAAGGAGAATAGTATGAATATCCAGACAGACACCCTCGCGGAACTCGCCAAGGAAGCGACCATCGGCGGCATGGGCACGACCGTTGACCGGGAAATCCCCGTCATCGACCTTTCTGACTTCGACAACCGCAAGCACGAGATCGCCGCTGCACTCTGGCAGGCCTCGGTCGATATCGGTTTCTTCCAGGTCTACAATCACGGCATCGCCCAGGACGATATTGACGCGGCTTTCGACACGGCCTGGACATTCTTCGAACTGCCGGTGGAGGTTAAGGCGAAAACCCCGATGCCGAAGGGCATCAATGCCGGCTGGGAATTCAGGGCGCAGGTCCGCCCCTCCACCGGTACGCCGGATAACAAGGAGAGCTTCCAGCTCACCCGGCCGGACATGATCCGCCTCAACTTGTGGCCGAGCGAAGACGATCTTCCGGGCTTCCGGGAAAAGATGCTCCGCTTCGAGCGACAGAACTGGGAACTCGGCATGCGCATCCTCTCCTGCTTCGCGCTGAAGATGGGCTTTGCCGAGGATTTCTTCACCAGGGCGCATGACCCGTCTTCGGACCAATATCAATCGACGCTGCGCCTCATCCACTACATGTCGATGGAAGGCGCCAAGCCGGAAGACTTCACGTCGTGGCGTGCGGGCGCGCATTCGGACTTCGATTGCTTGACCATCCTTCACCAGAAGGAGGGCGAAGGCGGGCTCCAGGTGTGCCCGGGCAAGGATGCAGCCCTGAAGGAATGGACGGATGTTCCGCCGCGCAAGGGCTACATCACCTGCAACATCGGCGACATGCTGATGCGCTGGTCGGACGACCAGTTGCAGTCGACGCTGCACCGGGTGCGTATGCCGCGCGAGAATGAGTACATGGGCCGCCGACTGTCCCTGCCCTTCTTCTGCCAGGCAAACCGCGATGCCGTCATTGAGGGTCCGCTCGGCAAATACGAGGCGATCACCGCCGGCGAATACCTGACCCGGCGCATCAACGCCAATTTCGCCAAGAAGTGACGTTGAAGATGGTCCGTTGCGGTGACATCGTGGAACAGTCAATCCGACTCCCGTCAGGCAACGGACCCATCATGCTTCATGGACGCGCGCTGCGTTATATAGACGAGGTGGCCCGACAGGGCTCCATCCGCAAGGCGGCAAAGACATTGCATGTCGCCGCCTCTGCGGTGAACCGCTATATCCTGGAGCTTGAGGAAGAGCTGCAGGCACCCATTTTCGAGCGCCTACCGCGCGGCCTGAAACTCACGAGTTCCGGCGAGATCCTCATCCAGCACATTCGCGAGACACTTCAGGCGCATCAGCGGATGCGGGCGCAGATCCAGTCCCTCAAGGGGCTCAATCGCGGCGAGGTGGTGCTGGCGACCATGGCAACGCTCGCTGCGGGTCGGATTGCCGAAATCGTTGCCGCTTACCGAGAAGAACATCCGCAGGTCAGCCTGCGCATCATGGTCGGCGACCGGACGACTGTTGCGGAGATGGTTGCACTCGGCCAGGCCGATATCGCCATTGCCTACAACCTGCCGGACGATACCCGGCTGCAACGCGCCGCCGAATTCCGCCATGCGCTGGGAGCCGTCGTGGCGCCCGCCCATCCCCTCGCAAACCGCAGGACCGTGCGCATGTCCGATTGCCTGCTCTATCCGCTGGTTCTGGCGGATCGATCGCTGTCGCTGCGCGAGGTCGTCGAGGCGACTGCCCCGGCGCGTGCCACCCTTGTTCCCGTCGTCGAGACCAATTCGATGGAACTGATGAAGCGCCTTGCCCGGACAACGCCTCACATCACCTTCCTCAACCGGCTCGATGTTGACCGCGAAATGGCCACAGGCGAACTGGTCTTCATCCCGCTGACGGGAACAGGGTCGCTACAAAGGCTCAATATCCTCCATCGCGCCCGCGGCTCGCTTTCGCCCGCCGGCAGCCATTTCATGCAATTCGCGCAGGAGCGTCTGCACGCCTCGTTTGACGAGAACTGACCGCTCGGCAACCCATCCAATCGAGACCCACCATGAACGATCTTTCGCTGTTTCCCAGCTTTGCCGCCCGTCTGGCGAGACCGGAGCGTATTCGTCTTACAAAGGCGCGCGTTCCGGTCTCGCTGCTTGCAGATGACGTGCCTGGTGGTGCGGAGGTGGACCGGGACGGTTCCGCCCTCGTCGATATTCTGGTCGAGAACGGCAGGATCGCCGCGATAACGCCGGCCCTTGCCGATGGTGGCGAAGATGCAGTCGCGCTCGACGGCCGTCATGTCTGGCCGCTTCTGATCGACGCGCACGCCCATCTCGACAAGGGCCACACCATGGGACGAGCGCCCGATTCCGGCGGCACGCATCCCGGCGCGCGCGCCGCGACGACGGCGGACCGGCTTGCCCACTGGAATGCCGACGACCTCCTGCGACGGATGGAATTCGGTCTTGCAACGGCCGACGCCCATGGCGTGGCCGCTATCCGCACACATCTCGACAGCCACGAGGGGCAGGCGGAAATCACCTGGAGCGCGTTTGCCGAAATGCGCGAACGTTGGAAGGGCTGCATCACCTTGCAGGCTGCCGGCCTCGTGCCGCTCGATGCCTATCGCGACGACTATGGCGCCCGCCTTGCCGATATCGTTGCCGTCCACGGCGGCTTGCTCGGCGGCGTCACCCGCGCCTCCGGGGGCACCCATGGGTCGGGCCTCGACGATATCGACCTGCTGCTCGACCGGCTGTTTGCGCTGGCGAAGGAACGGAAACTGGATGTCGATCTGCATGTCGACGAGGCGGCACAGGCGGATGCACTACCGCATGTGGCGCGCGCCGCCATCCGCCACGGTTACGAGGGGCGCGTGACCTGCGGCCACTGCTGTTCGCTTTCGCTTCTGAGCGAGGACGAATTGCGCGAGAGGATCTCGCTGATCGCCGATGCCGGCCTTTCGATCATCACGCTGCCAACCGTCAACATGTATCTCCAGGATCGCGAAGCTGGCCGCACCCCGCGCTGGCGCGGGGTCACGCCCATGCAGGAACTGCGCGCGGCCGGCATTCCGGTCGCGGCCGCAGGTGACAATTGCCGCGACCCGTTCTACGCCTATGGCGATCACGACATGCTCGACACCTGGCGGCAATCGGTGCGCATCCTGCATCTCGACCACCCCTACGCGGATGCGACCGCGCTTGCCGGCCCGACACCGGCCGGCATCATGGGCATCGACGCCGGCACCATCGGCATCGGTCGTTCGGCTGACCTGATGATCCTGGAAGCCTGGAGCCTCGACCAGGTCATCGCTCGCCCGCACTCGGACCGAGTCATCCTCCGCCGCGGCGTCTTCGCCAACAGAGCATTGCCGTCCTACAGCATGCTCTCTGATTTCCAGTTGGCCTGACCTGAACCTTCGCTCGGCCATCGAAGAACAGATGAGCCTTTCTGGACGTGCCACCGGCAGCGCAATCGTCGACGCTGCGACACACCGCCGTTACACCGGGCTCGCGCATAGGCAATCTCGCCAGGAGATCTTTGAGAAGCTCCGCGCCTTACGCGATGCGGATCTGTCCTACACCGAGATTGCTCGACATCGGTGTAACGGGTTCAGTCGATCCATCCACCGCCACCCGGCAGTCGGGCGATGCGCTCGTCGAGGCGGGTGAGCGCCGCGGTGGCGTCGATCACCGGCCGCAACAGGCTCTGCATAGGCAAGTTGATCAGATCGTAACGCATTGAAATTATGGCAAATACGCCATTAACCAGAAGTGATGTGGGAATTGCTTCCGCTGCTCATGACGATTGTGGGTTGAGCTTATAACCATCGATAAGTACCGCTTATCGGTGGTGATGCGGTGTTGGCGTCTCGGCAAATGTAGATCACCGCTGCGATTGGAAAGCTGCGTCCAGGTTTAGCCGGTCAAAGCCTCCGCTCTCGCGCTTGCCAATAGAGCGATGATCGGCCTCGCTCGCCCCATCCGCACGATACCTCGTCACAGATTTGGCAGTGCCTATTCGAGTTCAATCTTGGCGTCGCGCACGACAGGGGTCCACTTGGCGATCTCCGCCTTTACATGTGCGCCGAGCTGCTCCGGCGTCGAACCCACGACAACGGCACTGAATTCGGCCATTTTCTTGCTAACGCCTGGATCGGCGAGCGCCTTGTTGGCCGCCAGGTTCAGACGAGCAACGACGTCTGCCGGGGTGCCGGCGGGAGCAAACAGCGCGTTCCAGGTATAGGTTTCGTAGCCCGGAACGGTCTCGGCAACCGTCGGCACATCGGGGAAGGACGGTGCGCGCTGCTTGGTGGTGACTGCAAGTGCCCGCAGCGTGCCGCTCTTGATGTGACCGGACGACGACGGCAGGTTGTCGAACATGATCGGGACCTGATTGCCAAGAACATCGTTCAAGGCCGGGCCCGAGCCCTTATAGGGGATATGTTCCATGTCCACCCCGGCCATTGCCTTGAAGAGCTCTCCGGAAAGATGCAGCGGCGTGCCGTTGCCGGACGAGGCATAGCTGTAAGTGCCCGGATTGGCCTTGAGGAGTGCCACCAGTTCGGGAAGTGTTTTGACCGGCAGTGCGGGATTGACGACGAGAACGTTGGGAACCAGAACCAATAGCGAGATTGGCGCGAAATCCTTTTCGGGGTCGTAGGGGGTCGACTTCAGGATCAACGGATTGAGCGCATGCGTCGCAACCGTCCCCATCAGGATCGTATAACCGTCCGGATCGGCCCGTGCGACATTGCCGGCGCCAAGATTGCCGCCGGCACCAGCCACATTCTGCACGATCACCTGCTGGCCGAGATCTTCGGACATCTTCTGCGCGAGAATGCGGGCAACGACGTCGGTCGATCCGCCGGCCGCAAATGGCACGACCATCGTAACCTGCCGATCAGGAAAATCCGCCGCAAGCGATGGTGATCCCGCCACCAGCGTCGCTGCCAAAGAAAGGCCTGCAGCAAGCGTGCCTCGACGCGTCAGGGCCAGTTTCGTCATCCTATTTCCTCCTCGTTTGCAGTCTTCGATGCAATGGTCCGGTTTGCTCAGTCTTCTTCCTGGAAGACCTCCTCGCGCTTGGCTTTTACTGACGGCAAGAACACGACCAGCAGGACAGCGAGCGCAATCAGCAGCAGGATGGCACTGATTGGACGCGTCACGAATGTCATCGGATCGCCGCGGGAAAGGATCATGGCGCGCCTCAGGTTTTCTTCGAGAAGCGGCCCCAGCACGAAGCCAAGAAGCAACGGTGCCGGCTCGCAGCGCAGCTTGACCAGCAGGTAGCCCGCCAGCCCGAAAAAGGCGACGGCGTAGAGGTCGTAAACGTTGGAATTGACGCTGTAGACCCCGATAGAACAGAAGGCCATGATGATCGGAAAAAGCACGTAGTAGGGAATAGTCAGCAATTTCACCCAAAGGCCGATCAGCGGCAGATTGAGGACAACCAGCATCAGGTTGCCGATCCACATCGAGGCGATGATCCCCCAGAATAGCGCCGGCTGCTCGATCGCCACGTTCGGACCTGGCACAATCCCCTGAATGATCATGGCGCCCACCATCAGCGCCATCACCGGATTTGCCGGGATTCCCAGCGTCAACAGCGGAATGAACGAGGTCTGGGCGCCGGCATTGTTAGCCGATTCTGGCCCCGCAACACCGGCAATCGCCCCGTGACCGAACTCCTCCGGGCGGTCGGAGATGCGCTTTTCCACCGTATAGGAAGCAAAGGCGGCAAGGATGGCACCGCCACCCGGCAGGATGCCAAGTGCCGACCCGATTGCCGTGCCGCGCAGCACCGGTGCGATCATCCGCTTGAAGTCCTCGCGCGTCGGCCACAGATCGCTGACCTTGGCCATCAATACCGTGCGGGTCTTCTCGCCCTCCAGATTGCGCAGGATCTCGGCGACACCGAACACGCCAACGGCAACCGCAACGAAATTCAGCCCGTCGGCATATTCACGAATGCCGAGGGTAAAGCGCGGCGTTCCCGTGTAGATATCCGTACCGACCAATCCGAGCAGCAGGCCAAGCGCCACCATGGCGAGCGCCTTGACGATCGAGCCATGCGCAAGGGCAACCGAGGACACCAGCCCGACGATCATTAGCGAGAAGTATTCGGCAGCACCGAATTTAAGCGCAAGCGCGGTCAGGGGGATTGCGAAGATCGCCACAAGAAAGGTCGAGACGGTGCCGGCAAAGAACGAGCCGAGTGCTGCAATCGACAGTGCCGCCCCTGCTCTGCCGCGACGGGCCATCTGATAGCCGTCGATGGCAGTCACCGCCGAGGAGGATTCGCCCGGCATGTTGATGAGGATGGCCGTGGTCGAGCCGCCGTACTGGGCGCCGTAGTAGATGCCGGCAAGCATGATCAGCGAGGAAACCGGCTCGAGCTGGAACGTGATTGGCAACAGCATCGCGATGGTCGCGGTCGCCCCGATCCCCGGCAGGACGCCGATCAAGGTGCCAAGCAGCACGCCGATCAGGCAGAACAGAAGGTTCTCGGGCGAGGCAGCGGTGCTGAAGCCGAGGGCGAGATTACTGACGAGATCCATCGACGCCTCCTAGAACCGGACCCAAGGGCCGAAGCGCTCGAATGGCAAGCCAAGCGCGTAGCTGAAGACGGCGACCGAGAAGAGGGTTATTGCGGCTGCAAGTATGATCGCCAGCGGCACCTTCATCCGCGAGGAAGCGAAAGCCGCGATAAGTGCCACGACAAACAGCGAAGGCACGAAACCGAGACCGCGCACCGTCAATCCAAAGACAATGGGTGCTGGCAGGATAAAGGCCATTCCGCGCAGCGCGATCGGGCCAAGGGGCTCGCCCTGGACTCGTGTCGCCTGGATCAGCACGATCAGGCCGAGACATGTCAGGACGACAGCAAGCAGCAGCGGAAAATAGCCCGGGCCCATGCGAAGCGCGGTGCCGAGTTCAAGGTTCAGACATTGATAAATGAAGAAACAGCCGAGCCCGATGAAGAGCGCGCCACAAAGGGCGTTGGTGCTGTCGAATGTCAATGATTTCATATCTCCCCCTGTGGCGATGCCGTTGTGTTCCCACTGTCACCGCATGCAAAATCCAGACGTTGCCGCACGAACGGCAAGGGCAGCCAGGTGCCGCCGCGACAGCGCCGCCCGAAACGCATTCCGGGCGGCAACCGACAGTGCCTAGTCGGCGTACTGGCCCGCCGCCTCGATCACCGGCTTCCAGCGGGCAATCTCGGTTTCGAGCTTGGCCTTAAGGGCCGCCGGTGTCGCGTCAGCTTCCGACGACGGCTCGGTCCCGAGTTCGGCAAAGCGGGCAACGACGTTTTGATCCTTGAGCGCAACCTGCAGCGATTTCGACAACCGCGCGGTCACATCCGCCGGCGTGCCTTTTGGCGCATAGATCCCGTGCCAGATACCGACCTGGAAATCGGCAAGACCGCCTTCGACGGCAGTCGGCACATCCGGCAGCACCTTCAGGCGCGCGGGCGAGGTGACGGCGTATGCCTTGATCGTGCCGCCCTTGATCTGCTTGGTCGTGTTGGTGGTCTGATCGCACATGATGTCGACCTGGCCGCCGAGCAGGTCGGTCATGGCGGGGCCAGTGCCCTTGTAAGGAACCGTGGTCAACGGCGTTTGGATCGCGCTCATCAGCATCATGCCACACAGGTGGGAAGCTGCGCCAATGCCGGCATTGGCAACGGTCACGCTATCCTTGTTGGCCTTGATGTATTCGACGAGGCCCTTGAGGTCGGTCGGCTCGAAATCCTTGCGTGCAACGATGGTCATCGGCACATCAGTCACGAGACCGACATATTCGAAGGAGTTCAAGGTGTCATAGGCAAGCTTGCGGTAAAGCGTGGCGCTTGTCGCCATGCCGATATGATGCAACAGCACCGTGTAGCCGTCCGGGTCTGCCTGCGCGACGCGGCCTGCGCCAAGCGTGCCACCGGCCCCGCCGACATTTTCGACAATGATCTGTTGGCCGAGATCCTTCGACATCGACTCGGCCACGAGACGGGCGACCGTATCCGTCGGGCCGCCGGCGGCGAACGGAACGACCATCGTGATGGTCCGTTCCGGATAGGTTTGAGCGATTGCGGACGCGGACATGAGCGAAACGGCGGCAACGGCCGTCATGCCCAGCAAGGCATTCAATATTTTCATTTCATCCTCCCAGTAACCCGCCGGAGCGGCTCCCCCCGCCCCAGTCATCAACTGTTACTGTGGTGCGCTCAATGCGCCCGACAACCGCGCGAGGTGCTGCTTGTCGCATTTTCCTGCATCATATAGCACAAGATGGGTGGGAAAGGGGACAAACGCGCGGAATCATGGGTGGATTTCCACCCATCACGCTTCGAGCTCGTCATCCCCCGCCCCTCCTTTCTCAAGCCCGTATTTCTGCATCTTCTCATAGAGCGTCTTTCGCGACACGCCGAGCATCTCGTACACCGGACGCAAGCTTCCACCGTGGGCGGCAAGCGCGCTGGCAATGAGGCCGCGCTCATAGGCGGCAACCCTGTCGGCGAGCTTTTGGTTTTGCAAAGCCGCGTCCTCAGGCTGTAGGTCGAGACCGAGAACCAGTCGGTCGGCGGCGTTGCGCAATTCGCGCACGTTGCCCGGCCAGCTTCGCGAGCCAATCTTGCCGATCGTCTCCGGCCGTACCTCCATGTCGCTGCGCCCGTAGCGGGCCGCCGCCTCTCGAACCAGTTGGAGAAACAACAGCGGAATATCGGCCTGTCGCTGCGCAAGCGAGGGCACGTGAATCGTCGCGACATTGAGACGGTAAAGGAGGTCAGGGCGAAAACGCCCGCGCGCCACTTCTGTCTCCAGATCGACTTTGCTCGTGGCAATGAAGCGCACGTCGAGCGATACCGGTTCGTTGGAGCCCAAACGGGTAATAATGCGCTCCTGCAGGACACGCAGGAATTTCGCCTGAAGATCGAACGGCATCGAACCGATCTCGTCGAGCAGGATCGTGCCGCCACGGCCATGCTCGAACTTGCCATATCGCGGTCGAAGGGCGCCGGGAAAAGCGCCGGCTTCATGTCCGAACAATTCACTTTCGATCAGGGTCTCGGGCAGTGCGGCGCAATTGATCGCGATGAACGGCCTGTCGGCCCGGGCACTGGTGTCATGCAGCGCACGGGCGACGACTTCCTTGCCGACACCGGTCTCACCGATGATCAGTGTGTCGGCATCCGTTGCCGCAATGGCTCGCAGCCGATAGCGCAGGTCCACCATTGCCTGCGTGCGTCCCGGCAGACGAGCCTCGATGTCGTCGCGTTTGCCGGCCACGGCACGCAACCGCCTGTTCTCGAGAACCAGGCTGCGCCGATCCAGCGCCCGTCGGATGATGCCAACAAGGTGCTGGGCCGCGAATGGCTTTTCGACAAAGTCATAGACCCCGGCATGCATTGCGCTGACTGCGAGCTGCACGTCCGCATGTCCCGTCACCAGGATGACCGGTATCTCGGAATCCATCTCGCGTATGCGCTGCAAGAGCGTCATGCCATCCATGCCGGGCATCCGGATATCGCTGATCACCACGCCGTCGAAGCCATATCCGACACGTTCCAACACCGGTTCTGCATTGGCGAAGGTGACCACGTCCAGCCCAAACAGGCTGAGTGCCTGGGCAGAAGAGCGACGCATCTCCTCCTCATCGTCTATCAGAAGTATCCGGCTGCCACTCATTACTCAGCCGCCTCGCTGATTGCCGGCGCAGCATCAAGCACGATCCGGAATTCGGCGCCGCCGTCCTGTGCATTGACAACTGAAAGGCTACCGCCGAAATCCTTGATGATGTTGTAGGAGATCGACAAGCCCAGCCCGAGGCCGCGGCCAACGCCCTTCGTGCTGAAGAACGGATCGAAGATCCGATCGGCAATCGATGGGGGAACACCTGGCCCGTGGTCGCGGACAGTCAGAACCACCTTGGCCCCGTCGCGAACGGCCACGATATGGATCCGCCTGTCCTCAAAACCTTCGATCGCATCAGCAGCATTGGTGATGATGTTGACAAGAACCTGCTGCAGGCGCACCGAGCCTGCCTGCACGGCGGCAGACGGTTCGCTAAGATCGATGTCGAGCGTCGCGTCCGCCACTTTCAGGCGTGCAGAAACGATTTCAAGTGTATCGGCCATTACGGCCGCAAGCGAAACTGGACCTATCTTTTCGTTCGGCTTGCGCGCGAAATTGCGCAGGTGCCGGCTGATCGACGCCATCCGATCGATCAGAGCGGAGATGCGAGACAGGTTGTCACGGGCCTCATCGACGCGATTGCGCGCAATCAGCATCGCGGCACTGTCCACATAGGTCTTGGCGGCAGCAAGCGGCTGGTTGAGTTCATGCGACAATGCCGCTGACATTTGCCCGAGGCCGGCAAGCTTTCCTGCCTGAATGAGATCGGCCTGCGTCTGGCGGAGCTTGCGTTCTGTCAGACGTCGCTCGCCGATTTCCTCTTCGATGCGTTGATTGACACGCGCCAGATCAGCGGTTCGCTCCTCGACACGCTGCTCCAGCTCACTGCGAGCATCAATCTGCATGCGCATTCTCTCTTGCCCGCGTGCGCGACGCTGCAGCACGATCGCGACGACCAGCCCAAACAGGCCGATGGAAAGCAGGACCGCAATGAGCATTGTCCGTGCCTGTGCATGCACGGAACTTGTGTCCATCAGGACACTGACGGTCCAGTCTGCGTCATTCATGTAGTGAGACAGCGTCAGATATTCCCTGGCGGCGCCGTCGTCGGCAATCGTGATCAGGCGATGACCACCCACGCGCTGCTCGCCAATCGGAAGCGGCTTTAAGACGGCTTCGGCATAGCGACGCGATGCCTGGGTGCGTTCAAGGCGCTCCTCTGTCAGTGGCAGCATGCCGGAATACAGCCACTCCGGGCTGCCGGTCATGAAAATAATGCCCTCCGGATCGGACACGAATATCTTGTACTCGCCGCCCTTCCACGAAGCCTCGATCGAATCGATGTCGACCTTGAAGACGATAACGCCGCGTATGGTGTCATTCACCCGGATTGGCGAGGCGAAGTAATAGCCTCGCTTCAGCGACGTGGTGCCGAGCGCGTAGAACCGCGCCTGACTGCCTTTTGCAGCATCCTGGAAGTAGGGCCGGTAGCTGAAATTCTCCCCCACGAAGCTCGTCGGGCCATCATGATTGCTTGCAGCGATGGTATCGCCGTTCATCCTCATCACATAGATGTCGGATGATTCAAGCAGGCTGTTGATCTCTTTCAGATAGGCGTTCGCTTTGTCGCGCAGAGCCTGATTATCGGGATCACTCACGAGTTGCTTGATATCGTGGTGATCGGCGATCAGCTCCGGGAGCGGTTCGTATCGGCTCAGATGCCCTGCAAGTGCCGAGACGGCAAGGCGCAAGGCGGAGCTGGCCTGCGATGAGGCCTCATCCATATAGCTTCGCGTCGCGAATTCTCTGCCGGGAAAGATGGCAGCATAGCAAACGGCCAATAACAGGCAGAGTCCCACAAGGACACGAAATCGCTGCGTCACGAACCTGGGCTCCTCCCTTCCCTCGCCGCGGCCACTGCGACCGTCAGGCAAGTCTAGAGTTCAAAGCCGCAGTTTCCAAGAGTGCACGTTAACACCAGTTCGCTTGGACGCTGCACACTTGAAACAAGTGGCGGACAGAACTTCCTGGCGGATGCAATGTCCGTCTGCATAAGATCGTCGATGAAGCGCTGGGCTTTCACGAACCAGATGGCGAACCCAAAAGCGACACCACCTTGATCGCAGTCATCTCGCTCGGGCTGCACATGGTGCGTGTTTACTCCAAATCCCGACGCGCCATTCGAGCAACACAAGGCCGTACCTACCAGGACCGCGGCACCTCGTCCTCCTGATCCGCCGACGCCAAGGCCCGTTGAAAACCGCCTTTACCCACCTCTAATTGATCCACGCCACGCGAGCTCCGCTTTGAACCTGAGCGAAAGATTTTCACTGCCAGCGCTGTCGGTTGGCGTCTCGGAAAGCCATTCCACGGCAGTCTTGGCAACTTCCTTCACGGGTTGGGCAAACGTCGTGAGGTCGTACGAAAGCCATGAAGCCTGCTCGATATCGTCGAAACCGGCGACACATAGCTGTTGCGGGATGGAAATGAAGAACTGGTGGCGGGCCGCATCCATAAAGCCACACGCCAGAAGGTCGGTAGCACAGAAGACGGCGTCTGGACGCTCAGCGCGCGTCAACATCCTTTGCGCGAGCACCTGTCCGGCAGCGTAGCCGGTCCAGCCGTGACGCTCGACCATGACATCAAGCCCGAGTGCCCTGGCCGCAGCGACAAAGCCGTGTTCTCGCGCCATGAGGCTCGGTGTTCCGGCCTCGGAGTTCGCAAAGGCGAGCTTGCGACACCCCGCACGGACAAAAGCGGTCACGGCACGCCCTGCGGCCTCGTAATCATCCAGATTGATCTTGAGGGGACCGGGCTGGTCGTCGTCGCGGTTGATGAGGACCAGGCGTTGACCGCAGCGCAGGCAAAGCTGCGCGATCGATTTGTCGGGAAGCCCGGAGAGGATAATCGAGGCATCGGCGCGGTATCGAATAGCTTGGCGCAGCGCCCGATCGACGCTACCGTTCGTAAGGTCGGTGTTGATGAGCATTGCTACCTTGCCGGCGTTCTGCAACTGCAGCGTCAGTTCCCGCAGCAGAACGGACCGGTGTGGGGTCGCGACATCGGAAACGATAAGGCAGACGATCCCACTTTCCCTGCGCATCAACCCGCGTGCAAGCTCGTTGACGTGATATCCGAGCACTTCGGCGGCCTCCATCACACGTCTGCGTGTTTCAGCCGACACGCTGGCGCCGGGCGTGAAAGTGCGCGAGACTGCCGAGCGCGAAACGCCCGCCCTTTCGGCCACTTCCTGCGCACGGACGTAAGCTTTGCTACCCAACGGCCCCTCCCATATCAGCGACTGTGCACAAACTTGCAATCGCGTGCAAGTGTCAGCGAATGAATGATTTGGGTATCTCGGCGCCAAAGCTATTGACAGCCACGTTTGCCTCATGCAGCATTTGCACGCGCTTGCAAGAGCGAGCGGCGTGGAGGCGCCGATATTTCTCAGGAGGAAACAATGCGTACGGTAAAAATTGCCGCGGCAGTACTTGTCGCGAGTGTGTCTTTTGTTGCCTATTCGGCGCATGCTGCCGGTGATCTCAATCTGATCTGCTCGGCCGATGTCGTCATCTGCGAAATGATGAAGGACCGATTCGAGAAAGAGACCGACATCAAGGTGAACATGGTTCGCCTGTCTTCCGGCGAAACTTACGCCAAGGTTCGCGCCGAGGCGCGCAACCCGAAGACTGACATTTGGTGGGCCGGCACGGGCGATCCGCATCTGCAGGCGGCAAGCGAAGGCCTGACGCAGGAATACAAGTCGCCGATGCTCGACCAGCTCCAGGACTGGGCGAAGAAGCAGGCCGAAAGCGCCAATTACCGTACGGTCGGCGTCTATGCCGGTGCGCTCGGCTGGGGCTACAACACCGACCTTCTGACGAAGAAGGGGCTGAAGGAGCCGAAGTGCTGGGCCGATCTGCTCGATGCGTCCTACAAGGGCGAGATCCAGATCGCCAACCCGAATTCGTCTGGTACGGCCTATACCACCCTGGCGACGCTCGTCCAGATCATGGGTGAGGACAAGGCTTTCGATTACCTCGGTAAGCTGAACGCCAACATCTCGCAATACACCAAATCTGGCTCCGCGCCGGTCAAGGCAGCCGCGCGCGGCGAGGCGACGATCGGCATCGTCTTCATGCATGACGCAGTCGCCCAGACGGTCGAAGGCTTCCCGGTCAAGTCCGTCGCGCCTTGCGAAGGTACCGGCTACGAGATCGGCTCGATGTCGATCATCAAGGGCGCCAAGAACCTCGAAAACGCCAAGAAGTGGTACGACTGGGCGCTGTCTGCCGATGTGCAATCGCACATGAAAGATGCCAAGTCCTTCCAGCTACCATCCAACAAGTCTGCAGAAGTTCCGAAGGAGTCGCCGAAGTTCGAGGACATCAAGCTGATCGACTACGATTTCAAGGCCTACGGCGATCCGGATAAGCGCAAGGCGCTACTCTCACGCTGGGACAAGGAAATTGGCGCGAAGGCCAACTGATCTGATCCACAATGACAATGGCCGGCGGCTCCCGGTTGCCGGCCAAAATGCATGATACTGTACCCAAGCGGGAGCGACCGATGAAGAACCACAACCGCAGACTGGAGATCGCTCTCGTCTTTGCCGTTGTCGCCCTGATGCTGCTCCCGTGGTATCGGATCGAAGGCGGCTTCTTCGGCCTTGGCTGGCTGTCTGATTTCCCGGGTGACCCCTCCACGGCGCCCGGCATCGTGCAGATCGTCTCACATGGCCGATGGTGGCTCGCGATCGCTGTCCTCTTTGTTCTGCTTGGCGGCATCGCGCGCTTCCTTCCCGATCATCACCGGCGCGGATCGCTGCTTGCCTGGGCGGGCGGCCTCGGCCTTCTGTTTCTGGCACTTCAGGGATTGGCGATCGGCTTTACCGGCTGGAGCTGGACGATCAGTGAAACGCTATTCGGCGCTCTGCCGGACGGCCAACCTTCGATGGGCGCGGGTGCTGTTGTCGTCGGCCTCGTCTTCGTGCTCTTCTTTTCCTTCGGGCTTGCCGAGCGCGGCGTGATGAAAGGCGATGCCTTTGTCGTCAGCGCCATCGCCATGCTGATTTTCCTCGTCACCGTCTTCGTCTTCTACCCGATCGGCAGCATGTTCGTCGGCGCCTTCCAGGATTTCGACGGGTCCTTCAATCCCAACGGCTTCCTGGGGAATATTCAGGATTCTTCGGTCTGGAGCCTGCGATGTGTGGTGGGCGGCGAGCGTTGCGGCGTCGCTTGGCGGACGCTTTGGCTGGCGATCATGACGGCCGCCAGCTCAACGACGCTCGGCCTCTGCTTTGCCCTTGTTGCGACACGCACCCGCTTCCCTTTCAAGAAGGGGCTGCGGCTGCTTACCATCCTGCCGATCATTACTCCGCCCTTCGTCGTCGGGCTTGCTCTTACGCTGCTCTTTGGCCGCTCCGGCGTCGCCACGCAGTTCGTCTCTTTCCTGCTCGGTGTCGAGCCCGGCCGCTGGCTCTACGGCCTGACCGGCATCTGGATTGCCCAGGTGCTCTCGTTCACGCCGATCTCCTTCCTCGTGCTGATTGGTGTCGTTGAGGGCGTCAGCCCGTCGATGGAAGAGGCCTCGCAGACGCTGCGCGCCGATCGCTGGCGCACCTTCTGGCGCGTCTCCCTGCCGCTGATGAAACCCGGGCTCGCCAACGCCTTCCTGATCGGTTTCATCGAGAGTATGGCGGATTTTGGCAATCCGCTGGTACTCGGTGGTAGCCACGGTGTGTTGTCGACGGAAATCTTCTTTGCTGTCGTCGGCTCGCAGAATGATCCGTCGCGCGCGGCAGTGCTCGCCATGATCCTGCTCTGCTTCACGCTCTCGGCGTTCCTGGCACAGCGTTTCTGGCTTTCCGGTAAAAATTTCGCGACGGTTACTGGTAAGGGCGACTCTGGCCAGCATATCGCGCTGCCGCGCGGGCTTTCGATTGCTGTCCATGCGATCGTCATTCCCTGGATGATCTTCACCATCGTCGTCTATGCGATGATCCTGTGCGGCGGTTTCGTACGCACTTGGGGTCTCGATAACTCGCTGACATTCGAACACTACATCCGTGCTTTCTCGGTCGGGTTCCGCGATGACGGCGGCCTGGCCTGGACGGGGGTCGCCTGGAACTCGTTCTGGACGACGATGGAGATCGCCCTGATCTCCGCCCCACTCACGGCCGCTGTCGGCTTACTCACCGCCTACCTCATCGTCCGGCAGAAGTTCGCCGGGCGTAATCTATTCGAGTTCGCGCTGATGATGAGCTTCGCGATTCCCGGCACGGTCATCGGCATCAGTTACATCATGGCCTTCAACCTGCCGCCGCTCGAAATGACCGGCACCGCGCTGATCCTCGTCGCCTGCTTCGTCTTCCGCAACATGCCGGTCGGCGTGCGTGGCGGTGTGGCGGCGATGAGCCAGCTCGACAAGAGCCTCGACGAGGCCTCGCTGACGCTGCGCGCCGACAGCTTCCGGACGATCCGCAAAGTCATCCTGCCGCTCTTGCGTCCGGCAATCACGGCGGCCCTCGTCTATTCCTTCGTGCGTGCCATCACCTCGATCAGCGCCGTCGTCTTCCTCGTCAGCGCCGAGTACAACATGGCAACATCCTACATCGTCGGCCTCGTCGAGAACGGCGAATACGGCGTCGCCATCGCCTATTCCTCGACACTGATCATCGTCATGGTCGCCGTTATTGCGAGCTTCCAGCGTCTTGTCGGGGAACGGCGGCTGCGGCGTGAAAATCGCGTCGCGCTCGCAGCACCGACGGCGACCGCTTCAGCACCTCTCGGTCAGGAGAAAACCGCATGAGCACCAACAAACCTGGTTCCGTCGTCTTTAAGAATGTGCGCAAGAGCTTTGGTGCCTTCACAGCGATCCCGGATCTTTCCTTGACGATCGAGCCCGGTACATTGGTTACCCTGCTTGGCCCCTCGGGTTGCGGCAAGACGACAACACTGCGCATGCTGGCAGGTCTCGAGCATCCATCCGCGGGGAAAATCCTGATCGGCGGCAAGGACGTGACCATGCTGCCCGCGAACGAGCGCGACGTCTCGATGGTCTTCCAGTCCTATGCTCTCTTCCCGCATATGACGGCACTCGACAACGTCGCCTACGGCCTTGAATCCTCCGGCCTGAAGCGCAAGGAAGCCCGCGAAAGGGCTGAAGAAGGCTTGCAGCTCGTCGGCCTTGCCGGAATGGGGCAGCGCCTGCCCGCCGAACTCTCGGGCGGCCAGCAGCAGCGTGTCGCGGTTGCCCGCGCACTGGTGCTCGAGCCGCAGGTGCTGTTGCTCGACGAACCTCTGTCGAACCTCGACGCACGCCTTCGCCGCCGCGTCAGGACCGAGATCCGAGAGTTGCAGCAACGACTTGGCTTCACCGCCGTCTACGTCACCCACGATCAGGACGAGGCACTCGCCGTCTCCGACCAGATCATCGTCATGAAGGACGGCGAGATCGCCCAGAAGGGCGCGCCGCGCGACCTTTACGACCAGCCAGCATCGGCCTTCATCGCCGACTTCATGGGCGAGGCGAATGTCGTGCCTTGCGATATTGTCGGTATCGACGGCGACCATGCGACGATCAACGTCGAGGGCCTGCTGCATCGGGTCGCCAGCCGCAACATGCGTCCGGGTCCGGCGCAGCTTGCAGTTCGTCCGAACGCCATCACGCTGGCGCCGAAGAATGGCGGCGCTTTCAGCGGACAGATCACCCACGCCGCCTACCTCGGCGATCACGTGGAATATGAAGTCAGAACCAATAACGGCACTCTGTTTGTCGTCGATCCTGCGATGGAGAGGGCTTTCCAGCCTTTGACAGAGGTGGAAATCGGCTTCAAGGATCGCGGGATTGCCATCATCGGCGGCTGAGCGCCGCATTTCATCAAGGGAAGATTTTTATGACGTCGCATGTCGTACCAGGGCTCGAGGCGCGCTTTGCACTTGCCGAGGCGGTGGCCCGCGAGGCAGGAGCGGTGGCGCTCGATTACTTCAAGCGCCGCGAGACACTGGTTATCGAAACCAAACGGGACCCGCAGGATGTGGTCTCGATCGCCGACCGGGATGTCGAAAACCTGATCCGCGCTCGGTTCAACGAAGCATTTCCCGCCGATGGCGTGCTTGGCGAGGAGTATGGCCTTGAAGAAGGCACATCGGGGTTCACCTGGGTCGTCGATCCGATCGACGGCACCAGTCCGTTCGTCAACGGCATGCCGAACTGGTGCGTCTCCATCGGCCTGCTGCATGACGGCGTGCCTGTCGTCGGTGTCATCTCCGCGCCGTGCCATGACGAGCTTTATGCTGCGGCATTCGGCAAGGGAGCAACGCTGAATGGCAAGAAGCTTTCCCTGGACGCGTCGCGGACCATCAGAAACGCCGTTACAGGCATCGGTGCCAATAACCACGTCACGCCGGCGCTCGTCGCTGGGATAGTCGAAAGCCTCCTGGAGGCCGGCGGCAATTTCATCCGCAATGGATCGGGCGCCCTGATGCTCGCCTATGTCGCAGCCGGCCGTCTCGTCGGCTACTACGAGCCATACATGCACGCATGGGATTGCATGGCCGGATACTGCCTCGTGAGGGAAGCGGGCGGCTGGTACCATCCTTTCCCAACGGTCGGGGAACAGCTGACAAAAGGCGCGCCGGTGCTTGCCGCCGCGCCAGGTGCGATCGACGACCTGCGCAAGCTCGCTGGCGTGTGATGCCGTTGACGGACCGGGCCGGCATCGGCGGCTGAGCGCTGCCGTCTATGCCTTTGCCTCTAGAGCGGATCATTGCTTATC
>NZ_AKKA01000096.1 GCF_000282035.1 Rhizobium sp. CF122
TTGGTGGCGGCCGCCGCCGTCACCGGGTTCGTGCCTTCCGGGATTGCAAGATCGGCGAGGGTCTGCAAAGAGGTCGTCGCCTTCGACTTGGCCGCTTCGAAAACTTCCTGGGTCGGGTCATTGCCGTCTGCAAAGAGCGCCTTAAGTTCCGAAATGGACTGGCCTGCCTCCGAAGCAAGGCGACCGACTTTCTGGGTCGTTTCGGCATCGTCGGGGGCTGACGGGCGTGAAGTCTTGGCAGATTCGGTAACCGTCTTCTTCACTTCGGAGCCGGCCTGGTTTATTGCGTCACCAACTTTGGCGGCGTCTCCGCCGATGCGGGGCATGACGAAAAAGACCATCAAAAGAATTGCGACTACAAGCACTGCAAGGGCCAGCAAGCCGGCACGGTTTCTCATCATCACGTCTCCCCAGGCGGCAATCTTGCCGGACTTCCTAAAATTGCTAGCGATTCCCGCTGCTTTGCACAAGCAGTCAAAGTAGCCAGGCAAATGTAAGACGCAGGTTTTCCGTCATTTTTCTTGACTGGAGCCAGAGAGAATAGTTGTTTGCCCGTATGACAGATCAATCTCATTCCATTCGCTCCATCTGTGTTTACTGCGGCTCGCGACCGGGCAGCGATCCCCGCCATATGGCAGCCGGCCGTGCGCTGGGTAAGGAAATCGCCGAGTATGGCCTGCGCCTCGTCTATGGTGGAGGCACCAAGGGCATAATGGGGGCTGTGGCGAGCGGCGTGCTTTCGAACGGTGGTCAGGTAACCGGCATCATCCCCGAGTTCCTGATCGACATGGAGGCTACGCGCCATTCCCTCGGCCAGCTCAATGAGTTGATTGTAACGCCTGATATGCATACGCGCAAACATGCCATGTTCGAGCGCTCCGATGCCTTCGTCGCGCTGCCGGGCGGGATCGGCACGCTGGAGGAAATCGTCGAGATCATGACCTGGGCGCAGCTCGGCCGTCACGAGAAGCCGATGGTGTTTGCCAATATCGGCGGCTTCTGGGATCCGATGATGGAGCTCATGCGCCACATGACAGACGAAGGTTTCGTCCACACGGCCCATCGCGTCCAGCCGCTCGTTATAGACGACATATCCGAAATCATCCCCGGCATCGTGGCACAGGCGGCCGAAATCGCATCGCTGGACCGCGAGGGCGAGGATGCGGTGATCTCGAAGATGTAACGGCGTCCCTAGATCAGGATGACTTTAGGCCCGATGGGCTGAAATCTGGACTGACCCGGCATCCTGCTAGCGCTCCCGGCTCCCCTTGAGCATCGCCCAGCTGTAGAGGAACAAGCCCGCCCAGATCAGTGGGAAGGCGATCATGCGCGCGGTGCCGAGCGGTTCGTGGAACACGAAGATCGCGATGAGGAAGATCATCGTCGGCGCGATGTACTGCATGATGCCGATGGTCGAAAGCCGCAACAGCTTGGCGCCATTGGCATAGATCATCAGCGGTACGGCGGTGACGATGCCGCAGCCGAGCAGCAGGGCGGTATCGGCCCAGCCGGTGCGATAGAAGTGTCCTTCACCGCTGCCGAGCTCCAGATAGAGAACGTAGAACAGCGCCGGGACGCTGAGGATCAAAACCTCGAGGAAGAAACCCTGGTTCGGGCCGAGCGGCAACGTCTTGCGAAACAGAGCATAGAGACCCCAGGAAATCGTCAGCGTCAGCGCTATCCAGGGAATGCCGCCGCTATCAAGCGCCAATACGACGACCGCAAGGCCAGCCAACGCAATAGCTGCGATTTGCGCCGGGCGCAGCCGCTCCTTCAGCACGACCGCGCCAAGGAAGATGCTGAACAGCGGGTTGATGAAGTAGCCGAGCGCCGCATCGATCGCGTGGCCACTGCCGATCGCCCAGACATAGGTGCCCCAATTGACGGTGATCAGCGCAGCAGTGAGCGCCGCCATGGCCAGCATCCGCGGCGACCGCAAGGCAGTGCGGATATCTTGCGTTCGGCCGAGGACGATGAGCACTAGACCCGCCAAGGGCAAGGACCAGAGGATGCGATGAGCGATGACCTCCGCCGGCGAAATATGAGCGACGGCCTTCATGTAGATCGGAAGGAAACCCCACAGAAGATACGCCGTCAGTGCAAAGGCGAAGCCACGTGGACTGTCTTCGTTCTTGACGATCGGAGCGCTTGCATTGGCGGACATCGAGTGTTTCCATATTTGTTCTTGTTATGGATCCGCTTAACGTAACGGACGTGAATAGGCCAATTCATTTCGGTGAATAGATGCTGGCCCATCGCGACGGTGAAGACCATGGACGAAGAAGCTCTTGCGAACTGCCGCAGAGCATTTGCCTCCCGGGTACTTGCGAAGGAAGGCGTGCAAGACGACGACGCGCTGCTACAGGCCTTTGCAGCGGTACCGCGCGAGCGGTTCCTAGGGCCGCCGCCATGGAAGATGGCGGGATGGGGAGGCTATGTCGATGCCTCGGGAGATGCCTCTGTCGTCTATCAGGACGTGCTGTTTGCGCTTCAGCATGAACGGCATATCAACAACGGCAGCCCGAGCCTTCACGCCCGGGGAATCCACAAGTTGGCGCTCCGTCAGGGGGATACCGTCTGTCATGTGGGCGCCGGCAGCGGCTACTACACGGCAATCATGTCCCTGCTTGTTGGCAGCGGCGGTCATGTCACCGCCGTCGAATTCGATGGCGAACTGGCGATGCGGGCAGAAGAAAATCTCCGCGACTATCCGAATGTTCGCGTTGTCCATGGCAATGGGGTCGAATGGCCGCGCGAGCCGACAGATGCCGTCTATGTGAACTTTGCCATCCACTTTCCAGCCGAAGCCTGGGTGGAGCGATTGAGTGTCGGCGGCCGGCTGATCCTGCCGCTGGGCGTCCCCGATGTCGATGCGGCGGGGCCGACCGGTCTTGGTTCCTACGCTGGCTTCTTCCTGTTCCGCCGCGAAGACCTTGGTTACGCTGCCGAATATCTTGGGCCCGTCGCGTTTGTCTGGGCGGAGGCCGTAAAGGGTGGGTTCGATAGTTACCGGCGGCTGGAGGCCGCCTTCTACAAGGGCGGTGTGGAACAGGTCCGCGCCCTGCGCTGGAAGACCGCGCGACAGGGCAAGGAGTGGTATTCGGAGGCGGATTGGGGCCTCGTCGTCGGTGCCTGACGCCTACTCGGCGGCGATCTTGCCGGCCAGTTGTCGGTTCTTCATGAGCTTGTAGATCACCGAGTCCATCAGCGCCTGGAACGACGCATCGATGATGTTCTCAGACACGCCGACCGTCCACCAGCGAACGCCGTCACTATCGGTAGATTCGATGAGAACGCGGGTGATCGCCTCGGTACCGCCGTTGAGGATACGGACCTTGAAGTCGGCCAGCACCAGATCGTCGATCTCGTGCTGGTATTTGCCGAAGTCCTTGCGCAGTGCGAGGTCGAGCGCATTGACCGGACCGTCGCCTTCTGCCACCGACATGATCGTCTGCCCGTCGATGACGACTTTCACCACCGCTTCCGAGACGATCTTAACTCGCCCGTGGGAATCGAAGCGGCGCTCGACCATCACGCGGAACCCCTCGATCGAGAAAAATTCCGGGATGGTTCCGAGGGTCCGCCGAGCAAGCAGCTCGAAGCTCGCATCGGCGCCCTCATAGGCATAGCCCGATGCCTCGCGCTCCTTGACCAGCGCGATCAGGCGGTCGAGCTTCGGATCGTCCTTGCCGACCTCGATGCCGCGCCGCTTCAGTGCGTTAATGAAGTTCGCCTTGCCCCCCTGGTCAGAGACCATGACCTTGCGGAAATTACCGACGCTTTCAGGCGTCACATGCTCATAAGTGCGCGGATCCTTGAGCAAAGCCGAAGCATGAATGCCAGCCTTTGTCGCAAAGGCAGACGCGCCGACATAAGGCATCTGATGATCGGGCGAGCGGTTCAACAGCTCGTCGAAAGCGTGCGAGAGTCGTGTGAGATTCAACAATCGCTCGGTGTCGATCGAGGTTTCGAACCGGGATGAATACGCTTCCTTCAGCGCCAGCGTCGGGATTAGGGTCACGAGGTTGGCATTGCCGCAGCGCTCGCCGATGCCGTTCAGCGTGCCCTGAATCTGTCGCACACCCGCTTCCACGGCGGCAAGCGAATTGGCGACCGCCTGACCGGTGTCGTTGTGCGCGTGGATGCCAAGACAGTGACCGGGAACGCCCGCCGCAATAACCGCGTGGACAATGGTCCGGATTTCCGGCGGCTGCGTACCGCCATTGGTATCGCAGAGCACGACCCAGCGTGCGCCGGACTCATAGGCGGTCTTGGCGCAGGCGATAGCATAGGCGGGGTTTGCCTTGTAACCGTCGAAGAAATGTTCGCAGTCGACCAATGCCTCCTTGCCGGCGGCGACGGCGGCCTTGACGCTCTCAGCGATGCTTTCGAGGTTTTCCTCGTTCGTGCAACCGAGCGCCACCTTCACATGGTAGTCCCAGCTCTTGGCGACAAAACAGATCGCGTCACTCTTGGCCTGCAGCAGGCTTGCCAGGCCCGGGTCGTTCGAGGCCGAAACACCGGCTCGCTTCGTCATCCCGAAGGCGACGAAGCGAGCTTGTGTCGTGCGCTTCTCGGCGAAAAAGGCAGTATCCGTCGGATTGGCGCCGGGATAGCCGCCTTCGACATAATCAAGGCCGAACTCATCAAGCATGGTCGCGATCGCAATCTTGTCTTCGACGGAGAAGTCGATGCCGGGCGTCTGCTGCCCGTCGCGGAGCGTCGTGTCGAAGAGGTAGATCTTTTCGCGTGTCATGATGGTGGTCCTGTCGGCCTTGTGGGCTCGTTATTGCTTTCCGGCGAACTTGTCTGTGGCGCGGATCAGCTTGTCGAGGATGCCGGGCTCCGAAAACGCATGCCCCGCGCCTTCGATCAGATGGAACTCCGCCGTTGGCCATGCCTTGTGCAGCAGCCAGGCATACTTTGCCGGGCAGGGCATGTCGTAACGGCCATGCACGATGACGCCGGGAATGTCCTTCAGCTTATGGGCATCATGCAGCAGCTGGCCTTCGTCCATCCAGCCGGCATTGACGAAGAAGTGGTTCTCGATGCGGGCGAAAGCATAGGCAAAGTCGGCCTCCTCGAACTTGCCGCTGGTCGACTTTTCCGGCAGCAGCGTGATCGTTTCGCCTTCCCAGATGCTCCAGGCTTGGGCCGCTTGAAGGGCAACGGCCCGGTCCGACCCGGTCAGTCGGCGATTGTAGGCCAGCATCATCTCATGGCGTTCTTCCGGTGGGATCGGCGCGATGAAGCGCTCCCATTTGTCGGGGAACATCTCCGACACGCCGAACTGATAATACCAGTCGAGCTCGGCTCTGGTGAGCGTATAGATGCCGCGCACAACCAGCTCGGAAACGCGCTCCGGGTGCTTCTCGGCATAGGCGAGCGCCAGCGTCGAACCCCATGAGCCACCGAACACCTGCCATTTCTCGACGCCTGCCATCTCGCGCAGCCGTTCGATGTCGGCGACGAGGTGCCAGGTCGTGTTGGCATTGAGGTCTGCGTGCGGCGTGGACTTGCCGCAGCCACGCTGGTCGAACAGCAGCACATCGTAGAGTGCGGGATCGAACAAGCGGCGGTGGCTCGGCGAAAAGCCGCCGCCGGGACCGCCGTGCAGGAACACTGCCGGTTTTGCACCCGGTGTGCCCGAACGCTCCCAATAGATCTTGTGGCCGTCACCGACGTCGAGGTGGCCCGACGCATAGGGTTCGATCTCGGGATAGAGGGTACGGAGCACTTCAGTCATATTTTGACGCCTTCGGCTGGCCAGGTTGCAGTATCGTGATCGGGATGCTGGAAGGAGATAATCGCCTCCTGCCGCGCGTAATAGTCGGGGTCCGTGTGAACAGGTTGATCGAAGATCGTCTCGACCCACGGAATGCGTGCGTCGTAATTGACCTGGATTTGCGGTGCCAGATCGCTGCGATCGTCGAAGGTGCCGATCGCCAACTCCAACCCGCCGGGGTGTCGATAGGTCATGGGCGTGCCGCAGTTCTTGCAAAAGCCGCGATCGATATTGACGGAAGACTGGAAATAGCTGGGCTCGCCGCGCGTCCACTCCATGCCTTCGTCAGGTGCGGTGACGAGAGCGGAGAAGAAGCCGCCGAACTGCTTTTGGCACATGCGGCAATGGCAGATCGAAGGGCGGCCAAGTTTGCCGCTGATGCGGAATCTGACTGCGCCGCACTGGCAACCGCCGGCTCGAATGGGTTCGCTCATGCTGACGCTCCGGTTGGCCAATGGGCTGTGTCGTGGTCGGGGTGCTGATGATTGCTCGCGGCAATCGCGTTTTCGCGCTCGGGTGTTTCTGGTTCCGGCTCGACGGGCAGGGCATCGAGTTTGTGAAACCAGCTCATCTTGCGTCCGGTGTTCGATTGCATCACCGGCTTGACGCTATCGGGATCGTCCAATGAACCGAGCACGATGTTGATGAAGTCCGCACCCGGAACATCGTAGAAAAGCGGTGTCCCACAGTCCGCGCAAAAGCCGCGGCGCACGATATCGGAAGAGTGAAACCATTTGGGCTCGCCGCGCGTCAGTGCGAAATCCGTCCGCTTCGCCGCGGCCAGCGGCATGAAATAGTTCCCGGCGGCCTTCTGGCACATGCGGCAATGGCAGAGGTGCGGATAACCGAGTTCGCCAACGGCCCGGTAACGAACCGCACCGCATTGGCAACCTCCACTCAGAGCCACAGCTGGTGTCATGGATTTCTCTCCTCGGGCCACGTCGTCGTGTCATGGTCCGGATGCTGGTAGGAGACGATGTCGAGCACGAAGGGGGCCGCCTCGGCATCCTCTTCGGTCTCGCGCGCAGGCAACTCATGCAGGTGGTCAACGAAGCCGATCTTGCCTTCGGTGCCAAACTGGATGACTGGCGGAAGGGCGGACGGATCATCGAAGGCGCCTGCTGCGACCGCCATGCCATCCGGCGCCTCGTAAGTCAGCGGCGTGCCGCAATCGGCGCAGAAGCCGCGCTCGACCACGTTGGACGAACGAAAGCGCTTGCGCTTGCCGCGCGTCCATTCGAACTCGGCGCCACGCACGGAGACCAGCGGTGCGTAATAGGCACCGAACGCCTTCTGACACATGCGGCAATGACAGATGGACGAATCCTTCAACATTCCGCGAACGCGGAAGCGGATCGCCCCGCACTGGCAGCCGCCGGTATAGGTGCTCATCTCTTCACCTCCCACTTGGTCACTCGTTCGCCGGTGGCCGGATCCTTGCCGTCCTTGAGCTGGATGCCTTCGGCAAGCAGCGTGTCGCGGATCTTGTCGGCCTCGGCGAAGTTCTTCGCCTTAAGCAATTCGAGCCGCGCCTTCACGCGCCGGTCGATTTCGATGGCGACCGCTTCGTCGATCTCGGCCTTCTCAGGCAGAACGCCGAGCAAAGCCGCGCTGGCGGCGAATGTCGCGTGATCGCCGGACTGGGCAAGCGCATGCAACGCCTGGATGGCTGCCACCGTGTTGAGGTCGTCGGCCAAGGCGCTGAGGACAGCAGCGTCGGGCTGCGCGCCCGCAGCATCTGCTGCCGGCCATTTGGCGAGCACCCGTTCGGCCTCCTCCAGCCGCTTGACCGAAAAATCGATCGGCTCGCGGTAGTGGGTCATCAGCATGGCAAGACGCAGTACTTCGCCGGGCCACTGCCGGCCGCCGAACTTCTCGGTGTGCAGCAACTCGTAGATAGTGACGAAATTGCCTTCCGACTTCGACATCTTTCGGCCCTCGACCTGCAGAAAGCCGTTGTGCATCCAGACGTTCGCCATGACCTTGGTGCCGTGGGCGCAACGCGACTGGGCGATCTCGTTCTCATGGTGGGGGAAGATCAGGTCGAGGCCGCCGCCGTGAATGTCGAAGACTTCGCCGAGGTAGCGCTCGCTCATGGCAGAGCACTCGATATGCCATCCCGGACGACCGCGCCCCCAGGGGCTCTCCCAGCCGGGCTCGCTCTCGCTCGAAAGCTTCCACAGCACGAAGTCGCCGGGGTTTTTCTTATGCGCCTCGACCGCGACGCGGGCGCCGGCCTGCTGTTCCTCGAGGTTGCGCCTGGAAAGCGCGCCGTAATCTGCCATGGATTTCGTGTTGAACAGCACTTCGCCGGCCGCCTGATAGGCGTGACCCTTGGCAATCAGCTTCTCGATGATCTCGATCATCTGGGCGATGTTGTCGGTCGCCCGCGGCTGGATCGTCGGATCAAGGCAGCCGAGGGCCTTGGCGTCTTGGAGATATTGCGTCTCGGTTCTTTCGGTGACCAGCCGGATCGCCTCGTTCAGCGGCAAACCGGGGTGGTCGCGCAGAGCCCGCGCATTGATCTTGTCGTCGACGTCGGTGATGTTGCGCGCGTAGGTGACATGTTTGGCGCCATAGACATGGTTCAGCAGCCGAAACAGCACGTCGAAGACTATAGCGGGACGCGCGTTGCCGATATGGGCGTAGTCATAAACAGTCGGGCCGCAGACATACATGCGGACGTTTAGCGGATCGATCGGCGCAAACGCCGTCTTTTCGCGCGACAGCGTGTTGTAAAGCTTTAGTTCCGGCTTCTTAGTGTCTGGCGCGCCGGCCATGTCTACTCTCCCAAAATGCAATGATCCGAAAAATACTTCCACCGGCGGGCCGGGGCGTTTCTCATCTTGGGTCTTTGGGAGACGAAAACGGCCAGGCCAGCGAGCGCGCTAGCGAATAATCTTCCGGCAGATAATGCAGGTAACCGTTTTCATGGCGGGTTTTATGGCGCGGGAACGGGGATTGGTCAAGGGGGGTGAGAAGCGGTCGGCGCCAGCCGGAGCAATCGATCCAGTGAATCGATTGCAGCGACGAACATCTAGCTGGTTTGAGCGGATGATCTGAGATTCGTTCGCCATTCTCGCGGCGTAAATCTGATCTAGCCAATTGCGAACATGTTGAAAAACCGGGAGGAATATGTGCGCAAGGCGGTATACACGACAATCGGAGCGACAGCAATTTTCTTGGTCGCATCCGCTGCATACTTCGCCTACGATTTCGGAATGGCTCGCTTCAACAATCCATCCCTCAGCCACTATCCGATCCAAGGGATAGACGTTAGTCACCACCAAGGCGATATCGATTGGAAGACGGTCGCGGCGCAACCGAGCGTCCGCTTTGCGATAATGAAGGCGACCGAAGGGGGAGATCACCGAGATGCCAAGTTCGCCACGAACTGGCAGCTCGCGAAAGATGCGGGCTTGGTACGCGGCGCATACCATTTTTTCACCTTCTGCCGCCCAGGCAAGGATCAGGCACAGAATGTCTTGGCAACCGTCCCAAAGGAGCAGGGAACGTTGCCGATCGCCGTAGATCTCGAGTTTGTCGGCAATTGCAGCAAAGTCCCGACGGTGGAGGAAATGGCATCGGAGGTGAACGCATTCTTCGCTGAACTAAAAAGCACCTTTCCGGAGAAGCCGATATTCTACGTCACCCAAGAGTTTTTTGATCGATACCTCAAAGGCAACGAGTCGCGGTTCCCCGAACACTACCTGTGGCTCCGAAGCGTATTCAAAGAGCCACACCAGAACGATTGCCGTGACTGGTCAATCTGGCAATTCGCCGACAACGGCACGCTGGATGGCATTCAAGGCCCGGTCGATCTCAATGCGCTCTGCGCATCGGAAACTGGTTTCTCACACCTGTTCCCGGCCGTCGCGGCGAATTGAGTAAACGTGCCTATTCCGGCAGGCGGTAGTCGACCAGCTTGTTTTCGCGAACGATGAAGAGCTTGCCGGTCTCGGTCACGTCGGGACCGACCAGCGGCAGGATCGCCTTGGCGACCTCGGAAGGATGCGGCAACGTCTCGGGATCTTCGCCCGGAACGGCCTGCGCGCGCATGGCGGTGCGGGTGGCGCCTGGATCAACGCTGGTGATACGAAGTGGCGTGCGCTGCGTTTCACCTGCCCAGGTGCGGGCCAGCGCTTCGACAGCTGCCTTGGAGGCGGAGTAGGGACCCCAGAACGGGCGACACTTGTGCGCGGCACCGGATGAGAGAATGACGGCGCGGCCGGCATCCGAGCGCGACAGCAGCGGGTCTACCGAACGGATCAGCCGCCACGTCGCGGTCACGTTGATGTTCATCACCTTCTCGAAGGTCTTCGCCTCGATATGCCCGATCGGCGAGATCACGCCGAGCACGCCCGCATTGGCGACGAGGATGTCGAGCTTGCCCCAGCGCTCGAAGATCGAGGCGCCGAGCGCATCGATAGCGTTCATGTCGGCAAGATCGAAAGGAACCAGTGTCGCGGAACCGCCAGCCGCCTTGATTGCATCATCGAGGTCCTCGAGACCGCCGACCGTGCGGGCGCAGGCAATTACGTGCGCACCGGCCTTTGCCAGTTCAATTGCCGTGAAATAGCCGATGCCGCGGGATGCGCCGGTGACGAGTGCGATCTTGCCTTCAAGGTTGATAGTCATTGTGCCCCGGTCCTGCATCGCTGAAAAATTAAGGGGCGCAATAAGCGCCCCCTAGTCAAATGTCAAAGCCAATGGCAGTCAGCCATTGGTCGCGAGCAGGGAAACCTTGCGGCCCATCGTTTCGCCGTCCTTGTCGAGAAGTCGCGTCGGATAGTCGCCGGTGAAGTAGTGGTCGGTGAACTGCGGGCGGGCGTCGTTACGGTCCTCACCGCCGACGGCGCGATAAAGGCCGTTGATCGACAGGAACTCCAGGGAGTCAGCCCCGATATATTTGCACATGGCCTCGAGGCTGTCGTACTGGTTGGCCAGCAGCTTCTCGCGATCCGGCGTGTCGATGCCGTAGAAGTCAGGATAGTAAATCATCGGGCTTGCGACGCGCAGATGCACTTCCTTGGCGCCGGCATCGCGGATCATCTGCACGATCTTCAGCGAGGTGGTGCCGCGTACAACCGAATCGTCGACGAGCACGACGCGCTTGCCCTCGATCATCGCACGGTTGGCGGAGTGCTTCAGCTTGACGCCGAAGGCGCGGATTTGCTGCGTCGGCTCGATGAAGGTGCGGCCGACATAATGGTTGCGGATGATGCCGTATTCGAACGGAATACCGCTTTCCTGAGCGTAGCCGAGCGCTGCCGGCGTGCCGCCATCCGGTACGGGAACGACGACATCAGCCTCAACAGGCGCTTCCTTTGCGAGGTTGATGCCCATGTTCTTGCGCGCGACATAGACGCTGCGACCACCGACGACCGAGTCCGGACGGGCAAAGTAGACATATTCGAACAGGCAGAGGCGCTCCGGCTGGCCGTTGCCCGCCTTGCGGGCGTCGATCGAGATCGAGCCGTCCGGCTGGATTTCG
The DNA here is from genome assembly GCF_000282035.1 of Rhizobium sp. CF122. GTDB lineage: Bacteria > Pseudomonadota > Alphaproteobacteria > Rhizobiales > Rhizobiaceae > Rhizobium. Next base: position 11,280 of record NZ_AKKA01000096.1, read on the forward strand.
CAGATGATGACTTCGCCGTTCTCGACATCGCGGACGAACTTGGCGCCGATGATATCGAGCGCGCAGGTCTCCGAGCAGAAGATCGGCTTGCCGTCGAGTTCGCCCATGACGAGGGGACGGATACCGGTGGGATCGCGCGCCGCGATCAGCTTCGTGCGTGTGATGGCGAGCATCGAATAGCCGCCTTCCATCTGGCGGATCGCGTCGATGAAACGGTCGGCCGTGGAGCTGTAGCGCGAGCGGGCGATGAGGTGGAGAACCACTTCCGTATCCGAGGTGGACTGACAGATAGCGCCACCGGCAATCAGCTGGCGGCGAAGCGTCAGGCCATTCGTGAAGTTGCCGTTATGTGCAATGGCGATGCCGCCGACTTCGAGTTCCGCAAAGAGCGGCTGCACGTTGCGGAGCGCCACTTCGCCCGTTGTCGAATATCGGTTGTGGCCGATCGAGATGTTGCCGGGCAGGCGGGCGAGGGTAGTCGGGTCAGTGTAGTGGTCGCCGACCAGGCCCATATGCCGTTCGGAGTGGAAGCGCAGCCCATCGAAGGAGACGATACCGGCCGCTTCCTGCCCGCGATGCTGGAGGGCATGCAGGCCGAGCGCCGTCAACGTTGACGCATCGTCATGGCCAAGAATGCCAAAGACGCCGCATTCTTCGTGGAGCGTGTCTCCATCGAATTCGTCATTGAACGTCAAGGAATGAGACTGGTTCATCGATGCGGGCCTTTGCTCTCACAAGAATGGATCGGCTTCCATAGCATGACGCCGTTATCATGCGTTTTAAACGGCTGAGGCCCGGCAGAGCGGATGCCCGGCCGGACCTTTATTCACGTTCCGCTCAAATGGCAATTGCCAGGTGGCGGGTCAAGCTGTTGAACACTGCGTCAATTCGACGGCTGCTGTGCACCATTCGCAGGAGCGGGCGCTACGTCTTCGGCTGGCGCCTGATCGGATGCCGGCGCGTTGCCGCTCTCAGTATTGCCGCCCTGCGGCTGAATTTTGTCCATCACGCTCGCCCGCACCATCTGCGCGAATTCGGCCGGCAGTACGGACTGCAACTTGACGACCATCGAGTCCAGGAACGGCTTCGACTTGGCGTTGTTCACCCAGGCCGGGCGGTGATCCGCGTCCACGAGCCAGTTCCAGAAAGCGACGGCGACGACGAGAAGAAGTATGCCCCTAGCCGCGCCGAAGAGAAAGCCCAAAGTGCGGTCGAGAGCGCCGATCCGGCTGTCGATGATGAAGTCCGCGATCTTCATGGTAATGAACGAGATCACGATCAGCGCAATCAGGAACACCACCGCGGCCGAGCCGACGATCGCAATGCGGTCGTCATCCGTGTACCTCTTCGCGTAGGGGACCAGGTAGGAGTAGAAATAGTATGCGGCGGCCGCAGAGCCGCCCCAGCTTGCGATCGAAAGAACTTCGCGGGAGAAGCCGCGCACCATTGCAAGTACGGCGGAGAAAAGAACGACGCCGATGACAATACCGTCGAAAATCGTAATGGGCATATAAATTCAACTCCAGGACCGCCGTTTATATACGGCTTGGTCGCGCCTCATTGCGTGCTTCCTATAACATCACCGATGCTGGCGATGAAAGGATCAAACCTCTTCTTCCACACGTCGCAGTGCGCCTTTCGACCCAGCAATACGTGCAACCAGGTCCGGCAGGCTCTCGATCTCGCTCCAGCGACTGCCCGAACCCTTCGGCAGGTCGGCTGACGCCGAGGGAAGCAACGCGGCAGAAAAGCCCAGCTTCTCGGCTTCTTTGAGGCGCTGGGACGTATGTGAAACCGGCCGGACGGCGCCCGACAGGCTGACTTCGCCGAAATAGACACAATTGGCCGGCAGGGCAATACCGGCCAGCGACGAAACCAGGGCCGAGGCGACGGCGAGGTCGGCGGCCGGTTCGGAGATGCGATAGCCGCCAGCGATGTTCAGATAAACGTCGTGCTGGCCGAGCCGGACGCCGCAATGAGCCTCGAGTACGGCAAGGATCATCGACAGGCGTGCGGAGTCCCAGCCGACCACGGCGCGGCGAGGGGTCCCGAGCGACGTCGGGGCAACGAGCGCCTGCACTTCGACCAGGATGGGGCGGGTGCCTTCCATGCCGGCGAAGACGGCAGCTCCCGGCGATTTTTCGTTACGCTCGCCGAGGAAGAGCTCGGACGGATTGGCGACCTCGCGCAGCCCCTTGTCTGACATTTCAAAGACGCCGATCTCGTCCGTCGGTCCGAAGCGATTCTTGACGGTGCGCAGGATGCGATAGTGATGGCCGCGATCGCCTTCGAAATAGAGCACCGCATCGACCATGTGCTCGACGACACGCGGACCGGCGATCTGGCCGTCCTTGGTGACATGGCCGACGAGAACCATGGCCGCGCCGGTCTGCTTGGCGAAGCGGATCATCGACTGAACGCCGGTGCGCACCTGCGTCACGGTTCCAGGCGCGGATTCGGCCAGTTCGCTCCAGAGCGTCTGGATGGAATCGATGATCACAAGATCGGGCCGCTTGCCTTCCGCCACCGTTGCCAGAATGTCCTCGACATTGGTTTCGGCAGCCAGCAGGACATCGGTGTCCGCTGCCTGCAGGCGTTGCGCCCGCAGCCTTACCTGGGCCACCGCCTCTTCGCCCGAAACGTAGATGATCCGATGGCCGCGACGCGAAAGCGCTGCCGCGCCCTGCATCAGCAACGTCGACTTGCCGATACCAGGATCGCCACCGATCAGCACCGCCGAACCGCGCACGAAGCCGCCGCCGAGTGCCCGGTCGAGTTCCGAAATGCCGGTATGGATACGCGGAGCTTCCTCGATCTCGCCAGAGAGTGCCGTCAGTGCCACTGGGCGGCCTTTCTTCGGCGTCTTTGCCGGTCCACCGCCGATGCCGCCCATGGGGTCTTCTTCGACGATGGTATTCCACTCGCCGCAGCTATCGCACTTGCCCGCCCAGCGGTTATGGACCGCACCGCAGCTCTGGCAGATGAATTGTGTCCTGGCCTTCGCCATCAATTATGCTTTCGGTTGGATGCCGCCAGCGCGTCGCATCGAATCAGTTTGATTGCTCAAATAATCATTCGTGGCACCGATCAAAACTAATGATTTCCCTATCAGGGGCGACGGTGGCACTTGTTCTCCACTGTCTTGGAGGCCACGACGATGCTGGACTATTCGCTCGCGCACTGGATCGCGTTCTTGACCGCGGCGGTCCTGCTCAACCTGTCGCCGGGTCCCGACATGGCTTTCATTCTCGGCCACACCCTCAAAAGCGGGACGAAGACCGGTTTTGCCGCGCTGTTCGGCATCTGGACCGGCGCCTGCCTGCATGTGGGGATGGCAGCATTCGGTCTATCTGCGATTCTCGCCGCCTCCGCACTGGCCTTTTCGGTGGTCAAGTGGGTCGGTGCGATCTACCTCATCTGGCTCGGCATTCAGGCATTGCGCTCGAAAGCCGAGGGCGGCCTGGTCAGTGCGGCGAAGGACGTCCTGCCCTGGAACCATGTCTACAGGCAGGGCATCCTCGTTTCGCTGCTGAACCCGAAGGTCGCGATCTTCTTCCTCGCCTTCCTACCGCAATTTGTGGTCGCGGGCGCCGGACCGACCTGGCTACAGCTGGCGGTCCATGGCCTATTCATCATTGCGGTTGCAGCCTTCATCGAGCCGCCGCTCATCCTTGCGGGAGGACGGCTTGCCGATCTCGTCAAGCGTAAGAGAAGCATCGGCCTCTGGCTCGATCGCGGCCTTGGCGCGCTACTGGTGGCGCTCGGCGTGCGGTTGGCCCTGACGACGCGGTAGGTCCTTAGTCTTCCTCGTACAGGTAGCGTCGCTCGTGCCGAAGGCCGATGCTGGTCAGGATCTCGTAGCCGATCGTACCTGCCGACCTCGCCACGTCGTCGACGAGCACGTTCTTTCCGAACAGTTCGACGTAATCGCCTGCGAGCACTGCATTTTCCGGAAGATCGGTGACATCGAAAATCGTCAGATCCATGGTGATGCGGCCGGCAACCGGAACCTTTCGCCCGGCCAGAAAACCCTGGCCTCCCTGCGGCACGACCTGGCGCAGAGGCACGCCGCCGCTCGACTGGCTTCGCAGGTACCCATCGGCGTATCCGGCCGACACCACGGCGAGCCTGCTGTCACGGGTCAATCGCATGGCGCGGCCGTAGCCGACGGTGTCGCCCGCCTTGGCCGTACGAACCTGAATGATCCGCGCCTCGGCGGTCACGACCGGCCGCATCGGGTTCGCCACGCCGTTGACGGCTTCGCCGCCATAGACCGCGATGCCGGGACGCGTGAGATCGAAGTGATAGTCACTGCCGAGGAAGATGCCACCCGATGCCGCTAGGCTTGACTCGATACCTTCATAGGCTGCGCTAACCCGCCGGAACGATTCAAGCTGTTGCTTGTTCATCTCCGAGGAATGGTCGTCGCTGCAGGCGAGATGGCTCATGACGAGCACCGGCGCAAAACTTGCCGGGCGCGAAACGTCGTCGGCAAGCGCGATCGCCTCGTCCATGGAAAGGCCCAGCCTGTTGAAGCCCGTATCGACATTGAGGGCGCAGGGGTAGTCGCCGTATTCGGCGAGCACGGCCATCCAGAAGGCGAGTTGTTCTTCCGACGAGATCACCGGCACGAGGTCGTTTTCGAAGAGCCGTCGCTCTGTGCCGGGCCAGACGCCCGCGAGCACGAAAATGCGAGCGTCGGGCGCGTAGGGCCGCAGCGTCACGCCTTCATCGACGGTGGCGACGAAGAAATCACGCGCGCCGGCCATAAAGAGCGCTTCGCCAGCGTCTTCGATGCCAGTGCCGTAGGCGTCCGCCTTCACGACAGCCGCGGCCCGAGCCTTGCCGGAGCGTCGCGCCATGTCCTTCCAGTTTTCCGTCAGTGCCGTCAGGTCGACGGTCAGGCGCAGGCCAGCGGAGTCGAATGGGTCTTCATCTTCGAAACTATCAACAAAATCAGTCATGGTGCTTCACAAAAGTAGGGAGAGTGCTTGTCGCGTGGTAGTCTAGAGATCAATAAGGCAAAGTGAAAGCAAGCCGAGGAGATATCGATCTTGCGATCACTTTTGTTCAAGACGCAGGGGACGCGCGTGAAGTAGTCTGGTTTGATGGAGAATGTATCGCAGAAAGAGGCGGCCGAGGCGATGCCGCTTGCAGGTCTCGAACGGGCGCGTTTCTGGCGCGACCGCCGATTCCACAACATGGAATGCCTGAGCGCGAGCTTCCTGACGCACGAATATGCGCCTCATGCCCACGACACCTTCTCGATCGGCGCCATCGAAAGTGGCACGCAGATCGCAACGATGAAGGGTGTTCGCGAGGAGACCGGCGCGGGCGATCTCTATCTCATCGACCCCGGCGTCGTGCATGACGGCGTTCCCGGCGGCGAGGGGTATCGCTACCGGATGATCTATCCCGATACCAAGCTCTTCGTCGATATTCTCGAAGACGTGACCGGCAAGGCTTTCAACGCCACGCCGTCCTTCCCGAAGGAGCTTCTCAATGATCCCGAGATGGCCGCCGCTTTTCATACCGCCCATCGCGTGCTGGAGAGCGGTGCCGGAGCGCTGGAATCAGAAGAGGGTATGTTTCGCGTGCTCGCGGCAATCTTCCAACGCTACGGCAGCACGATTGTCGTGCCGGTGGATACCAAGGAGCGCACCGCAGTCGGCCGCGCTCGCGACTATCTGACCGAAAATTTCGACAGCGATATCGGGCTTGACGAATTGGCCGAGGTCGCAGGCTTGAGCCGCGCGCATCTCATCCGGGCGTTCCGCCGCGAATACCACATCACCCCGCATGCCTTTCTGACCGACAAGCGTGTGCGCGAGGCGCGCAAGCTATTGCGGTCAGGACAGGCGCCAGCCGATGTGGCAATCCAGTGCGGCTTCGCCGACCAGGCGCACTTCACCCGCCACTTCAAGGCACGCACCGGCGTCACGCCGGGACAGTATCGCGCGGGCTGATCACTTTCGTTCAAGACGGTCACTGCGCAGCAGCTTAACACCTCCGACTTTAGCAGTTCTGGAGGTTCCAATGCTCACTCAAAGGCGATCGATCGGCGACTTTTTGGCCGGAGCGCGGGCAATCCTGCCGCTCGTCGTCGCCGTCATTCCAATTGGTCTCGTCTTCGGTGCGGTTTCGGCCACGAAAGGTCTGTCTCCTCTCGAAGCGACCCTGATGAGCGCGCTCGTCTTTGCCGGTGGCTCACAGTTTGTCGCCATGGATATCTGGACGCACCCGGCAAGCTGGGTGGGCGTCGGCTTTGCCGCGCTGCTCGTCAATATCCGCCACGTCCTGATGAGCGCGTCCCTCGGCACGAAGATGCAAGCCTTCTCGGGCTTGCGAAAATATGCCGCCATGCTGTTCCTGGCTGATGAGATATGGGCGATTGCGGAATTCCGCGCAGGCGTGGCGCGGCTGACACCTTCATGGTTCGCCGGCATCGCCATGCCGTTCTATGTGGCCTGGGTCGGCTCCACGCTGATTGGCGCCTCTCTCGGCACGTTTCTAGGCGATCCCGCTGCCATAGGGCTCGACTTCGCCTTTCCCGCAGTCTTTGTCGTGCTGGCGATGGGGTTCTGGAAAGGCCGTGAGACGGGTTCGGTATTGGCTGCGAGCGCTCTGGCCGCCGTCCTGGTTCACCAGGTCGTACCGGGTGTCTGGTACATCGCAGCCGGCGCGCTCGCCGGGCTTGCCGCGGCACTGTGGACAGGCAAGGCAAAGGCGGTGACGGCATGACCCTGGAGATACACACGCTTCTTGCGATTCTCGCCATGGCGGCTGCAACGGTGCTGACCCGCATGAGCGGCCTGCTTCTCATTCGCCATGTCGAAATGACCGAGCAGACCCGAACCGCCATCGAGGCGATACCGCCGGCGGTTCTAATGGCAGTAATTGCGCCCACCGCCTTTGCGACAGGCTGGGCCGAGACGGCTGCCTGCCTGGTTACAGCCCTCGCAGCGCGCCGGCTGCCGATGCTGGCAAGCGTTGCCGTTGGCGTGGCAACCGTTGCCATTCTGCGAGCCGTCGGCTTGTAGGTCGGGTAGCGTACTGACGAGAAGGATCTCGTCAGTGCTCTTCGTATTGGATGAAGGAGGGATCGGCGAGATCTGCGAAACGCGTGAATTCCGACTGGAAGGCGAGCTTCACCGTGCCGGTCGGTCCATGGCGCTGCTTGGCGATGATAACGTCAGCCGTGCCCTTTACCTTGTCGAACAGCGCTTCCCATTCGGCATACTTCGGATCGTTAGGATCGCGAGGCTCGAGATTCTTGACGTAGTATTCCTCACGGAACACGAAGAGTACGACATCGGCGTCCTGCTCGATCGAGCCCGATTCACGAAGGTCGGAGAGCTGCGGGCGCTTGTCGTCTCGGCTTTCGACCTGACGCGAGAGCTGGGAGAGGGCGATGATCGGAACGTTCAGTTCCTTGCCGAGCGCCTTCAGGCCAGTCGTGATCTGGGTGATTTCCTGCACGCGGTTTTCGCCTGACTTGCCCGAGCCGGTCATCAGCTGGATGTAGTCGACCACCAGGCAATCGAGGCCGCGCTGGCGCTTCAGGCGGCGGGCGCGCGCCGAAAGCTGTGCGATCGAGATACCACCGGTCTGGTCGATGTAGAGCGGCACCTTCTGCATCATCATCGAGCAGGCGACCAGCTTTTCGAAGTCGGCATCGTTGATGTCGCCGCGGCGGATCTTCGAGGAAGAGACTTCCGTCTGCTCGGAGATGATACGCGTGGCGAGCTGTTCGGACGACATTTCGAGCGAGTAGAAGCCGACGACGCCGCCTTGCTTCGCCTTCATGCTGCCGTCCGGCTGCACTTCGCCCTCGTAGGCGGCGGCAATGTTGTAGGCGATGTTGGTGGCGAGCGAGGTCTTGCCCATGCCCGGACGACCGGCGAGCACGATCAAGTCAGAGCGCTGCAGGCCGCCCATCTTGCCGTCCAGTGAATGGATCCCGGTGGAGATGCCGGAAAGCCCCCCATCACGTTCCTTGGCGACTGCCGCCATGTCGATCGCAAGTGCTACCGCGTCGTTGAATGACTGAAAGCCACCGTCGTAACGGCCGTTTTCAGCGAGTTCGAACAAACGGCGCTCAGTGTCCTCGATCTGTGTCTGCGGCGGCATGTCGAGCGGCGCGTCGTAAGCGATATTGACGACATCTTCACCGATGGTGATCAGCGCGCGGCGAAGCGCCAGATCATAGATGGCGCGGCCATAGTCTTCTGCATTGATGATGGTGACCGCTTCGCGGGCGAGACGGGCGAGGTATTCGGAGACCGTCATGTCGCCGACCTTTTCCTCGGCCTTGAGGAACGTCTTGATCGTCACCGGATTGGCGATCTTGCCCATGCGGATGATGTCGCCCGCGACTTCGAAGATCTTGCGGTGCAGCGGTTCGTAGAGATGGATCGGCTTCAGGAAGTCCGACACCCGATAATAGGCGTCGTTGTTCATCAGGATCGCGCCGAGAAGCGCCTGTTCGGCTTCGATATTGTTGGGGGCTTCCCGGTAGTGCTGCTCCGCTGGAGCAACGGCGGCAATCTTTCGAGCGACGTCGTTCATCTTGATCCGTTCTGTCTTCTTCAGCTTCGGGTGTGGCGCGCGCAAGCGGCAAAATCAAGCGCGGAAGCGAGAAGGCTCCTGTGCCGCCGTCGATACGGGAAGGCTTTGCCCGTTGTTCGACTTCTCCACAGTCGCACTTGCGGTCAGTGCAAAAATACCGAAAGTGTCACCTGCAGAACACGGCCAGAAACGACTCACTTCCATCGTGGCTTGCGTGGTAGTCTAAGCCTGTCGGGGGAGACTTGCATCCAAACAGAGGCCGTCGGCTCTTGAAAAAGATCGGAAAACAATATAGATAGCAACGATATAATTAGTGCGCTAACAAAATAGGACTGAAATATATGGGAAATCCCGTTCTCGGGCGTGAGCTTATCGAAGACCTTGCCGCTTTCAATCGTAAGCTAAGGGCCGTCTTCGACAAGATAGTGCGGGAGCGCAACATGACGCTGCCGCGCGCCCGTGTCTTCTTCACGCTTAATAAAAAGGACGGAATCAACCAGCGTGAACTTGCCGAACGGCTGGAGCTGGAGACGCCAACGCTCGTCAGGATTCTCGATGCAATGGAAGGGCAGGGTTTCGTCCAGCGGCGCGTGGCCGGCTCCGATCGCCGTGCCAAGGAAATCTACATCACCGAGACCGGCAAGGTCGTGGCCGGCGAAATCGATGACATTGCCGTAAAAGTGCGGGCGCAGGTTATCGCCGGTATTCCCGAAAATGATCTGAAGACTACTTTGGAAGTGATCCGGGCCATGCAAGCCAACCTGCAGGGCATTCGCGGAATTTGAGGTCCTGCCGATGAGCCTGGCCGAGACCGCCAACGACAATGTGGCGCCACGGCCCGCCGAGGAGGCGAAGCCGGGCACACAACAGATGCCGTCGCCGCCACCCGCAGCGGGCGTGCCGATGCCGGCCTGGAAGGTGCCGCTCTACATTGCGGCGTCGGTCCTGCTTTTTCTGACGCAAGGCCTCGGCATGAACCTGCTGACTGCTAACATCTATCAGCTGCAGGGCTCGTTTTCCGCGACCACGACTGAAGTTTCCTGGCTCTCGGCGGCCTATATGGCACCTTACGCCAGCATGTCGATTGGACTCTTCAAGATTCGTACCCAATACGGTCTTCGTCGTTTCGCCGAACTTGGCATTATCTGTTTCGTCGTTGCGGCGGTGCTCAATCTCCTCATCACTGACCTGCATTCCGCGATCGTTGTGCGCACCCTGAGCGGCATGGCCGCAGCTCCCCTTTCGACGCTCGGCTTCCTATATATGCTGGAGCCTTTCCCGCAGGAAAATAAGCTCTCGCTCGGGATCAGCCTTGCCCTGATGTGCACGCTGTTTGCGTCTCCCGTCGCGCGCATCGTCTCACCTTCGCTGCTTCAGTTCGGCGGGTATCAGGCGCTCTATATGTTCGAGATGGGCCTCGCGCTCGCCGTCTTTCCGATCATCTATCTGCTGCCGCTTACGGCGCCGCCTCGGGCGAACGTCATTCAACGACATGACATACTAAGCTATCTCCTCCTAGCGGTCGGCTTCGGGTGTCTTGCCGTCGTGCTGACGCTCGGCCGGCTCTATTGGTGGTTCGAGGCGCCCTGGATCGGCGTTCTACTGGCGGTGTCGGTCGGCTCTCTTGCTCTGATGCTGGCCATTGAGCTGCCGCGCACCAATCCGCTGATCGATTTCCGCTGGCTGTTTTCGGGCGCCAACATGCGAATGGCAGGCGTCCTGCTTCTCTTCCGCTTCGTCTCCTCGGAGCAGTCGTCAACTGCCGCCAACTTCTATCAGCAGCTCGGGCTTCTGAACGATCAGACAGTGACACTCTATGCGATCATTCTTCTCGCCTCCTTGGTTGGCGGGCTTTTCTGCGCGTTTCTGATGACGACGCGCTACGTCGAAACAGCCCACGTGCTGGCGCTCGCACTCATTGCAGCCGGCGCCTTTCTGGATAGCCAGTCGACAAGCCTGACACGGCCGCCTCAGATGTATTTGAGCCAGGCGATGGTCGCCGCGGGCGCCGCGATGTTCCTGCCTCCTGTCATGGCGAACGGCTTCAAGGCCGCGATCTCGCGGGGCGGGCAATACATCGTCAACTTCCTGGTGATCTTCGTCTTCACGCAGAGCATTGGCTCGCTCTTCGCCTCGGCGATGCTCGGGACTTTCGTGACAATCCGGGAGAAGTTCCACTCGAACGTGCTCGTCGAGCACATCCTGCTGCAGGATCCGATCGTGGCGCAGCGCATCTCACAGCTGAGCGCCGCTTACGGCAAGGTGCTTGGCGACAAGATGCTGCTCAACGCTGAAGGTTTGGTGCTGCTCGCCCAGCAGGTCAGCCGCGAGGCCTATATTCTCGCCTACAACGACACCTTCCTCGTCATCGGCTACTCCTCTGTCTTCGGCCTGATCGTCATTCTTTTCCATCAAGCGTGGCGCCGGCTGCCCTGGCCCAGGATAAGCCAGCCCGATGCAATCCCCGCTCAATCGTGATCTCAGGGTCCCAGTATGTTGAAGTTCCCTCGCTCTCCCTCGACTATCATCGCAGTGCTCGCCGGCATCGCCGGCGTCCTTCTCGTTCTCTATGCGTGGCGGCTGCCGCCGTTCGTGACATCGGTGGAGACGACCGACAATGCCTATGTTCGCGGCTATGTCACGATCATGAGCCCGCAGGTGAGCGGCTATGTCGTCGATGTGCCCGTGAAGGACTATCAGCAGGTCAAGCAGGGCGATACGCTTGCTCAGATCGATGACCGCATCTACGCCCAGAAGCTTGCCCAGGCACGTGCGGCGCTCGACGGGCAGAAGGCGTCGCTGGAGAATTCCCGCCAGTCAGAGCTTGCGGCAAAGGCGAGCATCGCCTCTAGCGAGGCGCAGATCGATAGCGCAAATGCAGCGCTGACGCGCGCGCAGCAGGCCTGGGATCGCGTCAACAATCTCAGTAATCGCGGCATTGCATCGCAGAGTGAGACAGAGGCCGCGCAGGCCACACTTGACCAGGCCAAGGCTGCCCTGAACCAGGCAAAGGCCGCGCTGGAAGTTTCCAAGCAAAACCTTGCAACGATCATCGTCAATCGCTCGCTTCTGGAAGCCAATGTGGCAAGCGCCGAAGCCGTCGTGCGCCTTGCGGAAATCGACCTGCAGAACACCAAGATCGTCGCACCGCGCGACGGTCATCTCGGCGAAGTCGGCGTACGCGTCGGGCAGTATGTGGCGGCGGGTACGCAGCTCATGGCCGTCGTGCCGGAGGATGTGTGGGTCGTGGCGAATTTCAAGGAGACGCAGTTGTACGGCATGCAGGTCGGGCAGCCGGTGACCATCACGGTCGATGCGCTCGGCAAGCAGCGTCTGAAGGGACACATCGAGCGCTTCTCGCCCGCAGCCGGGTCGGAATTCGCGGTCATCAAGGCGGACAATGCGACAGGCAATTTCGTGAAGATTGCACAGCGCGTCGGCGTGCGCATCGGCTTTGATCCCGACCAGCCGGTCGTCAAGGATCTGGGGCCGGGGCTCTCCGTCGTCGTCGACGTCGACAAGAACGCTCCGCCGCAGCAGAATACAGCCGCCAAATAAGCAGAAAGCCCGGCGCGAGCCGGGCTTTCGTCCATTTCCAGAGAGGATCTCTCGGGAAAATTAAGCTTCGTCGCCTTCGAGGTCGGCTTCCGGATCGAAGAAGTCTTCCGGACGCAGAGCGTCTTCGTCAACGCCGTAGATGGCATCGACGGAGTTGAGGGTTTCGCCCTTGGCCTGACGGCCGGCTTCTTCAGCCGAACGAGCAACGTTGAGTTCGACGTGGATTTCGACTTCAGCGTGGAGCTGCAGCTCAACCTTGTGCAGGCCGATCGACTTGATCGGCGTGTTCAGGTGAACCTGGTTGCGGCCGATGTTGAAGCCTTCCGCAGCGAGAATTTCAACGACGTCGCGAGCAGCGACCGAGCCGTACATCTGGCCGGTTTCGCCAGCAGAACGGACGACGATGAACGACTTGCCGTCGAGAGCGTCGGCGACCTTCTGCGCTTCCGACTTGCGCTCGAGGTTCCGAGCTTCGAGCGTTGCGCGCTCGGATTCGAAGCGCTTCTTGTTGGCTTCGTTGGCGCGCATCGCCTTGCCGAGCGGCAGGAGGTAGTTGCGAGCAAAGCCGTCGCGAACCTTTACGGTTTCGCCCATCTGGCCGAGCTTGGAGATGCGTTCAAGAAGAATGACTTCCATGTTCGTGTTCCTTTCGTGTCTTTAGATTTTCGTGTCTGTCTGTTTGGGGGCATCGACATCCTTGTTCGGGGTAAGTGCGATTGCCTTGCGGGTATCGCTTAAGCCCACCACGAGGATGAAAAAGGCTGGCACCATCAGGATGAGCGATGCCAGGTAGCAGAGGATAAGCGCTGGCAGGCGCCAATCCTTGCCGCGCGTGCGGAAATGCAGCGCGGCAAAGCCGGAAAGCAGGAAGCCGGCGCCGAAGGTGCCGACCACGGTTGCTCCGATCATCGCCGGCATGCCGCCGAAGAAGGTGGCGGCAAGACCGACGAGAAAAACGAAGATCGAATTGCGGTTCATGCGCAGCGCCGAGGCAATGTCCTCGCGGGGACGCAGGCCGCGGCCGGATGCGCTGACGATCCGGGTCGCGATGTAATAGGCGGCAAACAACATGACCACCCACATGCCGCCCTGAATGGCGGGCAGCATGAGGAGCACCAGCGATTTGGTCTGCGCCGTCACCGCCGGATCGGGCGAAAACTCGGGCTGCTGCTGTGCAAGCGAGCCAAACATCACGTCCACGAGCCGATCGATGAGATCCGGACCGTAACCGATCATGACGCCGACCACGATGACGGCGATCGTCACCAGACCGCAGAGGTGCAGCAGAATGTCCGAAAGCGGATACCAGGCCATCAGATGCTCGGGACCGCCGAGTTCGGAGGCGGGGCGGGCAAGGTTTGCAAGGTGGCTGAGCCAGCCGGCCGGCAGCAGCGTGACCAGCGTCATCATCAACGCGAAGGACGGCGAGATGGCGATCGCGCCAACCGCAGCGGCGGTGACGACGGCGGAAATTGCCGCCATGTTGCCCCAGCCGAGGCCGACGAGAAGAATGGGAAGGGCGGAGGCCGCGTAGAGAACGGCACTGAACGACGGCTGCATGCTTGCGCCGAGCACCAGAAGTGCGGCGGTCATTCCGGCGAGCGCGCCGATGCCTAGCGTTTTTGCGTTCAGTTGCGTCACGGTCGCTGTCCTGCTTCATCAAGCAGTTAGAGGGACTATCCTGAATCGGTTTCAGAAAGGCCTCAACATGGGTTTTAAGAGTTCCGATCCGCGCCCATCGCGAAAGGGAGAAGGGAAGGCATCGCTGCCTTCCCTCGATTTGGTCTCGTCAGCTGATTAAGCGACGACGTACGGCAGTAGGCCGAGGAAACGAGCGCGCTTGATCGCCTGGGCGAGTTCGCGCTGCTTCTTCTGCGAAACAGCAGTGATACGGGAAGGAACGATCTTACCGCGCTCGGAAATGTAGCGCTGCAGGAGACGAACGTCCTTGTAGTCGATGCGCGGAGCGTTTGCGCCGGAGAACGGGCAAGTCTTGCGACGACGATGGAACGGGCGACGAACCGGAGCGGAGGAAGCTTCAGACATTCTTAGATCTCCTTATGCACGGTCTTCGCGGGGAGCGCGGTCCGGACGCGGGCCACGCTGGAAGTCGCCGTCACGGCGCGGCGGACGGTCACCGAATTCGCGGCGCGGGCCACGGTCGGCACCATCACGCGGACCGCGGTCGTCGCGGTCGCGCTTCTGCATCATGGCAGACGGGCCTTCTTCGTGTGCTTCGACAGCGATCGTCATGTAGCGCAGGACGTCTTCGCTGATGCGCATCTGGCGTTCCATTTCCTGGACGGCAGCTGCCGGTGCATCGATGTCCACGAGGACGTAATGTGCCTTGCGGTTCTTCTTGATGCGGTAGGTAAGGGACTTAAGGCCCCAGTTCTCGATGCGCCCGACCTTGCCGCCGTTAGCTTCGATCACGCCCTTGTACTGTTCTACGAGGGCATCGACCTGCTGAGCGGAAATATCCTGTCGGGCAAGGAATACATGTTCATAAAGAGCCATGACAGCTTTGCCTTTCTTGCGTTGGTTCAACCCGATAATCGGCGGCTAAGCCTCAACGACTGCTCCTGAGAGGCGGCAAGCGCCAAGCAAGAAAAGCGTTCCGAGACGGTCGAGAGCGGAGACACGGGAGGCTGGAACGCTTCCGTTCCGACGATTCTCTTGCGAAAACCGGCCCTCCGTTCAGCCACCAGCCAGAAGACCGGGTTTGCGAACAGGGCGGCTTATACGGATTTTTGGCGGAAACGCAAGGGACACTCAGCAATGTTCTTGCTGTGAGTTCAGCGAAGGCAGCCCCGCCTTGCGCAGGCCGTCGACGAAGTGGTCGTAATGGCTGTGCGCCACATAGGGTGTCAGCATCTTCCAATAATGCTCGAGATCGGCCGGTACGTTTGCCAGGATTTCCGGTATCAGCCTCTGCGCTTCCTCCTGGCGTCCGAGCTGCCCCAGGCTGGCAAGAAGCACAACGCGATTGAAATAGGCGCGGCGGAGCGAAAGACCTCGCTCGGAGTAATGCACAGCCTCTTCGTAGTTGCCCAAGTGATAGTGCGATAGCGCAATACGGTCGAGAATGAGGTAGGCCAGCGGATCGTGCGGGCTTAGCCTTGTCGCCATATAAAGGGGGTCCAGAGCTTCGACAAAGTGACCGTTGAATATCCGCGCCCAGCCGAGACCCATATGCGCGAGGGCAAAATTGGGATTGAGGTCAATCGCCTGCTGGGCGGCCTCAATCGCTGCCGGCGCGTTATGGGCTACGAAATGCGCAAGGCACATTGCGTAGTGCGAGTAGGGGTCACGCGGGTCGAGCGCAACAGCGCGCTCGGCCTCTATTCGCAGCTCTGTGCTATCCCGGTCCACGTCGTCGCTGAAACCATGGAAGCATCGGGCGTAGAGTGAGCGGGCAAGCATCATATGGGCGCGTGCGAAATCGGGATCGAGCTCGATTGCGCGGCGATGCCAGGCAATGGCCTCGATGAAATGCTCGACCGTATCCTGCGCGTTATGGAGCCAGGTGCCGCGCATATGGCTCTCATAGGCGTCCAGATTGTCGGTTGTCCTTATCAACGCACGCCGGCTTTCACCGATTAGGATTTCCGGCTCGATTGCGCCGACGACATTCTGCGTCAGTTCGTCCTGAATGGCGAAGATATCGGATATTTCCCTGTCGTAGCGTTGCGCCCACAGGTGAACGCCGCTTTCGGCTTCGATCAGCTGCCCGGTGACACGGACGCGCGTCCCGGACCTGCGGACACTTCCTTCGACGAGATAGCGCACGCCGAGATCGCGCCCGATTTGCTTTACATCGACCGCGCGCCCCTTATACGCAAAGGATGAGTTCTGGGCGATGACGAAAAACCAGCGGTAGAGCGATAACGCGGTGATGATGTCCTCTGTCAGCCCGTCCGCGAAGAACTCCTGCTCGGGGTCGTCGGACATGTTGACGAAGGGCAGTACTGCGATCGAGGGTTTGTCAGGCAGCCTGAGCGGTCCACCGAGCGCACCCGCCTCCACGGGATCCTCCCGGCTCCAATGAACCCGATGCACCGGCACCGGGCGAGGAATATTCTTCAGCGTGCGGTCGCCCATCGGCACGAGGGGGAAGTCGAGCTTCCCCTCGATTTGTTCGCGTAGCGCGCCAGAGATGCAGATACCGGACGGCAGCGCCACCTCCTGGAGACGGGCTGCGACATTCACGCCGTCGCCAAGCAGGTTCTCCCCGGAGACGACGACATCGCCGAGATTGAGCCCGAGACGGAACTCCATCCGCCGGTCCGCCGGCAGGTCGGCATTGCGTCGATGCAGCGCACGTTGAATGGCAACAGCTGCGCGAACACCTTGTACGGCACTTGGGAATTCCGCAACGACGCTGTCCCCGGCACTGCCGAAGACGCGTCCTCCGTGCTCTCGCACGAAATCGCCGATCGTGGCGGTGTAGATGCTCAGCGTCGCAAGCGCGTCTTCCTCGTTGGTTGCAACGAGGCGGCTGTAGCCAGCAACGTCGCCGGCAAGGATGACTGCGAGCTTCCGTTCCACAGTATGAGCGCTCCTGCGGCGCTGCCAGAGCCTTATGAACCTAGCTGAAATGCGCGGAACGGAGAAGCAGAAATTGATGCCCGGGCGAAGTCGCCGAAACTTGTCGTTGTAAGTGCTGGCGAAGGCCGCATGGCTTCCATGCGGCGAACGACCTGGCCAGGGAAGGTCAGATCGCTATGCGTCGTCTGACTGCCCTAGATCGGCATCGGATACTGGCGGTGAACTTGCTCGATTTCAGCCAGAACCTCGTGTGACAGCTTGAGACTGACCGAGCTCAGGTCCGTCTCGAGCTGCTGCATCGTCGTTGCGCCGATGATCACGGACGCCATGAAGCGGCGGCTCAGGCAGAAGGCGAGCGCCATCACGCAAGGGTCGAGCCCGTGCCGTGCAGCGATATCGAGATAGGCCTTCGTCGGCGCTTCCTGCAAGGGCTGCAAACGACCGCCGATGTCGCCGTTGATCGACCCGCGCGAGCCATCCGGCTTGGCGCCGTCGACATACTTGCCGCTGAGGATGCCGCCGGCGAGGGGCGAATAGGCGAGCAGACCGACGTCCTCATGATGCGACAGCTCCGCCATGTCGAGATCGTAGTGACGGTACAGCAGATTGTATTCGTTCTGGATCGTGGCGGCGCGCGGCAGGTCGAGCTGTTCGGAAAGCGCCAGATATTTTTGCGTACCCCATGTCGTCTCGTTGGAGAGGCCGAAGGCGCGAACCTTGCCCTCTTTCACAAGGGCGCCCATCGTTTCCAGTATTTCGGTGATATTCGCGATGGCCTTGGCGTGGTCCTGCTTGAAGGGATCGTAGTGCCAAGCCTGGCGGAAATGGAAATGCCCTCGGCTCGGCCAGTGAATCTGGTAGAGGTCGATATAGTCCGTCTTTAGGCGCTTCAGGCTTGCCTCGATCGCCAGGCGAATGTTCTTGGCATCGGCCCCCTCGCCGCCGCGAATATAGGACCGGCCGGGACCCGCGACCTTCGTGGCGAGCACGATATCCTTGCGCTTGCCCGTCTTCTGGAACCAACTGCCGATATAGTCTTCGGTCAGCCCCTGCGTCTCGGCGGAGACAGGAGTAGTCGGATAGAGCTCGGCCGTGTCGAAGAAGTTGACGCCTTTCTCGACGCAATAGTCCATCTGCTCATGCGCCTCGGCCTCGGTGTTTTGCGTGCCCCAGGTCATGGTGCCGAGGCAGATTTCGGACACGGAAATATCCGTGCGGCCAAGTTTCTTATTTTTCATCTGAAAGCCCTGAAGGTAATCTGGAAACGGAATGGTCTGGAAGGACGGCGCAAATCTAGACCGGAATTGAGCAAGCGCAAGAGGCAAAACCGGGCTTTCTCGCAGCCGCAAAAGCCTTGGAACGCGGGCGTCCGGCACTTGACTCTGCAGGAAAGAATGTCAATTGGAGGCGAAATAACCAGAGGTCCGTATAAAAGGGACATAGCATGACCATTGCTTTTACATTCCCGGGTCAGGGCAGCCAGGCTGTCGGCATGGGCAAGGATCTCGCCGAAAACTTCGCCGAGGCACGCGCCGTCTTCCACGAAGTCGACGAAGCTCTGGGCGAAAAGTTGTCGGAGACCATGTTCAACGGTCCGGAAGACAAGCTGACGCTGACGGCGAATGCGCAGCCGGCCTTGATGGCGGTCTCGATGGCGGTCATCCGTGTTCTCGAGGCCAGGGGCGTCGATCTGAAGGCGAAGGTCTCCTACGTTGCCGGTCATTCGCTCGGCGAATACTCCGCTCTGTGTGCCGCAGGCACCTTCTCGCTTGCCGACACTGCGCGCCTGCTGCGCATTCGCGGCAATGCCATGCAGGCTGCCGTGCCGGTTGGCGTCGGCGCGATGGCTGCCATCATTGGCCTTGAACATGACGATGTCGTCGCCGTCTGCGAAGAAGCCTCTGCCGTCGGCTCCTGCCAGATCGCCAACGATAATGGCGGCGGCCAGATCGTCATTTCGGGGGAGAAGGCGGCCGTTGAGAAGGGTGCAGCGATCGCGACCGAAAAGGGCGCGAAGCGCGCGATCCTGCTGCCGGTCTCCGCTCCTTTCCATTCTTCGCTGATGGCGCCTGCTGCCGAAGCAATGCGCGAGGCGCTGGCGGGCGTGAAGAAGTCGAACCCGGTCGTGCCTTTGATCGCCAACGTGCGCGCTGCACCGGTGACCAACGCAGACGAGATTGCAAAGCTGCTCGTCGAGCAGGTGACAGGCCAGGTCCGCTGGCGAGAGACGGTGGAGTGGTTCGCGGCCAACGGCGCGACGACGCTCTACGAGATCGGCTCCGGCAAGGTCCTGACCGGCCTTGCACGCCGTATCGACAAGACCGTGAACGGCATCGCCGTTAACACGCCTGCTGATATCGATGCGGCCGTTGCCGCCCTGATGGCCTGATAGATTTAACGAATACAAGGAACACTTCCATGCTCGATCTTTCCGGCCGCAAGGCTCTGGTTACCGGCGCCTCCGGCGGCATCGGCGAAGAAATCGCCCGCATCCTGCACAAGCAAGGGGCCATCGTCGGCCTGCACGGCACGCGCGTAGAGAAGCTTGAGGCGCTGGCGAACGAGCTTGGAGATCGCGTCAAGATTTTCCCGGCTAACCTCGCAGACCGCGACGAAGTCAAGGCGCTCGGCGTCAAGGCCGAAGCCGATCTCGAAGGCGTCGACATTCTTGTCAACAATGCCGGCATCACCAAGGACGGCCTCTTTGTTCGCATGAGCGACGAGGATTGGGATAATGTCATTGAAGTGAACCTGACGGCGATGTTCCGCCTGACGCGCGAGTTGACGCATCCGATGATGCGCCGCCGTTATGGCCGCATCATCAACATCACGTCAGTCGTTGGCGTCACCGGCAACCCAGGCCAGGCCAATTACTGCGCCTCCAAGGCCGGCATGATCGGCTTCACGAAATCGCTGGCTCAGGAGATTGCAACCCGCAACGTCACGGTCAACTGCGTGGCGCCGGGCTTCATCGAGTCCGCGATGACTGGCAAACTGAACGACAAGCAGAAGGAAGCGATCATGGGAGCGATCCCGATGAAGCGCATGGGCACGGGCGCCGAAGTTGCCTCCGCCGTCGCCTATCTCGCCTCGTCGGAAGCTGCGTATATGACAGGCCAGACGCTGCACGTAAACGGCGGCATGGCCATGATCTGAAACGGGAAACTGCCTTTCGGGCAGATTTTCCCCGCAATAGCGTGTTGACCAACCCGATGGGGTTGATTTTCTGGCTTTGCGGCAGACTTAAACCGTGTTAAGCGGGCCATGACTGTGAACAGTCTCCCGAGAAAGCAGACGGACCGGCGGGCTTTTGTGCAAGCCTGGGACATTTCTGGTAGCCGGGTTCAAAGAGTTTGCCGAGGTGGCTTTAAGGGGCGCCGCAGGCTGAAACAGGGTAGGGATGTCACAAGGCATTCTGATCAGGACATAAGGTCGAGGAAACCGACATGAGCGATATCGCAGAACGCGTAAAGAAAATTGTTATTGATCATCTTGGCGTCGATGCCGACAAGGTTGTCGAAAGCGCCAGCTTTATCGACGATCTGGGCGCTGACTCGCTCGATACCGTCGAACTGGTTATGGCGTTCGAAGAAGAATTCGGCGTCGAGATTCCGGATGACGCTGCTGACTCGATCCTGACGGTCGGCGATGCCGTAAAGTTTATCGAAAAGGCTCAGGCTTAATCCTGAGCATTTATGAAAGGGCGGACCCGGAGTCCGCCCTTTTTATTTCTGGCATGGTTCTCCAAGAACATAAAAGGCAGGGGAATACAGTCGATGAGACGGGTCGTTATAACAGGTACCGGTATGGTCTCGCCCTTGGGATGCGGAACGGAAGTGACGTGGTCCCGCTTGCTTGCGGGTCAAAACGGCGCCCGCCTGGTCACTGAATTCGAAATCGACGACCTTTCCGCAAAGATTGCTTGCCGCATTCCGGTTGGCGATGGCAGCGACGGCACCTTCAATGTCGATGACTGGATGGAGCCCAAGGAACAGCGCAAGGTCGATCCTTTTATCATCTACGGCATGGCAGCCGCTGACATGGCGCTGAACGATGCGAACTGGCACCCAGAAAGCGATGAAGACCAAGTTTCGACGGGTGTCCTGATCGGTTCGGGCATCGGCGGCATCGAAGGCATCGTCGAAGCCGGCTACACGCTGCGCGACAAGGGCCCGCGCCGTATTTCTCCTTTCTTCATTCCGGGCCGTCTGATCAACCTCGTGTCCGGCCAGGTATCGATCCGTCACAAGCTGCGTGGGCCGAACCACTCGGTGGTCACGGCATGCTCGACTGGCGCGCACGCGATCGGCGACGCCGCCCGTCTCATCGCATTCGGCGATGCCGACGTCATGGTCGCCGGCGGCACGGAGTCCCCGGTCAGCCGCATCTCGCTGGCCGGCTTCGCCGCCTGCAAGGCATTGTCCACCCAGCACAACGATAATCCGACCAAGGCATCGCGCCCCTACGACAAGGATCGTGACGGCTTCGTCATGGGTGAGGGCGCCGGCATCGTCGTTCTCGAAGAACTGGAACACGCCAAGGCGCGCGGCGCCAAGATCTATGCCGAGGTCGTGGGCTATGGTCTTTCCGGTGACGCCTATCACATCACTGCGCCGTCAGAGGACGGCGAAGGCGCGCAGCGTTGCATGACGATGGCGTTGAAGCGCGCCGGCTTGACGCCCGCCGATATCGACTACATCAACGCGCATGGCACGTCGACGATGGCTGACACGATCGAACTCGGTGCCGTCGAGCGCTTGGTCGGCAATGCAGCCTCCAAGATCTCGATGTCGTCGACGAAGTCTGCGACGGGCCATCTGCTCGGTGCGGCTGGTGCGATCGAGGCGATCTTCGCAACGCTTGCCATCCGCGACAACGTTGCGCCTCCGACGCTCAATCTCGACAATCCTGAGCGCGAGACCGCAATCGATCTCGTTCCGCACAAGGCGCGCCAGCGGGAAATCAACGTCGCGCTGTCGAATTCTTTCGGATTCGGCGGTACGAATGCATCATTGGTGCTGCGCCGCTACGTCGCCTGAGTGCAGGCGTTGACGTCCTGACAGTGGGGCTGCACCTTGCGCGGCGCGGCCCCACCTGCATTTTGCCGCATTGCTTAGCAAGAAGCGGGACTTGAGGCCAAGTTTAGAGGATTGCCGGTGAGCGATACGAACCAGAGCAACGGGACGATCGGCGAGGAAAGCCAGCAGACGCAGAGCGGGCCGATCATTCCCAAGTCGCCGAGCGAGGCGCTTCGGCCGGAACGCGTACCCGAGCCGCCGAAGCGCTCGAAGAAGGCGCGCAGCCAAGTTATCATTTTCCTGAACTTCCTGATGACGCTTGTCGTGCTCGGCTGCGCAGCGGCCGTCTTCCTTTTCTATTACACGATCTCTGCCTACCAGAATCCCGGTCCGCTGGAGACAAACACGAATTTCATCGTGCGAAGCGGCGCCGGCGTTGCTGAGATCGCCGCAAGCCTCGAACGCAACAACATCGTGTCGGACGCGCGTATCTTCCGTTACCTCACCACGACGCATCTTGATGACGGCGAGAGCCTCAAGGCGGGCGAGTACGAAATCAAGGCGCATGCCTCCATGAACGACATCATGGAACTGCTGAAATCGGGAAAGTCGATCCTGTATTCCGTCGCGTTTCCGGAAGGCCTCACTGTCCGCCAGATGTTCAATCGTCTGAACGAGGATGCCGTTCTGGAAGGCGACCTGCCGACCGTCGTGCCTGCCGAAGGAAGCCTGCGTCCGGATACCTACAAGTTCTCGCGCGGCACAAAGCGGGCAGAGATCATCGAGCAGATGGCTGCGGCACAGCAGAAGCTTGTCGACCAGGTCTGGGACAAGCGCGATACGTCGCTGCAGCTCAAGTCAAAGGACGAACTGATCATCCTTGCTTCGATCGTCGAAAAGGAAACCGGCGTTCCCGACGAGCGAGCCCATGTGGCCTCGGTCTTCCTTAACCGGCTGGGCAAGGGGATGCGCCTTCAGTCCGATCCGACCATCATCTATGGCCTCTTCGGCGGTGACGGAAAACCGGCGGATCGCCCGATCTATCAATCGGACCTCAAGAAGGAAACGCCCTACAACACTTATGTGGTCAAGGGCCTTCCCCCGACGCCGATTGCCAATCCGGGTCGTGATGCGCTGGAGGCTGTCGCCAATCCCTGGAAGACGCAGGATCTTTATTTCGTTGCCGATGGTTCCGGCGGGCATGTGTTCGCGGCCACGCTCGAGGAACACAATGCCAACGTCAAACGCTGGCGTCAGCTGGAAGCGGCCAAGGGTGCCGACCCCAATATTGTCGTTGATGGACAGCCTGAAAGCCAGACGCAGTCGGACGCACCTGCCGCTCCGGCTCCCCAGAAGAAAAAGAAGACCAACTGATTTTCGGAGGCTCGCATGGCTTTGCAGTCCATGACCGGTTTTGCGCGGCGTGAGGGCACGAGTGGCCGCTGGCGTTGGGCCTGGGAACTGCGTTCGGTCAACGGCAAAGGCCTGGATCTGCGCTTGCGCCTCCCGCCGGGGCTGGAGCGCATGGAGAATGACGTGCGTCGGCTTGCCGGCGAGCGCTTTAGCCGCGGCAATATGCAGGCGTCGCTGTCCGTCTCTGCCGGTGAGAGCCGCATCGAAACCGTTCTCAATCAGGAAGCTCTCTCCGCAGTGCTCGCTCTGCGGGACCAGCTTGGCGGCATCATCGATCCCGCGCCGTTGCAACTCGATACTTTGCTCGCTATTCGAGGCATTATCGAATTCCGGGACAGGGAAGACGGCGATGAAGCGATTGCAGCGCGCGATTCCGACATTGTCGATGGCTTGATTGCCGCCCTTGTCGATTTGCGGCAGATGCGGGAATTGGAGGGCGCCGCATTGTCGCGCGTACTGCTGGACCATGTCTCGACAATTGAGGGACTGACGAAGGTGATCGAGCGTGATCCTTCCCGCTCTCCGCAAGAGATCGCTGGCCGGTTGGCCGGGCAGGTCGCAATGCTCATGGACGGGTCGGGAAAGCTGGATCGCGAGAGGTTGCATGCGGAAGCTGCTCTGCTCGCCACGAAGGCGGATCTTCGTGAAGAGATCGATCGCCTGAAGGCGCATGTGGTTGCCGCTCGCGACCTGCTCAGCAAGGGCGGCCCGGTCGGGCGCAAGCTTGATTTCCTTGCACAGGAATTTAACCGAGAATCGAATACTATCTGTTCGAAGTCGAATGCGGCCGCCGTTACCGCCGCCGGCATCGAGCTGAAAGTGGTCATCGACCAGTTCCGCGAGCAGGTCCAGAATCTGGAGTGATACATGAGCCCGGCCCACTCGAGCACACCAACCAAAATTGCCCGGCGCGGGCTGATGCTTGTCCTGTCCTCGCCGTCTGGTGCAGGCAAGTCGACGATTGCCGGCAACCTCCTCAGGGACGACCATAGCCTCGAAATCTCTGTCAGCGTTACGACCAGAGCCAAGCGGCCGAGCGAAATTGCCGGTAAGCACTACCACTTCATCACTGTCCCGCAGTTCGAGAGGATGCGAGACGCAGGCGACCTGCTCGAATGGGCGGAGGTGCACGGTAATTTCTACGGTACGCCGCGGGAACCCGTGGAATCCGCGATGGCCGAAGGTCGCGATATGCTGTTCGATATCGACTGGCAGGGTGCTCTGCAGCTTCAGGACAAGATGAAGGCTGATATCGTCTCGATCTTCGTGCTGCCGCCCACCATGACCGAACTGCAGTCGCGCTTGCATCGTCGCGCAGAGGATTCGGAAGAGGTCATTCGTACGCGGCTTCTGAATTCTCGCGCCGAGATCGAACGCTGGCGCGAATATGACTATGTCATCGTCAACGACGATCTCGACGAAGCGTTTCGCAACGTGAGCTGCATCGTCAATGCCGAGCGCGTCCGCCGGGACCGACGCCACGGCTTGTTCGACTTTGTTAACGGCCTGTTGACGGAAGAGCCGAAGCTCTAAGTTCAGCAAGTTTGAAGCGAAGGCATTTGCGAGCCGGTCCGCTTGACGTTACCACCTGTCTCCAAAGGTCTAAGCTATCGCTCTGCGTGAGAGATCGCCTGCACGTTGCCTAGAGGCAGTTCGCCAGTCGAACGAACTCGGCGACCGAAAGCGTTTCGGCGCGGCGCTGAGGATCTACGTCCGCCTTATTGAGTAAGGCTTCGCCCCCGAGGGGTTTGAGGCTTTGCCGCAGCATTTTTCGGCGCTGGCCGAAGGCTGCATGGGTGACCTTTTCCAAATCGGTGACCGAGCAGGGGATGGGGTTCTCGTTCGGCGTCAGATGGACGACCGTCGACGTGACTTTCGGCGGCGGCGTAAATGCCTGCGGTGGTATATCAAACGCCATACGCGCGTTCGTACGCCAGCCGCAGAGCACGCCGAGACGTCCATAGTGATCGTCGTCTTCGGTCGCGACGACGCGCGCTCCCACTTCCTTCTGGAACATCAGCGTCAGCGATTCCCAGAAAGGCGGCCACTGCTTCGGGAGGATCCAATTGACCAGCAACTGCGTCCCGACGTTGTAGGGAAGATTAGCGATGATCTTCACACGGCCCTCGGGTGCCAAAGCTTCGAAGTCCGTCTTCAATGCGTCGCCTTCGATGACCTCGAGCCGCCCAGGATAGTGGTCCGCAATTTCGGCGAGGGCCGGTAGGCAGCGAGAGTCGCGCTCGACGGCGACCACTTTCTTTGCGCCAAGTGCCAGAATGGCGCGCGTCAAACCGCCCGGACCCGGGCCGACTTCGAAGACCGTGACACCCTCCAGCGAGCCGGCTGTTCGAGCAACCTTCTGCGTCAGGTTGAGATCGAGCAGGAAGTTCTGGCCGAGGGCCTTTCGTGCATCGAGGCCATAGCGTTGAATGACGTCGCGAAGAGGCGGAAGCCCATCCAAGGCAGCCATCAAATGCGCCCTTCCGCGGTGCGTCCGAGGTGGCCTGCGAGCTTTAGGGCCGCGACGAGGCTGCTTTCGCGGGCAAGCCCTTTGCCGGCAATGCCGAAGGCGGTGCCATGATCAGGCGAGGTGCGCACGAAGGGCAATCCAAGTGTCACGTTGACCGAGTCGTCGAAACCAAGCGCCTTGGCCGGAATCAGGGCCTGGTCGTGGTACATGCAGATCGCAACGTCGTAGCGCGCCCTGGCCTCATCGTGGAACATGGTATCGGCGGGCAGCGGCCCAATTGCGTTGATGCCCTTGGACCTCAGGAATTGAATGGCCGGCTTGATGACCGCTTCATCCTCTTTGCCGATGGTACCATCTTCCCCCGCGTGCGGATTGAGACCGGCAATTGCGAGGCGGGGACTCGCGATCCCGAAGCGAGACCTGAGATCGGCATCGGCAATTCGGCAGGTCTTGATGATGAGTTCCGCATTGAGTGCTTGAGGCACATCCTTAAGGGGAATATGGATCGTGACCGGAATGGTGCGGAGCTTTGGACCAGCGAGCATCATCACCGGCATGGCCGTTTGTCCCGTCGCTCGTGCGGCGAGATCTGCCAGAAACTCGGTGTGCCCGGGGAAGGGGAAGCCAGACTCATAGAGCACCGACTTGGCGATTGGATTGGTGACGACGCCAAGGGCCCCACCTGATATCGTCAGCGATACGGCTTTTTCGATCGCGGCGATCGTGGCCTTGGCTGTCGCGACATGGGGCTCACCCGCCACGACCTCAATACCTGCAGATATGGGAAGCACGGGGAGGGCGTCGACAAAGACGTCATTGGCGTTGGCGCAATCGGTCTCGCGAATGGCAACCGTCAGCCCCAGCAGCTTGGCACGCAACGCCAACACATCAGGATCGCCAATAAACACGAACGGAGGAAGACCAAGCTCCCTACGTCGCATCCAGGCCAGCAATGTAATGTCAGGGCCGACACCAGCCGGATCCCCCTGACTCAGAGCAAGCGGGCGCGAGAACGAGATCGTCATTTTGCTCAGGGACGCATGATCTGCGCCTTCTTGCGCAGTTCTTCCATGTATTTCTGGGCGTTCGGATTCTCCGGAGGTGCGTTCTTCCCCGCCTTCGCCTTATCGAGATCTTCCTGGCGGAACACCATTTCCGCAGCCTGGTCATCGGAAACCTGGCGCTGGCTGCAGATGGCAATGTATTCAACACCCCTGTCCGTTACGCGCGTGGCTGTCGTGTTGCCCTTAGCCTGCTCGACAAGCGGCTTCCATTCGGCCGGAAGTTCCGGCGCGAGAACACGACCGAGCTCGCGCACCGATACGTCGCGCATCGTTGCGGCAAACACCTTGGCCTGCTCGCAACCAGGATACTTCGACCGGGATGCTTCGGCCTCGCTCTTGCGCTTGCCTACGATGCCCTTCTTGCTGGCGGGGACGACGAAGATCATCTGCTGCAGAATATATTCCGTGGTTTCCGGCTTCTGTTTGTTCTCCATCATGCGCGCAACAAGGTCGGAATTCGACATACGGGTGCTTGAGCCGTAGCGTGCATTGACAAGACGCGGCCAGCTCATCTGCACGGCAATAAAAGCCTTGAAATGCACGACACCGACGCCGGCGCGTTCGAGAATCTGCGTCATCTGATCGGTCGTCAGCTTGTTGCCGGTCGCAAACCGCGCGAACGATGCATCGACGTCGTCCTTGGAAACCGACATGCGCACGCGCGCAATTTCCTGCTGCTTCAGCGTCTGGTCGATCAGTTGCTCTTCTGCAGCCTTGGCATCTGCCTTCTGGTGCTGCAGCCGGAGGAATGCCTGACGCTTGGCAACATCACCGCTGGTAATTGCTGTGCCGTTGACGACCACCCTGACTTCGCTTGCAGCGAAAGCTGAGCCGGTCTGAGGCGAGGCAAAAGCCGCCAGCATCGCGAAAGCCGCGCCGGCAATCATCGTCGTTACGGTTTTTCTTGCGCCAATCATCTATCGACCCTTCCCATTGACGCCGCGCATTTACGTCGCGGCGCGCATACCTTCTCGAGACAAACGGGCACTGCCGCTCTAAATTGAAAATTCAGCATATGCCCCAGATATCAACTGGCGACAATGTCCTGCATAGTCTTACGGCGAAAGAAAGGCCCTTTCTTTCGCCGTAAGACTGAACTCGCCGTCAATTCTGGTAGATGGTTGTGTTGGTATCCACCGCGCCGCCGAGGTTGATATCGCCGAGCGTGCGGAAGGTCAACCTGGCGCCGATACTCCAGTCGCTAGCGGTTTCGGCGGTGGTATCACGCTTCTCGCTATATGCGATCGTAAAGATCGTGCATTCGTCCTCATAGGTCAGACCGAATGTTTTCCTGACGATGCTGTTGTCCTGAAGATCCCAGGCTATGCCGCCAAATACCGACCAATAATCCTTGAACTTAACAGTTCCCTTGGCCTGGATCTCATCGTTGTCTTCAGCAAAGCCATACTCTGGCTGTGCTGAGACATGCGTGTAAATCAGCTGGCTTTGGAGATTGTCGTTCTGGAAGCCAGCCGTGAAATCGCCGCGACGGAAACCCAAGCTCTTTTCGTCAAGCCGATAGGAGGCTGCGAGGGCGAGGCCCTGCGGCGTTTCGATGCCGCCGAGACCGACAAAGTCGGAGACGTCACTTTCCAGACCGGAATCCGCACCGACATTCACCAGATCGGCTGTGTCGAAAGAGTTCTGGCCGCCCAGCTGGTAGGATTGCCCGAATATGCCGTGCAGCTTGTAGCCATTGTCGAACGTGCCGGTGTACTGGAAGCCGACATTAGCGCGTGTGCCGCCTTCGATGCGATCATAGCCCGAGAACTTGTCACGCTCGAAAAGATTGGTCGCATCGAACACGAAGCTTTGTGCGTCTTCATTCGGAAGACCGCCAGCAAGGCGTTCGTCAGGCCGTGCATAGATTTGAACGATGGGTTCGAACAGGTGCGTGCTGTTTTCGGTCGTCCCGAGGATCGGATAGCGCATCTCCAGTCCGGCAGTAAACATCGAACGCGTCGCCGCATTGCTGTCATCATAATTGCCATCATAGACAAACGTACCGGAAGTAGGCGGTGGCGTCATGTTCAGTGCCAAGGCATCGCCACGGGCAGCGAGCAACGGCGTGATCAGGAAACCCTCAGGGGTGACAAACGTCCGCTTCCATTCCAGTTCGCCCGTCAGGCGGGACGTCTGGCCCTCAAGGCCACGGAACCGGTCGAAGCCCGCGACACTGTAGAAGTCGTCATGGGTGCGCGACAGGTTCGTGAAGTTGACGTCGGCGGAAAGTTCGCCCCCGGCTAGCGGCTGCGGCGCCACGAAGTGATAGTCCATCACCGGATAGACGATCGCCTGTTGCTTCTCCTTAACGTCGTTCGGATCGGCGTCCTGAACGTCGAAATAGAACGAACGCAGATCGAAGTAATTCCGTTTGCCGAGACCGGTCAGGTAGACCTGATTTGTCTGCGTTGAGTTGTCCAGCCCTTTTAGACTATAGGTCCGAGAAAAGTTATTGTCGCTCTGCGCCATAACGTCCCAGCCGAACGCCCAGCGCGGATTGATCCTGAAATCTCCCTTGGACGCTACAACGCCGCGGAAGTCATTTTCGGCATCACTGGTGCCGGGCGTAAAGGTCTCCGGGCTGAGCTGATTGATACCAGCCATGCGCAATATGTGCGTGCCGTTTTCGAATCGCTGACGATATTCCGCGTCCAGCAGGAAGCCCTGGGTCGTATAACCTGTGCCCGTCACCGTTATATCGCTGCTTGGCGAAATAACGTAGTAATACGGGACGGAAAGACCGAAGCCGAGATTTTGAGCGGTGACAAAGCTAGGAAAGAGGAAGCCAGACTTCCGCTTCACGGTGTTGTCGGGGACTTCGATCCACGGCACGTAGGCAAGTGGATGACCAAGGAGCTCAAAGCGCGCTTTTTCGAGGCGAATCGTGTGCTTGACGCCGTCCTGAATGACACGCTCAGCCTTGACCTGCCAGAAGGGGGGGCGTTCCGGTTTCTCGGCGCAAGGCAAACAGGCAGTATAGACGCCCTTGTTCAGGATCATTTGCGTGCCGCCAACACGCTCGCCGGTTTCAGCAACCAGGCGCGTATTGTCGGCGGTCTCGATTCTGAGTGCGTTTACGAAGCCGTTTCCAAAGTCGTCTGTGACATCAAGCTTGTCGGCGTACATGCGGTTGCCATCGGGGCCGATGAGTTCGACGTTGCCTAGCGCCATCAGGCGCCCAGTCTGCTGATTATACTCTACGCGCTGCGCCACCATCCTGTAGCCGCCGTAGTTAATCTGCACGCCGCCGATGGCCGAAACGATCTGCGCGTCCTTGTTATAGACGAGTTCGTTTGCCGACAGAATCAGCTTCTGGTCGTCCGATACGTTCGGCTTCAAACCTTGCAGGGCATCCTGCGCGAAGGCAGCAGGAAAGCCATTGGAATAGGTAGACAGAGCTGCGCCTACGAACAGGGCAACCAACTGTTTACTAAGAGTCTTGCGGTCGCCTGCCGCCACTAGCCATCCTCCTGATGAAGCAGAATTGTTGCACCCAAAGCCAAGGCAACGGTGACCGGAATCCACGTCGCCACGAAAGGCGGGACAACCCCACTGCTTCCGAATGCTTTTACAAGCACGGTGACCACATAAAGCACGAAGCCTGACAGGATTCCACCCAGAATCACTGACCTCGATTGGTTGAACCGGCTAAATTTTAGGGACACTGTTGCAGCAATGAGAGTCATGGCGACAAGTAGCAGTGGTTGGGACAACAACGAATGAAATTGCGTCTCGAGAGCCTTGGTCGGAATCCCAAAGGATTTCGCGGCGTCGATTCGGCTCGAAAGATCAAAAAATCCAATACTTTCAGGGGCTGTTAGCCTCTGCTGGACGAAATCCTGTTTCAAATTGGTGCGGACACGCACCTCATCCTTGCGCGCCGCGACTTCGCCGGGACGGCGCTCGACAACGTTCTTTAGAAGCCAGTAACCATCTTCCAATTTTGCCGACGCGGCGTCCTGTCTCAGGATGATGTGGTCGGTCGAATCGAAATGCACGAATACCGCATCCATCAGTAGCGTACCGTTCTCGAGAACCGTATGCGCACCTATGATCGCATCGTCGCCACCGCTGATCTGCCGAAGCCACGGAACTTGCGGTGCGGTATTCGGCGCTGAGCCTTCTCCGCGCCAGTTGCTCTCTACGATGGCGGCCTGGCGTTGCCCCCATGCTGCCAGCGGATTGAGGACAGTCATGACCAGGATGCCGAGCAAAAAGGCGCCGATAAGGAAGGGCGACATGAACTGCCAAACCGAGATGCCGGCAGCGCGCGTCACGACCAGTTCGTATTTTCTGTTGAGGCCGATCAAAACCGTCATGCCCACAAAGAGGGCAATAAAGGGAACGGTCTGCTGCAGGATGAGCGGCAGGCGCACGGCTGTCATCACGAGGCCCCCGGTCACGGTATAGCCGGGAAGGCCCGAAAGGCGGCCGGCCGTCTCGCTGAAATCCACGAGGTAGACAATGCCAATCACGCCGAGAAAGAACCACATTGTGGTCAGCACATAGCGACGGAAGAAATAACGGCCGAGCGTCCCGAAGATCATGCACTGCCTCCCGCGGAGGGATCCGCCGACCGGCCGAAGCGTTGCAGCAATCTCTGCCAAGATGCGGCGATGCGGTCGCTCATTGCGGACACGACCGACAGACGCTTGTGATGCGACAGAGATGCGATTGCGAGGAGGCTGGCGATCACGGGAATCGCATACAGCACACCGATATACTCCGGATCGGTGTCGATCTGATTTGCTGCATAAAATGAGGCCCAACGAATCGCGAATGCAAAGATGAGCGCCGCCACCATCGGATGCAGCCGCGCTTCACGATGGGAGCGCGCATCGCCGGCAATCGCGAGTGAAATCAGCGCAAACACCATCGGCAGAGCCCAATCCGTCAGACGGCGGTGCAATTCGGCACGATAACTGCCGGGCTTGGCGATGTAGTCCTTGTCGTTCGGATCCGGACTAAGCAGGAATGGAAGCTCGCGGTCGGATGCACGAAGCGTTGCCTGACCGCGGTTCTGTGTCAGATCGGACAGGTCGAAAGAGTAGGAATCGAAGCGAATAACGGAGACGTCGCCGGTCTGCGTTTTGCGGTGAACCTCGCCATCATGCATGATGAGTGACGTGCCCTTCTCGTCAACGGCGCCTTCGCGTGCGTAGTAGATAAGCTCGAATGCAGGGTCACGCTCGTCAACGACAAACAAGCCCTTGAGCACACGACCGGCCAATCGCTCCGATATCTGCACGTAAAGTCCCGTATCGATGCGGCGGAAGTTCTTCTCCTCAATAACGGAGGAGAGCAGATCCGCATAGGCAGCCGCCACCATCTGGCGAACGCCGGTCTTGGCCTTTGGCTCGACGACGTTGTCCACCAGAAACGAAAAGGCGCTAATGACGGCTGCGAGGATAAGAATCGGGCGCAGGATGATACTGCGCTTGGCGCCTGCCGCATCGATGACGGTCAGTTCCGAATCGTTGTTCATCGTTGTCAGCGTCTGCGTGACGCCGATGACAAGCGCGAATGGCAGTACGATGGGAATGATCG
Organism: Rhizobium sp. CF122; assembly: GCF_000282035.1. Lineage (GTDB taxonomy): Bacteria > Pseudomonadota > Alphaproteobacteria > Rhizobiales > Rhizobiaceae > Rhizobium. The sequence continues at coordinate 43,469 of NZ_AKKA01000096.1, forward strand.
ACGGAAGGATCAGCGTTGCCAGCTTGGCGAACGAACCCATCGACTGGCCGCTATCGGTCACCAGATTGACGCGCTGCAGAACCTGAGTCGTCCAAATGATCGCGAGCACCGGCAACAGGGCAACGAGAAACATCTGGCCAACACGCCGGAGTATGTATGTTTCAAGCAGTTTCATTCATGCCCTTGAACGCCATTTGCGAACCGATGCCGCTATGCAGCGAAATCCATCTACGCTCTTTGGTTCGCTTTTGCGACAAGCGGGCGTCGAAAATTCATTCAAATTTCAATTTTTTTTCGCGCTGTTGCGAATCGGTGAGAGCAAGAAGACCTACGAAGACCACGACGGACGAAAGCCATCCGAGGACCACGTCCGAAAGATAGTGGGCGCCGAAAGCAACCCGCATGGCGGGCGCCAGAAACGAGATTGCAGCAAGTGGCAGTGCAAGTGCCGAACGCGCTGGCTGCGGTATCAGGAAGATAAGACACGGGCGCGGTCTGCCCCAGTATGTCTTGAGGATGAGATTTGTGAGGATCACGGGGCCGATAATCAGCGAGCGAGAGCGATCTTGAACGCGCGGGCGCGTGTGACATTGAAAGTGGTTCCACAGTGCCAATAGCACTCCACCAGTTTCCACAGCAACACGATGGCGATGAGATACGGAAGCCGGAAAAAGAGCGTTCTCAGGAGCCCAAGGTACGTCTCATGCCGGTAGGGAAAATAACCGCAGTTCTCCCCGAGAGTCGCGGGAGCGCTGCATGCCTCGCGCACAAAAAAATGCGCCGACACGTCGATATCGATCTGCGGAAAGGCATTGAACAGCAGGAGCAGCAACCACCACAGACAGAAGAGGCCTACGAACGCATGTGTGGTATCGCTGTCAGGCTGCCGTACGCGCCAAGACGCCCTTGCCTTTGCCGACATCAGAAGAGAGAGCAATTTGGAATTCCTGTGGACTTAGTTCCACGGGAGGAATATGCGCCGAAGATGACATCCCGTTAACGAGTTGGCGGCTAGTCAAGCGGCCACGTCTTCGGTCCGAAGACTTGTCTTCGGGGGTGAAACCCGAAATGATCGGATAAAGCGGATTTAGGACAATCCCACTGGAGAAGATATGTCAGCCAAGTTCGATATTTCATTTGCAACCTCCGCCGAGATCGCCGGTGCCTACGCGGTCCTTCTGCAGACAAGCGGTGCAGATTTTGCCGCCGGGGCCAAGGTCGCGGACCCAGCTGGGGTGATCTCGAGAGCGGCAAAGATCGCTGGCTTCTCCGCCAAGGCGACGACTGTATTGGATCTTGTCGCTCCGGAGGGTTCGGCAGCCGAGCGGCTTATCGTCGTTGGCCTTGGCAAGCAGGAGGATCAGACCGCTCACGATTGGCTCAAGGCCGGTGGTGTCGCGGCGTCCAAGATCAAGAAGGCCGAAAAGGTTGCGATCTTCGTCGATGCGCCGGGCGCCAGCGTCGGCGCGAAAGAGGCGGCGGATTTTGCGCTTGGAATGCTTCTGCGCGCCTACAGCTTCGACACTTACAAAACCAAGAAGAAGGACGAGGACGGCAATAACCGCAATGGACGGGTGGCAGTGACGATCGTTACCGCAAATGCCACTGATGCCGCAGAAGCCATCAAGGTCTCGGAAGCCGTTGCGGCAGGGGTCAATCTGGCGCGCGATCTCGTGAACGAGCCGCCGAATGTTCTGGGCCCGGTGGAGTTTGCCGCCAAGGCGAGCGAACTGGCGAAGCTCGGCGTCGAGGTGGAAATCCTGACCGAGAAGGAGATGCAGAAGCTTGGCATGGGCGCCCTATTGGGCGTTGCGCAAGGCTCTGTCAGACCTCCGCGACTTGCTGTCATGCAATGGAAGGGCGGCAAGGACAATGAAAGCCCTATCGCCTTCATCGGCAAGGGCGTCGTCTTTGACACAGGTGGCATTTCGATCAAGCCCGCTGCCGGCATGGAGGAAATGAAAGGCGACATGGGCGGCGCTGCGGCGGTCACCGGCCTGATGCATGTCCTCGCGGTGCGCAAGGCGGCCGTGAACGCCGTGGGCATCATCGGCCTCGTCGAGAACATGCCCGACGGAAACGCCCAGCGCCCCGGCGACATCGTCACCTCGATGTCTGGCCAGACGATCGAGGTCATCAATACTGATGCCGAGGGCCGGCTCGTGCTCTGTGATGCGCTCTGGTATTGCAACGACCGCTTCAAGCCCAAATTCATGATCAATTTGGCAACGTTGACGGGCGCGATTCTTGTTGCGCTCGGCAACGTCCATGCTGGTTTGTTCTCGAATGATGACGAGCTCTCTGAGCAGCTGACTGCGGCTGGGCTGACGACGAGCGAGAAGCTCTGGCGCATGCCGCTCGGTAAAGAATATGACAAGCTGATCGACAGCAAGTTCGCGGATATGAAGAACACCGGCGGCCGCCATGCAGGCTCGATCACCGCGGCTCATTTCCTGAAACGGTTTGTGCAGGATACGCCTTGGGCGCACCTCGACATCGCGGGAACTGCGATGGGGTCGCCACAGGACGAGATCAATCAATCCTGGGGCTCCGGTTACGGCGTGCGCCTGCTCGATGAGCTGGTGCGCGCCAACTACGAGTCATGACGGAAGTTCTGTTCTACCATCTGACGGAATCCAAATTGGAGGACGCCCTGCCGCCGCTGCTCGAGAAAAGCGTCGAGCGCGGCTGGCGGGTTGCCGTACAGTTGAAAGACGCGGCGCGGCGCGACCTGCTCGATCATCATCTCTGGACATTTCGCGAGGATAGCTTCCTGCCGCATGGCACTGATGAGCGGGGCCTGGCAGCAAATCAGCCGGTTCTCCTCACGGTTTCCGAAGGGAATGCCAACGCCGCGACAGTCCGGTTTATCGTCGATGGCGCGGAGCCACCTCCGGTCGAAACCTATCAGCGGATCGTCTTCATGTTCGATGGTCACGACCAAGAGCAGCTGGAAGGTGCCCGCGCGCAATGGAAGAAGCTGAAAGGTGAGGGGCACAGACTGACATACTGGCAGCAAACATCCGAGGGGCGATGGGAGAAGAAGGCCTGAGCTCTATTGGCCCAGGCCGGAAGCCATCACGACCTCGTCGATGAAAGCCTGCTTTGCCTTGGTATATTGTGCGCGGCTTTCTGCATGCTCGCCGGCCAAGCCAACCTTCAGCTGCTCGTAGGCACGTGCGAGCCCGACATCGCTACGCAAGGCGTCGCGAAAGGCGATCATCCGGTTCCAGTTGTCGCCACGATACTCCACGACATGGACCAGATGGGTCCGGCTTTCATTCTTGATGCCGCGGCCGAAAATGTGATCGTCAGGAACGATGTCGCTACCGGCATAGTCGTAGCCTATTGCTTCCATGGCGACGATGCAGCGCGGACCGTCATCCAGGTGTTTGACACCGACAAGTGTGTCAATGATCGGCTTTGCCTTGATACCAGGAATGGCGGTGCTACCGACGTGCTGCATGTCGATTGCGATGTCCCCGAGCACTTGTCGGATGGCTTGCGCCTCGTTGGCATAGGCTTGTTGCCACAGGGTATTGGGTTCGGCGAGAGAAACCGTGATGTTCTTCAAGCCAAGACCGTAAGACGCATCGTCTCGCATGCCGAACCTCCGTGACAGACCGTGAGCTCTTCACAATATTAGGAGGTTCGGCACGTTTCTATCAATCGTGAAACGCGTCGACGAATTTGCGCTTGCCGAGCATGAACGCGTCGGCAACATGGCGAAGAGGCGCGAGATCGACGTCGGACTTGCCGGCCTTGACGATTTCCGCGAAGCGACGGTAGAGCGCTGGATATTCCTCTTCCGGCGCCGAGAACTTCAGCTCGCCATTGATCGACAGCTTGGAACCGCCTTCCGCAAGCTGCACATGGCCGGCTTCCGTTTCCGCGAGGATGTCCCAGCTCTGCTTGCCGGTCTGTCGCCAGTCGAATTCGGCATAAACAGGCACGTCGTCAGCGTTCTTGAAATGCAGATCGGCAGCAATCGGTGCGTCGCGATTTTCCGGAAATTCGAGCGTTGCGCCCGTCAGGAAGATCGCTTTCGGCAGGATGTGAGTGACGATTGAAAGGGCGTTGATGCCCGGGTCGAAAACGCCGAGACCACCGGCCTGCCAGATCCAGTCCTGGTTTGGATGCCAATGGCGAACATCTTCCTTCCAGATGACGTGAACGCTCTTGATCGTCGTCGACGCGAGGAAGGACTTCGTGGCTTCAACGGCCGCCGCATAGCGCGAATGCCAGCTCGCAAACAGTGAAACGCCCTTGCTTGCAGCGAGACTTTCAAGATCGGCCACTTCGCTCAGCGTTGCGCCCGGAGGTTTTTCGAGAAAGACGTGCTTGCCGGCGGAAAGCGCCTTGTGTGCCGCTTCGTAGCGGTATTGCGGCGGCATGCAGAGGGAAACTGCGTCGATCGCCGGGACTGCATCGAGCATCGCATCGATCGTGGTGAAGCTCTGGATGCCCTCGACGGTGCCATGGCGGCTCGCCGTTGCAACGAGCTTGAAGTCGGAATTCTTTGCGATCGAAGGAAGGTGCTGGTCGCGGACGATCTTGCCGACGCCAACGATGGCGAGGTTGATAGGTGACATGCTGGTGGCTCGCGTTCGGTGTTTCACTCAAAAGTATGATTTATTTTGCGCCTGTTTTAACAGAAAGAAACCGGCGGGCAAGCGTCGATAGCCCCATCAGAGAGACGCCATCTCGGCGGGCGCTGTCGGCTTCTTGAACTGCAGCGTCACGACCTTATACCCCTCGGCCTCGAGCGTTGAAAGAAGCGTCGGCAGCATTGTCGCAGTGCGATTGTGGATGTCGTGCATGAGAATGATGCCGCGGCCGGGCTTGTAAATGTTGAGACAACCTTGATGATTATGGTTAGCGATCGGTTTCGATCGTCCGGGAATGCACAGAATAGTGCGGTGTCCAACTAGCTCTAGTTTAGAGCTGTGGCTATCCGGCCATGGCTTCCTCGTATTCCGACGAAAGCTCCAGCCACAGCTCTTCAGCCACAGCGAGCTTTGCGGCAGCCTCGCCACGCTGTTTGGCTTTCTCGGCGGCTTTCGCAGGCGCCTTTTCGTACAGCAGCGGATCTGCAAGTTCCGCATCAAGCGCCTGAATCAGTTTCTCCAGCTTGCCGGTCAAGGATTCGATTTCGTTGATCTTTTTCTTGAGCGGCGCAAGCGACGCGCGTTTCTCTGCATTCAGTTTGCGCTGGTCCGCCTTCGAGGCGGACTCTTCAGCGAGCTGAGGCCTCTCATCCTTCTTTTTACCCGATGTGACAACGAGGTCGCGATACTCGTCCATTTCGCCATCAAAAGTCGTCACGGTGCCGTTGTTGACGAGCCACAATCGATCGACCGTCGCCTCGATAAGATGGCGGTCGTGGGAGATCAGGATGACGGCGCCCTCGTAGTCGTTCAGCGCCTCGATGAGTGCTCGCCGGCTGTCGATGTCGAGATGGTTCGTCGGCTCGTCGAGAATCAGCAAATTCGGCGCGTGGAAGGCGGCGAGACCCATCAGCAAGCGGGCTTTCTCACCGCCGGAAAGATCCTTTGCCGCTGTCGACATCTTCTCCGTCGCGAGGCCCATCTGGGCGACACGCGCCCGCACCTTTGCTTCGGGTGTATCCAGCATCAAGCGGCGCACATGCTCGACCGGTGACTGGTCGGGGATCAGGTCGTCGAGCTGGTGCTGCGCGAAGAAGCCGATCTTCAGGTTTGGGGCGAGCTTGACTTCTCCCGCCTCCGCCGACAGGCGACCGGAAATGAATTTCGCGAAGGTGGATTTGCCATTGCCGTTGGAGCCGAGCAGTGCGATGCGATCGTCGTTGTCGATACGCAGATTGAGGCCTCTCAAGATCGGCTTGCCAGGCTCATAGCCGACCGCGCCACCGCTGATGGCAACGATGGGGGAGGCCGGCTGCTTTTCCGGCTCGGGGAAGGTGATCGGCTGCACGTGATCTTCGATGACGGCTGCCACTGTGCCCATGCGCTCCAACGCCTTGACGCGGCTCTGCGCCTGGCGCGCCTTGGAGGCTTTCGCCTTGAAGCGATCGATGAAGCTCTGCAGGTGTTTGCGCGCGGCCTCGTTCTTCGCTCGTGCCTTTGTCTGCAGCTCGTCGGCTTCTGCCTTCTGCCTTTCGAACTGATCGTAGCCGCCGCGATAGAAGGTGAGCTTCTTCTGATCGAGGTGGACGATCGCGTTGACGGCGTTGTTCAGCAGGTCACGGTCATGGCTGATGATGATGACCGTGTGCGGATATCGACGCACATAATCCTCGAGCCACAATGTGCCTTCGAGGTCGAGGTAGTTGGTCGGCTCGTCGAGGAGCAGCAGGTCGGGCTCGGAAAATAGAACCGCAGCGAGGGCGACGCGCATCCGCCAGCCGCCCGAGAATGACGAGGCCGATCGCGACTGCGCTTCCTGATCGAAGCCGAGGCCGGCCAGAATGGCGGCGGCGCGCGCTTCCGCAGAATGCGCATCGATATCGACGAGCCGCATCTGGATTTCGGCGATGCGGTGCGGATCGGTGGCGCTTTCCGCCTCCGCCAGCAAGGCTGAGCGCTCCTTGTCGGCTGCCAACACGATTTCAATCAGCGCGTCTTCTGTTCCCGGTGCTTCCTGCGCCACCTGACCGATGCGGGCATTTTTCGGGATCGATATCGAACCGCTTTCCGAAGCCAAGTCGCCGGTGATGACCCGAAAAAGCGTGGACTTGCCCGCACCATTACGGCCCACCAAGCCGGCCTTGGTGCCGGCCGGTAACGAAACGCTGGCGTGATCGAGAAGGAGGCGGCCGGCAACGCGCGCGGAAATATCGGAAATCGTGATCATGGGTCGGGTTTTGTCGGAACTCTTGGCCGAAGGCAAGGGCGCGCCGAAGCCGGACGGCACGATATGGCGGAAAGTTACATCACTTCCGTAACCTTTTGCTAATTGGCGTGTGTTGAAGTGCATTGCACGCCATGATTGTTTCGGCGGTGGGCTCGTGCGATGTCGGCGCGGATTGAAGGATAGGCATTCATGTCCCGCAACGCCGATATTCTCGTGGTGGTCGTGAGTTTTACCTTCATCTGCCTGCTTTCAGCCGTCGCCTTGCTCTTTCCCACCGGTCCGTTCGTCGTCGTTATCGCCTCACCCGACATTCGGGCAGCGCAAATGCACCAAATGATCGGCGACGCGGGCGGGCAATATATCGCGGAAGGACGCTACCCATGGATGGCAGTCGCCCATTCCGACCATGCCGGTTTCGCGCAGCGCCTCCTCAGGCATGGAGCGCTGCTCGTTACCAACCACTGGATGACCGAGAGTTGTTTGATGAGGGGGACTGTATGAAATCGATCGACAGCCTGCGCATGCGCGTCGCCGGTGGCATTCTGCTGCTGCTCTGGATAGATCTGGGCCTTCTGGCCCTCAGGCTGTTCGCCTATTCCAGCCTTCCGGCAACGGTGGTTACTCTCTGCGGCGTCGCCATTGTGGCGTTGGCAACCATTCTCTGGTTCATCGATCGAGCAGGTGCTGTCACCCGTGTGGGTATCGTCCATGGCACACGCGGCGCTCGTCGCTCTGCTCGTGTACAGTTTCAGCGGCTCGCCGCTGCAGATTGACATCCATATGTATTTCTTCGCAACGCTGGCGATCTGCGCGGCATGGATCGATTGGCGCGCGATCATCGCCTATGCCGCCGTCGTTGCTGTTCATCACCTGGTGCTTTTCTTCCTGTTGCCGGTGGCGGTTTTTCCCGGAACCTCGGATTTCACGCGCGTGCTTCTACACGCGACGGTTATGGTCCTGCAGATTGTTGTGCTAGTCGCCCTCGTTCACCGAGTAGCAAAAGCGCTCGCGTCCGTGGAAACTGCGGAAGAGGCGGCCGAGTGGGCGACGGCAGCCCAAAGGGCTGCCGAGGAAATGGGAATCAAGATGATGGAGACGGAAAGCACGTGCGGCGGACGAGCGCGCTACGCGGGATCGCGAGCGCATCGAGCAAGCCGAACAGACGCTCTTTGCTGTCAGGCGGCTCGATGAAGCCCTTGCCGCTTTGGCAAGCGGCGACCTATTGTTCCGGCTGCAGCAACCCTTCGCTGGTGATCTCGAGCGCTTGCGTACGGCGTTCAACCTTTCGGCCGGGAATCTGCAGGAGGTCATGTTGACGGTCGGCGATGCTGCCAGGGCCGTTCGCTCCAGTTCGTCATCGATCCGCGATTCCAATAACGACCTTGCCCGGCGTGCAGAGCAACAGGCTTCCTCGGTTGAGGAGACCGCGGCTGCGGTCACGCAGATCGTGGAGACCGTCCAACAATCGGCGAAACGCGCGGAGGAGGCGGGTCAGTTGGTGGCGCAAACCGTTGAGGTGGCGCAGAAGTCCAACGCTGTGGTGGTTGCCGCCGTTGGTGCCATGGGGAGAATAGAGGGATCAGCCAGGCAAATCGGCAATATCGTTGGGGTCATCGACGAGATCGCGTTTCAGACCAACCTTCTCGCCTTGAATGCGGGTGTTGAGGCGGCGCGAGCGGGTGAAGCGGGCAAGGGATTTGCAGTCGTCGCTCAAGAGGTCCGCGAACTGGCACAACGCTCCGCGGTCGCCGCGCGCGAGATCAAGACGCTGATTGCCTCTTCGGATGCGCAGGTGCGGGAAGGCGTCTCCCTGGTAAACGATACTGGACACACGCTGACGCTGATCGCCGCGAGCGTTACGGACATTCGCGTGCACATTCGAGGCCATCGTCGAGGGCGCGCGCGAACAGTCAGCTGCTCTCGGCGAGATTGGTTCGGCAATCGGCGCGATTGATGCGATCACGCAGAAGAATGCTGCGATGGTTGAGGACTCGACTTCCGCGGCCCGCCTGCTCACGACGGAAGCCGAGCGCCTTGAGGATATCCTCGGTCGCTTTGCGGTCGTTGGAAGACAGTCAGTGCTTCGACTGGCGGCGGGAGAATGAAGGCGCCGTACTTTGCGCATAAGCGCATCGTGGCCTTGGGGCGGATGAAAGCTTGAGCGCGGCGCTCAGCGCCCAAACGCTTGCACGGGTTGCCGGCGGTTTGATTGGGCAGCGTAGAGTGCGACACGCGCATTTGCCTGCAACTGCGATGCCGTCGCTGCGTCGGCGCTCAGTGCGATCCCGAGCGAAATCGTCAGTCTCGTCCCGGTGCCGTTGTCGGAGGTCGCGAAGACCAGGTTGTCCTCCGCCGACGTGCGCAGGCGTTCAGCAATCAGGACGGCCTCTTGCATGCCGACATTGGCAAACAGCAAGGAGAATTCGTCACCGTCCGTTCGCGCGACAACGTCATTCTTCTTGATTGATTTACGGAAGATGTCCGCCAGCTTCTTCAACAGCCGGCTGCCGGTGTGTGTGCCGTAGCGACTATTGAATGCCTTGAAGTCATCGATATCGACCATGATGAGAGCACTGCCGGCGAAGCCTTCGTCGCGTTCATAAAGATCGGCGATTACCTTGTTGAGCGCGATACGGTTTGGCAGGCCTGTCAGTTTGTCGGTCGTGGAGGCAACCTGCGCCGCCGCCACACCGCGTGCCAGCGTCTCAAGCCGTTCGAGATCGGCTTGCAGCTTCGTCTGCAGCGCCGTTTCTCCGCTTGTCGCTTCCTCAAGCGCTTGCGAGAGATACTCCATCTCGTTCATCAGAGAGGACAGGCTCTGTTCCGGATCGCCGACGATTGAGTTCAATACGGTTTCTGCCGCCCGCGTGAACGCTCGTCTGTGGATAAGGCAGTCGGCAAGATGCTCTGCTGCCTCTCGCAGGAGTTTGGCGGCCTCTGCCTGGGACGTATTGTCGATCATGCCGCAATGACTGACGAGACGGTACTTCAGGCCGAGATCATCGAGGGAAGCCTGGTTCGGAGCCGAGCCGAGGGATGCGATATCCTGTGCCAAGGCTGCGTTCTGCCCGATGATTGCCTCGTACAGAAGTTCGTAGTTGCGAGGCAGGCCCGCAATGCCGAGACGCGTGATATGCTGGCTGACGCGTTGGATGTCCGTTCCAGAGCCTGGGCGTGAGGCTTCGCGTTGCACCTGCAAATCCGATGCTGCATGTCGCATGACCGTCCCCTTCGCTCGTCGGCCCTGTTCGGCCTGGCGCTGTTCTTCCTATGCGTGCAATGGCTTAAGATAGGTTGAATCCCGACCGTCTGAGGGGGCGTGCGCCCGGGTGGTTCTTATGACGCGGTTAACGGGTGCTTGATGCTCAGTTGTCGAGCCATCGTTTGCCGTCTGCGCGCAGGTAGTATGCGAGGTCGAGGCGGAGACTGGCTTTTCCGAGCGCCGTCAGCGTCATGTGGCATTGGCCACGGTGATGGGTTTGATGATTAAAGAAATGTGAGAGGCCCGACCACAGCGGTTGCCTGATCTCGATCGGCTGGATGATCGGCATATAGGTGAAGTTCGCAGCAAGAGAGGATTCATCGAGCGTATCTATCCAGTTTATGATCCGCTGGTCTTCGATTTGACGGACCCCGAGTAGTGACGGAAGATCCTCGTGAAGCACGCTGTCGAGCGTTGAAGGGGCATCGCCGGTGCCGGTAAAGCGCTTCATCCAGATCCGATCGGCCGCCAGGAGATGGTTGAGTGTTTTCTGCAGCGAACCAAAAAAGGCCCCCCGATTTTCCTGAAATTCCGCCTCTGTCAGTTCGGACGCGGCGGCGTATACGATCGCGTTGGCCCAACGATTGTAATCCGCAAACATCTTATATTGTTTCAGCATTTTCTATCCTGCCTCCATTTGGCAGCTGATGTTAAGGCAATTTAGGTCAATCATCTTTGATAAGACCATGAAAGTTGATGATGGTCGGACGGTAGGCTGGAACATGACAGCGGCGTGAAATTGCCGATGCCCACTTGTTTTCGGGCTATCAGGCGGGTAAACACCGCCCACTTTTCCCACGGAATAAAGGATTTTGACCAATGGCGATTGAACGCACTTTCTCGATGATCAAGCCGGACGCAACGAAGCGCAACCTGACGGGCGCTATCACCAAGATTCTCGAAGACGCCGGCCTGCGCGTCGTCGCTTCCAAGCGCGTCTGGATGAGCAAGCGCGAAGCCGAAGGCTTCTACGCCGTTCACAAGGATCGCCCGTTCTTCGGTGAACTCGTTGAAACCATGACCTCCGGCCCGACCATCGTTCAGGTCCTGGAAGGCGAAAACGCGATCCTCAAGAACCGCGAAGTCATGGGTGCGACCAACCCGGCCAATGCTGACGAAGGCACGATCCGCAAGGTTCACGCCCTGTCGATCGGCGAAAATTCGGTTCACGGCTCGGACGCTCCGGAAACTGCTGCCCAGGAAATCAAGTACTGGTTCTCCGACACCGAAATCGTCGGCTGATTCAGGCTCTCAGCAAAACCGCTGAAGCTGTTGAATTGACTCTGAAAGCCGGGGCTCTGCTCCGGCTTTCTACGTTGAAGGACAGGTCGCAGCGGAATCGTAGTCTACGGTGCCGTCCGGTTTGAAGACCTCGGGGTTCTTCGTATAGAACGGCCCAACGACCAGCGGCTTACCGGGCATGACAGACTGGTCAAGGCTCGAAATCACCTCGGTCTTCAGGCTTTGCAACGTCTCTCCGTTGGCATCGACAAGGCGAACGCTCACGGCGTAAGGCTTGTCCTTCTTGACGCAATGAAGTGCCGGGCTCTGCAGCGTGATCTTGTCCCAGAACGGGTAGATCTTTTCACTGGTCACTAGCACGTCTCCGCCCGCAGGGTTCTCGAATTCCGCGATGGCGACGGTGCCTTCCGGGATCGGCGCCTTCTTGTTGAGGGTCACGACATAGGTCGCAACCGCGATCCGGTAGTTGAAAACGAAGACGCGGCCATTGACCTCGACCAGCTTGTCGGTCTCTCGCTGGCACCCTGTCAGCATTGCGGCTGCAACGAAAACGGCCATCGATAGCGCTTTCATGGCGCCTCCTCCTCTTTCCTCCGGCGATAGTGGCGGCTCGCCTTGGCGCGATTGCCGCACACCGCCATGTCGCACCAGGCGCGACTTCTGTTCTTGCTGCGGTCGATGAAGAGCCAGCCGCAATTGCGGCAGATCTTCATCCGCTCGGGATCCTGCATCGCGATCAGCCGCAACACCGAATGTGCGGTCGCAGCGTCGAGCCCATTTGCGTCACTGGCGCCGCGCAGCGTGCGTGCAAGCGCCTCCAGAAGGGTGGCGAGCAGCTGATCGTCGTTGTCGCCTGAGACGCGAGCCCGGAAATACCTATCCGTCGCCTCGCGCAACTCCAGGAAGTTCCTTTTGTTATGTGGTGTCGGACCAACCATGTCACCGAAGATCGCCCGCTCCGCGCAGAACTCCGCTGCAGCCTGCGGAAAGGTTTCCAGTTGGGCGGGTGCTTCGAAACGGTCGATCCGTCGCGTCTCGTCATGCCGGAGGACGACGCTGTTGGCGACATCCAGTGCCAATGCGCCTCCGGAAAAGCGGTGTGGGGTCCAGGAAAAGCTCATGATGAAAATATAACTGGTAAAATACATTTTGCTAGTTATGATTTCTGCAATCGGGAGTTCTTTATGGCCTATCTGCTGCAGCAATTGGCGAACGCGGTCCCTGTGGCTGCACTCTACGCTGCGCTTGCGTTCGGCTACGCCATCGCCTTTGGGGTCACCAAGCGCGCCGATATCACCTATGGGGCGATCTTCGCCTTCTCGGGTCAGATTTTGCTGCTCTTCACCGACCTCGGCTACAACAGGCTCTGGCTGATCCTGCCGGCCGCGCTGGCAATGGGGACGCTGTTCTCGTTAATCTATTCAATGCTGGCGGCGGCCTGGATCGGCCGCTCCATCATGCTGCCACTGGTGCGCCAGTCCTCGAACACAGTGATCGTGGCGGCGCTCGGCATCACTATTGTCCTCATGGAAACGGCCAGGCTTGCATCCGACACGAAAAGCCTGTGGCTTTCGCCCTTCCTGAACAGCGTCGTTGTGTTCTGGAGTGACGGGGCGTTCAAGGTCGCGCTTACGGAGATCCAACTCATCAATACCGGATTGATGTGCGCCATGATCGCGCTTGGCGTTATCATCATGAGGGGTACGTCCTGGGGGCGGCTGTGGCGGGCCGTCACCGACGATCCTCTGGCGGCAGAACTATGCGGCACCAGCGCCGATCGCGTCTTCCTCGTTGCCTACGCGGCGGCAGGCTTGATTGCCACAGCATGTGGCATCCTCGCCACTTTCTACTACGGCACGATGGATTTCGGTGCCGGTCTGATGTTCGGCCTCAAGGTCTTGATGGTTGCTGCCGTCGGCGGATATTCGGACCCGTTGAAGTCAGCCGCAGGCGCAGCCGGTCTCGGTGTCGCGGAGACGATGTGGAGCGCCTACGGCCCCTATCTCTGGCGCGATCTTGTGGTGTTCTCGCTGCTTGTGCTTCTTCTCGTCCTCAGCAGGAGGGAGCGAGCCATACCCTGATTATTTCCACTTGTCGCGTGCGGCGTCATCCGCGTCCCTGGCCGCAACCCATTCGCCCGTAGCGCCATCCTTGCCGTGCTCCTTCTTCCAGAAGGGAGCGGCTGTCTTCAGGTAGTCCATCACGAAATTCGCACCGTCGAATGCAGCCTGTCTATGGGGCGCAGCGGCGACGACCAGCACGATATTCTCCCGCGCACCGATCTTGCCGTAGCGGTGGATTGCCGTCAGGCCGAGGAGCCCGAAGCGTTCGATCGCAAGGCTGGCGATCCGGCTCATCTCCGCCTCGGCCATGCCAGGATAATGTTCGAGTTCGAGCGCTGCGAGCCTGCCGCCTTCGTCACGGCACAAGCCTGAGAATGTCACGATCGCGCCTATGCCGCTGGCACGCGTGCTGAGCCGATCGACTTCCGCCTGAAGGTCGTAATCCTCGCGCTGGACGCGAATATCGGGCTCGACCTTGCTGCTCACGTCAGCCTCCGGTCATCGGCGGGAAAATGCCGATCTCCCTGGCATTCCCGATCGGCTCGTCGTGCTCGACATGCTCCTGGTCGATCGCGACGCGAATGACGTCGGGAAACTGAAGCGCGGTCTCATATTCTTCGCCCATCGTCTTCAAATGATTCAGAAGATCGGCAACGGTGACGACGGAAGAGGGCAGGGCTATCTCTTCTGCAGCCTTGCCGATCCGTTCGCGCACCCAGGCGAAATAGACGAGCTTTGTCATTCTTCATCATCCACGATGTGCTTCAGGCCCGCCCGGAAATAGTCGTAGCCGGTGTAGATCGTCAGAATCGCTGCGATCCAGAGAAGGCCGATGCCGGTCTTCGTCGTATAGGGGAATATTTCGTCACCAGCAGGGCCGGCCAGCAGGAATGCGATCGCGACCAGTTGCACCGTCGTCTTCCACTTGGCAATCCGGGTCACGGGCACGCTGACCTTGAGGGCCGCCAGATATTCGCGCAGTCCGGAGACAAGGATCTCGCGGCAGAGAATGGTGATCGCCGCCCAAATGGACCAGCCGGCGATCGTCTGGTCGGCAGCCACCAGCAGGAGAATGGACGCGACCAGCAGCTTGTCGGCGATCGGGTCGAGCATCCGGCCGATATTCGATGTCTGATTCCAAATGCGGGCGAGATAGCCGTCGAGAAAGTCGGTGATCGATGCGATGACGAAGATCCACAGCGCCACCCATCGCGCCGTATTGCTGATCGCAAGCTTTCCTTCGAGAAAGAAGCACAGCACGATCAACGGCACTGCCAGAATGCGGCCGTAAGTCAGCAGGTTCGGTATATTATATGCGCGCGATGCCATGAAACATGTCTCTGAAGTGATGTGCCCGTAGATGACGGCTTTGACCGCAAAGCGTCAACATTCTTTCTGTTTTTTCGCTGCCTTTGCGTGGAATTTGCGACCGTCTCCACCTATTTCGCGGCGTCGTCGTGAAAATGGTTGTAAACCTGCTTGGCGACGGTCTCAGAAATGCCCTCGACGGCCATCAGGTCGGAAAGAGCGGCGCGGGAGACCGCCTTGGCGGTTCCGAAATGCTGCAGCAGGGCGCGCTTGCGCGACGGCCCGATCCCGCCGATCTCGTCGAGCGGATTCTTAACCATCTCCTTCTTGCGCCGGGCACGATGCGAGCCGATGGCGAAGCGGTGCGCCTCGTCGCGCATGCGCTGAATGAAATAGAGGACGGGGTCGCGCGGCGGCAGGGTGAAGCTCTCGCGTCCCGGCGGGAAGAAGCGCTCGCGCCCGGCGTCTCGGTCGACTCCCTTGGCGACGCCGATGGCGATCACGCTGTCGGTAATCCCCAGCTCCTCAAGGATGGCGCGCACGGCCGTCATCTGTCCCTGTCCGCCGTCGATCAGGATGACGTCGGGCCAGGCGGGGAAGGACATGTCGGCTGCATCTGCCGGCGGTGCCTGCTGGCTACGGTCCGGAATTCCCTCTTCCTTGATTAGCCGGGAAAAGCGACGGGTCATCACTTCGCGCATCATACCGAAGTCGTCGCCGGGCGTGATGTCGGTCGATTTGATGTTGAACTTTCGGTACTGGTTCTTCACGAAGCCTTCCGGCCCCGCCACCACCATGCCACCGACCGCATTGGTGCCCATGATGTGGGAGTTGTCGTAGATTTCGACGCGCTGCGGCGTATAGGGAAGCCGGAACGTCTCCTTGAAGCCCTCGAGCAGGCGTGACTGCGAAGCCGTCTCCGCGAGCTTCCGACCGTGCGCCTCGCGTGCGTTGGCGATCACATGCTCGACCAGATCACGCTTCTCTCCGCGCTGTGGCACGAGGATGGACACCTTATGTCCGGTTTTTTCGCCGAGCGCGGCGGCAAGCAGTTCGATTTCCTCGACTGTCTCCGACAGCAGGACCTGCTTCGGCACTGGCTTGTCATCATAGAATTGCGCCAGGAAGGCGTTCAGCACCTCGGCTGCCGATAGTTGCGGATCAGCCTTTGGGAAGTAGGCGCGGTTGCCCCAGTTCTGTCCGGTGCGGAAGAAGAACACCTGGATACAGGAGACGCCGCCTTCATGATGGATGGCGAAGACATCCGCCTCTTCCACGCCGGCCGGATTGATGCCCTGGTGGCTGGAAACATGCGAGAGCGAGGCCAGACGGTCGCGGTAGACGGCGGCGCGTTCGAAGTCGAGATCCTCCGCCGCGAGGTTCATCGCCTTGGCCATATGTTCCTTGACCTTCTGGCTCTTGCCGGAAAGGAAGTCCTTGGCCTCCTGAACGAGCTCGCTGTAGCCCTCGTCGCTGATCTCACGTGTGCATGGCCCGGAACAACGCTTGATCTGATAGAGAAGACAGGGGCGGGTGCGCGTCTCGAAAACGCTGTCGGTACAGGTGCGAATGAGGAAGGCGCGCTGCAGCGAGTTGATCGTCCGACCGACGGCGCCGGCTGACGCAAAGGGGCCGAAATAGTCGCCCTTGCGGGCGCGGGCGCCGCGGTGTTTGAAGATCGCCGGGGCGCGGTGGTCGCCCGTGATCAAGATGTAGGGAAACGACTTGTCGTCGCGCAGCAGCACATTGAAGCGTGGCCGCAAGCGCTTGATCAGATTCGCTTCCAAGAGCAGCGCTTCGGTTTCGGTGCGCGTCGTTACGAACTCCATGTTCGCCGTCAGGCGCACCATTTGCGCGATACGGTTGGAGTGCACGCGGCCGAGCGCATAATTGCTAACGCGCTTCTTCAGACTGCGGGCCTTGCCGACATAGAGGACGTCGCCGGCCTCGTTGAACATGCGGTAGACACCCGGACTGTTCGGCAGCCGTTTGACAAATTCGGCAATCAGTTCGGCACCGACGAGGCCGGTTTCGTTGATCCCGCCTTCATTCCAATCGATCGCAGCCGAAATCGGCGCAGCGGAGGCCTCGCTCTCCACTTCGATATCGTCATCGCTTTCGTCCGTTTCGTCGTAAAGAACGCCGCCGTCCGGCAGCTTTCTTGAATTCATTCCATAATCTCCGCCACATCGGGCGTCTGCCAGGCAAGGTGCTGGCCGCCGTCGAGGGCAATCATTTGACCGGTGATCGAGGGCGTTTCGTAGAGGAAGCGAATCGTTTTGCCGAATTCCTCGAGCTTCGGCCCTCGCTTGAGGATAAGCGCTGAAACCTGCGCTTGGAAGTCTTCTTGCGACTGCCGTTCGCTTGGCATCGAGGGGCCGGGCCCGATGGCGTTGACGCGGATGCGCGGCGCGAGCGCCTGCGCCGTGGTCTGCGTCGCGGTCCACAAGGCTGACTTCGACAGTGTATAGGAATAGAAGCTCGGTCGCAGCGCCCAGACGCGCTGGTCGATAATGTTAATGATCAGACCATCCGCCCGTTCGGGCAGTTGCGCCGCAAAGTTCGCCGAGAGAATCGAGGGCGCGCGGACATGGACGGCGAAGTGCTCGTCCCAGGCCTTGGCGTCGATATGGCGGACGGAATCTTCGTGGAAAACAGAGGCATTGTTGACAAGCAGATCGATCGGTCCAAGCGTCTCTGAGACCTTCCTTATCAGATCGCTTGTCTCGTCAATTTTCTCGAGGTCAGCTTGCACGGCAAACGCCCGGGAGCCGCTTTGCCGCAATTCCGCCGCGAAATTCTCAGCCGCCTCAATCGAACGGCTGGCGTGGATCGCAACCGAAAATCCATTCGCGGCCAGATCCTCGACTATCGCCCTGCCTATTCTTTTGGCCGCCCCGGTCACGAGTGCCGTCCGAAGTCTTTTCTCGTTCAAAATCATGCCTTCTCGCCGCGAAACTCTGTTCGCTGCTTATATAGGCGCGGGAGAAGGTGAGATAAATAGCCGTTTTGATTGCGACGGCGCCGGAATTACTGTATGTATTATTTAAGAATATATTTCCGTAAAATAAGTATTCATGATTTAACCATTCATTATGGTTAACAAATATTCTGTTGCGACAAAGCAACATCGAATTTCAGCCATCCAGGTGCCACAATCAAATCACAATTTGGCTCTTTCAAATCCTCAATTGGGCATCAATTTCTCTCCCTAACCGCAAGGGACATTTGTAATAGCCCGCGAATGCTTCGCTGTAGGACAGTTGACGAAGGACGCGGGTCTGAAAGGAGACGAGTATGCGTACGTTTATTGCTAGCCTGTTGGTTTCGACCGTTGCCCTTGGTGGGTTTTCCGCCGCTTATGCAGCCGATGCCGTTGATCAGATCCCGGAAGCTCCGGTTGCACAGAATGAACCGGCTCCAGCGGCCAACTGGCAGGGCTTCTATCTCGGCGGTGCCGGCACCTACAACATGGGCGGCTTTGGCGACAAGTACAACGCGCGCGCTCTCGGCGGTCAGATCTACACCGGCTACAATTGGCAGGCTGGCCAGATCGTATACGGTGCCGAAGCCGACATCGGCTACTCCGGCGCTGACGGTGCTGCTGGCGGTGGCTCCGGCAAGAACGAAGTCAACGGCTCTATCCGCGGCCGTATCGGTTACGATCTGAACCCGTTCCTGCTGTACGGCACGGCCGGTCTTGCTGCTACGAAGAACAAGTTCAGCAACGCAGCCGGCTCTGACACCGACACGTCGCTCGGTTACACGGTTGGTGCGGGTGCAGAAACCTTCGTGACCAACAACATCACGGCCCGTGTCGAGTACCGTTACACCAACTACGCTGACAGCGACTTCAACGTCGGCGGCGCGAACATTTCGCGCGGCTACGACGAGCACAGCGTCAAGGTCGGTATCGGCGTCAAGTTCTAAGCCGAACATCAACTGCGGAAAAGCCGGGCTCTAGCCCGGCTTTTTTGTCTATGCGAGGAACCCTTAGACCTGCTTGGGGAAATCGGTCGAGACGGCAAGTTCACGCCATGCGGCGAGTTCCTTCGCGACATGCTCGTTCTTCGCTTCGATCACCGCGACGGTGTCGCTGCCGAACGGCATGCGCAGCGGCGGGTTTTCGGCGTGCGCCAAGGTGACCATCGCCTTAGCAAGTCGGGCAGGGTCGCCGGGCTGCTGATGATTATGGCCGGCAGCGAATTCGCGCATCGCGCCGACAGGCGTTTGCTGATAGTCGGCGATCGAACTCGGGCTGACGGCAAGTGAGCTCTCATCCAGAAAGTCGGTGCGGAAAAAGCCGGGCTCGACGACCGTCACCTTGATGCCAAGCGGAGCCACTTCGGCAGCGAGAGCCTCGGACAGGCCCTCGACGGCGAACTTCGTCGAGCAATAGATACCCCAACCGGCATGCGACTCGTAGCCGCCGATGGACGAGATGTTAAGCACATTCCCGGAGCGCTGGCGGCGCATGTGCGGCAGGACCGCGCGGGTAACCTTCAAGAGACCAAAGACGTTCGTGGCGTAGAGCTTCTCGATCTCTTCGGTGGTTGCTTCTTCCACGGCGCCCAGAAGCCCGAAGCCGGCATTGTTGAGCAGCACGTCGATCCTCCCGAAGCGCTTCACGGCTGCTTCCGCTGCCTTGTGCGCAGAGGCTTCGTCGGTCACGTCAAGCGACACGGCGAGCAGATGGGGATGATTGCCGAACTTCTCCTCAAGACCCTTCGGATTGCGCGCCGTCGCGACGACGGCGTCGCCGGCATTGAGAGCTTCCTGAGCGATAAGGGCGCCGAAACCACGCGATGCCCCTGTGATGAACCAAACACGCATGACGATCTCCTTTGTCCGTTGCGCTGCGATTTGCTTACGGAGTGAAGGTAGCGTATTGGCAGAGATGAGAGAATTTACGTTGTGTTTCATAACTTGCTGAGAAAAATTCATCAATGAAGCGTGTGCGCTCTACCGACCTGGCGATCTTCCTCGCGATCGCAAATCACCGAAGCTTCCGGAAAGCCTCGGTCGAACTGGGTGTTACGGCCTCCGCGCTGAGCCACGCATTAAGGGCAATCGAAGAGAGGCTGGCGGTTCGTTTGATCAACCGGACGACCCGCGGCGTGGCCTTGACTGAGGCCGGCGAGCGACTGTTCGATCGCATCCGGCCTGCATTCCTCGATATTGACGCAGCACTCGACGATCTCAACAATTTCCGCGGCCAACCGCATGGCAAGCTACGCATCAATGCGGCGCGGGCTTCCACCAAGCTTGTGCTCTTGCCGATCGTCTCGCGCTTCCTGAAGGCCTACCCCTCCGTCGAGGTCGAGATCGTCATCGATGACGCGCTGGTCGATATGGTGTCATCTGGCTTCGACGCCGGCGTGCGTTTCGGCGAAAGTATTGCCGCGGACATGATCGCCGTGCCGATCGGTCCGCGTCATCGCTTCGCAGTGGTTGCGGCGCCGAATTATTTCGAGGGCAGGGGTAGGCCGGTGACGCCGCACGATCTGCGCGACCACGAATGCGTGCGTTACCGTTTTGCCGGCGGCGCGTTCTATCGATGGGAGTTCGAACGCGGCGGGATCGAACTGGAGATCGAGGTCGCCGGTCCCCTGACGCTGGGGGATCAGGACATCATGCTGGATGCCGTGCTGCACGGCTGCGGCCTCGGATATCTTTTCGAGGAGCAGGTGCAGAAGGCGGTGGCCGATGGCAGGCTGATACGCGTGCTCGAAGACTGGTGTCCCTTCTATCCGGGCTTCTTCCTCTATTATCCGAGCCGTCGGCAGCTGCCGACGGCGCTGCGCGCCTTCATCGATTTCGCCAAGACCGACCAAGGCTAGCCTCAACTCTGAGGCTTCAGGTCGTCATAGGCGGCAAACTTCTTTTCGAACCGGCGAAGCCAGCCGATGAGTTCGGAATGATCGGCCTCCCACTGGCCCTTGAAGCGCAGATCGAGGTAGCCGAGCGTTGCCGCCAGTGCGAAATGGCCGCCATGCAGCCGCTTACCGATCTTCGGTAGGTGAACGGCGAGGTGATTCAAGCCACTGACGGCCTTCTTCCATTGCCGGTCGATCCAGGGCTGGTGTACCTTTTCCTCGTCGCGGAAACGCCGCTCGTAGACGATTGCGAGAAGGCAGTCGCAGATTCCGTCGCAAAGCGCCTCGAGGATTTCAGCCTCCGTCCGTTTGCTGTTCTTCGAGGGATAAAGCTTCTTGCCTTTCAGTCGGCCGAAATAGTGCATGATGGCGATGCTGTCGAAGATCGACAGTCCGTCGTCGGTGAGCAGCGTCGGGATTTTGCCAAGCGGGTTGTTGTCGACAAGGATTGCCGGGCCGGCATTGGTGTCCACACGGATTTCGATGACATCGAGTTCCAGGTAGTGCGCGGCCATCCGTACTTTGCTGGAATAGGGAGAGCTTGGAGCGCAAAGAATCTTCATGGTCGTTGTTCCATATGGTTATGTCTCGGCGCGACTATTTCGCGCCGCCAGGAGTCGGTCAATCCTCCTTTGCCGCCCTGCTTTCACCGCGTAGCCAGAATGCGCGATGCGAGGCGTAGCGATCCTGCGCCAGATGGTCCTTGAGCGCGGGCAGCAAAGCATGCAGCTCGTCCTTCAACGTGAAGGGCGGATTGACGATAATCAGGCCGGAGCCTGTCAGCCCCGTGATGCCGCGATCGCTGCGCACGCTGAGTTCGGTGCAAAGCACTTTCGGAATATCGAGGGCCTGCAATGCCTCATGGAATTCCTTGATCGGCGCGCCCTTCTTCAGCGGATACCAAAGGCAGTAGGTGCCGCCGGGGAAACGGCGGTAGGCCTTTGCCAGACCATCCACCAGCCGTTCGTATTCGCCATCCTCCTCGAACGGCGGATCGACCAGGACGATGCCGCGCTTCTCTTTCGGCGGCAGGTGCGCGCCGAGCGACAGCCAGCCGTCAAGCTCGGTGATGCGTGCATGATGATCGCCCTCGAAGAGCCGATGCAGCCGCGCGAAATCCTCCGGATGCAGCTCCATGGCGGAAAGCCTGTCTTGTGGGCGAAACAGCATTCGCGAGAGCTTTGGCGAACCGGGATAAAAGCGGATGCCGCCTTCCGGGTTCAGTTCTCGGACAGCGGAAAGATATGGCTCCAACAGCTCTGCGACCTGCGGAGCGAGGTCCGCCCCCAGGAGCTTGCCGATACCCTCGTTCCACTCGCCGGTCTTTTGTGCCTCCTCGGAGGACAAATCATAGAGTCCGATACCGGCATGGGTATCGAGCACGCGAAACGCCGCATCCTTCTTCTGCAGGTAGCGGATCAGCCGCGCCAGAACGGCGTGCTTGAGCACATCGGCAAAATTGCCCGCGTGGTAGATGTGGCGGTAGTTCATTTTTGCTGATGCCCGTTATGAATTCGCCTGATCGACGTCATTTGTGACTTTTGGCCGGTTTCCGGTTCGAATATAGAAAAGCCATGAACATTGCGACCCCCATTCACGCCAAATCCGCCAAGTCGAACATCAGGCTCGGTCACACTGCCTGTCCGCACGACTGTCCCTCGACCTGCGCGCTGGAGGTGGAGATCAGTGACGATGGCCGCATCGGCCGTGTGCGCGGCGCAAACGATCACAGCTATACCTCGGGCGTTATCTGCGCCAAAGTCGCGCGCTACGCCGAACGACTTTATCATCCGGACCGGCTGATGCATCCCCTGCGCCGAACCGGCGCCAAGGGGGCAGGGCAGTGGCAGCAGATTTCCTGGGACGAGGCGCTGGATGAAATCGCCGAAGCCTTCGTCAAGGCCGAAGCCCGGGACGGCAGTGAGGCGATCTGGCCTTACTACTATGCCGGAACCATGGGTTGGGTTCAGCGCGACTCGATCGATCGCCTGCGCCACGCCAAGCGCTATTCCGGCTTCTTCTCGTCGATCTGCACCAATCCGGCCTGGACCGGCTTCACGATGGCGACAGGGACGCTGCGGGGACCTGACCCGCGCGAGATGGGCCGCACCGATTGCGTCGTGATCTGGGGTACGAACGCGGTGTCCACACAGGTCAACGTGATGACCCACGCCATCAAGTCCCGCAAGGAACGCGGCGCCAAGATCGTCGTCGTCGATATCTACGACAATCCGACGATGAAGCAGGCCAACATGGCGCTGATCGTCAAGCCGGGTACGGACGCGGCACTTGCCTGTGCGGTCATGCATATCGCCTTCCGCGACGGCTACGCCGATCGCGACTACATGGCCAAATACGCCGACGATCCAGGCGGCCTTGAAGCGCATCTGAAAACGAAAACGCCGGAATGGGCTGCGGCCATCACTGGTCTGTCTGTGGACGAGATCGAGGCCTTTGCACGGCTCGTCGGCACGACGAAGAAGACCTATTTCCGCCTCGGCTACGGCTTCACGCGGCAGCGTAACGGCGCCGTCGCCATGCACGCCGCTGCCTCCATCGCCACCGTCCTCGGCTCCTGGCAATATGAAGGCGGCGGGGCCTTCCATTCGAACAGCGATATCTTCCGCATGAACAATGCGGAACTGACGGGCAAGTCGATGAAGGATGCGGATATCCGCATGATCGACCAGTCGCAAATCGGCCGTGCGTTGGCAGGCGATGCCGTAGCGCTGCGCCATCGCGGCCCGGTCACGGCCATGCTGATCCAAAACACCAACCCGGTGAACATCGCGCCGGAGCAGCGGCTGGTGAAGCGCGGTTTTGCCCGCGACGACCTCTTCGTCGCCGTCCACGAGCAGTTCATGACGGAGACGGCCGAAATGGCCGATATCGTCATCCCGGCAACGATGTTCGTCGAGCATGACGATATCTACCGCGCTGGTGGCCAGAACCACATCCTCCTCGGTCCCAAGTTGGTCGAGCCGCCATCGACGGTGCGAACGAACCTGTTCGTGATCGAGGAACTGGCCAAACGGCTCGGCGTCGCCGATCGCCCCGGCTTCGGCTTCACCGCGCGCGAAATGATCGATCGGGTTCTCGAGGCCAGCAACCTGCCGGGCTACGATCATTTCCTCGAACACAAATGGTTCGACCGTCAGCCGGATTTCGAGGATGCGCATTTCCTCAAGGGATTCGCGCATCCGGATGGCAAGTTCCATTTCCGGCCGGACTGGGTCAACGGTCCCGCGCCGAATAAACCGCCGGCCGCCGTCGGGGCTCTTGGCCCGCACGAGCGACTGCCGCCGTTCCCGGATCAGGTGGATGTCATTGAGGTGGCGGATGCCGAGCATCCGTTCCGGCTCGCAACATCGCCGGCGCGCAACTTCCTGAATTCGAGTTTCTCGGAGACGAAGACCTCGCGCCAGAAAGAGGGGCGACCGGAGCTGATGATGAATCCGACGGATGCTGCCGACGGCGGCATTGAGCATGGTGACCTCGTGCGGATCGGCAACAGTCGTGGTGACCTGCGCATCCACGTGCGCATCACCGATGAGGTCAAGCCGGGTGTGCTGATCGCCGAAGGTCTCTGGCCGAACAAGGCGCATGTCGATGGCGAAGGCATCAACGTGCTGACTGGCGCAGATCCGGTCGCGCCATACGGCGGCGCGGCGGTTCACGACAACAAGGTCTGGCTGCGCAGGGATGCCGCATGACGAAGTTTGACAAGGCAAAAGCCGAGATCGTCGATGTAAAGACGCTCTCGAGCGGATGGACGCGTCTCAGCGGCTTCCAGATCGACTACACGGATTCCGACGGCAAGACACACCGACTGCAGCGCGAGGTCTATCATCGCACACCCGCAGCGACGATCCTGCTCTACGATCCAAAGCGCGACACGGTTGTCCTGGTCCGGCAGTTCCGCCTGCCGGTCTACCTTCATGATGAACCGGCCTGGATCATCGAGGCGCCGGCGGGCCTGCTCGATGGCGATGAGCCGGAAGCCGCGATCCGCCGCGAAGCCATGGAAGAAACCGGATTTCGCATTCGAGACATGCGCTTCCTGTTCAAGGCCTACAGCTCGCCGGGCTCGAGCATGGAGCTGCTGCACTTCTTCGCCGCATCGATCGATACGACCGATCGGGTATCGAACGGTGGCGGACTTGCCGAGGAACACGAGGATATCGAAGTTCTGGAAGTGCCGCTCGGCAAGGCGATGACGATGATTGAGCAGGGCGAGATCGTCGACGCAAAGACGATTATCCTGCTGCAGTGGGCGACATTGAACCGCGAGACGTTACTCTAGAGCGAAATCGGCCGCAAATGCTCCACGGCGGCGGCTTGTTTCAGCTTTGCAGCAGTTGTGACCAGCGGCAGGCGTGAAGTTGGTCAACCACATGACCAACTCGTCTTTGCGTTCACACCTATGTCATGAATCAGCGCTATGCGCTCCGGCTTGTCACAATTACCCTCTCGGAGCAGATCCATGTGGCTCAGCAATTTTACTCTTGTCCTTCCAGATGAGATCGTGAGCCACGGCTCGGTGCGCGTCGAGGACGGCGCGATCGCTGAAGTTCGGCAACAGCCGGTCGCCAACGCCGCCATCGATGGCGGCGGGCGCCTGCTGATGCCGGGTTTTGTCGATCTTCACGGCGACATGGTGGAACGCGAGATCGCGCCGCGCCCGAACGCGCCGATGCCAATCGATTTCAGCATTCACGAACTGGATAAGAAGCTGGCGGCGGCTGGCGTCACGACCGCCTTTGCCGCCGTCTCCTTCGCGACAGAGAGCGTCTACGGTCATGTCCGTTCGCTTGAGACGACCTCGGCCGTCATCGAGGGTATCAACCGGCTTAAGGATGACCTGCTGATCGATCACCGCGTCCACGCGCGCTACGAGATCACCAACCTCGGTGCCGCACCCACGCTTGAGAAGCTGCTCGATGCCGGTCATGTCGATATGGTTTCGCTGACGGACCACACGCCTGGGCAGGGCCAGTACAACAACATCGAAAGCTACATCCTGAGCATTGCCGAACGCCGCGCCATTTCCGAGGAGATGGCCGCCGAGATGGTCACCAAGCGCATCGAGATGCGCGACAATCCGGACATCGAGATCAAGCTGAAGCGGGTCGTCGATCTTGCCCTGAAATACAAGCTTTCGCTCGCCTCCCACGACGACGACAGCGCCGAAAAGGTCGCGCAAATGCACGATCTCGGAGTCACGATCAGCGAATTTCCGGTGACGCTTGCCGCGGCAGAAGAGGCGCGTCGCCGGGGTCTGTGGACGCTGATGGGCGCTCCGAATGCCCTACGCGGACAATCCATGTCCGGCAATCTCAGTGCGCTCGACGCCGCGGCAGCCGGCCTGCTGACGGTTGTCGCCGCTGATTACCATCCCGCAGCCTTCGTGCCTGGCATTTTCAAGATCGCCGATCGCACGAGCCTGCCCCATGCCGTCGCCATGGCGACGCGCAATGCGGCCCGCTCGGCCGGTCTTCTGGATCGAGGCGAGATCGCCCTCGGCCAGCAGGCGGATCTCGTGGTCGTCGAGATTGGTGACGTGCACCGCATCCGCGCCACGTTCCGCAAGGGCCGTTTCGTCTACAGCGATGGTACGCTGCATCAGCCGCGGGCGCTTGCCGCCTGAGTTCAGGCGCGCTCGCCGATGATCGAAATGACTTTGCCGTTTTCCGCTGACGTGGCGAGGGCGCCTGTGCTGACGGCTTTGCCGCCTTCCATCTGCACCTTGCCTTCGGCAAACAGCCGCAGCGCCTGCGGGTAGAGCTGGTGCTCGACGGTTAGCACGCGCGCCGCTAGGCTCTCGGCACTGTCGTCGGAGCGGATCGGCACGGCCGCCTGGCCGATGACTGGCCCTTCATCCATGCCTTCGGTAACGAAGTGAACGGTGCATCCCGTCACCCGCATGCCAGCATCGATCGCCCGCTGATGGGTGTGCAGGCCGGGGAAGAGCGGAAGTAGGGACGGGTGGATGTTGATCATCCGGCCTTCGTAGCGCTGGATGAAAGTGCCGCTCAGCAGCCGCATGTATCCGGCAAGGCAGAGGATGTCGGGAGACAGTTGATCGAGCGCCGCAAAGATCGCTTCCTCGTGCGCTTCCTTGCTGTCGTAGTCCTTGCGGACGAAGGCGAATGTCCGAATGCCTTCGGCTGCCGCCTTGGCAAGTCCGCCGGCATCGGCCTTGTCGGAGATGACGCCGACGATTTCTGCCGGATAGTCGGCAGCCTTGGCCGCGGCGACTAGCGCCATCATGTTGGAACCGCCGCCGGAGATGAAGACGACGGCGCGTTTGCGCGGCGTCGTCATATGGCGAGCGTACCCTTGTAGAGCGTACCGGCTGCACCCTCGGCGCGGGCAATCATGCGGCCGAGCGCCACGACCGTCTCGCCTTCAGCTTCGAGCGCGGCGGTGACGGTCGCAACGTTCTCAGCCGAAACGACTGCGATCATGCCGATGCCGCAGTTGAAGGTGCGCAGCATTTCCTTGGCCTCAACGCCGCCCGTCTTGGAAAGCCAGGAGAACACCGTAGGAACCTTGACAGCAGCAAGATCGATCTCGGCTGCCAGATGCTTCGGCAGAACGCGCGGAATATTCTCCGGGAAGCCGCCGCCGGTGATGTGCGCCAGCGCCTTGATGGCTTTGGTTTCGCGGATCGCCTTCAGGAGCGGCTTTACATAGATGCGCGTCGGCGTCAGCAGTGCTTCGCCAAGGCTCTTGTCTTCCGCGAACGGAGCCGGGGCATCCCAGGCGAGGCCCGAAATCCCGACGATCTTGCGCACGAGCGAAAAGCCGTTGGAGTGAACACCCGAGGAAGCAAGGCCAAGAATGACGTCGCCCTCGGCAATGTCGCCCGAGGGGAGCAACTGGCCACGCTCGGCAGCGCCGACGGCAAAGCCGGCAAGGTCGTAGTCGCCGGAGGAATACATGCCCGGCATCTCGGCCGTCTCGCCGCCGATCAGTGCACAGCCTGCATCGCGGCAGCCGGCAGCAATGCCTTCGACGATCGCCGCACCCTGGTCGGGGTCAAGCTTACCCGTGGCAAAGTAATCGAGGAAGAACAGCGGCTCGGCGCCTTGGACGACCAGATCGTTGACGCACATGGCAACGAGATCGATGCCGACCGTGTCATGAAAATCGGCGTCGATCGCGATTTTCAGCTTGGTACCGACGCCGTCATTGGCGGCGACGAGAACCGGATCGGTGAAACCAGCTGCCTTCAGGTCGAACAGGCCGCCGAAGCCGCCGATTTCGCCGTCGGCGCCGGGGCGGCGCGTCGAGCGCACGGCGGGCTTGATCTTCTCCACCAGAAGGTTTCCGGCATCGATATCGACGCCTGCGTCGCTATAGGTCAGGCCGTTTTTTCCAGACTGGCTCATGCTGCTCTCCGATGGCTGTGCAGGGGCGGGAAATGTCACCGCCTCAATATGCGGGTCGCCATTGCATGACACGGGCCTACATGCAAGGGATTGCATGGAAAAAGCCCCAATTTCCCGCTCTTTTGACGTAGGCCCTCCGGATTTTCAGCGGCGGGGTTGACCATTCTCTCAGCCACATCCTATGTGCTCGAAAGGTTGCATCGTGACGATGCGGCAAAACGAGACGGTCGATCAGCGGGGAATGTGATGCCACAGCAGGTTAGCGGGGCAGGTCTGAAGCGCCAGGTCATCTTCTGGCTGATCGTACTCGCCTTCTTCATCGGCTTCCTCTTCCTCTTCAGTTCGATCCTACTCCCGTTCCTCGCAGGGATGGCGCTCGCCTATTTCCTCGATCCGGTCGCCGATCGGCTGGAACGCTTTGGGCTGAGCCGCCTGATGGCGACGATCGTCATCTTGATCGCCTTCATCGTCGTGATCGTGCTGGCCTTGATGATCCTGATACCGGTTTTGGCGAGCCAGTTCAGCGATTTTGCCGGTCGCCTGCCGGGCTATATCGATCAGTTGCAGACATTCATTACAACGTCGCAGAACTCTCTCATGCCGGATTGGGTGAGGAACCAGCTCGGGACGATCAAGAACAACTTCTCCGAAATCCTGTCGCAGGGATTTGGACTCCTGACTGGCCTCTTTGGTCAGGTCTGGAGCTCGGGTCTTGCCGTCGTCAACGTGATCTCGCTGATGATCGTTACGCCGGTTGTGGCCTTCTACATGCTGCTTGATTGGGATCGCATGATTGCAAAGGTCGATCAGTACATTCCGCGCGACTATGTAGCCAATGTCCATCAGATCATGCGCGAGATCGACCAGGCGATCGCCGGGTTCATTCGCGGGCAGGGTTCGCTCTGCCTCATCCTGGGCATCTGGTATGCGGTTGGCCTGTCGTTGGTCGGCTTGAACTTCGGCCTGCTGATCGGTCTGTTCGCGGGTATGATCAGCTTCATTCCCTATGTGGGCTCGTTGGTGGGGCTAGTCCTTGCCGTCGGCGTTGCCATCGTCCAGTTCTGGCCCGATTACATCTGGGTCGGCGCGGTGCTCGCGGTATTTTTCAGCGGTCAGTTCATGGAAGGAAACATCCTACAGCCGAAGCTGGTGGGACACAGCGTCGGGCTGCATCCGGTTTGGTTGATGTTCGCGCTCTTTGCCTTTGGCGCGCTGTTCGGCTTTGTTGGCCTCTTGGTCGCCGTGCCGGCGGCTGCCGCGGTCGGCGTGCTTGTCCGTTTTGCGCTTTCGCGCTACCTTGAGAGCGATCTCTATGCTGGCGGGTCGAAGATTGGCCAGGTCGGCAAGACAAAAGCTGATCCCAAATGACTGATGTGAAAAACGCTGCTCCAAGGCGCAATGCCGTCGAACAGCTTCCCTTGGCCTTTTCGCACGATGCGGCAACCGGGCGCGACGATCTGTTGATCTCCGAACGGCTTGCGGCGGCCGTCTCGATCGTCGATGCCTGGCCGCACTGGCCTTCGCCCGTCGTGATCCTCGCCGGTCCAGTGGGCTCCGGAAAATCGCATCTGGCGAACATCTGGAAAGATCACAGTGGTGCCGTCGATATTCATCCAAGGGCCGGTGCCAACGCGGCGATCGATGCCGCCAATGGTCCGGTGCTGTTCGAGGATGTCGATCGGCTTGGCTTCGACGACAATGAACTCTTCCATGTGATAAACAGCGTGCGGGAAAATGGTCACAGTCTTCTGATGACAAGCCGCCTGTGGCCGATGTCCTGGCCGGTAGAACTGCCGGATTTGCGCTCGCGTCTAAAGGCTGCGACGGTTGTTGAGATCGGGGAACCGGACGAGGAACTGCTGTCACAGGTCATTGTGAAGCTGTTTGCTGACCGCCAGCTTTATATTGATGACAAACTGGTCCTCTATATAGTCAACCGGATGGAGCGGTCGCTGAACGCGGCCCAGACAATTGTGGACAGGCTTGATCGACTTGCCCTCTCTCGAGGCACGAAGATTACTCGAACTCTCGCCGCTGAAGTGTTGAATGAATTGGGCAATTCGGAGCCGGCGGATTGACTGTCACAGTTCTGTCGTGAAACTGATATAATTCGCTGGGCGAATGAAACGGGACAATCAGACCATGGATAGTGCAGTCGCGGAGCATCACGAACCTACTCCGGAAACCAATGAGACTGTGCCATCGCTGGAAGAACTGCTCGCCAGTCCTGAACGTTTCATCAATCGCGAATTCTCTTGGCTGCAGTTCAATCGCCGTGTTCTCGAGGAGACGCTGAACATCGAGCATCCGCTGCTTGAACGCGTCCGCTTCCTGTCGATCTCGGCAGCAAACCTCGACGAATTCTTCATGGTCCGTGTTGCAGGCCTCGAGGGGCAGGTGCGTCAGAACATCGTTGTTCGCACGCCCGACGGCAAGACGCCTGCAGAACAACTGGATGCCATCCTTCAGGAAATCGACAATCTGCAGATGGAGCAGCAGGCATCGCTTGCCGTGCTCCAGCAGTATCTCGCCAAGGAAGACATCCTGATCGTCCGTCCGGGTGCCCTCAGTGCATCCGATCGGGCCTGGCTCGCAACGGAGTTCGAGCAGGCGATCTTCCCAGTGTTGACGCCGCTGTCGATCGACCCGGCCCACCCGTTCCCCTTCATCCCGAACCTCGGCTTCTCGATCGGGCTGCAGCTCGTCAGCAAGAACGGCCGTGAGCCCATGACGGCGCTGTTGCGCCTGCCACCGGCACTCGACCGCTTCGTGCGACTGCCCGACGACGGCAACACCATCCGTTACATCACGCTTGAGGACGTCGCCAATGTCTTCATTCACCGGCTCTATCCTGGCTACGAAGTGCAGGGCTCCGGCACATTCCGGATCATTCGCGACAGCGATATCGAAGTCGAGGAAGAAGCCGAAGACCTCGTGCGCTTTTTCGAAACGGCACTGAAGCGCCGTCGCCGTGGATCAGTGATCCGTATCGAGACCGATTCGGAGATGCCCGCGTCGCTGCGCCAGTTCGTTGTTCAGGCCCTCAGTGTTCCGGAAAATCGCGTCGCCGTTCTGCCCGGACTGCTGGCCCTGAACACGCTGTCCGAGATCACCAAGGCGCCGCGTGAAGATCTTCGATTTCCGTCCTACAACGCGCGATTTCCTGAACGCGTCCGAGAGCACGCCGGCGACTGCTTCGCTGCCATCCGCGAAAAGGACATGGTGGTTCACCATCCCTACGAATCTTTCGACGTGGTGGTCCAGTTTCTGCTCCAGGCTGCACGCGATCCTGACGTCCTGGCGATAAAGCAGACCCTCTACCGCACGTCGAACGACAGCCCGATCGTCCGTGCACTGATCGACGCGGCCGAATCCGGCAAGTCCGTTACGGCCCTGGTGGAGCTGAAAGCCCGCTTTGATGAAGAGGCCAATATCCGCTGGGCGCGCGACCTGGAGCGCGCTGGCGTACAGGTCGTCTTCGGCTTCATCGAGTTGAAAACACACGCCAAGATGTCGCTGGTCGTCCGCCGCGAAGAGGGTAAGCTTCGCAGCTACTGCCATCTCGGCACTGGCAACTATCATCCGGTCACCGCGAAGATTTATACCGACCTGTCGTTCTTCACCTGCAATCCGGTGATCGCGCACGATATGGCGAATATCTTCAACTTCATCACCGGCTATGGTGAGCCGGAAGAGAGCATGAAACTGGCGGTTTCTCCCTACACGCTGCGCTCGCGCATCGTTCGCCACATCGAGGAAGAGATCAAACACGCCAAGAACGGCGCGCCGGCGGCGATCTGGATGAAGATGAATTCGCTCGTCGACCCTGAGATCATCGACGCGCTTTACACGGCAAGCAGCGCCGGCGTTGAGATCGATCTTGTCATTCGAGGCATCTGCTGCCTGCGCCCACAAGTGCCTGGTCTGTCCGACAATATCCGGGTGAAGTCGATCGTCGGACGCTTCCTGGAGCACAGCCGCATCTTCTGCTTCGGCAATGGGCACGGGCTGCCGTCCGACAAGGCGCTGGTTTATATCGGCTCTGCGGACATGATGCCGCGCAACCTCGATCGCCGTGTCGAAACGCTCGTCCCACTGACGAATCCGACGGTCCACGAGCAGGTTCTCTCACAGATTATGCTCGGCAATATCATTGACAATCAGCAAAGCTACGAGATATTGCCCGACGGTACGTCCAGGCGCATGGAGGTGCGCAAGGGCGAGGAGCCGTTCAACGCGCAGCAGTATTTCATGACCAACCCCAGCCTGTCCGGTCGTGGCGAAGCCTTGAAATCCAGTGCGCCTAAGCTGATCGCCGGCCTGCTTTCCGGCCGAAACAACAAGTAATATTGGACCTGCATGGTTGAATCAGAAGCCCAGGGGCGCCTTCCAGGGATTGCCCCGGTCTCCGTTGTCGATATCGGGTCGAACTCGATCCGTGTGGTCATCTATGAAGGTATGTCCCGTTCGCCGACGATCCTTTTCAACGAAAAGGTGTTGTGCGGGCTCGGCAAGGGCATTGCGCTGACCGGCAAGATGGATGAGGCGAGCGTCGAGCGCGCTCTGGCCGCTCTTCACCGGTTCAAGGCATTGTCCGATCAGGCGCGCGC
The DNA here is from genome assembly GCF_000282035.1 of Rhizobium sp. CF122. GTDB lineage: Bacteria > Pseudomonadota > Alphaproteobacteria > Rhizobiales > Rhizobiaceae > Rhizobium. The sequence goes on from NZ_AKKA01000096.1 coordinate 76,058, forward strand.
TGCCACCATGTTCGTGCTGGCGACCGCGGCTGCCCGCGAAGCATCAAATGGACCGGATTTTATCCATCAGGCAGAAACAATTCTGCAGCGTAAGGTCCGCGTTCTCTCCGGTGAAGAAGAGGCGAAGTTCTCCGCCCTCGGCATTGTCAGCGGCTTCTATGAGCCGGACGGTATTGCTGGTGACCTGGGCGGCGGTTCGCTCGAACTGATTGATATCAAGGGCAAGGAAATCGGCAACGGCGTAACCTTGCCGCTTGGCGGCCTTCGCCTGTCCGAATATGCCGGCGGCTCGATGGAGAAGGCCCGCACGTTTGCTCGCAAGCATGTGAGAACAAGCTCCAAACTTCTGGCGAAGGGCGCTGGGCGCACCTTCTACGCCGTGGGGGGCACCTGGCGAAACATCGCCAAGCTGCACATGGAATTGACGCAGTATCCGCTGCATATGATGCAAGGTTACGAGGTCTCGCTCGAGGCGATGATGCAGTTCCTCGATCAGGTGGAGATCGCCAGGGACTCGAGAGATCCCGCATGGTTGGCCGTCTCGAAGCATCGCCGCGCGTTGCTTCCCTTCGGCGCGGTCGCCATGAAGGAAGTCCTGAGTGCGATGAACCCCTCTGTTATCTCGTTTTCGGGGCAGGGCGTGCGCGAAGGCTACCTCTATTCATTGCTTTCCGACAGCGAGCGCCGCAGCGATCCACTATTGGCCGCGGCGGGCGAGCTTGCCATTCTCCGTGCCCGTTCGCCGGAGCATGCCAGAGAACTGGCGGAGTGGACCGGTCGGATGATGCCCTATTTCGGCATCACCGAGACGAAAGAAGAGGCGCGCTATCGTCAGGCCGCATGCCTGCTCGCCGACATCAGCTGGCGCGCACATCCCGACTATCGCGGCTTGCAGGCACTGAACATCATTGCCCATTCGTCCTTCGTCGGCATCAGCCATCCCGGCCGGGCATTCATCGCGCTCACCAACTACTACCGGTTCGAGGGGCCGCATGATGACGGCGCGACGGGGCCGTTGGCGACGATCGCTACGCCGCAATATGTCGAGCGCGCCAAACTGCTCGGCGGAATGCTGCGGGTCGTCTACCTTTTCTCGGCATCCATGCCGGGCGTGGTCCGCAACCTGAGTTTCCAGAAGTCGTCCAATCCCGATCTGGACCTGGAGTTCGTGGTTCCGGCGGAGTACAGCGACTTTGCCGGTGAGCGCCTTGATGGCCGCCTGCAACAGTTGTCCAGACTCACCAACAAGCGCTTGGCTTTCCGCTTCGAGTAGCGCTTCGCGCTTGACCAAGGCACACCGCCGCGAACAAACCGACGACTTTGTTGATCGCTTATGGCGCATTCCCACAAATTTCGTCCCTAAGTTGACGTATTGGTTCGGTATGCTTGCAACCAACATCACGAGCGAAATTTGGGCGAGAGACATGATCACGGATATTGAGGACTTTTTTACGAAAGGATGCGGACGCTGCGAGCGGTTTGCGACACCGGACTGTTCGACACGGCAATGGATTGACGGCCTAAACGAACTTCGCCGCATCTGTCGCGATGCGGGCCTCGTCGAGACGGTGAAATGGGCGCATCCCTGCTACATGCACGAAGGCCGCAATATCGTGATACTCGGTGCCTTCCGCGGCGATTTTCGCGCAAGTTTCTTTAACGCCGCACTGATGAAGGATCCCGAAGGCGTGCTTGAGAAGCAGGGATCGAACACCCAACATCCCGACATGCTCCGTTTTGTAAGCAATGCACAGGTAGCAAAGATGGAACCCGTCATCCGGTCCTACTTGAAGGAGGCGATGGGCTATGCGGAGGCAGGCATTAAGCTGCCTAAAGAGCAAAGCCAAATAGAACTGCCTGACGAGTTGGTGGAGGCCCTGGATTCCGACCCTGAACTTGCCGAGGCTTTTCACGAGCTGACGCCCGGCCGGCAGAAAAGCTACGTGATCAATCTCAACGGGGTGAAAAAGTCGGAAACGCGAACGACGCGGATTGCTAAATTCCGAGATCACATTCTCGCTGGAAAGGGCGCAACAGAGCGGTAGTCCGAATTTTCGAACGCCGAACCGATCTGGTGTCTGCCGCGTCATTCCCGAAAAAGCCCCGCTCCTTCGAGCGGGGCCCTCCTTATGAGCGTAAACTTACTTCGCGTTCAGGAGCTCGCCGACTTCGAGCAGGCTGAACTCGTTGTTGTCGGCCTTGTCGACAGCGCGGCCCGCCGAGAAGGGCAGGTTGTTGTCGTTGCCGACGACGATATGGGTGGCATCGACGCGATCGACGTTCTCGATCGTCACGAACGGCATGTCGTAGATGCCATCCTTGCCGCTAGCTTTCTTCTTATTGTCCGGGTCCTTGATGTTCAGGAGGTCGATGTAGCCAATCTTGCGAACAGACTTGCCGACGTTGGCGTCGTTGAACTCGATCTTGTAGATACGCTTGAGGTCGGCCGGTGCCTCGAAGCAATCCGGCTTCGGCTGCTTGGGATCGGCGCAAGCCTTGTCCTTCGTGCCGGCGCCGTTGTCGCGTTCGATGACGAGCGCGGTCGTGTCGTCGAGCATGTTGAAGTCGCCGATCGAAACGCCCTTGTCCTCGAAGGGGTAGAACCAGCTGCGGCCGGTCCAGCTCTTGGAGGCAGTGTCGAACTCGATGACGCGGATGGCGGTATGGCCGTCAACCGACTCCATCTTGCCGTCGTCCTGATAGATAGCGCCTTCCAGAAGGCCGTAGAGCTTGCTGCCATCCTTCGACATTGCAAGACCTTCGAAGCCACCCGAGCGCTTGAGGTTGAACACAGGCATCTTGGCGATCGGATTTGCCGGAACGGAGAGCACCGGATTGTCGGGCGACATAACCGGCTTGCCGTCGACAGTGGTCGAGATCACGTCGGTCAGGCGGCCTTCCGTGTCGAACTTGAGGATATAGGGTCCGAACTCGTCGCCGACCCAGAAACCATCGGCCACAGGCTGCACGGATTCGATGTCGAAATCTGCGCCTGTGAGATAACGCTTCTCAGCGCCTTCCAGAACGATCGGGAAAGGAGCTTTCTTGCTGGGGTCGGAGAGGAAGAGGTTCTTGACGACCTCGACCTTGCCCGTCTGCCAGTCGAACTTTGCCTGATGCAGGAAGAGCATCGCGTCGCTGGAGTTCGCCTTCGAGCCGAAGCCGTTGTCGGAGAGCGTCCAGAACGTGCCATCCGGCATGGTCTTGATGCCGGAGAAGCCCTGGATTGGTTGACCGTCGAAGGGCAGCTTCAGATCGGTGACGCGAGCGCCGTCCTTGCCGGGAACCGTACCGAGCGCTTCGGTGCGCTTGCGGTCGGCGGTCGTGAACTTGCCCGAGTGCTTGAGGAACTCAGGCGCATCGGCTGGAGCCGCGACGAGTGTGTTGGCCGGCAGAATGGCCTGGCCTGCGAGCTTAGCTGGAAATTCCTGCTGGTCGGCGGCGGCCGAACCAGCGATCAAAAGAAGAAATGAAACAGAAGCGAGAAGAGTATTTTTCATCGAAACCCCCAAGGATTGGAATGCGGGTCTCGATTAGCAATGCTTTCATGTCGGCGCGTTGACGCTTGCGTGAAGCTTTGGTGACGCCTTGCGGTTGTCTGCCTTGGCGAGCGCGATAACGCCGAGGCTCTGGCCGCGGCCCTTGACGGCGTGGCTTCCAAGATCCTCGGCCGAGACCGTCTCCGGCATCTTGATCCGCAGGGCGAGGTCGCTTGAGATGAGAACCGATCGGTTCAAACTCTTGCAGAGCGATTCAAGCCGGGATGTGGTGTTCACGGTGTCGCCGAAGTATGTGATCTTATGATGGTCGACGCCGATTTCGGCCGTAATAACCGTACCGCCATGCAAGGCGGCGCGCAGGCGAGGGACCTGACCAAATGTCTTCAGCCAGTTCTCGGCGTCCGCCTCTATCGCGCTAATGATATCGAAGATGCAGTTCACGCATCGGCCGAACTTGATCCCGCGCTCCAGCGGCCAACTGATGATCGCGGCGTCACCCACGTAGTCATCGATGGTGCCCTTGTACTTCCGGACCGGCTCGGCGAACGACGCAAACAGGGAACTCAGCATCTGTTGGGCTCGGAGATCGCCGTGCTTCTCGGCAAAGGAGGTCGAATCCACCAGATCGATGAACAGGAAGACGCGCTCCTCGCTGATCGGCTTCCGGTAACGGCTGAAAAGCATGCTGATGAAGATGTCGCGGCCCAGCAGTTCGCGGATACGTAGCACGAAGATGATAAGCGCACACACGGCGAGGGCATAAAGAAAGGCGTCGAATGGCAGGATAACGGCATCGACCCACGATGCTGGGCGAAAGGCTCCGAGCCACCACATCGAGAGGCCGGCAACCGCAAATCCAACGCTCATCAGGATCTCGTAGACGAAGATCTCAGCGAGGAAGAACGTCACCGTCGGCAATGCCTGCATGCGCCGATAAAGGCCGCGCAGGATCACCTTGCGCTCGAAGGCGATGATCGGCATGCCGATGAACAGCGCAAAGGTCGCGCCGACAAACGGATGGCCGCCATAGAAGCGCATGTCATAGAAAACGCCGCTCGCGGCTATGACAAGCGCGATCAACAGCCAGTTCTGGACCGGAGATATTTCCCTCATGTAGTCCTTTTCGCGGTACCTGTCCGTCGGGGATACCATGGCATATAGGAAACGTTGATTGTTTCCGAAAGGCGCTGCGTCAGTTTCCTTGGACCGAATCGATCTGGAGATGACTGTGATGGCACCTAGAGCGCCACCGTCTCGACCTTCTTGCCAACGAAGCGGAGGGCAACCTGGCCCTGGATGAGCTGCAGCGCGGGCTCACCGAAAAGCTCCCGCCGCCAGCCATGCAGCGCTGCGACTTCGGCCTTCTCGCCTTCCGCCGCGATGCGGTCGAGATCTTCGCTGTTGGCGATCACCTTCGGTGCGACGCCATGCTTTTCCGAGATCAGCTTCAACAGGACCTTCAGCAGCTCGGCGGCAGCGGCAGCACCTTCCGGCGGTTGCGTCTGTCGTGGAGCATGCGGCATCTCGGCCTTCGGCAAGGCGAGCGCGGCATTGACGGCTTCGACGACGGCGATGCCGGCTGCCGATCGCTCCCAGCCCTTGGGGATCGTTCGCAGGCGGCCGAGCGCTTCGGCGTCCTTCGGTTGCTGCTGGGCGACCTCGTAGATCGCGTCATCCTTGAGCACGCGCGAGCGCGGCACGTTGCGGGAGCGCGCCTCGCGCTCGCGCCAGGCGGCCACATATTTCAAAATGGCAAGTTCCTGCGGCTTGCGCAGGCGCATTTTCAACCGCTGCCAAGCATCGTCCGGATGCATGTCGTAGGTCTCGCGAGCCTCGAGGATATCCATCTCCTCCCGAAGCCAGGACGAGCGGCCTTCGCGTTCGAGCTCGGCCTTCAGGTAGAGATAGACGTCGCGCAGGTGCGTCACGTCGGCAAGCGCGTAGTCCAGCTGCTTTTCCGAAAGTGGCCGGCGGCTCCAGTCGGTGAAGCGCGAAGACTTGTCGATCTGAACGCCTTTGGTGCGATTGACGAGCTGATCGTACGAGACGGAGTCTCCGAAGCCGCAAACCATCGCAGCAACCTGCGTGTCAAAAATCGGATGCGGGATGAGGCCACCGCGGTTGTAGATGATCTCGATATCCTGGCGTGCGGCATGAAAGACTTTCAAAACGGCAGGATTGGCCATCAGTTCAAAGAATGGCTTGAGGTCTAGACCCTTCGCCAACGGATCGACCAGCACTTCCGTTGTCGGACTTGCCATCTGGATCAGGCAAAGTTCCGGCCAGAATGTTGTCTCTCGGAGAAACTCGGTGTCGATGGTAATGAATTCTGACTTGGCCAGCTCTTTGCAGGCCGCCTCCAAATCGGCGGTTGTTTCGATCATCTCAATTCATTCGCAGGATAGACATAGTTGAACCTTCCTTCTCCTTTCGGCCGGATAAGTCAACTAGAACCCGTAAAGACCCGTCAAACAACCCTGACATAACTGGTCATGCCAGTCTTCTGATGCTCGATGATATGGCAATGCAGCACCCAGTCGCCGGGATTGTCGGCCACGAAGGCGAGTTGCACCTTCTCGTCTGGTTGTACGAGATAGGTGTCGCTAACGAGTGGCATGACCTCCCGCGTCGATGACGACAGGACGGTGAAACTCATTCCGTGCAGATGGATGGGATGCGCATGCGGTGTCACGTTCTCAAGCTGCAAAATGTAGCTCTTGCCGAGCTTCAGTTCCGCCAGCGGCGCGGTCGGGTCCGCGGTGTCGCCCGGCCACGGCACCTTGTTGATGGCCCAGAAGCTGTAGCCGAGGGTGCCGCAGATACTGTCGGCAGGCGCGCTTTCGGCCGTGGCGCTGAGAATGAGCGGAATCCTCTGTGCCGAGGACAGATCGGCCTTAGCGACCGGGTTTTCGCTGAGCGTGGCGAGATCGCCGACATGGCGCTTCAAGGATGTTCCGACAGCTCTAAGCTTGGCGATCGTCTTCGGCGTCGTGCCCCTGATGTCTTCGAGTGTGGCAATGGCGCCCTCGCTGTCCGGCATCCGCACGGCGAGATCGAGGCGCTGGCCTGGGCCGATCCGCAGCAGATCGAGCGGAAAGCGCTTCGGCACAGGGTTGCCGTCGATCGCAATCACCGTCGCCTCGGCACCTTCCATCTTCAGCGAGAAGATGCGGGTGACGTCGGTCACGGCAATTCGCAGCCGGATGAGACCGCCGGCCGGCGCATCGTATTGTGGCTCCTGGTGCCAGTTGGCCGTCCTTACCGTTCCGTAAGTACCGGTCTTTGCTGCGTCGCGTGGACGGAAGGCCGCAATGAATTGGCCGTCGCCGCCGAGGCGCCAGTCGCGCAGATTGAGCACCACTTCGGCATCGAATGTCGGGTCGGCTGGATCCTCGACCACGAGAACACCGGTCATGCCGTGGCCCATCTGCGTCAGCGTGTTGCAATGGGGATGATACCAAAAGGTGCCAGCATCCGGCGGCGTGAAGGCATAATCGAAGCTGTCGCCGGTATAGACGTAAGGCTGCGTTATGAACGGCACCCCGTCCATCTTGTTGGCGATTCTCAAACCGTGCCAGTGGATCGTCGTCGGCTCGTCGAGCGCGTTCGTCAGCTGTGCCGTATAGGGCTTGCCCTTGGTCATCCGTAGCACCGGCGGCATGCCGCCGTCACCCCAGCTCATGATGTCTTTCGTGACACCGGCATCGGTGATACTGGCCGTCGTCTTCACCGCTTTCAAGACCTGCGGCTCGGGGGCTGCTTCCGCAAGCCCAAACTTCCCCGCGATCCCGACACCGACGCCATATGCACCTGCGACGGCAGAGGCTTTCAGGAGATTGCGGCGAGTGAGGAGGGGCATGTAGAGGCTCCGAGAAAATGATAGCGTTCCTCTTTAAAGTTGACCGCAAGCTTCAGCAATATGGTGCGATGTTGCCAAACTGCCGCATGGCTTTTCCCGGTGACACGGTTGCATGCTTGCCATAAAGCCTTCGCAACGCGCGTGCCCTACGCGCCAACCCTTGACAAATCAGACCGTCCATGCGCTTTTCCGCCCGATTTTCTTGTCGGTGCGGGAGAGCCATCAGAGCCCCTTGCTGCCGTCTTTAAGCCAGATACCGGGAATTGAGATGATGCATCGTTACCGCAGCCACACATGTGCAGCCCTCCGCAAGTCGGATGTCGGCGCCAATGTCCGGATTTCCGGCTGGGTCCATCGTGTTCGCGACCATGGCGGCGTTCTCTTCATCGACCTGCGCGACCACTACGGCATCACCCAAGTCGTTGCCGATCCGGATTCGCCCGCTTTCAAGCAGGCCGAACTGGTTCGCGGCGAATGGGTCATTCGCATCGACGGCCTCGTGAAGGCTCGTACGGAAGACACCGTCAACAAGAACATGGCGACCGGCGAGATCGAACTCTACGCGCAGGAGATCGAAGTTCTCTCCGCTGCCAAGGAACTGCCGCTGCCGGTCTTCGGCGAGCCGGATTATCCGGAAGACGTGCGCCTGAAGTACCGCTTCCTCGATCTGCGCCGCGAGACGCTGCACAAGAATATCGTCAAGCGCACGCAGGTCATTTCGGCCATGCGCCGCGAGATGGGCAATATCGGCTTCACCGAATACACGACGCCCATCCTGACGGCCTCTTCGCCGGAAGGCGCACGCGACTTCCTCGTGCCATCACGCATTCATCCTGGCACGTTCTACGCGCTGCCGCAGGCGCCGCAGCAGTACAAGCAGCTGCTGATGGTCGCCGGCTTCGACCGTTACTTCCAGATTGCCCCGTGCTTCCGTGACGAAGACCCGCGCGCCGACCGCCTGCCGGGCGAATTCTACCAGCTCGATCTCGAAATGAGCTTCGTCGAACAGGAAGACGTCTGGAACACGATGGAGCCGGTCATTCGTGACATCTTCGTCGAGTTCGCCGATGGCAAACCAGTGACTGAGAAGTTCCCGCGTATTCCTTATGAGACGGCGATCCGCAAGTACGGTTCCGATAAGCCGGACCTGCGCAACCCGATCGAGATGCAGGCCGTGACCGAGCATTTTGATGGCTCCGGCTTCAAGGTCTTCGCCAATATGATCGCCTCCAACCCGAAGGTCGAGGTTTGGGCTATTCCAGCCAAGACCGGCGGCTCCCGCGCCTTCTGCGACCGTATGAACGCCTGGGCGCAGAGCCAGGGCCAGCCGGGCCTCGGCTACATCTTCTGGCGCAAGGAAGGCGAGAAACTCGAAGGCGCCGGCCCGCTTGCCAAGAACATAGGCGAGGAGCGCACCGACGCGATCCGTAGCCAGCTCGGTCTCGATGACGGTGACGCCTGCTTCTTCGTCGCTGGCGACCCCACGAAGTTCTACAAGTTCGCCGGGGAAGCCCGCACCCGGGCCGGCGAGGAACTGAACCTCGTCGATCGCGATCGCTTCGAATGCTGCTGGATCGTCGATTTCCCATTCTACGAATGGTTGGAAGAAGAAAAGAAGATCGACTTCGCCCACAATCCGTTCTCGATGCCGCAGGGCGGCATGGAAGCGCTCAACGGCGCCGATCCGTTGTCAATCAAGGCCTTCCAGTACGACATGGTCTGCAACGGCTTCGAGATCGCCTCGGGCTCGATCCGCAACCAGCTGCCGGAAGTCATGGTCAAGGCCTTTGAGTTGACCGGCAAGTCGCACGCCGAGGTCGAGGAGCAATTTGGTGGCCTGTACCGCGCCTTCCAGTACGGCGCACCGCCGCATGGCGGCATGGCCTTCGGTATCGACCGCATTGTCATGCTGCTTGTCGGCGCGAAGAACCTGCGCGAAATCTCGCTGTTCCCGATGAACCAGCAGGCCCAGGATCTGCTGATGGGTGCACCGACGCCGGCAACGCCAACGCAGCTGCGTGAACTGGCGATCCGCCCGATCCCGCCGGTCAAGAAGGACTAAGCAGGCTTACTGAATGATAAAAGCCGGCGATCGATTTCGCCGGCTTTCTTTATTTCTGCGAGGCTCCAGATCGCGTCCAGGAACGTGACGGTCAGCGGTCACCTCGCTACTAAGTAGAAAACCCAGCGGGCAACGGCGCGCCGGGTTTCCAAGTAGTCAAGCTTGGCCGATCAATCGTTGGCCGAAACCTTCACGCCGAGAACCTGCGGCAGCGTGTTCGGTGCGCCCATCGCAGCACCCATGATCATCGGGAACGGCACAGGCTTTGCCGGAGCAGCGGCAAGCGTCAGGCTCTTCGGGTCGTCGAGGAAGGTGTTGACGGCCGCCGATATGGCGTTCTGCAGCTCCGGAATGTTGAGCTGCGCCAGCATGATCGGCGTCATCGCCTTCAGCGAATCCGCCATCTGCTGGCCGGAGATGTTCTGCTGGCTGCCGGCGTAGTCGAGCGCGCGCTTGGTGATGGAAGCATCATCGAAGCGGATCTGGGCACTTTCAAACGACAGCTGCTGCATCAGTCCGAGCATCGAGAGGCCGAGAGCCTGCTGCGCTTCTTCCTTGTTCTGGTTCGCTTCGGCCTGCTTGGCGGCTTCTTGCAGCGACTTCAAGAAAGGCATCGTGTAGCCGGAGATTTTGAAGGCGAGGTTCAGCTTGCCGATGTTGTTGAAGTCGAAGGCGAATTCGGAAACGTCGATCGTGCCTGGCGTCAGCTCCCAGGCACCCTTCATCGTGATGTCGCCTTGGATGTGCTGAAGTGCGAGCTTGTCGATCGCATCCTTGCTCTGCGCGTCGCTTGCCTTGCTGAGATCTGCCTTCAGGCCCTTGAAAGCGCCATCGAAGTCGAAGCCGGACTCGTCTTCGCGCAGCGTCAGGTTGACGTCGCTTTCGGCGATCGAGAATAGTTCCGCGCCGTTCTGGACAACCTTCACAGGACCGCTGTGAGCGTTCTCATAAAGTAGCATGGAGTCGAGCCCTTCGCCCTTCGGATCGGCGGGGATCGAAATGCCGCTAAGCGTCAGATCGGTGGCCGTGAAGGTCGCGCCCTCATTGGTGGCGCTGACATTCGGGAAGGACGCTTCCTCGACGTAGTAGCCGCCGTCGTCGTCGGCTTCGACACCCGTCATCGTGATATCGCCGATCGACACCGCTTCACCGCTGTTTGCCTTGAAGCTCGCCTTCTTCAGTGTCACGGTCGTACCGTCGACGTTGACGCTATCGGCAACGATCGTGCCGCCCTGTTGGCTATAGGCGGCATTGATCTTCTTCAGCAGATCCTGGCCGTCGAGCGCGAAAGCCGAGCCGGCGAGAGAGAGAAAGGCAACGCCCGAAAGCATTAGCCGTGTCGTCCGGTAAAAAGTCATCTGGGGTCCCCTGGTGGCGGTGCGTAGCCACGGCTCAATTCGTTGCCGGTCTACTGTGGTTCAATCGCGGGTTATATTTGCGGATTTCTAAATTTGTGTTGAAGGGAAAACGAAACAACGACCAAATTCAGGCAAAGTGTCTCAAGCCATTCTTTTCCTGTGCCCCCAAGACTTCGTCCACAGCCGGAATGCCCGGAATCCTTGCTCAAGAGGGTCTTCTCGGCTAGTCAGGACATATGGGACAAGAGATTTTGCCGCCCTCTGGCGGAGACGACGACAGTATCTTTCCGGTCGATCTGAAGGCAGCGCTCGAAGAGCGATACCTTGCCTACGCGCTGTCGACCATCATGCACCGCGCTCTTCCGGATGTGCGCGACGGCCTGAAGCCGGTCCACCGCCGTATCATTCACGCCATGAGTGAAATGGGCATCCGGCCCAATTCCGCCTTCAAGAAATGCGCGCGCATCGTCGGCGATGTCATAGGTAAGTTCCATCCGCATGGCGACCAGTCGGTTTACGATGCGCTGGTGCGTTTGGCGCAGGATTTCTCGCAGCGCTATCCCGTCGTGGACGGGCAGGGCAACTTCGGCAACATCGACGGCGACAGTGCCGCGGCCTACCGATATACCGAAGCGCGTATGACCGAGGTCGCGGGTCTGCTGCTTGACGGCATCGAGCAGGATGCCGTCGATTTCCGGCCGACCTACAACGAAGAAGACGAAGAGCCGGTCGTCCTGCCGGGCGCCTTCCCGAACCTGCTTGCAAACGGTTCGTCCGGTATTGCGGTCGGCATGGCGACGTCCATTCCGTCGCACAATGTCCACGAGCTATGCGACGCAGCACTTCACCTTATCAAGCATCCTGATGCTTCGGTCGAAAAGCTGGTTGAGTTCATCCCCGGTCCGGACTTCCCTACCGGCGGCATTATTATTGATGGCCGTGAAAGCATCATCGAAGCCTACAAGACCGGCCGTGGCGGCTTCCGCACACGCGCCAAGTGGGAGACTGAGGATCTCGGCCGCGGCGGCTACCAGATCATCGTCACCGAAATTCCGTTCCAGGTGCAGAAGTCCCGCCTGATCGAAAAGATCGCCGAACTGCTGCTGGCGCGCAAACTGCCGCTGCTCGAGGACATCCGCGACGAGTCCGCCGAGGACGTCCGCGTCGTGCTGGTGCCGAAGAACCGGACGGTCGATCCGACGATCCTTATGGAATCCATGTTCAAGCTGACGGAGCTGGAAAGCCGCTTCCCGCTGAACATGAACGTTCTGTCCATGGGCCGCATCCCGCGCGTCATGGCTCTGAACGAGGTGCTCAAGGAGTGGCTCGACCATCGCCGCGAAGTGCTGCAGCGCCGCTCGCGCTTCCGCCTCGCTGCCATCGATCGGCGCCTCGAAATCCTCGGCGGCCTGCTGATCGCCTACCTCAACATCGATGAGGTGATCCGTATCATCCGCGAGGAGGACGAGCCGAAGCCGGTGATGATCGCGCGCTGGTCGCTGACTGACAACCAGGTTGAAGCGATCCTCAACATGCGTCTGCGGTCGCTGCGCAAGCTCGAGGAGTTCGAAATCCGCACTGAGTTCGACGAACTCACTAAGGAAAAGGGCGAGATCGAAGCCCTGCTGGCGTCGGAAGAAAAGCAGTGGCAGACCGTCGCGTGGGAAATCGGCGAGGTAAAGAAGAAGTTCGCGAAGGCGACCGAGCTCGGCCGCCGCCGCACCCAGTTCGCCGATGCACCCGAGGCCGACGAGCAGGCCATCCAGCAGGCGATGATCGAGAAGGAACCGATTACGGTCGTCGTCTCCGAAAAGGGTTGGATCCGCGCGCTGAAGGGGCACATCTCCGATACCGCGACCCTGACTTTCAAGGAGGGCGATGGGCTGAAGGTTGCCTTCCCGGCGCAGACGACCGACAAGATCCTTATCATCACGACGGGCGGCAAGGCGTTCACTCTTGGCGGCGACAAGTTGCCTGGCGGTCGTGGCCACGGTGAGCCGCTGCGCATCATGATCGACATGGAGAACGATCAGGACGTTCTGACCGCCTTCGTGCATGATTCTGCGCGTAAGCAGATGATCGTCTCGACGGCGGGCAACGGCTTCGTCGTTGCCGAGACCGACATGGTGGCCAATACCCGCAAGGGTAAGCAGATCATGAACGTCTCCATGCCAGATGAGACGAAGCTGATCGTTCCCGTCAGCGGTGATCATGTCGCCGTCGTCGGCGAAAACCGCAAGCTGCTCGTCTTCCCGCTGGCGCAGGTGCCGGAAATGGGTCGCGGCAAGGGCGTTCGCGTGCAGCGCTACAAGGATGGCGGCATCTCTGACGTGCGCTGCTTCGCGATCGCTGACGGCCTCGTCTGGGAAGACAGCGCCGGCCGCACCTTCACCAAGAACAAGGATGAGCTTGCCGAATGGCTCGCTGATCGCGCGACAGCCGGCCGCACCGTTCCGAAGGGCTTCCCGCGCAGCGGCAAGTTTGCCGGCTAAGGCGAAAATAAATCCGCGCCTCGCTCTTGGCGGGCGAGGCAACTCCTCTACCTCTGTCGTGTAATCACAACATGGACAGACATCATTCCGCAGGCGGACGGAATGATCGAATGTGGCGCCTCAGGGAGAGCGTCATGTCCGATCACGGAGGAATGTTGATGAGTGCTTGCAATACCATCACCTTGAACGTTGTGCATACTTTCAATGCCTTGCCCTGCGCCGTCTATGACGCATGGCTGAATCCTCAGATCGCAAAACGCTTCCTCTTCGCGAGCGACGAAGGCCGCGTTATCCGCGCCGATATCGATCCGAAGGTCGGCGGCCATTTTCTCGTTATCGACCGGCGTCCGACAGGTGATGCGGTGCATTACGGCGTGTTTCTGGAATTGCGCCGGCCGCGGCGAATGGTCTTCTGCTTCTCGGCAGCGGAGCACGACCACAACGCAGATCGAATCCAGATCGACATCGAACCACTGGCCGAAGGCACGCGGCTGACACTCTCACACGAAATGTGCGCCGAATGGGGCCAGTTCGAAGAGCAGACGCGACAGGGCTGGGTTCACGTGATGCAGGGGCTCGAGCGCGAACTCGAGGCGATGCAGATGGTCAATGTGCCAGAGATTGCCGCACAGGCTTCCTCCGAACCATCCAAAGCGAGTGCGCCATAATCGCGCAGACGAGGATCGTGCCGCCGATGAGCGTCATCGTCGGGGGCGTTTCCGCGAAGATCAGCCAGATCCAGATCGGAGCCAGGATGGTTTCGAGCAGATAGAACATGCCGACTTCGGGCGCTGACAAATAGCGTGGTCCCGTCGCTAAGCACCAAAAGGCAACCGGCATCAGAAGGGCACCATTGAGGATGATCCAGGCCGGATGTTCTATGGCGAGCCCGCTCGGCAATGCATTCGCAAAGCCGAGTATGGCGGGCAGGGCGGCGGCAAGCAGGGGCACAAAGCCCATGTCCCGGCGTGATGCCCGGCCAACCGTTATCGCCGAGGCGAGGATAAGGGCGCTCAGTAGCGCCATGGCATCACCAAAGACATGGCCGCCGGCCAATCCATCATGCACGATCAAGCCGACACCGAACACCATCACCGCCATGGTGACGAGCGTGGATATCGAAGGGCGTTCCTTAAGGAACACCCATGATAGAAGCGCGCCGAACATCGGATTGAACGCGACGATGAAGACCACGTTGGCCGTTGCCGTATTGAAGACGGCAAGCAGGAAGGTCAGCGTCGAGCAGCCGTACAGCAGTCCCGTCGCAAGGCCGTGCCTGCCGGGCATAAGCAAAGGCCATGTTCCCTTGAGGTATCTGATGAGGCAGACCACGACGAGCGTCACGGCGACGGTCGTGATGCTGCGCGCGCCGAGGATCGACCACATATCCCCGTGAGCAAGGCGTACGAGTGGAATGTCCATGGAAAGAGCCAGGCCGCCGATCGCTGTCAGCAGCAGACCCTTCCGATGATCGGAAAGGGAGGGGAAGAGCATTTAGTAGCGTGTGCTTTCGGGCATTGCGGAGGGATCGAAACGTTCCCAGCCGCGCGATGTCAGGTGCTCCTGTGGCTGGAAGCGAGTCTTGTAGTCCATTTTCCGCGACCCTTGAACCCAGTAGCCCAAGTAGACGTGCGGAAGACCCAAAGCTCTTGTGCGCTTGATGTGGTCAAGAATCATGAACGTGCCAAGGGAACGTCGATCCATGTCAGGATTAAAGTAGGAATAGACCATGGACAGGCCATCGCTCATCGTATCCGTGAGAGCGGCAGCCAGGAGTTCACCCGTCGGGCGCTCTTCGAGACCAGCCCCTTCCTTTCGAAGCCGATACTCGATGATTTTGGTGTTCACATGTGTATCTTCGACCATGATGGCATAATCGAGCACCGTCATGTCGGACATTCCGCCCTGTTGGTGGCGAAAGTCGAGATAGCGTCGGAATAGCGAATATTGCTCGCTGGACGGCTGGGCGGGGAATTCGGTCGAGATGATATCGGCATTTGCCGCAAGCACCCGCTTCATTGATTTCGTCGGCAGGAACTCCTGCGCGAGGATACGGACGGAAATGCAGGCGCGGCAGGCCTCGCAGGCTGGCCGATAGGCAATGTTCTGCGACCGGCGAAAGCCGCCTTGTGTCAGGATATCGTTCATCTCCGCTGCGCGGGGGCCGACGAGATGTGTAAAGACCTTACGTTCCATCTCGTGGGCCAGATAAGGGCACGCAGCCGGAGCAGTTAGGTAAAACTGCGGTGATGGCGTGGTCTGCGTATTCATCTGTTGCGGAGATTTCCTTCGGTTTGCTGCGTATCTGACAGGATGACTTAAGAATGTAAAACGTCAACAGCGGGGCTGTTTTCGAACCCGCTGTCGCGCGTCATACTTTGGGATATGGTGCCACGACCTTCCCGGCAAAGATCAGAAGCTGTGTTTATTTTAGCCCACCACGGCCAATTAGGCAGTGCGGACCGTGACGGTGCCCACGAGAAAATCGTGGATCAACCGGCTGCGCTCGGTGAACAGGCCAACCAGCAGAATCAGCGGCGTCAGAACGGAGTTCAGGATCCAGAAAAGCGCCAGGTGAACGATGGCCGTCAGAAAGTCCATCCGCTGCCCGTCGACCCGCATGATTGCAATTCCCATTGCACGCATGCCGAGCGAGGCTTGATTGGAGCCACCGACGGTGAAGCCGAAATAGAGGCCAGCGACGATTACGAATAGTGCCGGATAAAGAAAGAATCCCAGGCCGAGCGTGACGATCGACAGGAAGAAAAGCACGACGGCTGCCGGGATGCAGAGCAGCAGAACGATCACGTAGTCGAGGATGAAGGCGAACACACGACGGCTCAGCGTGCCGCTATAGGCGCGCCAGTCGTCCGGTGCGGCATAGAGCGGGTTGGGAGTGAGCGTCATTGTTGCGGTCTCCTTGCGGGAAGCGATGCCGCTGATATGGTATCGCTTCCCGCAAATGCAATATTCGTGCAGGGGTCAGCGCTTGGCGAGAATCCTGGCCACCTCGACCGCAAAATAGGTGAGGACACCGTCGCAGCCCGCGCGCTTGAACGAGAGTAGGGTTTCTAGCATGGCCCGTTCACCGTCGATCCAGCCGTTCATCGCGGCGGCCCTGATCTGCGTGTATTCGCCTGAAACCTGGTAGGCGAAGGTCGGTAGACCGAACGCCTCCTTCATGCGCCAGCAGATGTCGAGATAGGGCAGCCCCGGCTTGACCATCAGCATGTCTGCGCCTTCTTCCACATCTAGCGCGGCGTCGCGGATTGCCTCAGTGCCGTTTGCCGGGTCGATGTAATAGGTTTTCTTGTCGCCCTTGAGCAGTCCGCCGGTCGAGATCGCCTCGCGGTAAGGGCCGTAGAAAGCCGAAGCGAACTTGGTGGCATAGCTCATGATGCCGACGTTCTGATGCCCTGCGGCATCGAGGGCGCGGCGGATAGCGCCTATTCTGCCGTCCATCATCTCGGAGGGGGAAATGATGTCGGATCCGGCATCGGCCTGCATGACTGCTGCACGCGCGACCTGATCGACGGTCTCGTCGTTGACGATCTCGCCCTGTCGCAGGATCCCGTCATGGCCGTGGCTGGTGAAGGGGTCGAGCGCGACATCGGTGATGACACCGATATTAGGCACTGCCTTCTTGATCGCGATCGTTGCCTGATTGATCAGGTTGTTGGCCTCGAGGCTGTTCGAGCCGGTTTCGTCACGCAGTTCCATCTCAATATTGGGAAAGGTCGCAATCGCCGGGATGCCAAGGTCAGCGGCTTCCTTGGCGGCCTCGACGAGCTTATCCACGCTCATGCGGTTGACGCCGGGCATCGCCGGTATTGGTTCGACAATGCCTGTGCCGGGAACGACGAAAACCGGCCAGATGAGATCGTCGGCCGTCAGACGGTTCTCCTGCACGAGGCGCCGCGTCCAATCGGCCTTGCGATTGCGGCGCATGCGCCGATGGCCGGTGATTTCGTCGACGAGATGGGTCTTGTCCTGCATGGTCGTTCCAGCTTTCTGCCATTCCATATTATCGAAGCGCTCATTATCATGGCGCCGCCGAAATCCAAACCGGACGATTGGCCGCAATGGAAGAGGCGCTGGCGAAGTCGCAATCGCAACCCTATTGTTTAAGACATGGACGCTGATTCCCCGACGATACCGAAACGGACGCTGACCAGCGTTCTCTTCATCCTGTTCTTGCGGCTTGTCGCCATTTCCTGCTTCTGGTTCGGATTGCAGTATTGGGCGATGCTGGTCGGCTATTCGCTGGTGGGGGCAGGCCGCTTTGATCTGCTCAGCCTTCCATGGAAGGTCGCAAGCACCTGCCTTGCCGTCTTGTTCCCTGTCGCGTCTCTCGGCCTGTGGCTTGCCGTCTCCTGGGGGCCTGTTATCTGGGTGCTCGCGGCAGGCGGACAGACCATCATGTACGGATTCATGCCGGAGGTGTTTGGAGCCAACCGGCTGATCGTTCTGCTCCATATAGCGGTAGCCCTGGTCTACCTGGGATTCCGCGCCGCGCTCTGGTACGAGAAGCGCAAGCGCCGTCAGCAGGTAAGCGTTGATTTACCCTGATACAACGCGGAGATTCGGTAAGGCACTGTTAAGCCTGCGGTTTAAGTAGAATTTTATTTGTATTCGATAGGGTCTGTCTCAAGGCGGGAAGAAAACCAACACCGCCAAACAAACAGTGAGGCAGTCATCATGAACACGAAAATCAAGCCGCAGGCGGTATCGAACTTCCGTGACCAGCAGGAACAGGGCATCCGTGATCTTTACATGGAATCCCTTCATCTTGTTGAACGTCTTCACCGCCGTCTCCTCGACGTCATCAAGGACGAGTTCGACCGTCAGGGTCGCAGCGACGTCAACGCCGTTCAGGCACTTCTTCTCTTCAACATCGGCAATTCCGAGCTGACCGCCGGCGAACTTCGCTCCCGTGGCTACTATCTCGGCTCCAACGTTTCCTACAACGTCAAGAAGCTGGTTGATCTCGGCTTCATCAACCACCAGCGTTCGCGCATCGACCGTCGCTCGGTCCGCATTAGCCTGACGGAAACGGGCCAGGACATCGCCGAAACCGTTGCCAAGCTCTATGAGCGCCACATCGGCTCGATCGACAAGGTCGGCGGCATCGGCACCGACGAATTCACGCAGATGAACAAGCTGCTGACCCGTCTGGACCGCTTCTGGAACGACCAGATCCTCTACCGCCTGTAATCTCTTAGGCCAACTTCCCTGCTGGCTTATTGGACCTCCAAGGCACGAAAGGGCGCAACGGTATGCCGTAGCGCCCTTTCCGCCGTTTGCTGCGCTTCCTGACGGGGCTACATATTCGGTCGCCAAGTTGATAATGACTTCCGCACGGACCTTCGGTCTTCGCGTGAATCAGGAGTTGCGGTTATGACGTCAGCTGTACTGGCTGCAAGCGGTGGGGTGAAGCAGGTCATCTGCATTAGCTGGGGAACGAAGTACGGGGCTCCCTTCATCAACCGCCTGTACGCCATGGTGAGGCGCAACATCACGCCGCCCTTCACGTTCACTTGCTTCACCGACAACCGCGCCGACCTGAATCCGGAAATTCTCTGCGAGGACCTGCCGCCGCTGGATGTCGAAAACATGCCGGTCAGGACGAAGGGCATCTGGCCCAAGGCGCGGCTTTGGGGTCCGAAGCTTGGAAAGTTGAGCGGCCCGGTTCTGTTTCTGGACCTCGATCTGGTGATTGTCGGCTCTCTCGATTCATTCTTCGAGGTTGGCGAACCGGATGACGTCATCCTGTCGCGCAACCAGACGACGCCGTTTGAACGCCTCGGGCAGACCTCTCTTTTCCGATTCCCGGTCGGCAAGCTCGTTTCGTTGCAGGAGAAGTTCCGAGCCGATCCGCAGGGCGTGGCCGACAAGTACGAATTCGAACAGCGCTTCGTGACGCGAAATGCGCCCGGTGGCGCGAAGTTCTTTCCCCGCCGCTGGGTCCTGCATTTCAGGCAGGATTGCCGCTGGCCTTTCCCGCTGAATTATTTCCTGACGCCGCGCCTACCCGCGAATGCCCGGGTGATCCTATTCCCACGCGATTTCCATCCGCAGTTCGCGGTCGAAGGGCGGTTCGGGTTGAAGGGGCGTGCGGCGCCACCGCTCGATCACATCCTGCATATGTTCGATCCGGAGCGGAGGAGGAACAAGTCGCCGTTCCGCTACCTGCGCCACTACATCCGCCCGACGCCATGGGTGGCCGACCACTGGCGCGAGTAATTCGGACCCCGTCAGCGGTCTCGTGACATCTTTGCAACGCATGGCAGGCAAGCATAATCGCCTGTATTCAAGCCGTTTTTTAGCCGCTATTAACCGCCACATTCTGTGGATCGGTATGGTTACTTGCGCATCGCCCGCCACCGACGGTTGAGCGTGGTTTAGGGCGACACGAATTGGCCATATTAGCATGTCAGCGGAAATACACAGCAAATGGCGCTTCCCCAATTGAGGTCCGATAACCTCGCGCTCCCTGCTCGCAATCATGTGATCGCCGGCAGAAAGATTGTGCGATGCGCCGTGGCGACGGGTTGATAGGGATTTGCGTTCTCGCAGGGATAGCGAAGGCCGCCGGTCTCTCAGGCAGCGGCAATTTAGTGGTTGGGATGAATGTCGAAGAAAATCAGAACTGAAGCTTTTTCTCGTCGGGCGTTTCTGACGTCTGCGGCAATGGTCGGCGCGGGCGCTTTGGCTGCCCCCGCATTCGCGCAGTCGGCGATTGATTCGCTCATCAATGCTCCGCAGCGCGGCGATTGGGACGACCAGTTCGATGCGAAAGCCGCGTCCCGCACGGCGACGGCCGTCGTTTCGAACACGCCGATTCTCGGACCGCAGTCGGTGCCGAGCATCCAACAGGCGATCGCCCAATATCAGCAGATCGCTTCCGCAGGCGGCTGGCCGGAGGTGAGCCCAAGCCAGCAGCGTCTGCAGATCGGCGTGACTGATCCGGCCGTCCAGAGCCTTCGTCAGCGCCTGATCATCACCGGCGACCTGCCGCAGGAAGCGGGCATTTCCAGTGCTTTCGACTCCTATGTCGACGGCGCCGTCAAGCGCTTCCAGGCGCGCCACGGTCTCCCGGCTGACGGTGTCATCGGCGAGTTCACCTTGAAGGCCATGAACATTCCGGCTGACGTTCGTCTGCAGCAACTGAACACCAATCTCATCCGCATTCAAACGTTCCCGGAAGAACTGGGACGCCGCCATCTGATGGTCAATATTCCGGCGGCTTACGTCGAGGCGGTCGAAGACGGCAGCGTTGCCACGCGCCATGCGGCCGTCGTCGGACGCATCAGCCGTCCCACGCATCTCGTCAACTCGAAGGTCTACGAGGTCATCCTCAACCCATATTGGACCGCACCGCGCTCGATCGTCGAAAAGGACATCGTGCCGCTGATGCGCAAGGATCCGACCTACCTCGAGAAGAATGCCATTCGCCTGATTGACGGCAAGGGCAATGAGGTGGCGCCGGAAACGGTCGACTGGAATGCTGAGAAGGCGCCGAACCTGATGTTCCGTCAGGACCCGGGCAAGATCAACGCCATGGCCTCCACGAAGATCAATTTCTACAATAAGAACGGCGAGTATATGCACGACACGCCGCAGCAGGGCCTCTTCAACAAGCTCATGCGCTTTGAATCCTCCGGCTGTGTCCGCGTTCAGAATGTGCGCGACCTGACGACGTGGCTGCTTCGCGAGACCCCGCCATGGTCGCGTCAGCAGATGGAGCAGGTCATCACGACCCGCGTCAACACGCCGATCAAACTCGCTGAAGAAGTGCCGGTTTACTTCGTTTACATCTCCGCCTGGGGCATGCCGGATGGCGTTGTGCAGTTCCGCGACGATATCTACCAGCTCGACGGCAATGCCGAGCTGGCGCTGGATACGACCGCTGGCACGGAGCAGCCAGTTCAGTGAGGCTCGAGCCTCTCGTTCGCTTTCAAGACCGCGTCTTTCGAGGCGCGGTTTTTTGTTGCGCGTAGATTGCCTAGCAAATGTCGTTCTCCGTATTGCCCTTGACAGGGCGGGGCGCTAATACCTTCGCGCATTCCAGTTGAGGAGCCCGCCCATGACAAATGCTTCCACCCAGACCTTCTTCAATCGCTCGCTCGCCGACACCGATCCGGAAATCTTCGGCGCGATCGAAAAGGAGCTCGGCCGCCAGCGGCATGAGATCGAGCTGATTGCTTCGGAAAACATCGTTTCCCGTGCGGTGCTGGAAGCCCAGGGCTCCATCATGACGAACAAGTACGCCGAAGGCTATCCGGGCAAGCGCTACTACGGCGGCTGCCAGTTCGTCGATATTGCTGAAGAGCTCGCGATCGAACGCGCCAAGAAGCTCTTCGGCGTCAACTTCGCCAACGTTCAGCCGAACTCCGGTTCGCAGATGAACCAGGCCGTGTTCCTCGCGTTACTGCAGCCGGGCGACACCTTCATGGGCCTCGACCTCAACTCGGGCGGTCACCTGACGCACGGCTCGCCGGTCAATATGTCCGGCAAGTGGTTCAATGTCGTTTCCTACGGCGTACGCGAAGGCGACAACCTGCTCGACATGGACGAAGTCGCCCGCAAGGCCGAAGAGCACAAGCCGAAGCTCATCATCGCTGGCGGTACTGCTTATTCCCGCATCTGGGACTGGAAGCGCTTCCGCGAGATTGCTGACTCCGTTGGCGCGTACCTCATGGTTGATATGGCTCACATCGCCGGTCTCGTTGCCGGTGGCCAGCATCCGTCGCCGTTCCCGCATTGCCACGTTGCCACGACCACGACCCACAAGTCGCTGCGCGGTCCGCGCGGTGGCGTGATCCTGACCAACGACGAGGATTTGGCGAAGAAGTTCAACTCAGCCGTCTTCCCGGGTCTCCAGGGCGGCCCGCTGATGCATATCATCGCCGCCAAGGCCGTTGCCTTCGGCGAAGCGCTGCAGCCTGAGTTCAAGGACTACGCGGCCCAGGTCGTCAAGAACGCCAGGGCACTTGCCGAAACCCTGATCGCTGGCGGGCTCGATGTCGTCTCGGGCGGCACTGACAACCACCTGATGCTCGTCGACCTTCGCAAGAAGAACGCGACTGGCAAGCGCGCCGAAGCAGCTCTCGGCCGGGCCTACATCACCTGCAACAAAAATGGCATCCCATTCGACCCCGAAAAGCCTTTCGTCACATCGGGCGTTCGTCTCGGCGCCCCTGCCGGCACGACGCGCGGCTTCAAGGAAGCGGAATTTAAGGACATCGGTAACCTAATCGTCGAGGTTCTCGATGGCCTGAAGGTCGCCAATTCCGACGAAGGCAATGCAGCCGTCGAAGCTGCCGTGCGGGATAAGGTTGTCAACCTGACCAACCGCTTCCCAATGTACGACTACATCGGCTAAGAGTAGCGCATGCGCTGCCCATTTTGCGGATCGGAAGACACACAGGTCAAGGATTCACGCCCGGCGGAGGACAACACGTCCATCCGCCGGAGGCGTATCTGTCCCGACTGCGGCGGTCGCTTCACAACCTTCGAGCGCGTGCAACTGCGCGAACTGATGGTCGTCAAGAAGACCGGCCGCAAGGTGCCTTTCGACCGCGACAAGCTGGTGCGTTCTTTCGAGATCGCGTTGCGCAAACGCCCCGTCGACCGCGACCGCATCGAGCGCGCGGTCTCCGGTATCGTTCGACGGCTTGAAAGCTCCGGCGAGGTTGAGATCAGCTCCGAGCAGATCGGTCTGCAGGTGCTGGAAGCATTGAAGAGTCTGGATGATGTTGGCTTTGTTCGCTACGCTTCGGTCTATCGGGACTTCTCTCATGCCGAGGATTTCGAGAAAGTGATTTCCGAGATCAACGCCAAGATCGCTCGCGATCCCTTGGACAACTAGCTGATGAGCGCTTCGGAAAACGACGCGCGTTTCATGCAAGAGGCGATCCGGCTGGGTCTCCTGCACCTCGGCCAGACATCCACCAATCCTTCGGTCGGCTGCGTCATCGTTCGTGACGGGCAGATCGTCGGCCGTGGCGTAACGGCAGTCGGCGGGCGCCCGCATGCGGAGCCGCAAGCTCTGGCCGGGGCCGGCGATCTGGCACGCGGCGCCACCGCCTATGTGACGCTCGAACCTTGCTCGCACCATGGCAAGACGCCGCCCTGCGTGGAGGCGCTGATTGCCTATGGCGTCGGTCGCGTCGTCATCAGCGTGACCGATCCGGATCCGCGCGTCTCGGGCAGGGGCATTGCCATGCTGCGCGATGCCGGGATCGAGGTCGAGTCCGGAATTCTTGAAGATGAAGGTAAGCGTTCGCTTGCCGCCTACCTCACGCGGCAGACAAAGAACCGGCCGTACGTGACTCTCAAGCTTGCGGTTTCTGCCGACGGTATGATCGGGAAAAAGGGCGAGGGGCAGATTGCAATTACCGGGCCTGCCGCACGCGCCGAGGTGCAGAAGCTGCGCGCTGAAACCGATGCGATTCTGGTTGGGATAGGTACTGCGATTGCTGATGATCCCTTGCTGACAGTTCGCACCCCAGGCCTTGAGACCCGCTCGCCGATCCGGGTCGTGCTCGACGAAGATCTCTCTTTGCCGCTCGATAGCAAGCTGGTTGCGACCGCCAAGCAGGTGCCGTTGATCGTCGTTGCAACCGAGCCGCCCCGCTTCGACGAAAGCGAGGACGCGGCCTTTCTTGCGCGCCGTGCCGCGCTCGATCGGGCTGGCGTCGAAGTCGTCCAGTGCAATCCCTACCGCCTGGACGAGCTGCTGCCTGCGCTCGCCTCGCGCGGCATTTCCTCGCTTGTTGTCGAAGGTGGTGCGCGGACGGCAAGGCTCTTCCTTGACGCCGGATACGTCGACCGGATTCTGCTCTATCAAGGCCCTGCGGTGATCGGGCAGGGCGGTATTGAATCGCCGGTGACGAACACCGATATGCCATCGGGTTTCCTGCGCAAGGGCACCTTCATGTTTGGCGACGACCGCCTGGACGAATACGAAAGAGAGCTTTGATGTTTACCGGAATTGTCACCGACATCGGCACGATAGAGTCCGTTTCCCCGTTGAAGGAAGGCATCAAGCTGCGTGTCGCCACTGCCTATGATCCGGCGACCATCGACATGGGCGCCTCGATCTCGCACGGCGGCATCTGCCTGACGGTGACCGGCCTGCCGAGCGACGGCAGCAACGGCCGCTGGTTCGAGGTCGAAGCCTGGGAAGAGGCTCTGCGTCTGACGACAATCGGAACGTGGAAGGAAGGTAGCCGCATCAATCTCGAGCGTTCGCTGAAGATCGGTGACGAACTCGGCGGTCACATCGTTTCCGGTCACGTCGACGGCAAGGCAGAGATTCTCTCTGTGACCGAAGAGGGTGACGCTACACGCTTTCGCCTGCGCGCGCCTGAACATCTCGCCAAGTTTGTTGCACCCAAGGGCTCTATCGCCCTGGACGGCACGTCGCTCACGGTCAATGCGGTCGACGGCACGGATTTCGACGTCCTGCTGATCCGTCACACGCTTGAGGTCACGACCTGGGGCGAGCGCAAGGCAGGCGACTTCGTCAATTTCGAAGTCGATACCATGGCGCGCTATGCCGCTAGGCTGGCGGAGTTCCCGACCGCGCAAGCAGAATGACGTCTCCATTGTAGTTGCATCGCTGGACTTCGCGGAAGCCGAGCTTGCGCGCTAGGCGTAGCGAGCGGTCGTTCTCGGGGTGGATGATGCAGGTCGTCGGTTTGGAGGGGAAGCGTTCTTCCGCCCAGGCAATCAGCGCCGTCAGCGCTTCGCTGGCGTAGCCGCGTCCTTGCGCGAAGGGCATCAGACCCCAACCGGTTTCCAGGGTGCCTTCCGTGGAGAGCGGATGCATGTCCCGCTTCATGTCGAGAAAGCCAGCTTCCCCGATGAAGCGCCCTGACTGCTTTTCCTCGATCGCCAGAAACCCGAAGCCCATGTAATACCACATGCCCGCAACGCGCAGCATGCGTGCCCAGGTTTGCTCACGGGTAGAGGGCACACCACTGATGAAGCGCACCACCGCTTCATCGCTCCACATCGTCGCATAGTCCGAAAAATCATCAACGGTGTGCGGTCGCAGCAATAGCCGCGCGGTCTCGATGGTCGGAATACTTGTCATTTCGAAGTGCTCTCTCGGATGGAAGTCATGCGCCGGGCTCACCATCCCAGTAGTCCAACTTACCGCTCTCGCTGCCGATAACGCGAAAGCGGTTCGCTTGTCCCCCGTCGCGATTGGTCTTGGCAAGAAATTTGCCGGAATCCGGATATTCGACGATTTCGGTCTTCGCCATTGTCGAGATGCCGAGGTAGATAAGAGGCGTCGAACCGGTGTTGATTATCTGGTGGGCTGTCTCTTGTCCTCCGGCAGGCGCACCGAGTGTGTCACCCTTCCGGATAGGGTAGCGGTCAGGGCCGAAGCGATACTCGCCGGTGCCCTCAATAATGAAAAACAGCTCATCCTCCACGTGATGGTTGTGGAACGGACAGCTGGATTTGCCGGGCGGAACTTCGTTGTAGCTTATGCCGAGACCTGCGAGACCGAGAAGCGAGCCAAACGAGGCATCCGCGCTTTCATACAGATCTCCCTGCTTCCAGTGTTCAAGCTCCACATCGGCGATGTTGATCACGGGCTTCGATACGGTGGACATTGTCTCCCTCCTGTTTCCGGAGAAGAGGCACCATCCCGCGAGAAAATACAACCGCAAAGCATCGTAAGGGCGACAGGCTTCCGCTGTCGCCCTTGCTTTCATCGATAGTAGACGGTGATACCGCCATCCGCGGCCTGGTCGGCATTGACGATGTTACCCAACAGGACGCCTCTGGCGTTGAGTTGATGCACAAGAGGCTTGTTGACGGCAATAGCGGCACGGATCATCTGGATGTCGTTTACGCTGCGCGCGGCGAAGGACTTGGGGTCCCCGATATTTCCCGAGCCGCCGTGATCGTACACCTGCCGAACATCGAGATTGCGGCCGCTGAAGCTGCGCAGCGTTCGTTCGATGCCCGAAGGGGTGTTCATATCCAGACTTTCCGCACGGCTGGCGTCTGCGAAGGCAAGAGTGGCGACTGCGGAGGCGATGGCGGCAACGCGATTCATGGGAGTATCCTTTCATCTGCTCTGACGATCGGCCGTCGGCAGTGGATCGTCAGCGTTACACAGATGAAATTGGTGTCCAGATCATCCGCCTTCAACCAATAAGTATCTGGAATTTAGTTACAAATTGTTCATGCGGATCGCCCTTCATTTGCCATCTTCGAGGCGCCGGGGCTGCCTTCGGCGCAAGGCCATGCAAGGATTGTCAACCATGCCCCTGCCGTGATTCCGGATTTCGCATCCAAACCGAGTTCGGAATTTGCTTGCCATTCGGGTCGCGGCGTGTTTTGACCGCGGCCTGCCGATTGGCGAAGTCCTCTAGCTACCGAAGGTGAAGCATGGCGCGAGAAACCGCTCCCCACATTCTGATCGTTGAAGCACGCTTCTACGACGACATGGCCGATGCCTTGCTTGAAGGCGCGACCTTCGCTTTGAAAGAGGCCGGCGCGACCTATGAGGTCGTCACCGTTCCCGGCGCTCTCGAGATTCCAGCGGCGATTGCCATGGCGCTCGACGGAGCGGATAATGATGGTACGCAGTATGACGGGTATGTCGCCCTTGGCATGGTCATCCGCGGCGAGACCTACCATTTCGATATCGTGTCGAATGAATCCTCGCGCGCGCTGATGGATCTGGCCGTGAGCGAATCCCTTGCCATTGGCAATGGCATTCTGACTGTTGAGAATGACGATCAGGCTTGGGCTCGCGCCCGCCGTTCAGACAAGGACAAGGGCGGATTTGCCGCCCGCGCAGCTCTCACGATGATCGAGCTGAAGAAAAAGTTGGGTGCATAACGAATGAACAACGAGAACTCGGAGCGTCCCGTCAAGACCGCAAACCAGCGAGGTGCTGCGCGCCTGGCTGCCGTTCAGGCGCTCTACCAGATGGATATTGGCGGTACCGGCGTCCTGGAAATCGTCGCCGAGTATGAGGCGCATCGCCTCGGTCAGGAACTCGACGGCGAGACCTATCTGAAGGCCGACCCCTCCTGGTTCCGCTCCATCGTCTCCGGCGTCGTACGAGAACAGCGTCGACTTGATCCGCTGATCGCCTCCGCTTTGCAGGACGACTGGGCGCTGTCGCGTCTCGATAGCACGGTCCGCGCGATCCTGCGTGCCGGCGTGTTCGAGATCCTCGATCGTAAGGATGTTCCCGTCGCGGTCATCGTGACGGAATATGTCGAGATTGCCCAGGCCTTCTTTAGCGAAGATGAACCGAAGCTCGTCAATGCGGTGCTTGACCGCATCGCGAAGCAGGTTCGCGGCGAAGCCAAGAAGTAGCGTTTTGCCGGGGCCGTGGCCCCGACCTCCAGAAACTCCCGGTTCCCATTGTGCTGCAAGGGCTTTTGGCGTTTGCGGGCTTGACGCGCCGTTTTCCTCCACGCAATCTCCGCGCGGCGTTGCAGCATTTCTGTGGGAGGAAATCGAGTCGGCGTATTCGCAGCCGGAGAGGGAGTGAGCTCCGGCTCTTTTGGAGGAAAGAGCGAAATGAGCATTCTTTTATGGGTAATAGCATGCGGTCTGCTCTCGGTGGTCTATGCCATCTGGGCAACCCGGTCGGTGCTTGCCGCCGATCAGGGCAACAAGCGTATGCAGGAAATTGCAGGCTATATTCGTGAAGGTGCGCAGGCGTATCTGACGCGCCAGTACAAGACTATCGCAATCGTCGGCATCGTCGTTTTCATTGCAGCCTGGCTGCTGCTCTCCGGCACGGCTGCAATCGGGTTCCTCATCGGCGCGGTTCTCTCCGGCGCCGCCGGCTTCATCGGCATGCACGTCTCGGTGCGCGCCAACGTCCGCACGGCGCAGGCAGCATCTCAAAGCCTGGCGGCCGGCCTTGAAATCGCATTCAAGTCGGGTGCCATCACCGGGCTTCTGGTGGCCGGTCTCGCGCTTCTTGGCGTGTCGATCTACTACTACGTTCTGACTGTCGTGCTTGGGCACGAAGGCAGCTCTCGCGAGGTAGTCGATTCACTCGTCGCGCTTGGCTTTGGTGCGTCGCTGATTTCGATCTTCGCCCGTCTGGGCGGCGGCATCTTCACCAAAGGCGCCGACGTCGGCGGTGACCTCGTCGGTAAGGTCGAAGCGGGCATCCCGGAAGATGATCCGCGCAACCCCGCCACGATCGCCGATAACGTCGGCGACAATGTTGGCGATTGCGCCGGTATGGCCGCAGACCTTTTCGAAACCTATGTCGTGTCCGTCGTCGCAACGATGGTTCTCGCCGCGATCTTCTTCGCCGGGGCGCCCATTCTTCAATCGGCGATGCTCTATCCGCTTGCGATCTGCGGCGCGTGCATCATCACCTCGATCATTGGCACATTCTTCGTCAAGCTCGGCAGCAACGGTTCGATCATGGGCGCGCTCTACAAGGGCCTGATCGTCACGGGTCTGCTCTCGATCATTGGTCTTGGTGCCGCCACGTCGCTTACGATCGGCTGGGGCTCAGTCGGCACCGTCGGCGGCGCAGAGGTGACCGGAACCAATCTGTTCGCCTGTGGATTGATCGGCCTCATCGTTACGGCACTGATCGTCGTCATTACCGAATACTACACCGGCACCAACAAGCGACCGGTCAATTCGATCGCCCAGGCGTCAGTGACCGGCCACGGCACGAACGTCATCCAGGGACTTGCCGTCTCGCTGGAATCGACGGCGCTACCCGCCATCGTCATCGTCGGCGGCATCCTGGCGACCTACCAGTTCGGCGGCCTGTTCGGCATAGGCATCGCGGTCACCACCATGCTCGGCCTTGCGGGCATAATCGTCGCGCTCGATGCCTTCGGTCCGGTCACCGACAATGCCGGCGGCATCGCCGAAATGGCGCATCTGCCGCCGGAGGTGCGCAAGTCGACCGATGCGCTCGACGCGGTCGGCAACACGACGAAGGCCGTGACGAAGGGTTACGCGATCGGTTCCGCTGGTCTCGGTGCGCTGGTCCTCTTCGCCGCCTATGCCAACGACCTGCAATATTTCGCCGCCAATCCCAGCCAGTATCCGTACTTCAACGGCGTCGGCGAAATTTCCTTCAGCCTGTCTAACCCCTATGTCGTTGCCGGCCTAATCTTCGGCGGCCTCATCCCATACCTGTTCGGTGGCATCGCGATGACCGCAGTGGGTCGTGCCGCCGGCTCGATCGTCGAGGAAGTGCGCAGGCAATTCCGCGAAAAACCGGGCATCATGGAAGGCACTGAACGGCCAGACTACGGCCGGGCCGTGGACCTGCTCACCAAGGCAGCGATCCGCGAGATGGTCATCCCATCGCTGCTGCCGGTGCTGGCGCCGATCGTCGTCTATTTCGGCATCCTGCTCATTTCCGGCGGCGACAAGGCATCGGCTTTCGCGGCACTGGGCGCATCGCTGCTTGGCGTGATCGTCAACGGCCTGTTCGTCGCGATCTCGATGACCTCGGGCGGTGGCGCCTGGGACAACGCCAAAAAGAGCTTCGAGGACGGTTTCGTCGACAAGGACGGCGTTCGCCACATGAAGGGATCGGATGCCCACAAGGCTTCGGTGACCGGTGACACGGTCGGCGATCCCTACAAGGACACGGCGGGTCCGGCCGTCAATCCGGCGATCAAGATCACCAACATCGTCGCGCTTCTGCTTCTTGCCGTTCTGGCCCGAGGTTAACCGCGAACGAACACAAAAAAACCCGCCGGAGCGATCCGGCGGGTTTTTCTTTGGGAGTTCGATCCCCGTTAGCGCAAGCTGGCCGGATTCTGCGGGGAGGCCGGCTGCGAGGTGCCGCCACCGAAGAGGCCCTTGGCAGCGTTCGCGGCGCTGCCGCCGGACAGGAGTTGCTGCAGGAAGGTGAAGTCCTTGCCGCCTGTCGGGGTGACGCGGGTAATCGTATCGAAAACCTTGCCGTCCTTGAGGGTGTAGTTCGCGCGACGCGTAACGATGCCGTCCTTGTCGAAATAGATCGCCAAAACGCTCTGGTCGACGACTTTCATCTTCTGGAAGGCCATGGAGCGCTCGCGGCGCTGTGAGATGTAATAGAAGACTTCGCCATCGAACGTCGCCGTCGTTGACGGCGTGCCCAGGGATAGGAGAACCTGCTCGCGGCTCGATCCTTCCGGGACGAGATTCAGAGACTGCTCGTCGGCGACATACCCGCCATTAAGGACGGTTCCTGTCTGGCAGCCCGAAAGTCCGGCGGAGGCGATCATGATGGCAATGGCGGCATTGCTGAGGAATTTCTTGTCAGACTTGAAATACCGTTTCGTCAACGACATCTACTCCCTAAATTATGAATGGCAGCCACCGGCCTCAGATCGCTGATGCAAAACCATTGTGGCCATTCCGGGGTCAGACGTCCCGTTGGCTCGTGCGGACAGATGGGGGTGCTGTCCCGAAAGTGGCCACCTTCGGCATTGCAATTCGCGCCTGCTTCGGTAAACCAGCTTTCGAAATCATGCAACAAGGCCGGACGCCGCTTGGCGTCAAGAATGAGGCCTTTCCGGAAAAAACGATGATCTTCGGGCTCTTTGGCAAGAAAAACAACAATCAGGCAATCGTTGATCGGCAATATCAGGCATTAACGTCGGCCGCGCGGATGCCGGAACTCTATGAGCGCCTGAATGTGCCGGATACGGTCATGGGGCGCTTCGAAATGCTCTCCGCGGTGATGATCCTCTTCTTCCGGCGCACACGAACCTCTGAGACGAGCGGCCAGGAAATCGCACAGGAAATCGTCGATGCCTTTTTCCAGGACATCGACTACTCCATTCGTGAACTGGGGATCGGCGACAACAGCGTGCCGAAACGCATGAAGAAGCTGGCGGGCATGTTCTATGGCCGCCTCGAGGCTTACTCCAAGGCGATGGACACCAGGGATGCCGAAGGGCTTGCCGCTGCGCTTGTCCGAAACATCCATCCCAAGACGACCGAGCCGGTCGATATGCGCGGTCTCGCGGGCTGGATGTTCGAGGCCGAGGACCATCTTTTGTCTCAGTCGGAAGACGTCATCGCGACAGGCTCGGCGACGCTCCCGAAGGTTGCCTGAGGAGAAGACGATGAAGAACAAGAGAGATGACGTGCCATTCTCTTACCTCGTAAATGTCGGTCATATATCGGCCAATCCTGTCGAGGTGCATCTGGAGGCCGACAAGCGGGAACTGGCGGCGCTCGCCGAGCGTTGGAATGTCCTTTCTGTGGACAGCCTCAAAGCCGAACTTCAGATTGCTCGGTGGAAGCGCGACGGCATCCGCATGAAGGGCAGGGTCCAGGCAAATATTGTCCAATCCTGCGTCGTTACCCTCGATCCGGTTCCATCCGCCATCGATGAGACCTTCGAGCAGATCTTCGTGCCTGAAAATTCGAAGCTTGCGCGTCGGCCAGCCAATGATGCCGGTGAGATGGTGCTCGATCCTGACGGTCCGGACCTTCCCGAGAGCTTTACCGGCGATACAATCGATGCCGGTGAGGTCGTGACGGAATTCGCGGCTCTTGCGATAGATCCTTATCCCCGCAAGGCAGGTGTCGAGTTCGGCGGTCACGTAGAAGACACTGGAGAGAATGATAAAAAGCCGTCCGCCTTCGCCGTGTTGAAGGATTGGAAAAAGGACTGAACGCCGTTGGGGATTTGACACAATTCAGTTGTAAGCGACGGGAAAACCGGTATTTTGGCCGAAATTTCGCCCGCCGGAGGCGAAAAATAAGGATCAGGGACGCGTGATCAGAATTTCTATCGACCTCATGGGTGGCGACCATGGTCCCCAGGTTGTCATCCCCGGCGCCGCCAAGGCACTGGAAAGACATCCCGATATTTCCTTCGTGATGTATGGTTTGAAGGAACAGTGCGAGCCGGTTCTCGACAGGTTTCCAAAGCTTAAGGAAAAGACTGTCTTCCACGATTGCGAACTGGCCGTCCGTATGGACGAGAAGCCGAGTCAGGCGCTTCGCCGCGGTCGTTATGTCTCCACCATGTGGCGGACGATCGAGGCGGTGAAGACGAAGGAGGCCGACGTTGCCGTGTCGGCCGGCAATACCGGCGCCCTCATGGCGATGGCCAAGTTCTGTCTGCGCACGATGGCCAATATCGAGCGGCCGGCGATCGCCGCCATCTGGCCGACGCTGAAGGGCGAAAGCATCGTTCTCGACGTCGGCGCGACGATCGGCGCGGATTCGCAGCAGTTGATGGATTTCGCCCTCATGGGTGGGGCAATGGCCCGCGCGCTGTTTGAGATCGAACGTCCGACGATCGGCTTGCTGAACGTCGGTGTCGAAGAGATCAAGGGGCAGGAAGAGGTGAAGGAGGCGGGGCGGCTGCTCCGCGAGGCGAACATCGACTCGCTCGAGTACTATGGCTTCGTCGAAGGAAACGATCTCGGCAAGGGGACCGTCGACGTCGTCGTGACCGAAGGCTTCTCCGGCAACATCGCGCTGAAGGCGGCCGAAGGCACTGCGCGCCAGATCAGCGAGTATCTGCGCGCCGCAATGTCGCGCACGCTGCTTGCCAAGATCGGCTACTTCTTCGCCAAAGGCGCGTTCGACATGCTGCGCGAAAAGATGGATCCGAGCCGGGTTAACGGCGGCGTCTTCCTTGGCCTCAACGGCGTCGTCATCAAGAGCCACGGCGGCGCCAGCGCCGAGGGCATCGCTGCAGCCATCGAGGTCGGCTACGACATGGCCAAGAATGGCCTCAATCAGAAAATAGAAAACGATCTTCAAAAGTATCATGCCAAGCGGCTGCCCCCGATCGGGCCGGAAGCCGCATGAGCGACGAGGTTTAAGCAATATGATCCGTTCAGTTGTTCGCGGGTTCGGAGCCGCACTTCCGAAACGCGTTATGACCAATCGCGACATGGAAGATGTCGTGGACACATCAGACGAATGGATTGTCCAGCGCACTGGCATCCGCCAGCGCTACATTGCCGGCGAGGGCGAGACGACTTCGTCGCTCGGCGAAGCGGCAGCGCGCGCAGCGCTCGACCGGGCTGGTCTGACCCCGGCCGACATCGATGTCATCATCTGTGCCACCTCAACGCCCGATAACACCTTTCCGGCGACTGCCGTCAATATCCAGAACCGACTGGGCATGCACCATGGCTTTGCCTTCGACGTGCAGGCCGTGTGCACGGGCTTCGTCTACGCAGTGACGACCGCCGACGCCTATATCAGGGGCGGTCTCGCCAAGCGTGTGCTGGTGATCGGCGCCGAGACCTTCTCGCGCATTCTCGACTGGAACGATCGCACGACCTGCGTCCTCTTCGGCGACGGCGCCGGCGCAATCGTGCTGGAAGCTGCGGAAGGCGAGGGCACGACCGTCGATCGCGGCGTGCTGACGGCGCATCTGCGTTCCGACGGCTCCCACAAGGAAAAGCTTTACGTGGATGGTGGCCCCTCGACGACTGGCACAGTTGGCAAGCTTCGCATGGAAGGCCGCGAAGTCTTCAAATATGCGGTCGGCATGATCACCGACGTCATTCAGGCTGCCTTCGACGCGACAGGGACGACTGCTGACGATCTCGACTGGCTCGTGCCGCACCAGGCCAATCGTCGCATCATCGATGGTTCCGCCAAGAAGTTGCATATTGCTCCAGAGAAAGTAGTCGTTACGGTTGATCTTCACGGCAACACCTCTGCCGCCTCGATTCCGCTCGCGCTGGCGACGGCTGCCGGCGATGGCCGCATCAAGGAAGGCGATCTGGTGATGCTGGAAGCGATGGGCGGCGGCTTTACCTGGGGCGCCGCACTCCTGCGCTGGTAACCCGAAAATCCAAAAAACTACCGACGAACAAGAGCTTGACCGTGAGGCGCAAGACAAATACTCTTTATTCGCTTTCATAATATAATTGGCAAATGGGCGGGGAAACCATGACCGGAAAGACAGTGACGCGAGCAGACCTGGCGGAATCGGTTTTTCGCAAGGTCGGTCTTTCGAGAACCGAATCTGCTGAGCTCGTGGAAACTGTCATCGACGAGATTTGTAACGCGATTGTTCGCGGCGAAACTGTCAAGCTTTCGTCTTTTGCGACCTTCCAGGTGCGCGACAAAAATGAGCGCATCGGACGTAACCCCAAGACCGGCGAGGAAGTGCCGATCTCTCCCCGCCGCGTCATGACCTTCAAGGCGTCGAATGTCTTGAAGACGCGGATTCTCAAGGCGCATACCCTCCGCAAGACCAAGCAGAAGACCGCCAATCCGGCCTCCTGATCGGACCCAAAAAGAGAGAATCGTTCTCTCGTTTGCCGACAACAACTATAATCTTCCCTGAACGATCTGTGCGGTATTCAAGACGTGACTTGAATTCACGGCGTCAAACCGTTGAAATATGATGAGTCGCGGCTCGGTTCTGGCGTTCGTGAGATACAGCCGCGTCTTATCAGCCGAACAGACGCGCGGCACGCCCCGAGACCGCGTAGGGAGTAAGGATGTTGGATAAGAGCCCCGATGCGTTCCGCACCATCAGCGAGGTGGCGGACGACCTAGACCTTCCACAGCATGTCCTGCGCTTCTGGGAAACGCGGTTTCCGCAGATCAAGCCGATGAAGCGCGGCGGCGGCCGACGTTACTACAGGCCCGAGGATGTCGATCTCCTGAAGGGCATCCGGCACCTGCTCTATGATCACGGCTATACCATCAAGGGTGTGCAGAAGCTCTTGAAGACCAATGGCAACAAGTTCGTCATAGCGATCGGACATGGCGACCTTGCCAGCGTTCAGGCATTGACGGGCGGCCAGCAGGAGGGCGCCGATGCCGCCGAACCGCGGGTCGGGATGTCCGAGGAGGATCAGCTCGTCGGCCGCGCGAAACCACCGATCACCCGCCGGTTTTTTAATTTTGGCGGTGGCGATGAAGAATCTCCCGAAGTTTCGATCGGCAAGTCGAGCATCGGTAAGGAGGATCGGGCTCTGCTCCAGGAAGCACTCTACGATCTCCTCGAATGCAAGCGCTTGCTGGACCAGGTTCGCTGAGCGCCAGGCGCCTTTGGCTTAGTGAGTGAAACGTCGCGCGTCTTCGGGCGCAGCCTCTGCCGGGTTCACAGCAGTTGGCCGAGTTCAATATCAGTCAGTACCAGGGAAACTTTCGTGACCGCCTCTCATTCCGTTCCCGGCAAATTCTACGACGCCTTCCTGTTCGATATGGACGGCACGCTCTTGAATTCCATTGCGGTGGTCGAACGCGTCTGGAGCGAATGGGCGATCCGGTATGGCTTCGAGCCGGAGGTCTTCCTCAAGACGATCCACGGCATTCGCGCGTCCGACGTCATTCGGCAACTGGCGCT
This sequence comes from Rhizobium sp. CF122, assembly GCF_000282035.1. Classification (GTDB taxonomy): domain Bacteria; phylum Pseudomonadota; class Alphaproteobacteria; order Rhizobiales; family Rhizobiaceae; genus Rhizobium. Next base: position 111,638 of record NZ_AKKA01000096.1, read on the forward strand.
GCCAGGCGTAGATCCGGAGTATGAGGCAAGGCAATTGCTGAAGGAGGAGATGGAAGATGTTGGGGGCATCGTCGCGATTCCCGGCGCTATCGATTTCCTGAACGGCATTCCGCCGGAAAAGTGGGCGATCGTAACGTCGGCACCGATCGAACTCGCCAGGCGCCGCATGGCAGCGGCTGGCATTCCCACACCGGTAGCAATGGTAAGCGGTGAAGAAGTGGCGGCCGGCAAACCGAGCCCGGAATGCTACCTGCTGGGCGCCAAACGCCTCGGAGTCGATCCGACGAAATGCCTGGTGTTCGAAGATGCCGTTGCCGGTATTCTCGCAGGCGAAGCGGCGGGGGCAGATGTGACGGTCATTACAGAAACGCATACGACGCCGTTCGCAACGCCGCACTTTTCGATCCCCGATTATCGGGGTTGGCGTGTCGACAGCGGCCCCGACGGCCGCGTTGCGTTGGTCAAATAGCTGCTGCTAGTGCTTGCGCTGTTGCTGCGCCTGCTTCTTCATGCGCTCGAAGGCAGCAAGCATCTTTGCCTTGACCGAACCCAGTGTTCCCAGTTCGTGGCCGCAGGTGAAGCAGATAAGTATATCGGTGTCGAGCGGCTCGGGTCGCTCGAACTTCATTCGGGTGTTCCTGCATTTCGGGCAGGGGATCTCGATCTGCATGTTCTTATCCAAAGTCTTGCGTTTCGCAGGTCTCTTAGTCGGGTAGGGCGGATCGAGCAAGCCTTTTGAGCTACCTGCCAATAGCGGCAGTTTCCTGCGGTTCGCAGGCGAAGGCAAAACTATCGACAAGCGAAGAAAGTCGAGTAGCCTCCGACCACGGATACTCCCGCATATCGCAGGTTAGGTCGAAGCAGGTTCGTGTTATGGCCCGGGGAACTCCTCCAGCCAGAAAAAAGCTGCTGTGGAGTCATATATCCAACACCGACGTTTTCCGAACACACCACACTGAGGCCCGCAGCTCTGGCTTGAGCCGATCTCTGGCGGAAGCCATCGTGGCTGATGGTTCTTCGAGCTGCTTGGTACCGGCTATGTTGCCGGGCCAACGCTTTCAAAGTGCCATTTGCGGCGAGGGGAGATAGGCCACGGCTCGTCCTGTAGGAATTGATGAGAGTCAGCGTCTGGGCGCCAAAATCGCCTATCGTCGTTGGCTGCTGTGCCGCACTTATGCATGCCGAACTCAGAACCACAATTGCTATTGTTTTTAGGGTTTTCATGGTCGGATTTCCCCATCTTGGCAACGATTCGCCTTTGGCTGGTCTGCCATGGAGCAGACACAAAGCAAGCGGTCTTGGCAACCGAGGTGCGCCACGGGACTGTTATATCGCGCGGACGGCCGGCTGTGTTTTGCCGCAGAGGGCGCCGAGCGCTTGAGATTCCATAGGTTCGGTAAAAAAGTCGAGCCACATTGGGTTGTTACAGGTCTGTTCGCCGTGGCGCTCGAGGTGCCAAGCGTCGTTGGTGACAATCCGGGCGATACACTAGGAAATTAGGTCAGAAACGGGTCATCCGTGGGATCGGCCCATGACCGGGGGATTGCTACCGTCGATCCCTCGAAGTTGCTGATATGCCAATATCAATCGCGCGTCTGGTCGCGAAGTGTCCACATCTTTCGTCGTTTAAGGTGAGTTTTGCTGTTTACATTTGTTGTTCACATTTGCTCAAATCAGATTTGAGCTTTGAGAAGCCCTTCTCACGCTCGACGTTACGATGCGCGAGCTAGCAATGATCGGCGCTGATAAGAACAGCGCCGAGTGTTCCATCGGCTTCTGACTACTGAAGAAAAGGGGAGTGTGCATGGCAGACTTATCAGTCTACATCGGTTGGGATTCACGCGAAGATATCGCCTATGAAGTTGCGAAGGAATCGCTGCTCGAACATGCCTCGATCGAGGTCGATGTACACCCAATCAAGCTGCAGGATCTAATCGACCGTGGTGTCTACACCCGCGCGGTCGATCCGCTGGCATCAACGGAATTTACCTATTCCCGCTTCTTCACGCCATGGCTTGCCGATTACAAGGGCTGGGCTTTGTTTTGCGATTGCGATTTCCTGTTCTTTGGCGACGTCGCTGACCTGCTGCAGTATCGCAATGAAGACCAGGCCGTTGCCTGCGTCCATCATGATTACACGCCGAAGGAAGGCGTAAAGATGGATGGCAAGATCCAGACAACTTATCCGCGGAAGAACTGGTCGTCGTTCATGCTCTTCAATTGCGGCCATCCGTCCACCCGCAACCTGACGCCGGAACGCATCAACGCCGAAACCGGCGCGTTTCTTCATCGTCTCCAATGGGCCGATGACAGCGAGATCGGAGAAATTCCGGAAGAGTGGAACTGGCTGGAAGGCTGGAGCTCAAAGCCGTCCGCCGGCTATCCGAAGGGCGTTCACTACACCAACGGCGGCCCTTGGTTCAAGAACTGGCAGGATGTCGAGTATGCTCAAAAGTGGCTCGACAAGGCGCTCGCGATCGATCCGCAGTTCGCCCCGGTGTGACGCTTGAATCTCGGCTTTTTCGTCAAGCTTCGTTCATTGGATCGGCGCGGGAGCGCCCGAGGCGCCATATAGGGACGAACAGTGTGGTGAAAGGATACGGTGCCTTTTGGCGTCTATGTGGGAGCGCCGGAGCGCCTGGTGAAAACTGGGGCAGGCGAAGAAGTGAAACGGAGAACGGCGATCGCGCAACTGCCTCCACGCGTTCCTTTAGCACGACAACACAAACATGGTTTGAACGATGAGCAGATCTGGCGCTAGCGATCTTGAAACGATGAACGCGACTCCTCCAGTGGAAATCAACACGGAGGACTGGAGATCGTTTTTTCTCGGCTACAGCGAGATCGTCTTGGTGGCAAATAGCGACGAGGTCGACATCGACGAGCTTGCGTCGCGCTTTCCTGAGACGACGCTCTTCATCTTCTTCAACAAGGTCTACAAGGTCCTGAGCAAACCGTTTACGCGCAATGCCCTTTTGGTGTCGCGAAGCGGAGCTCTGGGAGCCAACCTTGTCAAAAGCGGCAAAGTATCCAAGGTTCTCCAGTACTTTGATAAAAGTAGCTTCCTTGGGATCATCAATCTGACCATCGGTGACAGCGAAAAGTTCAGCCCAGCTTCCGCATTTGGTGATGTGAAAGTCAGGCATCTGGATCTGACGGATGTGTTCGCTCCGTTTTATCCAACTGCAAGTCTGCCAACCACGGGATTTGCATTGTGCTTTTGGCTCGCCAATCTCCAACTGGGAGTAACGGTCACTCTGGCCGGCTTTTCGTCCAAGCGAAGCGAGCGCTATCAGGTTCTTGACGTTCATGACTGGACGTTCGAACAAGTGGTCTTGCGACTAATGTATCGGCGCGGGAAGATCGACATTATTGGCCGCGAGCGAACCAATTCCTATGCAGAGCTTTCCGCACACTTTCCAGAATACTCTCCTGCCGAGATCGCTTTCACGGCAAACGAGGTGCTGGCGGAGCGTCTCGTGAATTTGAGCTCATTCGTTGACAAGCTGATGCATGTGACGAGATTCCTCCGTTTCGTTGAAAGAACCTACAAGCGGCTAAAGCCAAAGACGCGCAAGGAACGGCAATGGGAGGCGATGGAACAAAAATAGGATCCATCGCGTCTCACCGGAATTGGGCTCGCTGCACTTCGGCATATCAATCATCGACGGCGCGCCACGGAAGCCGTTCACAAGTGAAACTATCCATCAAGGGATCTCAACCGGGAACACTGGCAGCCCTTACGTCCGTCTGCACATTCGGTTGATTGGCTGGCTTTGTGAAAACCACCAGGTGGCGCGCTGCTGAGCGCCTGCCATGTTGCGAACGGCATCTCCAATTGGCCCAGTCGGCGTCGTTGACTTCGGATGAGAATGGAAGCGAGCTGCCCGTCGGATCTCCCCGGGATTTTCTGTGTTGAAGCGCGCTTATTCCTTTTTATTCACCGGTGGCGATTTTCCTCTTGCGTGTGGAATCCCAAAAGACTAACAGGATCAGGCCGTTTTGGCAGGTCGGGGCGTAGCGCAGCCCGGTAGCGCACTTGACTGGGGGTCAAGGGGTCGCTGGTTCGAGTCCAGTCGCCCCGACCATTTACATCAACCTTCGGCACCCCCAGAAGCCCGAAGGTCATCTCGCCTCCTTGATGGTACTTGTCGACGAATCAATTGTGCGGCGCCGACGCAATCGCGTTGTTCCGGCAGTATTTCCGATGCTGATGGCTGCCTGTTGAGGCTCAACGGAAATACCGCTGTCAGAAATTTGTCGTGGTAACTCGAATAATTATTAGTTTTCTGTAATATATGTCCCGCAAATGCTGGTGGATGACGCATGGTAGACCGCGAGACGAGCAAAACATGCCGGGAAGCGCTATCGGAGCCCTTTGGGGCTCTGGTTGAGAAGGCCGTGTCGTCGGGTTGGCCGGAGCACGAAGTCGCGCTGGCGCTGACCGAACTGGCCGAGACCTATGTCGTCAAGGTCAGCGCAAGGATCATCATTGAGGGCTCGCTCCAGTCGCAGCTTGCCTCGGAGCAGCTGAAGAACTGAGGCAGAACTCGCCCATCGGCAGGCTTGGCCTACGCCATTCACATAAATGTTTCCGCGAGAAATGTTCGGTTGATAAATTGCCGGCTCGCGCGCATAGTGGCCGCATCGTCGGCTATGGATGGGCGGTCGATGACAATGTTGCTGGTATTGATGGGACCTGTGGCGTCATGCTCAAATCCCCAGTTCTTCCGCGTGACCTGCCGCTTTTCTCGGACGATCTCGATCTTTTGTCCGGGGTGCTTGACGATGTCTGTAAGGACAGGGGGCTCGAGCGGAACACCTCGGCCGCCGAGACTATCGGCGCGCTTCTGATCCAGCTCTATCGACAGGGCGTCAGAGACCAGGGCAAGCTTTCGGCTCTCGCAAAGGCCTATTTGTAATCTCGGGTCTCCAAGAAAGATACTGGATTAATCGTCGTTCGCAGCGTTGAGGTTTTCCGGGCGGATGCCTTCATCGCCCCCCGTGCGCGCCCGCAATCTCACCCCCGGTCCGCCTTCGTCGTGATTGCCGCTGGCAATAAAGATAATGCCCGCCGCTTCAAGCGCTTGCTTGACGGCGAGCAATGCGTGTGGCTCCCCGTCCTGCTCGTCGCGTTCCATTGTTTCGATGGTGGCAGCGGGCAACCCGGATGCGGCTGCCAGTTGCTCGATGCTCATTCCGGTCATGGCGCGGGCACCGCGCATTTGTGTGGCTGTAATCATGAATCAAAGACTAGTGCGCCGGCGTTCGTTCGCAAGACCGACGTGTTGTAAGACGTCGTTTATGGCGCTGTTCGAGCGCAGCGCAGCCCCAGACGACGCCGAAAAGCAGGTAGACATGTCGCCAGTGGTCGATGTCGATGACGTTGCCGATTGCTGCATGCCCTAACACCCCGATCCATGCGATCATCAGATAGGGCTGCCACGGGCGATCCCTGAGGAGATTGCTGAACCCGAGATGGATCGTCCAGCAAAGCATTGTGACATAGCTGAGAAAGCCGAGCCAACCGTAGCTCGTTAGTGATTTCAGCCAGACATTGTGCTCGTCTTCCGGAAACATTGTGCCGAAGACCAGCGGACCGATTCCGAGCGGCCGTTCCATCATCATCGTGAAGCCAATGCGGTGGCGATCGAAGCGACCGAGGTGCTCGCCGTCATACTGCTGCACGAGCTGGGCGCGTGCCGAAAAGAGCGCGCTGACCTTCGGAAATTGCAATGCAACGACCAGCGATCCGATCAGCAGCATGATCGCGGCAAGCGACAGGATTAGGATCCGCAGGCGAAACGCGCCGCTGCGTTCCTTGAGCATCATGCAGAAGATCAGAAGGACAATGCCGAGAAGAAAAAGACCCCAGGCCGCACGCGAGAAGGACAAAAACACGCCAAGCGCCAGGATCAACAGTGCAAAGGCCTTGATCGACGACGTCCTCAAGTTGCCGACGAGAATGCCGTGGACGAGGTAGAGGGACGGCGGGACCAGGAATGGGCCGAATACGTTAGGGTCCTGGAAGGCGCCCTTGGCACGATCGTAGAGCGTGAAGACCTCCGCGCCGGGGAAGGCGTGAAAGTAGCCGAGAATCCCGAGCAGCGAGGTGATGACGGCGGCAAATGCCCAGGCATTGAAAATGAGCGGCAGGCGCCGATGGCTATCCTCGATAATCGCTGCATAGAAGATCGCTGTGAGCGCGAGAAAGGTTGAGACGGCGACATACATCGGTCCGGTCCCGAGATCTTTCATTTGCGTCAGCGAAAGCATGCCACCAATGTTGAAGGCAAGCAGCAGTGCCAGAAGCGGCACGGTGAAGCGCGAGATCCTAAGCCCCAGAATGAACCAGATGCAGAGAAGCGCGGCCATCCAGAGCTCATAAGGCGCCGGCTCGTCGATAACGAAGCCGGAGAGAAAGACGCCAAAGGCGACCATCGCCGAACCAAGCAGCCGCAACGTTGCTCGTTGCGGCTGGGCGACGCGCAGAGATGTCGCTTCGACCGCGCTCAATAGGCGTTTTCCGTATTGAACAACCGGAAGGGCGTGAGGAACAGGATCTTCAGATCGAGCCAGAGCGACCAGTTCTCGATGTAGTAGAGGTCGTAGGCCGTCCGGAACTTGATCTTGTCGTCGTGATCGACCTCTCCGCGCCAACCGTTGATCTGCGCCCAGCCGGTCACCCCGGGCTTCACGCGATGGCGAGCGAAATAGCCTTCCACGACGTCCCCGAAAGCACGATCCTTCGCCTGCGCAAGAATGGCGTGCGGGCGCGGGCCGACCAGTGAAAGGTCGCCCGTCAGCACGTTGAAAAGCTGCGGCAGTTCGTCGATCGAGCTCTTGCGGATAAAGCGTCCGATCGGGGTCACGCGAGGATCACCTTTGGTGACGGCGGCGCGACCGGTCGGATCGCCCTTGTCGGCATACATCGAACGAAACTTGAAGATGTTGATGATCTCGTTGTTGAAACCGTGACGCTTCTGCCTGAAGAAGACCGGCCCCTTCGAGGTCAGCTTGATGGCGACCGCTGTTGTCAGCATGATCGGCCAGAAAAGCGCCAGAGCGAGCAACGCAAAGAAGATGTCGAAGCAGCGCTTGGCGACGGAATCCCAGTCCCGGATCGGCTTGTTGAAAATATCGAGCATCGGGACGGAGCCGATGCGCGAGTAGGCGCGCGGACGAAAGCGCAGACGATTTGCATGAGCGGCGAGGCGGATATCGACGGGCAGGACCCAAAGCTTCTTCAACAGCTGCAGAATGCGTGCCTCGGCGCTGAGCGGAAGCGAAATAATCAGCATGTCAATGCGCGTGATACGGACGAACTCGACCAGTTCGGCGACCGTTCCGAGCTTCGGATAACCTGCGACCATGATCGGCGACCGTTTCTCGCCGCGATCATCGAAGATGCCGCAAATCCGGATGTCATTGTCGGGCTGCTGCTCGAGGACCCGGATCAGCTCTTTGGCCGGTACTCCACCGCCCACGATCACAGCGCGGCGCTCCATGATGCCGTTGCGCGACCAGTTGCGGATGCCGTAGGCGAACAGGAAGCGAGCGGCGAGGAGGAAGATTGCGCCAGCAACGAACCAGGCAAAATAGGCCGGCACCACGGTCGAGCTGACGTTGCCGGCGAATGCGCTTGCGCCAGCGACGATCACGAAGACCGATCCCCACACGGCAAAAACGCGTGGCAGCAGGCGCAAACGCGTGCGCAAGGCGGGGACGGAGTAAGTGTCGGCCGTCTGGAGCCCGCAGACGAGGAGGGCCGCAACAATTACGGCAGTGACGGCGCGTCCAAAGAGGGTCTCCGCCTCATTCCCCGGCCAGAGAAGGAATACGAGCAGCCCGATCAGAAATTGCGAAGCAAATTCCAACAGGCGAAACTGGCCGATGATGATAGCCGGCGAGCGGTTTCCCGCACTGAATTGCTCGGCGATCTGACGGGCATAGCTGTTGATCGGCTCCGGCTGGGCCTTTTTATCCGCGTCTTTGTTGTGCCGATTGATGTCTGAAACCTGTTTGCGTAGCGCTTCGAGGTCAAATTGATCGCTTTTCTCTGCCTTGTTCATGAGGCTACCGCCGCTGGTTATCGGAACGGCATAGCAGAAAGCCCCTAAGAAACTTTTACGAAGCAACCGCAAGAGCTTGCCCGGATTGGAGCTCCAGAAGGTCGTGGTACAATTTCAGGACATCATTGGCCATCACCGAGGCCGAGAAAACCGACTTCACCTGCTCCATCGGCGGCATCACGGCGTCATGCCAATCGGGGATGCGGATCGCATCCGCCATGGCGCGCGCGAGATCGTCGGAATCGTCAGGGTTGACAAGGGCCGGGCTATCTCTGCCCAATGCCTCGGGAATTCCGCCAACACGAGTTGCGATGATGGTCTTGCCGGCGCCGAGACCCTCGAGCACGATGTAAGGCATGGCTTCGGCGCGTGACGGCACGACGAGATTCTGGGACATTGCGAAGGCTTGCTGGACGCGCATTGCCGGCAGCATGCTGATCCGCTTGCCCAGGCCGCGTTCGATCATCATGTCCCGGTATCGGTCGCGGTCTGGTCCGTCGCCGACCATCACGGCCGAAAGCGGACGTCCGAGAATACGCTCCGCTTTCGCGAAGGCCTCCACAAAGAGATCGGGACCCTTAAGGTCCCGCAGCATGCCGACGTAGATGTAGTGGACTGCATCTGAACGGGTTGGGATGAGCTCGAAATCACGCTCACCGATCCCGTTGTAGATCAGCCGCGTTTCCGTCCGTGGTCGACCGACCTTCTTCGTATACGCATCGCGCTCGTATTCGCAGATGAAGACGAGGGCGTCGGTGAAGTATTCCTGCAGGCGCTCCATGCGGAGCACGAATTGCCCCATGAGCGATCTGCGGGAATAATGCAGGCTTCCGCCGTGCGCTGTATAGAGGCGGGCTACGCGATACCTGTTCACCCGCAGGGCTGAGCCGGCAAGCCGCGCGAGCACACCGCCTTTGGCGCCGTGACCGTGCAGCACATCCGGCCGCAAACTTTTGATGTTCTTGTACGTATCCCAGAGCATTCCGAGATCGGAGAGGCTGACGTGCCGCCGCATCGGCATGCGCGTCAAACCCATCGCCAGGAAGGGACGAATATCGTCGAATAGACGGTCTTCATGCTCGCCGCCCGTAGAGCTGTCGCAGAGAATGCCGACCTCGTGCCCCGCCTTGCTGTGCTCTAGCACCAGATCGCGGACATGGCGGAAGATTCCGCCAACCGGTGACCTGAAACAATGGAGAATGCGGAGCGGACGCTGTTCAGTCATCGCGGATCAGAACAGTCGTTCGCGAACATAGATGGTGTCGCCGGCTATGATCGCCGAAGAGATATTGACGCGCCCCGTGATCACTTGCCCGTTAATCTTGCGGGTCACATCGACCGCGCCCTGATTGGCGCGCGAGGTGAAGCCGCCGGCAACGGCAACGGCATTCTGCACCGTCATTCCGGGAAGGTAGGCGTATTGGCCGGACTGGCCAACTTCGCCCATAACGAAGATCGAGCGGTAGCGGTCGACGTCGATCGTGACGTCGGGATCCCGCAAGTAGCCCTGCCTGAGTTTCTGCGCGATCTGCCCCGATAGCTGCTGCAGCGTGCGCCCGCGAGCAGGGACTTGACCGACAAGCGGGAAGGCGATGTAGCCGGCCTGGTCGATCGTGTACGTGTTGGTCATGCTTGGCTGATCAAACACGGTAATGCGCAGCCGGTCGCCGCTGTCCAGCGAATAGGGCTGGATCGTCGCCTGGTTGAAGGCCTGGGGGGCGGGCTTGTAGCTATTGCAGCCGCTCAGGACCGCGGTCGTGGCGGCGAGGCTCAGAGCCATCAGGAACTTGGGCTGTGCGAAGGGCATCGCGTCTGCTCATAGGAAAACGAATTCGATCTCAGCCGTTATCAATCCGTTAGGGTTAACGGTCGGTAAAAACCGCCGATTTTTTTGACTTCGACCGGTCGATGTCCGCCGGAGGGGCGGCGCAAACATTAACCGTTGGGTTACTATAGTGATTTACCCTCGCGGCCACGTTTGTTCTTGGAGTACAAGCATGTCCGGCGTATCGGGTAATCAGGATGTGGACATAGATCTTGGACAATTGGTCCGCGCCGTTTGGGCACGCCGGCTGAAGGTCCTGGCAATCACCGCGTTGGGGGCAGGGATCGCCTTCACGGGCGCTAAGATGATCTCCCCCAAGTACCGAAGCGAAACGCGCATCCTGATCGAGCCCCGCGCCCCAGCCTTCGCCAATGCGCAGGTAAACGATACCAATGCGGGACCATTGCTGGACGAGCTCAATATTGCGAGCCAGGTGCAGCTTCTCCAGTCCTCGGACCTCATCAAGCAGGTCATCAACGGCCAGAAGCTTTACGATTTGCCGGAGTTCGATGCGGCCGCGAATGGCTCGGCACTCACCGATATCCTGGTGGCGCTCCACCTCAAGAAAAACCCGTATGAGAATCCCCCCGAAGAGCGCGTGATCGACGCCTTCATGGAGAGGCTTCAGGTCTATCAGGTGCCGGGATCGCGCGTGATCGGCATTACCTTCACCTCGAAGGATCCGAAGCTCGCGGCGACAATCCCCAATGCAATGGCGGCGGTCTACCTTGCCACCCAGAGCGGCGCCAAGCTGGATTCGAATTCCGAGGCGACGCGCTGGCTGGAGCCGGAGATCGAAAATCTCCGCCAGAAGGTCAATGATGCCGAGCAGAAGGTGGCGGAATACCGCGCCGTGCACGGACTGCTGCCGACCAACGGCGGCTCGAATTTCGCCACACAGCAGTTGAACGACATTTCGGCAGAGCTTACCCGGGTCCGGGGAGAGCGCGCCAATGCCGAGGCGCGTGCTCAGTCCGTACGCAATGCTCTCTCCGCCGGTGAGCCATCCGATACATTACAGGACATCATGTCGTCTCAGTCGATCCAGCGGCTGAAGAGCACGGAGTCAGGTCTGCAGTCGCAGATCTCCGACCTGCAGACGTCGTTGCTCAATAACCACCCGCGACTGAAGAGCCTTCGCGCGCAGCTTTCGGACATCAAGGCACAGATTCGCCAGGAGACGCAGAAGATCCTCGCAAGCATCGAAAACGAAGCGAAGGTCTCTGCGGTTCGCCAAAAGGAACTGGAGCGGCAGGCCGACAAGCTGAAGGCCAACAGCGCCCAGGCTGGGGAAGACGAGGTTGGTCTAAATGCCCTGACGCGCGAAGCCACGGCACAGCGGCAACTCCTGGAAACCTATCTCTCTCGTTACCGCGAGGCGGCGTCGCGCTCCGACAAGAATTCAAGCCCAGCCGACGCACGTATCGTGTCGAAGGCGATACAACCCGTCGATCCCTATTTCCCGAAGGTTTTGCCGATCGTCATCGTCGCTGCGTTGGCAACCTTCATTATGACATCGATTGTGATCATGCTCGCCGAACTCTTCAGCGGTCGGGCACTCCGCCCCGTCGAGCCACCCGAGGAGAAGGTGGTGCGTGATGAAGCAGAGGAGCCTGAAGCGACGACTGCCGGCTCCGCCAGGCGGGTGGCTACACCGAGCCTGTTGGCTACACCCGCAGACGAGGAGCCGGTTGCCGAGCCAGTCGAGGAGGAAAGTGCCGTCGAAACGAACGAGTTCTCGATAGCATCTGTCTCGGACTACCTTCGCGGCAGCAGAGCGCCTTTGGCCATCGCCATTTCGCCGACCGGCAATGACGGCTCGGCGGCAACCGTATCGCTTGTGCGCAAGTTAGCCGAGGATGGCTCGCGTGTCATACTAGTCGACATGACGGGCTCGGGGCTGCCGACCGACCTCATGGCCGAGGATCGCAACATGCTCGGCATAACCGATTTGCTCTGCGGGGATGCGGCCTTCGGCGATACGATCCATGGCGACAGCCGCTCCGACGCACACTTCATTCCGCAAGGTATCAGCGATCCACGCCGGGCGATGCGCGGTGCCGATCGGCTGTCTTTGCTGTTGGACGCTCTGGTCTCGGCCTATGATCTCGTGATCGTGGAATGCGGAGCTGCCGACGTGGCCGGCGTTTCGCGCCTGACGCAGAGCAAGGACGTCGAAATCATCCTCTCCATGCCTGAGATCGTCGAGCCGGAGTTCGTGACCGCTATGACCGAGTTCGAAGCGGCCGGCTACGGGCGTGTCGTGCTGATGTCCGATAGCGACGAGCCCCTTGAAAGCCCGATCTCTCGGCATGCCGCGTGATCAAACGCCGATCATCCGGTGTATGCGCTGGACAAGCTGGTAGATCTTCTGGCGAGACTTAATAAAAGCTTTGCACCGTGTGATTGCCCGGTGAACGAGGCCACCCACTCTGCCGCGTAACGAAAGCGGCAGAACAACGTCATAGTGCCCGGTTTCTACTGGTGCCCATGAGCGCTTATATCTTTGGTCGCCAAGGCCGAAGTCGAACAGGCCGACGCCCTTGCCATGCTGCCCGGCGATCATCTGCCAGAATAGGAATTCGCCAGGGCTCGCATCCGCCGCCAAGCTTTCATCGATTGCGCTGATTTGGCAGATGATGTGGTCGCCCTTGCGAGAAATACCAGCCAGGGCCGCGATATGACCATCGTACTCGCCCTTCAGGCGGATCGCGTGCATTTCCAGCCCCACCGTCTTGCTGTCGGGGTCGCGAATGTCGAGTGCGCCGTGCAGGAAAGCCTTGGTCTTTGGTTCTTCGAACGCATCCGGCAGTCCGAGCGCCTTGAATCGTTCGCCCTTCTGCTCGAAGAAGCGATCGAGCAGCCGATGTTGCTCATACGAAGTTCCGGTAGAAATGTAGTCGAACCCGCCGAGCGCCTCCAGACGTCTCAACTGCGTTCGAAACTTCTTACGTCGGCCCTTTGCGCTCACTTGTTGGAGTGTCGATTCCATGTCTGCCAGGAGCGGAAGATGGTAGGCGTGGTTCTGGTTCTGGACGATCGGCAACAGCGCTAGAGGACTGCGGCGTCCACGCCATTCCAGCGGTATGTTCTGCAGCAACAGAAGGTCGGCGCTTCCGACCAGAGCGCGACGCAGCAACTCCGCGAATTTTCGGCGCTCGAGACCCTTGGCCAGCTCGATGAAGCGTGCTGTGAAGAGGCCCGTGTTGATGTTGCTGTGATCTGCACCGACAAATCTGGCGGTGCGGAAACCGTGAAACCTGTTTATCTCTATTGGCAGAATAAATGCGGTCTCTTCGCCAAGCCTGCCCCAGACGATCGATAGTGGGTTTCCATGGGCGTTAGTCCACGACATGCACCAGTCGTAACCTTGGTGTAGGGAATTCAGATCGTCGCGATCGAGCTCGCGCCAGAGCTCTTCCAGCGGTTCCAAGCCATCCAGGACGACGATATCGAGTTCCGTCACTGCAAGCTGCGCGGTCAGCGCCCGCAATTCGGAAATGCCCGCGTCGGATTCCCTCGAATGGTGCGCTTTATCTGGAACAGGAAGCTTCTGCGCCTGCACGGTTTTTCTCCGGTCTGACTTGCTAGCGCGGAGAATAGGGTAGCAGGGCATCCATTTCGTTTATGGGCCACGACGCACCGTGCTTTCCGTCGATCACGGTTATCCTGACGTTAACGGCTCACTGCTGCTTCGGCCCTGCCATCCATTTGATGATAACCATGGCGGGAAGAACCCACAGCAGCCCGGTCAGGAAAAAGTAGAGGAGTTGCCCCCACCATGGAGCGTTGCCGAGCGTCGCGACTGCGATCGTGTTTGCAAGCACCGCGTAGGCGAGTACGAGCACGACGATCAGGATCGTACCGATAAATTTCCGGAGGCGGACAGGCATCAGATATCTTTCGCACTGGTGTTGAACTGCCGCGACGGCATGCCGCAAAGGTTCGGGGCTTGTTTTGCATGAGCCGCTCAGGCAAATCAACTACCGGACGTAAGGAGCAGCCATGGCCATCGCGAACTTGAGCACCGAACAGCAGATATTGGGTGAGATACGCCGGCAGGAGGGCAATCGCCGGGCTGTTCGCATTTGGCTGGGCTTTGTGCTCTTGGCACTGTTCTGTCTCGTGATCGTCGGCGGCGCCACCAGACTTACGAATTCGGGCCTGTCGATCACCGAGTGGAAGCCGATCCACGGCGTGATTCCGCCTCTGAGCGCCGCGGAATGGGACGAGGAATTCAAGCTCTACCAGCGCATTCCCGAGTATCAGCAAATAAATGACGGAATGACCATCGACGAGTTCAAGGGCATTTTTTGGTGGGAGTGGGCCCACCGTCTGATTGCACGCGGCATTGGTGTCATCTTCGCGTTGCCGTTGCTCTATTTTTGGGTAACAGGAAAGGTGGAGCGACGGCTGCGCTGGCCTCTCTTCGGAATTCTGATGCTGGGTGGACTGCAGGGCGCGATCGGCTGGTGGATGGTATCGTCAGGGCTCTCCGTCCGAACCGACGTCAGCCAGTATCGGTTGGCAACGCACCTTGTCATGGCCTGTCTCATCTTCGCGTCCTGCATGTGGATCATGCGAGGGCTTTCCCCTCACTCCGATGATCCGGCGCCCACGCCGGGCTCGCATGTCTGGGCCGCTGTGATCGCCGTTTTTGCGTTTTTTCAGATCTATCTCGGTGCGCTCGTCGCTGGCCTCGATGCCGGCTTTACCTACAACACCTGGCCGTTGATGGACGGCTCCGTCGTTCCCTCCGACCTATTGATCCAGCAACCGGCCTGGATCAATTTCTTCGAGAACCCCAAGACGGTGCAGTTCCTCCATCGGCTGGGTGCCTACACCCTGTTTGCAGTGACGCTGGTCAACATGATCATTGCCCTTGCTGCAGCGCCGTCCACGACGCATGCTCGACGCGCCGTCGTTCTCTTTGTGCTAGTGATGGCTCAGGCGGCGATTGGAATCGCCACCTTGTTGTTGCAAGTCCCGCTTCATTGGGGGCTGCTGCATCAGGGCGGAGCCCTCGTGGTCCTTGGTTTCGCGATCGCGAACTGGCGGGCGTTTTACGGAGAGTACCCGCACGAGACCGCGATTGCCGAGCGGGATTGAGGTGCGTCGAGCGCACTCACCAAGGCTCATTCGTCGGGCTGAACCAGCTCCGACACCTTCCTGACGACGTAGGTCGCAAGCTCGGATGCCTTGCCGTCGCCCACGTTCTTCGCCACATGCGCCACTCCGTCGGGAATGAACAAGGCCTGGCCGGCCTTGATCGTCATGGGCTCTTTGCCTTCAAGTTGATACTCAATCACGCCGTCGAGGACATAGGCAATCTCTTCGCCTGGATGCTTGTGTTTGATTGACACCGCGCCAGGCTCAAGATCTACCCGAACCTGCACGGCTTCATGGCCAGGAATGCTTAGATCGCCTTTTACAATATCGGTGCGCTGGAGCTGTGGCTGTTGCGCGTAAGCGGGTTGCTCGGCAAGCGCGCACCCCACCAACAAAGCCGCCGCCATCATCTGTTTCATGTTCATATCGCCTCTCCCGTGCCTGCTGGCCATACCCGTTGATCACAGGTGTAATTCAACCGGAGACGTGTATCCCCGATGTGTCGACAAGAGTGGCACTTTGTAAGAGTACGTAGCAGCCTTCGTCAGCGGTCCTTACGGGCCATCATCTGGCTATCAGCGGCAGGCATCCGGCCCGGAACATCTGCGCCGCGACAAACGCTTGCTCAGGCATGGTCGCGCTATCCAAGGTGGTTTTGACCTGCGCTCCTTCGCTACGGAGCAGGTGCGACGTCGATCTCACGAGAGCATAAAAGATCCGGCTGCGTCGCCGCAGCCGGATCGTATTGCTTATTTATCGCCGAAGATCAGTCTTAGAAAAAACCGCGGCGCTGCCACCAGCCAGCTTTCTTCGGCTTGCCGTCACCTTCGCTTTCCGCGGCATCGCTGCGCGTCGACTTAACCGTCGGTTCAGATGAAGAGATGTTCGACTCCCTGTTGGCGCGGACAGGCTTTGCGTCTTCGACGGCCGGCGTTGCGAGGTCTGCGGCTGCAGTCTCGGCTTCAGCTTCCGCGGTCGGTGCCGCTTCCGCCGCGGCCTCTTCCACAACGGGCTCCTCGACCGGAGATGCCTTGCGGCTACGACGTGCGCGTTTCGGCTTCACGTCCTCAGTAACCGAGGCGCCTGTTTCAACAGCTGCCATCGCTGGCTGAGCTTCGACTGCTTCGTCAGCGGCAGCTTCGATCACCTCGGCGGCGGTTACCTCTGTCTCGCCATCCTCAGCACCGTCACTTGCCACTTCCGCCGCAGAAGCTTCTTGCTCGCCGCCTTCCTCGCGGTTGCGGCGGGGGG
>NZ_AKKA01000097.1 GCF_000282035.1 Rhizobium sp. CF122
AAGCGGCTGCCGTTGCCGGCAGCTTCTCGCTAGCGGGGCTCGGCGGCCTCTATCGTAAGAGCAGCGGCTTTGCGGCGATCTCCTTCATTCTCCTCATCGCCGCCTGCGGATTGCCGCCCTTTTCCGGCTTCTGGCCGAAGGTGATCCTGGTCCGGGCATCGATCGACGTCGGCGCCTGGTGGCTGGCCGCCGCGATCCTGATCGGCGGCTTCCTGCTGACCGTCGTCTTCGGGCGCGTCTTCCTGCTTGCCTATTGGCGGCCGGCGGCGGCACCACAGACAGCAGCCTCCATTGGCTGGCAGGCGGGATTGCCGCTGTTCATCCTGACAGCTCTTGTCGTCGGTTTCGGCATTCTCCCAGAACAATTGCTGGAGATGGCGCAAGCGGCAGCGACCGGCCTCATCGATCCGACATCTTATCTGCAGTCGGTCTTCCCGGATGGAGGGATGCCATGATCGCCTTGCTGCTGAACGTCCTGCTCGCCGTCGCCTGGGCCACCGTTACCGGCAGCGCGTCGGCGCACAACCTCGCCTTCGGCTTTGCGATCGGCGCCCTGTGCTTGTCCATTGTGCGCGAACCCTATGGCAGCAGGGGATATCTTCGACGGTCATGGGCAATCCTGCATCTCGCCCTGCTATTTCTGAAGGAATTGGCGATTTCCGCCTGGCGGGTCGCCGTCACGGTGTTGACGCCCAACATGCGGCTGCAACCCGGCATATTCGCCTTTCCCTTGACTGTCGACCGCGATTTCGAGATCACCCTTCTCGCCAACATGATCACCCTGACGCCGGGTACGCTGTCGGTCGATGTTTCCGATGACCGCAAGACGCTTTACGTGCACGCGCTGGATTGCGCCGATCCCGAGGCGACCAAACGCGATATCACCGACGGTTTCGAGCGCCGGATCATAGAGGCATTTCGATGATCGCGCCGCTTGCCATCATTTCCACGGCCGCCGCGGTTGCTCTCGTGATCCTCGGCGTTGCCTTTCTTCTAGCAGGCTGGCGGGTCGCCGCAGGGCCGACGCTGCCCGACAGGATCCTGGCGCTCGATACGCTGTCAGGCACGGCGATCGGCTTCATTGCCGTGCTGGCGGTTAAAACAGGCTTCAGTCTCTACATCGACATTGCCATTGCGCTGGGCCTGGTCGGCTTCCTGGCGACTGTCGCCTTCGCGCGTTTCGTGATGTCACGCGCCACTGTTGCGGAACGGCACAGCGAAAAACCGGGGGGTGCCTCGAAAAAGCCCAAAGTGGCGGCCAAACGCAGCGGTAAGAACGGCAGGAAGGGCAAGAAATGATGGACTACGCGGCAGCGCTCGTCGTCGCTTTCCTTTTATTGGCCGGCTCGCTGTTTGCGCTCGTCGCCGCTCTCGGCGTGGTGCGGTTGCCGGATCTCTACACGCGGATGCACGCCGCTTCCAAGGCGGGGACGGTGGGTTCGGGCATGCTGCTCTTTGCTGCCGGAATCGCATCGGGCGAGGTCGCAGTCTTTGCGCGCGCAGTTGCTGGCTTCGTCTTTTTCCTGTTGACGGCACCGGTTGCGGCGCACCTCCTTGCCAAGGCCGCGCATCAGACAGGATACCGCCTCGGCTCTCAATCCGTGCGCGACGACCTCGCCAAAAGATGAGAGCGCTTCCGATTCAGTATTTTAAGTTGATTTTTGCACCCATTTGCAGATTTCTTAATGGTTAGTGTATGGGTTCACGATGAACAATTCTTGCGAAGAGGCATTTTTCGTTAGATATATACGAAATAATAATTGGCGTTTTCGCAAAACGGTGATATTTGATGATCTAAGTAGAGTTCTGATATTGAATTAGAATCACGTTGCTTATTTCCTCGTTGGCTTTGCATTTCAGTGTTTAATTGAGGAAGTCGACTGCGTGATAGCGTACTAGTTTGAAATCAGGCAGTATAAGAACGGGTTTCGGCCTCAGGAATCTAGGGGTGGATTTCAGTTTTTCGAAACAGGTAGCCGTAGCCTGAGTTTTTTGCTGTTGCTCTACGATAACGGTCTTGTCTTAAGGGGTCGAGACCTTTGGAGCATTGAAACAGGAGAAACGTAATATGACGGATACTGCAGCCGGTAGCGGGCCGGAATTGCTGGTGGAGCTTACCGCAGATATTGTCGCCGCCTATGTCAGCAACCACGTTGTGCCAGTTGGTGATCTCGCCAACCTGATCTCGGACGTGCATTCGGCACTCAGCAACACGTCGACGCCGCAGACTGCAACAGCGGTCGTCGAGAAGCAGAAGCCGGCTGTGTCGGTGCGCAAATCCGTCCAGGATGAGCAGATTACCTGCCTGGAATGCGGTGGCAACTTCAAGTCGCTGAAGCGTCATTTGATGACCCATCACAGCCTTTCGCCGGAAGAATACCGCGAGAAATGGGAACTCCCTGTCGACTACCCGATGGTAGCGCCGGCCTATGCTGAAGCGCGTTCGCGCCTCGCAAAGGAAATGGGGCTCGGCCAGCGTCGCAAGCGCGGACGCGTCTGATTGTTGCCAAGGATTTAATCCTGTAGAGCCGGGCGGAAGCCCGGCTTTTGTGTTTTTGGGGGGTGAACGCATGTGGCGTCGAGCGGACGGTCAATTCTGTGTTTCGATCGAACGGAGTGCTCGGGAATGAGTGATGTGAACAAGGCCATGGTGAAACTTCTGAGGTTCCTGGCGCGGCGAGGCGCGGGAGCAGGCAGGCGAGGGTTCGGCCCGGTCGCTGCACCTCGGCGATGGCTCGCCTTTCTGAAACTCTGCTGGTCGAGGTTGCCTCTGCCGGGCTGGTCAGCCGGGCGGGCGGGTTTGCCTTTACCCCGCCGCGCGCTCCTATCTCAGGCGCGCCGCGTCACTCCGGGAGGAAGCCTTCATCGAACAGCACGGCGCAATCGGCCATGTCGTGGCTGAGCTGGACGGCGGACGGTAGTCGCTGCGGATCAACCGGGAGGAATCGCCACTTTCAAGCCTTGCGCGACTGAAGGAGAGTGGCGGGCCGTTTCTCCCGGAGGATGCGCTTGCCGCTGGGGAAAGGCTGTTTGCCGATTTCACGCGCGGCCAGGTACAGCTGCGGATCACCGCCTCTTGGGAGCCGCGTCATGCAAGCCGTGCTAGAGGAGCCCGCGGTGGCATGGCTGATCTCACCGACAGCGCCATCGCTGCGCGGGTCGCGGTCAATCGCGCGCTGGAAGTAATGGGCCCGGAGCTTGCCGGCGTGGCGCTTGATGTCTGCTGCTTCATGAAGGGGCTGGAGACCGTGGAGCGTGAGCGCCAGTGGCCGGTGCGTTCCGCCAAGCTGATGTTGCGGACGGCGCTGATGGCGCTATCGCGGCATTACAATCCACCCATGCCCGCGCGCCGGCGGCGCGTCGAACATTGGGGTGCGGAGGGCTATCGGCCCGAACTGTATTCGTGATGGGCAGGGTGGCCGCTCAGGCCACCGCGCGCACGCGCGCTTCCTCGCGGATGCGGTTGACCATCGAGCGCAGACCGTTGGCGCGCTGCGACGACAGGTGTTCGACGAGGCCGATCTTCGAAAATACGTCGAAGGCGTCGAGCACGGCGATCTCGGATGCCGTCTTGCCGGAATAGGTTGCGAGCACGATCGCCACCAGTCCGCGGACGATATGCGCGTCGGAATCGCCTTGGAAGGTCATGACGGGATTGTCCGGATCCCCCTCGGTATGCGTCACGAGCCAGACCTGGCTGGCGCAGCCCATCACTTTGTTGGCCGACGTCTTCTTGTCGTCGGGAAGGTCCGGAAGCGCCTTTCCGAGCTCGATCACATAGCGATAGCGATCTTCCCAATCGTCGAGGAAGGAAAAGTCATCGAGGATCTGCGTCAGGGACGTCATGTATTGTGGCCTTTCGTTCTCATGATTTCATATAGGTGAAACGCGGCCAGATTTGAACCATTAAAAAGAAACGCCGCGAAGGATGGGCATCCCCGCGGCGCAGCAGAAGCTGAAAATAAACAGGGCAGGCACGTCAGGCACGGGACTTTCCGCGTCATGCGGACGCCGGTGCAAGCTTGGTTGCGGGAAATCCCGCGGAATTCTCAGGTGGCGGGGCGCGGCGTTGGCAGCGGAATGGTGCCCGTCGTCACGGTGTCGGCGATGGCTTCGTCGCCGTCGTCAACCGGTGGGCGATAGGGCATCGGCTGGTTCAGCGCTGCCGTCCGTTCCTGCACCTGCGCTTCCGTATGGGACGGCGCAAGGGCTGCGACAGGAGCGATCGGCGCATTCGTTGCGCCAACAGGCTTGGCGGCGTTGTCGTCGCCAAAGCGGCTGTCCAGGAGTTCGTAGGCGACACGGGCGCCTTCGCGGGCCCGGTGGCCGAGCGCCGCCATGGTCTCGGCACCCTTGACGCAGACCTCCGGCTTTTCGCCGCACATGCCGGTCACATAGTCATAGGCGCCTGTCGCCGCGACAAAGGCGTCGGAAAACTGCAATTTCGGTTGCGAACTGGTCGGGCCTTCGCCGCTGAAGAACGATAAGAGCACGAGCACAAGCCCGAACCAGAATGATCCTTTGATCAGAAACCACATCGTCGTTGCCCATCCTGTTTTTCCCGTTCAGTCTTGCTGCCGAATCGGTCCGGTCTTCCGGTGTGCTTTGACCTTAGAGCAGAGTTGCGAATACCAGTTTTCGAAACTCGTCGGCATTTGCGGCAAATTTAGCTCGAATTTTAATGAACGGAATTCGCGCCACATTTCAGTCAAATTGTAATGACCGTCGTTAAGCATGTGACGGGCCACCTCCTGTAATTGCAGGCAAACCTTGCGGCGAAGCTGCCGCAAAGGTTAACAGTCGCCCGAAATGTAAGCGAAATCCGTCGCTTACCGCCTGTTAACCGTAAAAATCAAAGCCGCTTCCAGATGCCCAAAAACGGGACATTTCGCCTTTTTGGGGTGTGGAGGCGGCTTTTCCCTTATCCTTTCCTTAAGCGCCGAAGGCCTATTGTCCGCCTTGGTAAAGAGCCTTTTTCGGGCGGGTATTGCGTGCGTGTAATGAGTAAGATCGCAGAGCGGGCGGCAGCCTTCGTGGACCGGGCAGTGGAAAGCTGGCTCTCCGGGACTGGAGGGGGTACAGCCGTGCGCCAGCGCGAACTGATGATCCTGCGCCGGCTGGCGCTGCTGTCGTCGGCGGCTCTCGTTGCAGCCCCCATTGGGCTCTCCTTGGTCACCAGTCCCGCCATCGCGCTGCCTGTGGGTGTCGCGACTGTTTGCGCGGCCTTCCTGTTCTCTGCTGTGGGTAGCATTGCCCTTTCGCGCCAGAGCACGGCAACGGCTGCGGTTGCCACGCCTGTTGCCGAAGACTTCTTCATGGAGGCTACCGCCGGTCTCGCCTTCTTTCTCGACCCGCTGGGCAACGTCACCGCCGTTGGCGGCCGCGACAAGCGGGAGTATCTCGCCTGGATGCGTGATCCGACCGGCAAGGGCTTTGTCGATCAGATACACGTCTCCGACCGGATTCTCTTCCTGCAGGCACTCGACCAGCTTCGCCAGGGTGAGGCGACTGCCGCCGTCGACCTGCGGCTGGAACGCCCTTCGGTCTCCCGCGACAACAGGCAGTTTGCCTACCTGCGCATGGACATGACAGCGCGGCAGGACAGCGACGGCGTCCTCTTCAATGTGATCGCCCAGCTACGCGATGTCTCGCTGGAGCAGCAGTTGCGGCAGGAAGCGCAGAGCCGTGCCGCCGACGCCCGCTCGGCCAACGACGCAAAGTCGCGGTTCCTCGCTGCCGTCAGCCACGAACTGCGCACGCCACTCAATGCCATCCTCGGCTTCTCCGACATCCTGCTCGGTGAGTATTTCGGTAAGTTCGAGAATGAACGTCAGCGGGAATATGTCGGCCTTGTCAGGGAAGCCGGCGCGCACCTGCTCTCGGTCGTCAACACCATGCTCGACATGAGCAAGATCGAAGCCGGGCGCTACGAGCTCTGCCTCGAACCCTTCGACATCGCCGCCGTCGTCCGCTCCTGCGAGGCGATGTTGGTGCTGCAGGCGAAAACCAAGGGTGTAACGCTGACGAGCCGCATTCAGCGCGGTCTCGACGAGGTCGTTGCGGATCAGCGCGCAATCCAGCAGATCCTTATCAATCTGGTCGGCAATGCCGTGAAGTTCACGGATGCGGGCGGCGCGATCTCGATCGATGCTTCGATGCGCGACGGCGTTCTGAACCTGTGCGTCAGCGATACCGGCATCGGCATTCCGGCCGACAAGCTGGAAATGCTCGGCCAACCTTTTGTCCAGATCCAGAACGACTATAGCCGCCGATTCGAAGGCACGGGTCTTGGTCTGTCGTTGGTGAAGGGCCTGGTGGCGCTGCATGGCGGCGACTTCGCAATCGCCAGCACGCCGGGCACCGGCACGATCATTACGATTTCCATTGCAGCGGATGGCTCTGGCATTCCGGCTGCGGGTACTGCCCGCAACGATCTTGTCGAGTTCCCGCCGCGACTGAAGGCAACGCCGGCGTTCGTCGGCGTTTTGGAAGAGGGGCTTTTCGATGGCCGCGAGCAAGCGAAAATCGCCTAAGGGAAGAAGGGGTCGGCAGAAGAGGCCGAGCCTGCTTCTCACCGGGGCAACCGTCGTCGGCGGTATGGGACTGCAGGGCGCAAGCGCGCTCGGCGGCGTGATCGGCCGCAACCCGTCGGTCGCCGGCGGCACCGCGGCCTTCCTTGTCATCTTCAGCTTCGTTGCCGCCAACGCGCTCTGGTATCAGCCGGGCGCGCATCCGCACCCGTTCTTGCGCACGCGCGACGCGCTATTCCCGAACGTACTTGGCGGCCGCCCGGCCACCGAGGAGCACAGCGGCAACGTCACGACCTTCAAAATCGAACGGCAGGACGAGGCCGACGCCACGCAAACGAATGCGACGCCACCGGCCGCACCCGGTGGTCAGCGGCCGAGCCAGATTGTCATGGACATCCAGACCGAGCTGGTGCGGCGCGGCCTCTATAACGGCACGCCGGATGGAGTGATCGGTCCGCGCACCAGTGCGGCGATCCTCTTCTTCGAAGAGACGGTGGGCATGCCGCAGACGGGCGAGGCGACGCCCGATGTGCTGGCAGCGCTCAGGACGGACTCAATCGGCCCCTCGGCCGTACCGCTGGAAAAACCGCCCGAGGACGTGACCTCGAAGGCATCCGCCGAGGATCCGGTCGCGGCCGCCATCCGCAGCGCCGAAAAGACCGTCCAGACCGCGCCGACACCGGTAAAGAAAGCCGCACCGTCCGCGGAGTTGTCGACCGTCGATCTCGTCCTGAAGATCCAGAAGGGTCTCAGCAACATGGCCTACGCTAACGTCGGGGTCGACGGCGTGCCGGGCGAACAGACCCGCACCGCCATCCGTCATTTCCAGAAGCACTACAACCTTCCCGAGAACGGCGAGCCCAGCGAGGCTGTTCTGAAGAAGCTCAAGGAAATCGGCGCGCTCTGAAGGTTGCCGCAATGGCGACACAATTATAACGCGAATATCGGGCGGTGAACAACGTCAGTCGCCCGGAGCGGTTCAGGTGCATATTGCTGTTTATCTTCAAGCGCTTGTCGTCGCCCTTTGTTCACAGGACTCCGTTTCAACGGAAGATATGAGAGTTGCTGAGATCAAAGTTCGTTACGCTGTGGTCCTGGACGGTGCCGAACCGTTCTCCGCCGAAGTCACCTGCCAAACGGATCGCGAGTGCGACCTGGTCGACAAAAGGCATCCCGGTATCAAGGTGACGATTTTTCGCGCGGATCGCGGTGGGGATAGCCGGCTCAAGGCGTACTGTTCTCCGCGCGATTGCGTGCTTTCCCCGGAGAAGCCGAAGATCAATTTGAGACGGGGCGACAGACTGTTGAGGTTCGAGTTGTCGGAAGGTCGCGACCCAGGGAATTTGGCAGTCCTTCTCCCAAGAAAGGCGATGGGGCGGGTCTTCCTGTCGATTCACCGGGCAGCCGCAATATTGCCGCCGCCGGTTTGTCTGCTATAGCTCGCCGATGAGATTACGCACCGACATCTTCGTTTCCGCCCTGCTGCGTCGGGTTTTCGCCAAGGGTGACTTTGCCGCCGTTGAGGCGAAAGGCGCCGACGAGGCGGGCGCCGTTTTCATCCGCCAGCATTTCCGCGATGGTCTGGAGACGCTCTACGGCCCTGCGCCGCAAAGCCTGTTCGACGGGGAGACGAGCGGCGAGCGCCTGTTCGAGCGGCGTCTGACGCGGGAAGAGCCTGTCAAGGTCAGGGAACTGCTTGAACGTGAACGGAAGTTTGACCCTGACCTCTGGATTGTCGAGCTGGAAGCCGATGATCTCGGCGGTATCGTTCCGCTTGCCAATGAGCGCGAAAACCCGCTGTAGGCAGGATCAGCGTGTGCGGCCGATGATGCGCCGGTCTCGCGCGGGCGGCACCTCGTGGGCAGAGTGAACTGTCTCGGTTTCCTCGGGCAGATAGGTGTAATTGTCCGCGCGGCGCCAGGCTTCGACGCGGGCATTGCACTCTTCCGGATCGAGCCCGTCCAGGACCATCCATGCGCGCGTAACGCCGTGCTGCGGTTCCGCGAGGTGAGGATAGAGCTTTTCGAGCACGAAGACGGCGTCGAGGAAATCAATGCCTAGACTGATCAGAGTGGTTGCTAGCTGCTGCCCGGAGATATCGAGCATGATCCGCTCGGCAAGCCAGCGGCTTGCGGAAAGCCCGTCGGCAAGTGCCTTCGCAAAGAGTGCGGCCTCGCGGTTGCGGGCGAAGCGAACGAGCAGGGCGGCCTGGATCGGCGACAGGTTGCGCAGCCCAAGGCGATCGGCTTCCGGACGGCTGACATGCCGCGCCAGTTCCCGGATCCTGTTGCGCATTTCCTCTTCGTTGGTGCGGCGTGCGGCAGCTTCGACCTCCTCGAGGGAAGTGGAAGCTGGTGGTTCTGGCGACACCGTATTGGGCGCCTCGACGTCGACCGGCGCCGCCAGCCGCTGCTCGGCCTGGCGCAGCCCGACCAGAGCGTCGATGACCCGCGGCGAGAGGGCATTCCGGCTGACGATCGCCTTCATGTGCGCGCTACCCTGTGTGCGCGCGATCGTGACCAGGGTTTCATCGTCGATCGCCGGCGAAGAGGTGAGGAAGGGTGCCGCAATGTCGATCGGCTGGCATCCGACGAAGAGCGCCACCGCCGCCGGAATCTGCGCGCATTGGGAAAGGGCAGCGACAGCCTGCCGCCGCGCTTCATCGGAGGATGCCTGGAACAGCGGCGTGAAGAGTTCGGCGAATTGGCGCAGCTCGGAGCGGGTCGGCGGTTGCAATCCCTCGAAGCTGCTGACAGTCGCCATGAGAACCACGTCCTTCTTCCGGCTGGCGGATGGGGCCTCTAGGTCTCGGAACCGGTCACGCACAAGAACACACCCTGGAAACGCAAAAAAAGGGATGCCGCGGGACTGGACGCGGAGGGACGCCCCTTACCCCACTTAGGTTATGAACAAATCCTACATGGGCAGGGTTAATGCTTGCTAAAGACTTTATTCAGTTTGTGCCGAAAGGACCCACCGCCCGACGACCGCGGAATTGCGTCCGAGACTAAAGCCCCTTGTGTTCGCGCAATGCCGCCAAAAGCCTTTCGGCGTTATTGTTTCCAGATTGGTAGAGGTCGAGGGCCGCGGAGGCTGCCAGTTGCGCCTTGGGGCTCTTGATGTCGATCCGCTTTTCCGCACACCAGGCATCGAGCGCATGGCGAAGCACATCAAGGTCCTCGGGGGAGAATGTCGAACCGATAAACAAAGACATTTCAGCCCCTCCCTTGTCCGCGGTGAACGGAACGGCGCCAGCCGGCCGACCTCTAACCCTAGCCAATTATACAACCATACCGGTATTACTAAAGACCGCAATTGATATTTTTGTGACAGGAATCGATCGCATCTGGGTACGATTGGCCTCGCCGACACAACCTCCATTAAGTATATGAATTAATGCTAATATCATTGCGACGTTGTGGACTGAATCTTCTTGTGAGACGTTTGAAACCAAAAGACGATGCCGCGCGTTTATAGGGTGTCGTAGAAGAAGCTAATGTTCACGCATGAAATTAACGATCTGTTAACCGTCATATGTCTCAATTCGGATATGAACACGGCGGTCGAGTGCTTCGGTCGTCCGGTTTCACATCACGGTATTTCGAACAGGTGCCGTGAGAAAGGCGCGGATGCCTCGGAGCCCGGTATCAGGCTCTAAAGGACGCGCTGGCTCGCACAGGCGGGCAGGGTGAGATTGCGCAGTTCATCCGTCTCGGGCCGTGCATGGAGACGAGAATGGCAATAGTCGTCGCATTGGCGGACCGTCTGTCTCAGACGCGACGCCGCAAAGGCAAAAAACCAGTCGAGGCGCAGATCCTGCTTTTCACCGGCGTGCGTTACGAGCGCCTGACGGAAAGCGCGAAGCGTTCCTCCGGACATCGCGTTTCGCGAGCCAAGAAATAGAGAGAGTGGTTCAATTCGAGGAGCCGGCATACTCGTCGCAGCCGGCCTCCGCGAGGAAGTTTCGTGCGGCCGCGTCAAAGCTCGCCTGGGGCGCCAATGTCCTCAGCACCGCATAGCCCTGCGACCGCGTGCTTTCCACGAGAATGGTCTTCTGCAGATCCGGCGGCAAAGCCTTGCGAAGTTCCGTCAGCTGGATCGGCGTTCCAATTAGAATATCCAGCGCACCGCCGACCGACGTCCTGTCATTCATGCTGAAGACCTCGTTCGAGGCCTCGTCGTAGAGCGCGGTCGACCAGAACGGCACATTGCCCTTTGCAGTCAGGCGGACCGGATTTTCCTCGATGTCGAACGCGCAGACCGCGGTGCGAACAAAAGGATCGTCGTTGGAAAGCCCTGCCGCGTCATCGGTGGCCCCAAGCAGGTAGAACTTGTCAAGATCGCCCTCGGACGCGACACGCGTCGCGGCATCCCTGCCGGTAAAGTGCGGCAACGACAGGATGATCACGAGATGCAGCAGCGCTGCCCCGAAAAGTCCCGCAAGGATGGCAAAGAGGATCCTAAGCATTGCCGCATCCGGTTTTCTGCAGCTTCGGCATCGCAAGGTCGATAACGCCGGAGCTGCCTGCCGTCGGGGTATCGAACAGGGTCAGGACGAGCTGGAAGGTGCCGGCCGCCGGCAGCGCCAGCCAGTTTCCCGGCCGCGCCTGCGCGGAAATGTCGATCGAGAAGCTGCTGTCGACCTGCCGCAGTACCGTCCAGGAATTCATCGCGCCGGGAAGCCCCGGCCGCAGCGAGGCCGGGTTGCCGCTGTTGTCCGCGGTAAACAGTGTCCAGATGCGGGCAGGCGGCGTCTGTCCCGTGATGCGATAGTTGCAGGTGGCATTCAGCCGGTCGCCCGCATCATCGACCTTGGCGGTGAACATCAAGCCTTCGGCGTTTCCGTAGAGCAGGCGTCCGGCCCGCGCCCTGTGCGATTTCGCATAAGGGTCGGCACTTTCCGTTTGCAGTTCGGGGAAGGCTTCCCAGGCGCCGAGCTTGATCGCGCCGAAGCCGGCCGTCGCGTTGAGCGCGTAGAGCGAAATCATGATCCCGCCGCCAAAGGCGATAATCAGAGTCATCGCGATGAAGAGAGGAAACCGAAACACTATGCGCCCTTGAGAAACAAATCAGTTGAAAGGGTTACCACTGATTCTAGTTGGGCGGAATGGTGCAGGCGATTACGGGTAGCATATACCGGCCGGAACGGGCAACAGAATCTCTCCGCTGATTTCTGCGACAAGCGCCTTCCGAGTGTCTGAATTCATCCGCCGTGGGGCCAAGTTACGACCATGACTTAGCTTCGAGATAAGAACATAACCGCTTGCGGACATTCCGGCCGTTTTCGGCGGCTCAAAGCGGTCATTTTTGCTTTGCGAAAGTAGTCTAGCTCGTTCCCTTATCCCTGAAAGCTCGGCTGGATATCGAGATCGAGTTTTCGCAAGGGTCCTTAGCATTGGCAAACTTATAACCCTCAGCGATGTGGATCGGGCCAAAGGTTAGGCCGTCTCGTGCGCATTGCAGGCAGAACGCTTCTACGTCCTCAATGTCGAAAACCAACTTAACAATAGATTGGCCGCGTCGCTGACCCCTTGCAGCAGGATGGAGCATGATTATTCCGCCTCCATTGGGCGAAACTAGCTCCACAATGCGATCACCGGGCTCCCTATTGCCTTAAAGCCAAAAAAACCTTTCGTAGAATCGAGCCGTTACCTCCACGTTGCTTGCGTAAATGATCAATCGGTTGAACATCGTCATTCAACGTCCATCAGTTTTTCGTAATTGTACTTGATATCAACGTTGCGCTGCATGGCAAACAGATCACCTCCACTTCAAGATTAGACCACCTGAACTAGTCATTTCAGAGTCCAGCCAGAGCTTCTGGCAACCGGCAGCGCGAAGATCGCAAGGATCGTCGCGCCCATGCCAGCCCCAAACTTGGGCCCGTATCGATCTTCTACCGGTTTGTATGTCGGTGGCTCACCGAAAGAGTTGGAACTGACCGTCTCCAGCTTTTCATGGCGAGTCGTCGATTCGAAATCCGACCTTCATCACGACCTGATAGTGCGCTACTGCGCCATCCTTGATATGACCTCGGATTTGATCGACTTCGAACCATTCGAGATTTCGCATCGTCTTCGAGGCTCGCGCGATGGCGGTCTCGATCGCCTCGGTGACCGACACCTTCGAACTCCCAATGAGTTCCACCTTTTTATAAACGTGATCGCTCATCCTATCCTCCTATTCGGTGCAGGCTATGGTTTGCTTCCTGGTATTTCTCGCCACCCTCGTGACTAAGGACGATAAGGTCCCGGCGGATTTGCAACGAAGTCGAGATCATAACGTACGACTTCATTAGAGCGAGTCTCGATAATACTCAGCTTTGCGGGGAGCCGCCGAACGTCGGCCTGCATAGTGATCATGTACGGCGTGCGTAGATGGGATGCGTGTGTCTCGGGATCGCGAAAGCCTTCGATCAGAACTACCACGTCCTCGTCATCCTTATGCCGATGATACTCGAAGAATACGCAGCCCAGCTCATTGCGCGTGGCTGCTGCCTGGCTCACCGCCTGTCATGGCGCTGACCGCTGTGAAGCACCTTCGCCGGAATACGGGCGCCGGCCGGTCCTGCGCGGGTGGATTAGCACAGCCCCGGTCTTCCGCTCGTGACAGAAGCGAACGCGTCCATCGTTTTAAGCTTCTCCAACACAGACGGTAGCCCGATTCGGGCTACCGTCGTCTTGAGCGGGCTCGACTAATTGCCCGGCTTGTTTTTGATCGCAGCATCGATCTGCCGCTTCACAGCATCCAGATTGAAGGAGGCCGGATCCTGCATCGGCGGATAGTCAATCGCCGTGAGAGCAAGTTTGGCGACTTCCTGCTGAACGCTGACGAACCGCCAGAACTCGCGCGCAAAGAAGTCGTTCATGTAGCCTCCACCGAGATCATTGAGGCTTTGCTGGCCAATCGATGGCGTCCGCTCGAATGGATCCTGACGGATATTGACCATCGTGGGCATGTCCGTCGTTACCTTTCCGCCGGGCCAGCCCTGCGGCTGTTGGAAGAACTGGAACTTGAAGTTATCGATGCGAACTGCCCCCAAAGAAGGGCCGCCGAAGTAGAAAAATTCATGCCGTGCGGATGGTGATTTGCCCAGCAGCAAGTCCAACTGATTGTAGCCATCAAGATGGTTCTTGTAGGTCTTGTCGCCGAGCTTCGCGCCCTTGAGCAACTGGTCGGTGATGTCTGGATTGCCAGCCGCCGCCGCAAGCGTCGGGAACCAATCAAGAGCCGAGAAAATGCCGTTCTCGACCGTTCCCGGCTTGACCTTGCCCGACCAGCGGATGATGGCCGGCGCGCGGAAGCCTCCCTCCATCACTGTGCCCTTGGTGCCCTTGAATGGCGTCATGCCACCGTCGGGCCACGTAAACACTTCCGCCCCATTGTCGGTCGTGAAAATGACGATGGTGTTGTCGGTTTCGCCTGCATCTTCGACGCATTTCATGAGAGCACCAACGCTGTCATCAAGTTGCGCCACGCCCGCTTCCTCAAGGCCATAGTTGGTGTCGCTGTTCATGAGGGCTTGGTATTTGGGCGACAGAAAAGTCCAGACGTGCATGCGCGTCGTATTGTGCCAGACGAAAAACGGTTTCCCGTCGGTCTTGGCTTTGTCCATGAAGTCGCACGAGGCCTTGACCAGCACTTCGTCGAACGTGCCCATGTCGTACTTGGCCTTGGGTGTGACGTCGTGCATGTTCGGTACGTTGGACATGTCGGGGTACGGTGCGAGCGGCCCCTCGTCCACGATCCGCTGCTTGCCGACCTTGCCCCAACGGGGCTGCTCGCTTGTGTCGTCCGTGTCCGTTGCAAAGCTGTGGACCAAATTGCGCGGACCAAACTTATCTCGGTACGATTGGTCATTCGGGAACGAATACCAATAGGGGTCTGACATCGCATCGAGGTGATAGAGGTAGCCAAAGAATTCATCGAAGCCATGCAGGGTCGGCAGATACTTGTTCAAATCGCCAAGATGGTTCTTGCCGAACTGGCCAGTGGCGTATCCCTCTGCCTTCAACACGGCGGCCAGGGTTGCCGCCTTATCAGGCATGCCGACATCGGCGCCCGCCTGACCGACGGTCGTCAGACCGGTGCGCAACGGAATCTCTCCAGTGATGAAGCTCGCCCGGCCTGCTGTGCAACTCGCCTCCGCATAGTAGTCGGTGAACAGCATGCCCTCGGACGCCAGCTTGTCGAGATTGGGGGTCTTCCCGGACATGATTCCGCGATGATAGGCGCCAAGGTTGAACCAGCCGACATCGTCACCCATGATGACGACGATGTTGGGTTTCGGCTGCTGTTGCTGCGCAACTGCTGGCGCAGTCAGCGCGGTCGCGAACGCGGAAGCCAGCAAACCAAAGTAAAGGTGTCTCGTACTACTCATGATTGATACCCTCCGTTCACTCGAACTAATCGCGATTGTCTTCTCACAGCATAAGGGTACCCACCTCATGTCTGCGACGATCTGAGTTTGCGAAACTGCGCGGCACGGCGCCGCCACAGCGGGATATGCTGAGTTATGTGAATGTAGCTTTGATTACTCGCCATAGGGTGACGAGAGGTGTACCCGCCATCGAAGCGTCAATGGCTAGCGATAAAATGCTCGCTCTGGCGTCTGCCTCAATGTTGGCAGCCGTCCTAGACGCGAATATCGCACATCTTTACTTTCACCGCCAGATTGAAAGGCGTTGTCGCGCCGCCCCGGAGCTTACTACGTGGGACTTTCACGATAGTGCCGAGGCCACACTAGGCCGCGGGCGCAAAGTTGTCGTCCGGGGTCGTCCGGGTAGCGACTAAGTTGATGCCACTTGACGGTCCTAGTCGGCGCTTGCCACCTTCTGCGCGGCAAGTGGCGGGGCTGCCTTCAGCGCCTGTCCAAGGTCCTTGAGAATGCGTGTGGACTCGACCGAGAGCATCCGCGGGCGAACGAGGGGAGGCGGGCTGCCTTCCTCCGGCTTGGCGGTAACGGTCTTCACCGTCTTGTCGGGCGGCAGCGGCTGCGTGCCGGGGATCTGGCGGAGCGTGATGCCCTGGTGGGCGTAGTCCATGGCGCGCTTGAAGGTCATGGCCGGCAGCGAGCCGCCGGTCATCTTGTTGGTTGAGGTGTAGTCGTCGTTGCCGAACCAGACGGCGGCAGTGTAGTTGCCGGTGTAGCCGATGAACCAGGCGTCGCGATAGGCTTGCGTCGTGCCCGTCTTGCCGGCCGTCAGGATGTTGTTGTCGAGGGCTGCCTTGCGCGCAGTGCCGACATAGGGAACGCGCGACAGCATCTGGTTCATGTAGGTATCGGCCTTCTCGGAGAGCACCCGCTTGGCGGGCGGCTCGTCACGGTCGAAGTCGTAGAGGACGTCGCCGCCGTAATCGAGGACCTGCGTGATACCGTGACGGCGCGACTGGTAGCCGCCCGCTGGGAAGACGGCATAGGCGGTTGCCTGGTCGAGCACGGTCACTTCAGAGGTGCCGATCGGGATCGTCACGTCGTCGCGCACCGGTGATTCGACGCCGAGATTCTTCGCCATGGCGCGGATCGGCTGGATGCCGAGCTTCTCCTTGGCAAGCCGCACCGGGATGGTGTTGATCGACTGGGCAATGGCGGTCGCGATGGTGACACGGCCGGCATATTTGTTGGCGTAGTTATGCGGGCTCCAGTTGCCCCAGTAGATCGGCGCATCGACGACGATGGTGTCGGGTGTCATGCCGTTTTCCATCGCCACCGAATAAGTGTAGACCTTGAAGGACGAGCCAGGCTGGCGCAGCGCCCTGGTGGCGCGGTTGAACTGGCTTTCACCGTAGTCCCTGCCACCGACCATGGCCCGCACCGCACCGCCGTTTTCGATCACGACCATCGCGCCCTGCTTGGCGTGATAGCTCTCGCCATATTCGCGTAGCGACGTTTCGACGGAATCTTCGGCGGCACTCTGCAGCCCCATGTCGATCGTGGTCCGGACGACGAGCGAATGCTGATGGAAGCGCGGTGACAGCCGCATCACCTCATCAAAGGCCCAATCGAGGAAGAAATCGGGCGATCCCACCTGGTTGCGGTCGACAACCGTGGCCGGATTGCGCCGGGCGGCGATCACCTGTCCCTCGGTCATCAGGCCGCTCTGCACGAGATTGGTCAGCACCTCATTGGCGCGACCGCGCGCCGCCGGCAGGTTGACGTGCGGCGCATACTTCGCCGGCGCCTTGAACAGGCCGGCCAGCATGGCAGACTCGGCCAGATTGACGTCGGTGATGCTCTTGCCGAAATAGAACTGTGCCGCTGCAGCAGCACCAAAGGTGCCGCCGCCCATATAAGCACGGTCGAGGTAGGTGGAGAGAATTTCCTTCTTGGAGAGGTTGGCTTCGAGCCACAAGGCCAGGAAGGCTTCCGTAATCTTTCGGTCGATCGAGCGTTCGTTGGAGAGGAACAGGTTCTTGGCGAGCTGCTGCGTCAGCGTCGAGCCGCCCTGGACGACTTCGCCGGCCTGGGCGTTGGTGACCACCGCGCGGAAGAGGCCGATGACGTCGATGCCGAAGTGGTCGAAGAAACGCCGGTCCTCGGTTGCCAGCACCGATTTGATCAGTGCGTCAGGCAGTTCATCGATCGGCACGGAATTCTGGTGGATGACGCCGCGATGGCCGATGACGTTGCCGTAGCGATCAAGGAAGGTGACGGCGTAGTCGCCGCGATTGCGCCAATCTTCCTTGGTAGCCTCGAAGGCAGGCTGGGCAAGGGTCAGCATCAGGACGGCGCCGACGACGCCGAGCGTCAGGCCTTCGCCGCCAAATTCGAAGACGATGCGCTTCCAACCGCGGACGCGGAAGCGGCGAAAGAAGATGGTGATGTCTTCCCAGATTTCGGCTGAGCGAAAACCGGCATTCCAGATGGTCGAATCGATCCACGAGTCGATCTTCAGCAGCAGGTGGCGTTGCTTGCGCGGCCGTTTTTCTGGATTGTCCGGATCCGTCACGTCTTATATTCCCGCCCGATCGGTTCGACGCCGGACGAACCTGACGCCGGACTATGGCAAATCTGCCGACAGTGCCCCGGAGTAACCGGAGCTTGGTGAATCATTGGTTGATTTGCCTGACAAGAACAAGAGAAATGGAAGCTCTCACGCGATTTTGCGCGGAGCTGTTGCAAGAACGGAATGATGGAAGAAACACCCTTCTGGAAGACGAAGACGCTCGCCGAGATGACGACGACGGAATGGGAGAGCGTATGCGACGGCTGCGGCCTCTGTTGTCTCAACAAGCTCGAGGAGTGGGATAGCGGCGACATCTACTTCACGTCGATCCGCTGCAAGCTGCTCGACGATGAGAGCTGTCGCTGTTCCTCCTACGAGAATCGCTGGGATTTTGTGCCCGACTGCGTCCAGCTCACCAAGGAAAACGTCGACGAGATCGCCTGGCTGCCGCCGACCTGCGGCTACCGGCTGATCAACGAGGGGCGCGACCTCTACTGGTGGCATCCGCTGGTGTCAGGCGATCCCGAGACGGTGCATGCGGCTGGCATTTCGGCGCGCGGCCGGACGATCAACGAGACCGAAGTCGATGTCGACGACTTCGAGGATTACGTGGTGGATTGGCCGCTGACTGTCGGCGACGAGGCGCAGGCGCAAGAGCCGGAGACGGCCAAGTAGCGCCGGCCTAGGCGACTGACCTAAGAAACTGCGTGAGCTCGCCCCGCACATAGTCTTCGATCGAGCCCTGCGGCTCGAAACCCCACCAGAGCAGGCAGCCCTGCCACTGCGAGAGCATCAGCCGCCCGAGGGGCGTTCTGCCTTGGACGTGAAGGCACCGGTCGAGCGCTGCGGCCAGTGTCTTGCCCCAGGCAGCCCCACGAGCGCGCAAGGCCGGATCGCGCAGATCCTCCCTCAACAGCAGCAGGCCCTCCGCATAGGAGGCGGCATCGCAGCCGTAGTCCTTCGAAAGGCCAGCGAGCAGGTCAATGGCGCCCGCGGGCGTCATCGGAACGGACCGGATCAGCCGGGCCGTTTCCATGTCCAGCCGGTCCCAAGCGCGCAGCAGGCAGGCCCGCAGCATCGCCGCCTTGGTGCCGAACCGCTGCACGAGCGTCGAGCCTGAAAGACCGCTGATCTTCGCCACCGCGCCGAAGCTTGCCGCATCCGGGCCTTCCGCATGGATGAGCCCCAGCACCATGTCGAGAAGCTGTTCGTCCGAAAGCGTGCGGGGGCGCGGCATGAAATTTCCTCTTGCGTTCGCAATGAATATGAACGAACGTTCGTTTATATTCAAGTGGAGCAATCAGAACCGACCCAGGCCGGTTCCAGCGTGGAGGAGAAGCTAATGACAGCAGCCCTTTCGGGAAAGATTGCCCTCGTTGCCGGCGGCACACGCGGCGCCGGTCGCGGCATTGCGGTGGAGCTCGGCGCTGCCGGCGCCACGGTCTACGTTACCGGCCGCACGACGCGGGCGGAGCAATCGGAATACGGCCGCCCGGAGACGATCGAGGAGACCGCCGAGATGGTCACGGCAGCTGGCGGCGAGGGGATCGCCGTTCGTGTCGATCATACGGTGCCTGGCGAGGTCGAGGCGTTGGTCGGCCGGATCCGCCGCGAGCAAGGCCGGCTCGACATCCTGGTCAACGATATCTGGGGCGGCGAGCATCTGACGGAATGGAACAAGCCGGTCTGGGAGCATTCGCTGGAGAAGGGGCTGCACATGCTGCGGCTGGCGATTGATACCCACCTGATCACCGCGCATTATGCGCTGGCGCTGATGATCGAGCGTCCCGGCGGGCTGCTCGTCGAACTGACCGATGGCACCGCCGAGTACAACGCCACCCATTACCGCCTTTGCCCCTACTACGACCTCGTCAAGACGGGCGTCATCCGCATGACCTGGGCGCATGCAAAGGATCTTGCGCCGCATGGCGCGACCGCCGTTGCGCTGACACCTGGCTGGATGCGCTCGGAAATGATGCTCGATAACTACAGCGTGCGGGAGGAGAACTGGCGCGATGCGACGGCGGTGCAGCCGCACTTCGTCATCTCCGAGACGCCGCGCTTCACCGGCCGGGCGGTCGCCGCACTCGCCGCCGATCCCGGGCGCGCCCGCTGGAACGGCCAGTCGCTGTCGAGCGGCGGGCTTGCCAAGGTCTACGGCTTCGACGACGTGGACGGCTCGCGGCCGGATTGCTGGCGCTACATGGACGAGGTGATGGACGCAGGCAAGACCGCCGACGCCACCGGTTATCGCTAGATCGAACTAGCCGGACGGGATGATAACAAACTGTCTTTGCAGCGTTTTTGGCGCGGCGTTCTGCCATGCCTTGCGCACGAGATCCTGCACCAGTT
The DNA here is from genome assembly GCF_000282035.1 of Rhizobium sp. CF122. Taxonomy (GTDB): domain Bacteria; phylum Pseudomonadota; class Alphaproteobacteria; order Rhizobiales; family Rhizobiaceae; genus Rhizobium. Next base: position 19,829 of record NZ_AKKA01000097.1, read on the forward strand.
CGTCGGTCGCCTTGCCGTAGAAGAGCCGGGTCGAGCCGCGCAGTCCCCAACCGCCCGGCACCGCGGCCGTATCATGAGGCGCCACCGCCAGCGTCATGTGCTGCTGGTCGGGTGTCAGGCGGACGACGCAGTAGTCCTGATCCGGCATCGTTAGGAATATCTTGCTGCGCACGCGAAAATCGCGCGTGCCGTGGTGCGCGCTCTCGACCGCCTCCGGCAGGCTGAGCGCAAAGGAAATGAGCTCTTCCTGGTTCATGGCGATAAAATTAGCACATGCTGATAGGCGCGGACCAATCAGAAAAACTCAAGCAGCGGCGGGTGTCGGAAAATCTTCACAAAATAGGAAAATAATCCTTTGTGGCGTGACACGGCAAAGCTCGCGCGGGCCGACCTGAAGGCTGGGACCGATGCCATGTCGCTGATCGTGCGCACGCTGAAGAAAGTCGATCAGTTGCAGCGACAGATCGCGCGTGATCGCGAGCTGGCCGCGGAAGAGAACGACGCTGCGATGGGGCTTGAAGATGCGAAGAACCGGTTTCTTGAGTGCATCGACGAGCTGGCGGAACATCGGGCGCGGCAGCTCCTTGTCGAATGGAACCTTACGGGCCCTCCCGGTCAGGGTGGCGCCGTTGCCGCCGCCGACGCCGCCCCGGTGCCGCTGCTGAAGGAATTGATCGCCGATGCCGGCACGCGGCTGACGCGGATCAGCACGCTCGCCAATGCCAGCAATCTGGCGCCTGGCTTCATCGATGCACTGGCCAATCGCTACGGCGTGGCCGAGGTCAACCAGGGTGGCGACATGGTGGCATCGATGCTGAAGAGCATCGACGAGAGCCTGCCGGCCTCGACCGCGCGGGCGACGCGCGGTAAATATCTCAGGGCCGAACCGGTCGCGGCACTCACGAGCAGGGGGCGTGTCGCCCATGCCGGGCGCTTTGTCGCGCTCGAGGACCAGATGTGCGCCTTCGGCCCGGACGGGCTTTCATTCGGCCGTTCGCCCGACCGGCTGGATGCGCTGGTCTGGGCGTTGACGGCACTAATGCTGGAGGGACATCGAGAACCCCGGGTGAGGGGGTCTGAAGGACTAGCGTTGAGGTTGCGGTTGTGCCGGACGCGGCGGCTGCTGCTCCGGGCGAACCTGACGCCACTCGTTTTCGAGCTGGTCGACGACATGCTGGGGAATGGTCGGCTGATTGCTATTGGCCGGCTGCTGCATGCTCTCCTCCGAGTGCTGGATTTAACGGTGAGTTAATCACTGGCACGGCTTAAACTACGTGTAAATCAGGCGCTTAAACACTTTAAACGATTGAATTAATTTTAATCGATTGAGGCGCAGAGCGCCGTACCACTTTTTGAGGCTGACATCATGGTTATCCACATCGACAGGCCCTTCTTCTTCGACACGGTGCGCGACGCACTGTTCAAGGGGACGCTTAATCAGCCGCAGGTGGAGGGCATGACGGCAATTCTCGATTTTTGGGAGGCGCGGATGGCGGAGGCCGATCCGCGCTGGCTCGCCTACATCATGGCGACCGCCTATCACGAGACGGCCTATACGATGCAGCCGGTACGCGAGACGCTGGCGACGACCGATGCCCGGGCGATCGAGATCTTGGAGTATGCCTATGCGGGCGGCAAGCTCTCCTGGGTGAAGACGCCCTACTGGCGGCTGGACGAGGACGGCAAGTGCTGGCTTGGCCGCGGGCTGGTGCAGCTCACCCACAAGCGCAACTACGAGGCCATGAGCCTGTTGACCGGCATTGATCTGGTGGCCGAGCCCGACCGCGCGATGGAGATGGAGGCGGCCGTTTCGATCCTGATCGAGGGCATGGTGCAGGGCTCCTTTGCCAATCACAAGCTCGCCGACCACCTGAACGAGACGACCGACGACTGGGTCAATGCGCGCCGCATCGTGAACGGCACGGATCGGGCGGAGAAGCTGGCCGGCTACGGCAAGACCTTCCTTGCGGCCATCCGCCGCGAACAGTCGGCAGGCCCGCTTGCGCGGTTGAAGGCCTGGCTCCTGCGTGCTATCGCGCGGGTCTTCGGCTAGATCCTCATAGGAGTTCCGCGTGATCCGCCACATCGTCTTCTTTACAGCGCCTGCGGACCAACTGGAAAAGGTGCGCGCCGGCCTGTCGATCCTGACGGCGATCCCGCACGCCCGCCTGCTGGAGATCGGCACCAACATCAAGACCGACCAGCTCGGCACCGAGGTCGATTTGGTGGTCTACGGCGAATTCGACGACGAGGCGGCGCTTGCCGCCTACAAGGCGCATCCCGATTATCAGCGTTCCATCGACCTCGTGCGCCCGATCCGCGAAATGCGGACGGCGGCGGATTACGAGAGCGATGCGGCGGTAAAGCAGCCGCTGGGGTGAAGTTGACTTTCCAGCGCGGGTGATCGATCAGCCGTGATACTTTGCGACCGACACTTCCGTTTTAACCTAGGGGCATACTAGGCTGCACCCGTGTGGGGGATGGGGTTCCCCCGAAACCGCCCGCCGTGGGCTGATGACTCCTATCGATGGCTCGACGGTCTTGACGACTGCCGCAGCGTTTTGTCGTTGATAGGAGTTGGTATGTCTTTTTCTTCGGGCCCTTATCGCTTTGGGCGGAGCAATCGGCACGTTCCTCCGCTATTTTGTGTCGGTGATGGCCGCACCCATCAGCAAGACCCTGCCGTGGTGCGGTTGTTCGTGATGATCGGATTGTGCGGCGGCTACACCACGTTTTCGTCATTCAGTCTGCAGACGCTCGATCTGATGCGGGCAGGAGCAATGCCGCGGGCCATGCTCAACATTGCCTTGTCGGTCACCCTCTGCATTGCGGCAGTCGCGGTCGGTCACCTCATCGCGTCGCGCCTCAACGGTGGCACAAAACGGATTGCCCAACTCATCATCGAGGAGGAGAAAGGCCGGCCGGCTATTCAGACGTGATCTACTGGTAGTCCCGCTGGGTCGAAAAATGGGCTGGATTACACACCAACGGCCACAAAGCGGGTCACTTTGACTTAGACTAAGTAGTGCGCGCGGTTCGTTTGGGTCGGGTATTACTCATTCTCCCGGATGAGCTCGGCAACCTTGACCGAATCCAGATACGCACGCACTTCGACGATCGTGTCGCCGGCAAATCTTACGATCCAGCAGTAGCGGTTATCGAAACGCATGCCGTTCCTTGCCACCGCATTGGACATGAGCTCCACGATTGCTGTGTCTCCCGACATCAGGAGATTGGCGACTTGAAGCTGCGTTCCGCCGGGAAGGAGCTTGTTCAACCGTGCAAACGTGGCTGCCCTGAATTCCTGTTTGGAGTGATAGCGGCCTGCCAGCGGATGCGTTCCCATGACGGTCCAGTCAACGTCTTCTGAGACGTGGTGGAAGAAGGCGTCGCCGTCGCCGTGCTCGAGATTGGCAAAGATCGCACGTATTTTTGCTTCATCGGCCATGTGTGCCCCCAAAAGACCGGTACCGCCAGCGCTGCGTCGAAGATAGGCGCTCCGGCTGGGAAGTACACCGCGGCGGCCTCTGCGATCCATGCTGCCTTGAGCACCAGGGTAGGTTGCTGCCTGGAAAGTCGCCTCCAAAACCATAGGAGCTGACGCGCACCGCCGCGTCGGTCTCGGCCTGACTCTGCGGATATTACGAGGACCGCCTGCGGCTGGAACCCGACCTCGATAAGGTCGCCGGGCTCGCGGCGGAGCGATCAACTCTGGACGCGGCTGGGAAGCGCTGCGTTGAGCGCAGCCAATGAATTGTTGACGGCGATCATGCACGTCTGACCGGGATAGCGAGCTTCTCGGCATGGTCGGCGAGGACGGTATCCGCGGCTGCAGACGGCTCGGAAGCTCCCTTGCGTCCTGATCAGCGAGATCATCAGCAACGACTATTTGACCTCGATGGAGGCCAGTGAGGAGCATCTGTTCGCTCTTGAAATCTGGATCGACGCCGGGCGACGAAAGCAGGCGCAGCTGGTGGCTGTGCGTCTCCATGCGCTGCTGCAGGATGCGGCGCTCGATCTTGGCTCGCATCACCTCGTCAGCCTGTTGCATCTGAGGACACAGAGCCGCCGCGAACCGAAGACGAAGCTTTATGTCGCCGAGTTGCGCTTCCGGGCCGTGATGGAGCCGGTTGTCGCTGCAATCTCGCAGTGGTGGCTTCGCGATCTACTCTTCGAAGCGGCTGGTGGCGTCCCGATCGCGCTCGTAGTGTCTCGACAGCGGAAAGGGTGGCAGCCAGGACTCGCGGCGGACGGTCCAGAGTTCGTAGGTTGGTTTCAACTGGTTGGGAGCATCGAGCGATCCGAGGTTCACTTCGACTTCATCTGCGGAGCGTCCGAAAGCCGGGGAGCCGCAGCGGGGACAGAAGAACCGCCCTTCATAGTCACGTGTTTCGCCTTCGACCGTCACCGCATCCTGAGGAAAGATCGCGGATGCGTGAAAAAGCGCCCCGTGATGCTTGCGGCAGTCGAGGCAATGACAAATGCCGACCCGATAGGGACGCCCAGATGCCACAAGTCGGACGTTGCCGCAGCGGCAACCGCCAGTGAACCGGTCCATGTTGCTTCTCCTCCAAGATCAAACGGCGGACTGTTTACACCGAAGATAGGAAGACGACCTCAAATTTCTCGCCCATTGCCGCACGCGCAGCAGCGTTCATCTCGCTCAAGTCTGTGCGCATAGCCTGGTTGCCGCCTTGACCTGTGCAGCGAGCATAAGCACGAAGCCGAGCGACACGACCGCGAGCGCGGCGCATGTCGCGATCGCGGTTCCGGCGCCGGCGCGATCGAGGATCGCCGTGAAGACGACGGGCGCGATGGCGTTGGCGAGGTTTTGCGGCAGCGACAGGCGGGCGGATTGCAATCCGAATTCGCGCGGCGAGAAGAGGGCGAGTGGCAGCAGCGCGCGGGCGACGGTCATGACACCGGAGCCGAAGCCATAGAGCAGGATGAAACTGATCAGCAGCGGCGTCGAGGGCGGTCTCACCAGCATCATCAGGAAGCTTGATACCATCAGGGTCGCGCCCATCGCGGCGCTGAGGATCGGATTGCCGCGGCGGCCGAGGAGCATATCCAGGAAGCGGGCGGAAATGCCGATCACGCCACGAGCCGAACCGAGCTGCAATGCCAGCGCCGGTGAGGCGCCGGACTGCCGGAGTATTTCGAGCAGCGATGGCGATACGCCGAAGGTGACGAAGGTCGAGATCGTCGTAGCCGCAGCAATCAGCAAGAAGGCCTTGCGTTGTCCCGAGGGGGAGAGCGGTACCGGCGCTTCCTGCGCGGTGGTGCCGTCCGCAGCAAAGGCTATAGGCTTCGGCAGGGCGAAAAGATGCAGTGGCAGGCAAACGAAAAACTGTAGCGCCGCGCAGACCAGAAACGTCATGCGCCAGCCGACGGTAGCGTTGAGCAGGCTGAGGATCGGCCAGAAGAGTGCACTCGAAAGGCCGGTGAACAGCATGAGGATGGCGATCACCCGTTTGCTGTCAGGTCCGGCGCGCTCGACGACGGCGGTATAGGCCGGGGCGGAAAGACCGAAGGCACCGCCGGTGCCGATGGCAATCCAGGCAAGTACATAGAGAATGATGCCCTGCGCGGTAGCTAACAGCAGCAGGCCGATCGTGAAGGTGATCGAAGCGACGGCGAGCACCCGTGCGGCTCCATGTCGGTCCAGCATACGACCGGTCGTAGGCCCGGACAGGGCGCTGACGATCATCATGATGCTCAGCCCCGCGAAGATCACCTCGTTCGGCAATCCGAGATCGGGCGCGACGACGCGGCCCATGACGCCGAGCATGTCGAAGCTGGTGCCCCAGCCGATCAGCTGTGTGACGGCAAGGACGGCAACCGTCTGCGCTGAGCGCGGGGCGATGGATCGAGACATGGGCGGGCTTTGGGGCGAATGGGACAGGGGCGAGGAGGTCGTAGCAGCTTCGCCGACAGGTTGAAAGTGACAAGTGGATGACCCCAACGGGCGCCGACGGGGCCTGTTTTCTCGGCCGGAGCTGTCGCTCAAGAGTTTGATCGCCGGTCGCAGCGTCGAGCACAATCGGCCATCGTGGTTACATGTTGGCTCTATTGGCGTAGGTTACGTGGGTTGCGACTCAGCAAGACAGGCGGACGGTGAAAATCTTCTTCGATGTCGACGGCGTGCTGATCGATGGATGGCACGCTAATCCGGAACTGCGCAAGCCTTGGGATATGACAATCGAAGAAGATCTGGGTGTGGATCGCGATGCGTTCCAACAGCTCTTTTTCGGAACGCCGGGTGATCGCTTCCAGAGCCGGATGTTTGCATGCGTGACTGGACAAAGCGATTTGAAGGCAGCTCTCGCCGAAGTGCTTCCGCAGGTCGGTTATGCAGGCAGCGTGAACTCCTTCGTGCAGTACTGGTTTGAAAAAGATTCAAATCTCAATGCATCGGTTATCGGGCTTGTGTCCGAGCTGCGCCAGGCAGGCGATATAAAGCTGTATCTGGCAACCGGCCAGGAACATTACCGGGCACGATATCTGTGGACCGACCTTGGCCTTTCCTGGCTTTTCGACGGCATTTTCTACAGCGCCGAGATCGGGCACCCCAAAAAGGATGTCCGCTTCTTCGAGGCCATCAACGCCGCGCTAGGGATCTCCGGCGATGAGCGCCCGCTGTTTTTCGACGATCAGCCCGAGATTGTAGCGCTGGCGGCGCAGGCCGGATGGGATGGCAGGGCCTTTTCCTGTGAGCGGGACATCCGACAGCATCCGCGTCTGCGCGGACGGTGGCCCTAGGTGGCAACGCACCGGAGCAAAGCTCCTATTTGGAACTGCAGGACGGCGCCTTCGAGCTCCTTTTTTCATGTCGAAAGGATGAGGAGGTGGCAGAGGCCAGCATTGATGGCGGCATCGCCGGCTGTGCGGCGGTCGTCGCGTCAATGTTGCATTTTGCGGGTATCGATCTTGCTGCGGCCGACAAAAGCAGTTGGTGGACTCGATCGTGAATATAGCCGGTGCGCTTGGCGGTCTGCTGGCCGTTGATGGGCGAGTGACCGCCAAGGCGGCTATCAAATCCGTCGGTTGAAGCCGGTGCGGCGAGCGGGCACTCTCGTTCGCTGCGCTGCATTTTCGAACACGCGTGGCGCGAATTCAAAATTGTTCTAAGCATCAGGGATTACAAGGCATTCATTTGCCATTCAGGTCGCTTGAGTACATAGTCTGGGCCGAGTTAGTATCGATTGAAAGCATTGCACATGGCCTCTCCCTTGAGCGTCGCAGCGCTAGCCGCCGGGCTGGCGATAACGTCGCCCTCACCGGATAATCCGCGTACCCTGACCGTGCGCGTTGCAGGCGATTGCAGCGAGGCCGCGCGTGAGGTTGTGGAAAAAACGGGAGGCCAGCTCCTTTCCGTCCAGCCTTTGGGCGATAGCTGCATCATTACCGTTCTCGTCCAGGGCAACGGCCAGCGCCCGCGCAAGGTAACCGTCAAGGTTCCGATGTAGGCAGAATCGGCCTATCTAGACGCCGAAGAGATCAAGCGGAGTAAAGCGGACCGATGCGCATTCTGGTAGTCGAAGACGATGTTAACCTGAACCGGCAGCTCAGCGATACCCTCAAGGAAGCTGGCTATGTCGTCGATCAGGCGTTTGACGGCGAGGAGGGGCACTTCCTCGGCGACACCGAGCCCTATGATGCGATCATCCTCGATATCGGCCTGCCGGAGCTGGACGGCGTGACGGTGCTTGAGAAGTGGCGCAGCGCAGGTCGCGGCATGCCGGTGCTGATCCTCACGGCTCGCGACCGATGGAGCGACAAGGTCGCCGGCATCGATGCCGGCGCCGACGACTATGTAACCAAACCTTTCCATGTCGAGGAAGTGCTGGCACGGATCCGCGCCCTGATCCGCCGGGCGGCGGGGCATTCGTCGTCCGAGATCATCTGCGGCCCGGTGCGCCTCGATACCAAGAGCTCGAAGGCCACGGTCAACGGCGTGGCGCTGAAGCTGACCTCGCATGAGTATCGGCTGCTTTCCTATCTCATGCATCACATGGGCGAAGTGGTTTCGCGCACCGAACTGGTCGAACATATGTACGATCAGGATTTCGACCGCGATTCCAACACGATCGAGGTTTTCGTCGGGCGCCTTCGCAAGAAGATGGGCGTTGACCTGATCGAAACGGTGCGCGGGCTCGGCTACCGCATCCAAGCGCCGAACAATGCGAATTAAATCGCTTACTGCACGCGTTCTGCTGCTGACCACGATCTGGTCGACCGTCGCGCTCGTGGTCATCGGCCTGCTGATCTCGACGCTGTATCGGAAGAGCGCCGAGCGCGGCTTTCAGGACCTGTTGCGTGCCCAGCTCTACAACGTCGTCAATTCAGTGACGATCGGCGATCAGGGGGCACTCAGCGGTAGCCCGCAGCTCGGCGACCTGCGCTTTGCACAGCCGAAGACGGGCTGGTATTGGCTCCCCCCCCCCCCCCCCCCCCCC
>NZ_AKKA01000098.1 GCF_000282035.1 Rhizobium sp. CF122
CCCACTCGTTCCGAATTTCATCCTGAATAAGCCCCCGAATGCGCTTGAATTCGCCAGCGATTCGACCGCAATCTACTCAGCGTTCGTAAATAGTGAACCCCGGCGAACAATAAAATGTCTGCCAATTCCCGCTTCGAGGCAAGCTGAAAGCGCATCCAAGCGGACGAGGGACCGTCCATGAATGAACAGTCGATTGCGTTGGAGGAAAGCTGGAGGGAGGCTCTCGACGGCGAATTCGCTAGTCCTTACATGCAGCAGCTCAAGGCATTCCTCGTCGCCCAGAAACAGGGAGGCAAGCGGATATTTCCCAAAGGATCGGAGTACTTCCGCGCTCTTGATCTGACGCCACTGGCGGACGTCAAGGTTGTTGTCTTGGGGCAGGATCCTTATCACGGGCTCGGCCAGGCGCATGGCCTTTGTTTCAGCGTTCGACCGGGCGTTCGAATCCCACCGTCGCTCGTCAATATCTACAAGGAAATGCAGAGCGATCTGGGCATTCCGCCGGCTCAGCACGGATTCCTGGAGCATTGGGCGCGCCAAGGCGTCCTGTTGCTGAACAGTGTGCTGACAGTTGAGGAGGCGCAGGCTGCGTCGCACCAGGGCAAGGGCTGGGAGCGCTTCACCGACGCTGTCATCCGCAAGGTCAATGATGAATGTGATGCCGTCGTCTTCATGCTCTGGGGCGCCTATGCCCAGCGCAAAGCCGCCTTCGTCGACACGTCACGTCATCTGGTGTTGAAAGCGCCGCATCCATCGCCGCTTTCCGCGCATAACGGGTTCTTTGGTTGCGGCCATTTTTCCAAGGCTAATGCCTTTTTACAAGCACGCGGCCGGCCGCCGATCGACTGGCAGCTGCCTGCGGCTCCACATGATGTCTAGGCTCTTTCTGAACGATTTCATTTTGTCGTTCACTAAAAAGAGACAATGCGTTCCGGTCGACGGGACTATTCCGATTGGCCGTTAGCGATCATCTATACCCCATCCGAAGCCCGCGAGGCGGGCAAGAAAGGGGTCTCAAATGCTCGACCAAATCAAGGGCCTGCACCACGTCACATCGATGGCGGAGGATGCCCGCATTAACAACCAGTTCTTCACCAACGCGCTCGGCCTGCGCCGCGTAAAGAAGACCGTGAATTTCGACGCGCCCGACGTCTATCACCTCTATTATGGTGACGAGACCGGTGCGCCCGGCACGATCATGACCTACTTCCCGTTTCCGAAGATGCCGAAGGGTCGCCCTGGAACCGGCGAAGTCGGAACCACGGTTTTCTCGGTCCCGCAGGGCTCGATCGGCTTCTGGAGCGATCGCCTGAACAAACTTGAGGTCACCGGTCTGAAAACCGAGGAAACGTTCGGTGAAAAGCGCCTGAACTTTGCCGGTCCCGATGGCGACGGTTTTGCTCTTGTCGAAGTCAAGGATGACAATCGGCTGCCCTGGACGCACGGCGGCATCAGCGAGGATCATGCGATCCGCGGGTTCCACTCGGTTGCCATGCGATTGCGCGATGACGGTGCCACGTCGGAACTGCTGAAGTTCATGGGCTACGAAGTCCAGGAAGAAGGCGATGGCGTCAAGCGCCTGACCATTCCGGGTGGAAATGGCGCGCATCTCGTCGATCTTGAAATGATGCCGAACGTTTCACGCGCTTTGCCGGGTGCCGGTTCAGTCCACCATGTCGCCTTCGCCGTAGAAAACCGCGAGAAGCAGCTCGAAGTACGCAAGGCTCTGATGGACACTGGCTATCAGGTGACGCCCGTCATCGATCGCGACTATTTCTGGGCGATCTACTTCCGTACGCCGGGCGGCATCCTGTTCGAGATTGCGACCAACGAGCCCGGTTTCAACCGTGACGAGGACACTGCGCATCTTGGCGAAGCATTGAAGCTGCCACAGCAGCATCAGCACCTGCGCGCTCTCATCGAGCAGCACCTGCAGCCACTTGAAGCCTAAGGGGACGCGCGATGACCGATAACAGCTATGTGCACCGGCTGCAGGTCGGTGCACCTGGAAAGCCCATCCTGTTCGTATTGCACGGAACGGGCGGCGACGAAAACCAGTTCTTCGATTTCGCGCGGCGCCTGCTGCCGGAATCGACGATCGTCTCGCCGCGCGGCGACGTCTCGGAGTTTGGTGCGGCACGTTTCTTCAAACGCACTGGCGAGGGCGTCTACGACATGACGGACCTTGCCCGCGCAACGGAGAAGATGGTCGCTTTTGTCGGAACGCTGGCGAAAGAACATGAGGCGACTGATATCCTCGGACTTGGCTTCTCGAACGGGGCAAATATTCTTGCCAACGTGTTGATCGATAAGGGACTGTTCGATGCGTCGGTGCTGATGCATCCGCTGATCCCGTTTCAGCCGAAGGCGAACACCGCACTGGCTGGGCGCAAGATATTGATCACCGCCGGTGAGCGCGACCCGATCAGCCCTGCGCCCGTCACGAGGGCCTTGGCCGACTATTTCGGAGCCCAGAATGCTTCTGTCACGACGGAATGGCATGCAGGCGGGCACGATATCCGGCAGAACGAAATCGACGCCATTCACAGGTTCTTCGAGCCATATCGCTAGGCGGCTCTTGTCGGATGGCCCTCGGCCATCCGACAGACCTCATTCGAATGCGGAGGGGGATAATCCAATAGGCTTATCTCTGGTTGTGAAGCGTCTCCGTTGTTCCGCAGCAATGAATGGGAATATGATCCTGGTTCAGGCGGAGCGGGCGGGGATATTTGGTAGGGCAATGGGTCGCATTCGCCGAAACGGGCAAGGCGTTTTGCGGCAATCGTCGGTTCAAGCGGCTCGTTCTGGTGGCCCGCTGTGACCATTGGAAGAGATGGTATAAAGTCGATTGCGGCGGCACCAACGGGTCGGTGTCGCCGGGCTATTGCTGGGTATGCGCGGTTCCGATCAATCCGCACCCATCGCATGTGCTGCGAGACAACAGAGAGTACTCAAGCGGAGTTTCGAAATTGAGTGTTGCCTTCGTCAAAGAAGAAAGTGCCGAAGCTGCTTCAGAAACGCTTTTGCCTGACCGTCCAATTTCGCCGCATCCGAACCTCGTTACGGAAGCGGGATTGAAGGCTCTGGAATTGCAGCTGCAGCAAGCTCGCGAGGCCTATGATGTTGCGAGCACAATCGAAGACGTGAATGAACGACGGCGGCAGGTCGCGAACCCGTTGCGGGATCTACGCTACTTTGCTGCACGGGCCCGCACGGCACAGGTTATCCCTGATCCGATTTCATTTGATACCGTTGCCTTTGGAAGCACCGTGACCTTCAGCCGAGACGACGGGCGCGTGCAGACATATCGGGTCGTGGGAGAGGACGAAGCTGATCCCAAAGCCGGATCGATTTCCTTCGTATCGCCGGTGGCAAGAACTCTCATCGGCAAAACCGTTGGAGATGTGGTCAGTGTCGGTGGTCAAGAGCTTGAGGTCATCGCCATCTCGTAGGTGTCTTCATTTTGGCATGCTGCGAATGCGACGGCCTTACAAGGCTTCTCGAACAGGCTATGGTTCTCTAATTCTGAAGCTGACCGCGTCTTCATGTTCTCTTAAGTAATTATCTTGAGATTGTAATCTCCCTGTTCCATGATGATCGCGATGCGAAGAATTTCGGGTCGTGCTTCATGACGATCGCTGCAGATCGCCTTAGCCGTGAACATGTTTCTTCGCCGTCGGCTGTCTTTACGGCTGTTAGACTTTGATCTTTATTTGTTTCGCAGGTGCTTGCTTGCGGTCGATCTGATTTAGGGACGTTGTATGAATTCGGAGTTTGCCGTTCGCCCGATGCGACCCGGTGAGTTAGAGCTAGTGCTCGAGTGGGCACGTCAGGAGGGATGGAATCCCGGCCTCGACGATTCGATCGCCTTCCACGATGCGGACCCGTCCGGATTTTTTGTTGGCGTGCTCGGGGAGGTGCCGGTCGCCTCGATTTCTGTCGTCAAGTACGGCGAGGATTTCGCCTTCCTTGGGCTTTATATCGTCCATCCGGATTTTAGGGGTAAGGGCTACGGCAAGACCATCTGGAATGCCGGGATGATGTCTGCGGAAGGTCGCAGCATTGGCCTGGACGGTGTCCCCGCGCAACAGGACAATTACCGCAAGGCGGGCTTCGAAGAGGCCTATCGGACGGTTCGGTATGGCGGTATGATTTCTGCCGTGCCGGAATCAACGCTGGTGGCACATGCCGTATCGGACAAGCTTGACGGATTGCTGCGCTATGACGCGACGATCTTTCCGGCTCCGCGGCCGTCGTTTGTGGCGTCGTGGTGTGCAACGCGCAAGGACCGGCACTCTGCCGTGGTGCGCAAGAGTGGCAAGATTCGCGGCTACGGAACCATCCGTCGTTGCTATGAAGGCTACAAGATCGGGCCGCTGTTTGCGGCCGACAAGGATAGCGCTGCAGCGTTGCTTTCGCTGCTGGCGCCTCATGCCAAGGGAGCGAAGGTCTTCATCGATATTCCGACCAGCAATGGCGAGGCGGTCGAGCTTGCCGAGAGCATGGGCTTGGTGCCGGTCTTTGAAACCGCTCGGATGTATCGGGGAACAGCGCCGGTCGTTCCACTGAAGAACGTCTTCGGCGTCACGACGCTGGAACTTGGCTAGTCCATAGGCGAGGCAGGAGCGGTCGAGGCAGCTCTCTGGGGGCGCCCTTTCTCGGCGATGGCGATGCCCCCCAAGGCGAGCCCAAGTGCAATCACATGGAAAAGCTGAAGGCGCTCGCCAAGCAGGGCCACCGACAACAGCGTTCCGAAGACCGGCACGAGGTTGATGAAGAGCCCGGCGCGATTTGCGCCGATTGTTTCGACGCCCTTGATGTAAAGAATCTGCGCAAGCAAGGAGGCGAAGATCGCCGTGTAGAAGGCAATCAGCCAGCCCTTGTTATCAGGTAGCTGTACCGCACCCTGTGTGTTTTCCCAAATGAGAAGTGGCACTGCGGTCAGCGTCGCGCCGAGCGCGGGGATGGCCATCAGCGTGCGCCAATCGAGCGGCGGTTTCCAGCGCAAGAAAATTGTATAGACCGAATAGGCGGCGACAGCGATCAGCATGAGCCCATCGCCGCGGTTGAGGCCCAGTTGCAGCAGAGTCGTCAGGTCGCCATGCGCGGCGGTCAACGCGACGCCGCCGAGTGTCATGGCGAAGCCGACGACTTGTGCAGGAGAGACGCCTGTGCGGAAGAAGACGAAATTCAGCAAGAAGATCAGCATCGGAATGCCGGCCTGCTCGATCGCAACATTGATCACGGTCGTATACTTGACGGCCGAGTAAAGCATGGCGTTGAAGAGCGTGTAGCCGATGACGCCGTAAAAGAAAAGCAGCGGCAGATTCTTGCGGACGATCGGCCAGTCGCGCTTCAATTGCGGTGCCGAAACGGCGGCGATGAGTGCTGTTGCAAGGAACCAGCGCAGAAACGTCAGCATCATTGGGCTGACGTGCCCAAGCGCGAGCTTGCCCGCCACCGCGTTTCCGCCCCAGCACAGCGCTGCGACGACGAGAGAAATATAAGCGGCGACCTGCACAGGCGATTCTTTCCGATGACGGCGATGTGGTTCTCAACCTCAGGGTATGATCGGCCAATAGCCCGATGATGGCTGATTTGTCACGTAAAAAGCCGATTCCGGCGGCATAACAGGGTCGCTTTCCCGGTAACAAAGCATTATAGATGCGCGGGTTTGAGAAGGGTGCGGTTAAATCCGCCTTTAACAGGAAGACGTGAATGACGAACGTAGTCGTGGTCGGTTCGCAATGGGGTGACGAAGGCAAAGGCAAGATTGTCGATTGGCTTTCAGAACGTGCGGACATCGTTGTGCGCTATCAGGGCGGACACAATGCAGGCCATACGCTGGTTATCGACGGGACCAGTTACAAGCTGTCGCTCTTGCCATCCGGCGTCGTGCGTCCCGGCAAAATGGCTGTAATCGGCAACGGCGTCGTCGTCGATCCGCATGCGCTGATTGCCGAGATCGAGAAGCTGGAAAAGCAGGGCGTGAAGATTTCTCCCGAGAACCTGCGCATCGCCGACAACGCGACGCTCATTCTTTCCCTGCACCGCGAGCTCGATGCCTACCGCGAAGATGCAGCCTCCAATAGCGGCACGAAGATTGGCACCACGCGCCGCGGTATCGGTCCGGCCTATGAAGACAAGGTTGGCCGTCGCGCCATCCGCGTGATGGATCTCGCCGATCTCGATACGCTGCCGGGCAAGGTCGACCGCATCTTGACGCATCACAATGCGCTGCGCCGCGGCCTTGGCGTCGCCGAGGTCAGCCACGACACGATCATGACTGAACTGACGTCGATTGCCGATCGGGTACTTCCCTACCGCGATACCGTCTGGCTTTTCCTCGACAAGGAACGCCGCAAGGGCGCCCGCATCCTCTTCGAAGGCGCGCAGGGAAGCCTGCTCGACATCGACCACGGCACCTATCCGTTCGTGACGTCCTCAAACACCGTTGCCGGTCAGGCTGCTGCCGGTTCGGGCATGGGGCCGGGGTCGCTCGGCTACATCCTCGGCATCACCAAGGCCTACACGACGCGCGTTGGTGAGGGTCCGTTCCCGACGGAGCTGCATGACGACATTGGCCAGTTCCTCGGCGAAAAGGGCCACGAATTCGGCACCGTAACCGGCCGTAAGCGTCGTTGTGGCTGGTTCGATGCGGCGCTCGTCCGCCAGTCGGTTGCAACCAACGGTATTACCGGGATCGCGCTGACCAAGCTCGATGTTCTCGACGGCCTGGAAGAACTGAAGATCTGCGTCGGCTACAAGCTGGACGGCGAGCAGATCGATCATCTTCCCGCCAGCCAGGGTGCGCAGGCTCGCGTCGAACCGGTCTACGTCACGCTTGAAGGCTGGAAGGAATCGACGGTCGGCGCCCGCAGCTGGGCCGATCTGCCGGCCCAGGCAATCAAGTATGTCCGCCAGGTCGAAGAGTTGATCGGGGCGCCCGTCGCTCTCCTGTCTACAAGTCCTGAGCGAGACGACACGATACTTGTGACCGATCCGTTTGAGGATTAAGGTCTCGGGTCATTATTCGTGCGGTTCGCGGCGCGAACCGCACTCCTAGAGAAAGTACGAATGGCGGATTTTATCGCAGTTATCCGGCGGGCGGTTGACGGCCTGTCTGAAAATACTCCCGAGATGCGGGTGAAAGTCTACGAGCGCGCTCGCGGTGCTGTGCAGCGGCAGCTCGAGAGTATGAAGCCGCGCCCTCCGGAAGCGATGTTGCAACGGCAGCTTGACAAGCTGGAGGCAGCAATTCGCGAAGTCGAAGCGGAACATGCCGAAGCCGTTCTTGCCGATGATGCTGCGCTCGCGGCCGAGCCTGCAGTCGGGGCAAGCGCCGATGCAGTCCATGAGCAGGAAGCAGGCGCTCCCGAACCGCTTGCGAGCGAAGCCGGAGTCGAAGTGCCAGCGCATGAGACGCCGGCCCACGAAGATCACGTGGCAGCCGAAGAATCTGCGCCTGCCTACGAAGAGCCAGCTCCTTATCACGAAGAGCCTGCGCCTTCCTACGAGGAGCCTGTCGCTGCTGAGCCGGAACATATCGCCCAGCAGGAGGAACATTGGGCGTATGAAGAGCCGCCGGCTCCTGTCGGCGAAGCCGAGCCTGTCGAACACGGGCATGCTGCTCCTTCCGAAGAGGTTGTCCACGAGGATCAGCACGGTCACGAGGAACACGTTTCTGCGCCCGAGGAGCCGCTTGTCGAACCGACCGAGCCGACCTACAAGGAACCGGCGCTGCAGCCGATTGCACGCGATTACGATATGACCAACCGTCTGGTTGAACCGGTCCTTGGGCTGGATCGTCCGCCGGAAGAATTCGTGGATCGCAGTCAGGAGGAGCCGCTCCACGCGGATGCCGCCGGGCATTTCGATCCGGTGTGGGCTGAGCCCGTAGAGGAAACGCCCGCGCCGCCGGCCAAGGATGCGCAGACGGATTGGGCGCTTGAAGAACTCAGGCAGTTTTCGGAAGCTGCGCCAGTTGCTCCCGCAAATGAAGCGGCACGCGCGTTTGAAGACGTCATCGCAGGGATCGACCATACGCCAGGCGGCGTGAAGATGCCCGCCGCGAACGAGGGCTTTTCCTGGGAGGCTGCGGCCTTCGACGATCTGCCGCCGATTGAAAACGGCAAGAAGGTTCAGGTCAACGCCCATTTCGATGACGGCGATCTCTTTTCGGAGATTCATGGTACGCCGGCAGCAAAATCCGCTTCGGAAACCAATCCGGCCTGGCAGGAGGCCAAGCCGCTTCGCGGATACGACAACCGTGGCGTCGTTGCCGAGGATGACGATGGCGCGGCCGATCTCGACAGTGCCGTTGCCGCGAAATTCCAAGGCAAGAATTTCCGGATGGAGCCGAAGCGCCGT
The DNA here is from genome assembly GCF_000282035.1 of Rhizobium sp. CF122. Taxonomy (GTDB): domain Bacteria; phylum Pseudomonadota; class Alphaproteobacteria; order Rhizobiales; family Rhizobiaceae; genus Rhizobium. The sequence continues at coordinate 8,371 of NZ_AKKA01000098.1, forward strand.
CGGTTCGGCATCGGTTCCATCGTGACGATTCTCGTTGCGCTGGGCGTGGTGGGTGGCGGCGGATATGCCGCCTGGACCAATCAGGACGCGCTGTCGTCAATGGTGAAGAACCTCGTCAGCGCCGCTCCCTCGCAGAGCGCGAAGAACGAGCAGACGCCTGCCAAGCCCGATGCGGCAACGCCGCAGACCAGTGACGCAAAGCCGACTGATGCTAAAAAGGAAGTTGCTTCCTTGAATGACGGCGCTTCCGTCAATAACAAGTTCAACCAGCGGCTTCTTGCCGACGGTACAGAGGTCGATAGCGGCCCGGCCACGGTCCCGGGAACGCCGACGGCGGAAGGAAAGTCGGTGGCCGAACAGAACGTTGCTGCGGCTGATACCACGCCGCCAGCGGCGTCAACGCCTGCGACAGGTGCCCCGGCTGTGACCGCGCCAGCTGCGCCGCCGCCGGCGGCCGGAGCCACGCAAGCCGCGCCGCTCGGTTCCACCGAGAAGATGTTCTTGTACGAGGAGCGGATCGGCCAGAGTTCACCGACGGCCATCCAGGGCTCGGTCGTCTGGAGCCTCCAGCACGAGGCCGGCTCGGACGGCAGGCAGGAAGCGACGGTACAGGCGACGGTAACAGTTCCTGAACGCAACCTGTCGGCGCAACTGACCTTCAAGCGCAATTCCGACCCGTCGCTGCCGGCGAGCCACATCGTCGAGGTGGTCTTCTCGCTGCCGCCGAATTTTGAAGGCGGCGCCATCGAGAGCGTCCAGCGCATTTCGATGAAGCGAACCGAGCAGGATCGTGGCGACGCCCTGATTGCCGTTCCTGCAAAGATCACCGACGATTTCCACATGATCGCACTCAACGATTATCCGGATGCGCGCAAGGCGAATCTCGATCTCCTTTCAAGCCGCGACTGGATCGATATCCCGATCACCTATCGCAACGGTCGCCGTGCGCTTCTGACGATGCAGAAGGGTTCGACCGGCGGGGAAGCGTTCAACGCCGCGATCAAGGAATGGGCTGCTTTCGGCGACGTATCGACCAGCCAGTGATTGCCGGTTGAGACAAAAAGAAAGGGCGGAACCATCTGGTCCCGCCCTTTTCATTTGAAGAGAATTTGTGCCTTAGGCCGTGGCTTCGACGACCCGAACGGCCTTGGCGCGTTCGAGAGCCTCCTTGCGGACAGCATCCTGGACCTTTTCGAAGGCGCGGACCTCGATCTGACGAACGCGTTCGCGGCTGATGTCGAACTCGGCCGAGAGATCCTCGAGGGTTACCGGATCTTCAGAAAGACGGCGTGCCTCGAAGATGCGGCGTTCACGGTCGTTCAGAACGCTCATCGCCTTCGCCAGCATGTGGCGGCGCGTGTCGAGTTCGTCCTGCTCGATCAGAACATCTTCCTGGCTCTCATGGTCGTCGACGAGCCAATCCTGCCATTGGCCGGATTCGCCTTCCGAGGCTTTTATCGGTGCGTTCAGCGACGCATCGCCTGACAGGCGGCGGTTCATCGAAACGACCTCCTCCTCGGAGACGTTCAGCTTGGTGGCGATCTCAGCGACGTGTTCCGGCTTCAGGTCGCCGTCGTCAATGGCCTGGATACGGCCCTTGAGGCGACGCAGGTTGAAGAACAGCCGCTTCTGGTTGGCGGTCGTACCCATCTTCACCAGAGACCAAGAACGCAGGATGTATTCCTGGATCGAGGCCTTGATCCACCACATGGCATAGGTGGCAAGACGGAAACCGCGTTCCGGATCGAACTTCTTGACGGCCTGCATGAGGCCGACGTTGCCTTCGGAGACGACCTCGCCGATCGGCAAGCCGTAACCACGATAGCCCATTGCGATCTTCGCAACGAGGCGCAGGTGACTGGTGACGAGCTTGTGTGCGGCTTCGCGATCGCCATGTTCCGCATAGCGCTTCGCCAGCATATATTCCTGCTGCGGCTCCAGCATCGGGAACTTGCGGATTTCGTCGAGATAGCGATTGAGACCGGCTTCGCCGGCGGTAATGGACGGCAAGTTATTTCGGGCCATAAAGCACCCTCCTATCTGAATTCCGGTTCCCGATGGAACGCGCCCCTGCGTCGAAAGGCGAACCGGGACGTGCGGCTTTATCCAAGCCCGCACTAAGTCAATGTACAGATAAGTATGGCGGAACAGGGGTTCAAGGCTGCACACCGGTTCACGAAGGCGTTACTTTGGCTAGGCGCGGAGTGCGCTTGCCAACTCTTCCATGTCCTCGGGCAGCGGTACTTCGAAGTGCATGACTTCGCCGGTGCGCGGATGCTCGAATTGCAGCATATAGGCGTGAAGCGCCTGTCTTGCGAAGGCGTTCACGGTCTTCCTGGCGGCATCCGGAAGGAGATTTGCCTTTGTCTTGAAACCTGCTCCGTAGACGGTGTCGCCGAGCAGCGGGTGGCCGATATGCGCCATGTGCACGCGGATCTGATGGGTGCGGCCGGTCTCGAGGTGGCACTCGACGAGCGAGGCGAGCGACGTCGCGTCGGGGTTCTCGTGGAAGCGCTCGAGAACTTCGTAGTGCGTGATTGCTTCGTCGGCATCCTGCGTCTCGGCCCGTTTGACGGCTCGGCGCGTACGATCGCCGACGGCTCGGCCGAGCGAGGCATTGATCGTTCCGGTCAGCGTACGAGGACGCCCCCAGACGATTGCCTGGTACGCGCGCTCCAGCGGCATGGTCCGGCCGTGATCGGCAAACTGCAGCGACAGGTGGCGATGGGAGATGTCGTTCTTGGCGACGACCATCACGCCCGTCGTGTCCTTGTCCAGCCGGTGAACGATGCCCGGACGGCGGACGCCGCCGATGCCGGAAAGACTGTCGCCGCAATGATAGATCAACGCGTTAACGAGCGTGCCCGTCCAGTTGCCAGCCGCCGGGTGCACCACAAGGCCGGCGGGCTTGGAGATCACGATGAGGTCATCGTCTTCGTACAGAATGTCGAGCGGAATATTTTCGCCCCGGGGCGTGGGATCCTCCGGCTCGGGCAGCACTATCTCAAAGATATCGCCAGGACGCACCTTTTTCTGCGGATCGGCGAGGACCTTGCCGGCCACAGAGACCTGGCCTTCCTTGATCAGCGCCTTCACGCGACTGCGCGAAAACTCTTCGCCAAGCTGTGCGGTCATCCACGCGTCCAGACGGCCTTCGGCGTTCTCGTCGGCGGTGAGGACTTTTCTAATGCCGGATGCTTGTTTAAAGGGGTCGCTCAAGACGCTTCTTCTCCGAATTATTTTATAGAACGGAACGCCACATATGACGAATATCCAGCCAGAAGACGATCAGGACGAAAAGCCCCTCGATCCGGCGATGGAGCGTGTCCGGCGCAAGATGATCCGCCTGCAGATCGTCTCAGGCATCATCATGTTCGTGAGCCTTATGGCTGTCTTCGGCGCCGTTGTCTACAAGACGATGCGGGCGCCCGCGAAGGAGCCGGCGGCCGTCACGTCGGCGGGTGTGCCGTCCGATGCGCCGGTTTCTGTGACGGCAACGCTGCCGCCGGGCTTTGTCATCCAGTCGTCGTCGCTGTCGGGAGGCCAGATCATGTTTTTCGGGGCTAGCGCCGAGGGCGTCATGAAGTCGCTTGTCGTCGATATCCAGTCTGGGCGCATTGTTGCCGATGTGACGATCAACGGCGGCTAGGGCGATGTGGTCCCGCCTCATTGCCATTGAGCGCGCAGATGATCCTCGTATTGCGGACTTTCGCGATATCCGTGAGCGTGATCTGACCGGCCGGCAGAACCGCTTCATAGCCGAAGGCACGGTCGTCCTTCGCATGCTCGTGGAGGCGAGCCGCAGCGGCAGGTTTTCGACCGAAAA
>NZ_AKKA01000099.1 GCF_000282035.1 Rhizobium sp. CF122
TCAGCTTGCCTTTGGCGGCGCGGTGGTTCTGGGTGCGCCGGGATTGTAGCCGCCGCCGATGGCGACGTTGAGGGAGACATAGTCCTTGGCCATCTGCTGGATGGCGGCGGCCAGACTTGCCTGGGCCAGCGACACCTGGCGCTGCGCATCGAGCACGTCGAGCAGCGAGGAAGCGCCGTCCTTGTAGCTGGCGGTCGACAGTTCCAGGGTTTCCTGCGTCGTCTTCACCTGGGCGCGCAGCGCTTCCACCGTCTGGGCGTCGCGGCGCACCGCCGACAGCGCGTTCTCCACCTCTTCGACGGCATCCAGCACCGTTGACTTCCAGGCGAGATACTGCGTCTTGGCATCCGACTTGGCGATGTCGACATTGGCGCGCAGGCGGCCGCCGTCGAAGATCGGCAGCGTCAGGGTCGGGCCGAACGACCAGGTGGTCAGGCTGCCGCCGGAGAAGCCGGCCGGCTTGACATAGCTCGGCGAGATCGAGCCCGACAGGGTGATCGTCGGATAGAGCTGCGCGATGGCGACGCCGATATTGGCGGTGGCGGCGGCCAGATTGCGCTCGGCGACGCGAATGTCGGGCCGGTTGCGGATCAGGTCGGCCGGGATGCCGGAGACGATGCCGCCGCGGAAGATCGGCTGCGGCGCGCCCTTCAACAGCTCGCCGAGCAGCGAGCCGGCCGGCTGGCCGAGCAGCGTGGCGATGTGGTGGGCGGCAACGCGGATGTTGGTCTCCAGGCCGGGGATTTCGGCCTGCGTCGACTGCACCAGACCTTCGGCCTGGACGACGTCGAGGCGCGAGGCGGCACCGGCTTCGAGCTGGAACTGGGTCAGCTCGTAGGTTTCCTGGCGCGACTTCAGGTTGGCGCGCGACAGCGCCAGGCGCTCCTGGAAGAAGCGCAGGTCGATGTAGGAGTTCACCAGATCCTGCAGATAGGTGAGCTTGGCGACGTCGGCGCTGGAATAGGCGGCATCGAGCGTTGCCTGGGCGCTTTCCTTCGAGCGGCGGTACTGGCCGAACAGGTCGAGCAGCCAGGAGACGTTGGCTTCGCCGGCGCTGGTGTTGGTGGCGCCAATCGAGGTGCGGCGCTCGCCCATCGTGCCGCTGGTGGTGTGGCTGGCGCCGACCAACAGGCTCGGCAACGACCCGGCTCCGGCCACGGTGACGCCGCCGGCTGCCGCATTGATGCGCTCCAGCGCCTGCTGCACCGACAGGTTCTCGTTCAGCCCCTGGACCACCAGGCCGTTCAGCTTCGTGTCACGATAAGCCGTCCACCAGGCCGCCGTCGACACGTCGCCGATGTCCTTGGCGCCACCCTCGCTGAACTTCGCCGGAAGCGGCATCTCCGGGGGTACATGGTCCGGGCCACTCACACAGCCCGCGAGTAGAAGCAGAAACGCCGGAGAGGCAAAGCGAAAAGATGCCATTAAAAATCTTCCTGTAACTCGACCAAATCTATTCTTGTCAGAAGCCTTCATGCTTCGCTATCGGCCGCGCTTCGCTCGTACGAGAAACACCATCCCGAAGCAGTTGGCGGCAATGTATCAACGAGTCTCACCTTCTCACAGTGCATTTATATCACACTCACGCTTCATTTTTGCTCGTCCGCGAGAAGATCCGGCGGATAACAACGAAGAACGAGGGCACGAAGAAGATGCCGAGAGCGGTCGCGGCAAGCATACCGCCGAGCACGCCAATACCGATTGCGTTCTGCGCCGCAGAGCCTGCTCCGGTTGCGACTGCCAGCGGCACGACACCTAGAATGAAGGCAAGGGATGTCATGATAATGGGGCGCAGGCGCAAGCGCGCCGCCTCAAGAGTCGCCTCGAGCAGTCCCATTCCTGTTTCCATTCGGTCCTTCGCGAACTCCACGATCAGGATCGCGTTTTTCGCCGCCAGACCTATGGTCGTCAGCAGGCCGACCTTGAAGTAGACGTCGTTCGCCTGACCGAAGAGAGTTGCAGCGGCGAGGGCGCCGAGCACGCCGACCGGCACGGCCATGATGACCGAGAACGGGATCGACCAACTTTCGTAAAGCGCTGCCAGGCAGAGGAAGACGACGAGAACGGAAATCGCATAGAGCATCGGTGCCTGCGAACCGGACAGGCGTTCCTGATAGGAAATGCCCTGCCAGGCCACGGTGTAGCCGCCGCCCAATTGTTCAGTCAGCGCTTCCATTTCGTTCATGGCGTCGCCCGAGCTCACGCCCGGTGCCGACGCGCCCTCGAGCGGGATTGCGCTCACTGCATTGAAGCGTGCGAGTGTCGGGGCGCCCTTGACCCATTCGGTGCGGGTGAAGGCAGAGAAGGGCACCATTTCACCACTTGAGTTGCGGGCATACCAGTGATCGAGATCGTCAGGCTGCATGCGGAACGGCGCGTCACCCTGCACGTAGACCGGCTTGATCTCGCCATTCAAGGTGAAGTCGTTCACGTCGCGACCGGTAAAGATGACCGAGAGCATCGAGTTGACCGCGGTGATATCGACACCCATCGCGCCGATCTTTTCCTGGTCGATGACGATCTTCATCTGCGGCTCGACCTCCTTGTTGTTACTGCGCAGCGCGACGACCTTGCCGCTGGAGTTTGCGGCCTGGATCAAGCGCTTCGAGGCAGCGTCCAGAGCGTCGGTGCCGTGACCGCCGGTATCGACGAGATACATGGAGAAGCCGCTTGAGACGCCGAGACCCTGGATGGCCGGCGGCAGCAGCGCGAAGACCTGCGCTTCGCGGAAGGTGAAGAAGGTCTTCAGCGCCCGCGTCACGACAGCCTGCGCATGCAGGTTCGGATCCGTGCGCTCAGAGAAATCCTTGAGCTTAGTGAAAACGATGGCGCTGTTCTGGCCGGAACCATTGAAACCAAAGCCAAGGGCGCCAAAGACGGACTGCACAGCGTCTTTCTCGTTCTCGCGGTAGTATTTCTCGACCTTTTCGACGACGGCCTGGGTCTGCTGCGTCGTCGAGCCGGGAGGCGTCGTGACGATCGTCAGCAGCACACCCTGGTCTTCCTGTGGAAGGAAGGAGCTTGGCAGACGATTGAACAAGTAGGCGCAGCCAAGACCGATGAGGAGGAAGACCAGCATGACGCGGATCGGCCGTTTCAGCAGGTAGCCGATGCTCCGGACATAGCCGTTGGTAGAACGCGTGAAGTTGCGGTTGAACCAGTCACCGATCCGGTGCTTCTTGTGTTCGGTCACCGGCTTTAGCATGGTCGCGCAAAGCGCCGGCGTCAGGACGATCGCGACGAGTGCCGAAAGCAGCATCGCGGAGACGATCGTCACGGAGAACTGGCGGTAGATGATGCCGGTCGAGCCGCCGAAGAAAGCCATCGGGATAAAGACGGCTGTCAGGACGAGCGCGATACCAACGATGGCGCCGGTGATTTCGCCCATCGACTTCTCTGTGGCTTCGAGCGGCGACAGCTTCTCTTCCGTCATGATGCGCTCGACGTTTTCGACGACCACGATGGCGTCGTCGACGAGAAGGCCGATCGCCAAGACCATGGCAAACATCGTCAGCGTATTGATCGAATATCCCGCCATGGCGAGGATGCCGAAGGTCCCAAGCAAAACCACTGGCACGGCGATCGTCGGAATGAGTGTCGCCCGGAGGTTCTGCAGGAAGACCAAAAGGACGATGAAGACGAGAACGATGGCTTCGATCAGCGTGTGAACCACCTTTTCAATCGACAGTTCGACGAAGGGGGTCGTGTCGTACGGATAGGTGATTTCCACGCCTTCCGGCAGGCCGTGGCTGATGGTGTCGAGGGCAGAGCGAACGCGGTCGGCGGTATCGATGGCGTTGGCGCCGATGGCGAGGTTGACGGCAAAGCCGCTCGACGGCTGGCCGTTGTAGCGGGAGGAGCCGCCGTAGCTTTCCTGGCCGATCTCGATGCGTGCTACATCGCTGAGGCGGACGGTGGAACCGTCCTTTTCAACCTTCAAGATGATGTGCTCGAAGTCGGAAACGGTGGTGAGCTGGCTTTGCGCCGTGATGGTCACGTTGAGCTGCTGGCCGCCGACCGACGGCTGGGCGCCCAGCGATCCGACCGAAACCTGGGTGTTCTGCGCTTCGATCGCGGAGGTAACGTCGCCGGTCGTTAACTGATATTTCAATAGCTTGTACGGATCGAGCCACACGCGCATGGCATAACCCGAACCAAAGATGTTGATGCTGCCGACGCCCTCGATACGCTGGATCTGATCTTCGATGGACGTCGACATGATGTTGCCGAGGTCAACCGAGTTGCGCTTGCCGTCCGTCGAAACCAACGAGCCGACGAGCAGAATGCTCGAGGTCGAGCGGGTGACGCTGATGCCGGCGTCAATGACGTCGCTCGGCAGCTGGGACTGGACCAGCTGGAGCTTGTTTTGGACTTGGACCTGCGCGATGTCGGGGTCGGCGCTGGTGCCAAATGTCAGCGAGATGCTGGCAGACCCGGTCGACGAGGTCGACGTCATATAGGTCAGGTCGTCGAGGCCGGTCATGCCGTCTTCGATGATCGTCGTCACCGATTTCTCGACGGTTTCGGCGCTCGCGCCGCGATAGGTCGCATTGATGCGTACCGTGGTTGGCGCGATATCAGGATATTGCGAAATCGATAGCGTGAAGATTGCGAGCAGGCCCGCGAGCATGATCGTGATCGCGATGACCCAAGCAAAGATCGGGCGTCGGATGAAAAACTTGGCCATTGGCTTACTGTTCCTGTACGGCTTTGATCACGGTTCGTCGCGATTACTTCGCGGCGGGCTTTTGCGCTTCACCGGATGCGGCCTGATCAGCGGGCACAACGATCCCCTTGTCATTGATTTTCATCGGCATTGGCTTGACGGGCATGCCTGCGGAAATCGACTGCAGGCCGCTGACGATCAACTGATCGCCGTCGTTGATGCCCTCGGTAACGAGCCAGGCGTTGTTGGACGGCGATGCGTTTTCGAAGATACGGGTTTCGACTTTGCCGTCGGCTGAGACGAACTGCGCGGTCAGCTCACCATTCGCATTTCGGCTGGTTGCAAGCTGCGGCAGCGCATAGCCTTGCTCTGCGCCGAGTTCCAGCGTGGCGCGGACATACATGCCGGGCAGGATGATATGGTCGGGATTTGGAAAGCGGACGCGGATGATGAACGTGCCGGTCGTCTCGCTGACGACGGACTTCGACATGTCAAGCGTGCCCTTCTGGTCATACTCCTTGCCGTTTTCCAAGATGAGGCGGAAGGCGGCGTTGCCGGCATTGCCCTTGACTTCTCCGCTTCTGATCGCGTCGCGAAGCCGCAGCAGGTTCGTGCTCGATTCCGTCAGGAGGATATAGACGGGATCCAGCTGGCGTACGGTCGTGAGCGCCGTCGTCTGGTTGGCGGCGACGACGTTGCCGACGTTGTATGCCGTCTGGTCGATCACGCCATCGAATGGCGCAATGATCTTCGTGTGGTCGACATCGATTTCGGCGGCGGTTAGGGCTGCCTTTGCGGATTCGACCTCGGCCTGCGCCTGCAGAAGGTTGGTGCGCGCCGTCTCAAGTTCGATTTGCGTCGCGCCCGAACCGACAAGGCGCTGATAGCGATCGAAATTGCTTTGCGCGCTCGGAACGCTTGCTTCTGCCTTGGCAATGGCGGCGCGTGCCTGTGCAGCGGTTGCCAGATAGGGCGCGTCTTCGATCTGGTAGAGAACGTCACCCTTCTTGACTTCGCCACCTTCCTTGAAGGGGATCTTCTCGATGATGCCGCTAACTTGTGGGCGAATGTCGGCAATCTGCGAAGCTTCGGCGCGGCCTGGCAAGATCGTGGTGACAGGGAAGCTGCCCTTCGTCAGGGATATGACACCAACCGGGGCGGCCTGCTGAGCAGCGGCACCCGCGGCGCCGGCTGCGCCCTGCTTGTTACCGCTATCGCTGCATGCGGCGAGTACCCCGCCGAGAGCAAGGGCGGAGGAAACGAGGAAAATGCGCCGTATCATAATGAATTCCTTGTGCGGTGGCGTCCGAACCAATGGCCTTCATCAACAATGAGGGCCGATCATCGATCCAGAATCGAATGCCACTGATCCGAATTTAAGAAAGACTTTACGAAGTGACGTAAGTTATGAATCGTCACTTAGCAAGCGCTATTTTGCAGTGCGGCATCGACGAAAATGACGATCTGCTTTGCGCGGTGGACAAGTGTGTCCTTATCATCACGGGCGATCAGAACTGGGTGCAGGACGCTTGCCAGGACATCGGCAACTGTGCTGGCGGCATCTTGCGGGTTGCTGCAATGGTAGCGTCCCGCGGCGATCCCTACCCGTATGATATCGTCCAGCTTTTGAACGATGCGCTCTTTGTATCGATTGCCGGCCTCGAGCTTGGCTTGCACCGTCATCAGGACCATTTCGAAGATATAAGGGTTCTGCTGAATGTCCTGCAGATGGCTGTCGAGCAGGCGCAATACAAAGCGCAGCAGCTGCTCGTTGGGCGGCAGTTCATCGTCGAAGGCGGCAAAGCGATCTGCGACCTCGCCGAGGTGGCGTTCCGCAATGGCGTCGACAAGCGCGCTTTTCGAACGGAAATGCTTGAAAACATTGGCCGGCGACATACCGAGCGAGGCGGCAATGTCGGCGATGGAAACGGCGACGAAACCACGTTGGCGGAACAGCAATTCTGCCATGGAGAGAATGTCTTCGCGGGTCTCTTCGGCCTTGCGTCTTGGCCTGCGTGCCATCCATTCCCCCGCCGGCTTGAGGCCGGCACCCCAGTTTTACAGATGCTAGCGCCAACGACGGAAAGCCTGCAAGCCAATGTTGCAGGCTTCCTGCGCGGCGGCCTTACGAGAAGTAGGCCGACAGACTTTTGCGGATGCGCTCGACCGGGGTTGCTCCGCTGTCGTCGGGAACAAAGTGTTGCGCCGTGATGCTTTCGTAGGCCTTGATGTAGACTTCGGAGGTCTGCTGGATCAGTTCGACGGGGATTTCCGGGATCTCATCCTTATAAGGGTCGCAGCGCTCCGCGACCCAGGCGCGCACAAAGTCCTTGTCGAAGCTTGTCGGACGTGTTCCGGCCTCGAAGCTTGCCTGATAGCTGTCGGCGAGCCAGTAGCGGCTGGCG
>NZ_AKKA01000100.1 GCF_000282035.1 Rhizobium sp. CF122
TGGCAGGCCTGAAACGCTCATGGATGCAGATTCCTTGTAATCCTCGGATATTGCGGGCGTTGCCCTCAGTGGCGGGTCGAGGCCGGTCCGCCGGGAGGGGCATCCGGCAGCAGGACGGCTTTCGTAGTCATAGTCGACCCCGCAGGACGGGACACAACTCCGAAGAGCTGGCACTGTCCAACTTTTCAGTATGACTTCCGCGAACAAGCGAAATAGGCGAGATGCTTTCCCGCGGCTGGAGACGGACGCGCGAATCTTTCAAAAGAGCGATTTCAGTCTCAGCCTGCATCAACTCCCGTTCCGCTTTCACGAGATAATCGCGTGTGAGGGGGACGGCAGTTTGGTCCAGCGAAAGCTGTAGCTGAAAAACCATCAGGCCTTGATGCCGAAATGCCGTTTCCGAAGCGGCGAGATAGAACTCCCACATGCGCGCGAACCGCTCGTCATAGATTCTGACCGCGTCCTCACGGCGCTGCAGGAAGCGCTGCCGCCAAGCCTTCAAAGTGTCTGCGTAGTGCAAGCGCAGTATTTCCACATCGCACACCACAAGTCCCTGGCGCTCAAGCGCCGGGAAGACTTCCGACAGCGAGGGGATGTATCCGCCGGGGAAAATGTACTTCTGGATCCACGGATTGGTATGTGAAGGACCTTCGAACTGACCGATTGAATGGAGGACAAAGACCCCCTCTGGCTTCAACAGGCGCCGCGCCTTGGCAAAAAACTCGTCGAAATGGCCTACGCCAACATGCTCGAACATTCCGATGGAAACGATGCGATCGAAGCTTTCATCGACTTCCCTGTAATCGGTGAGCAAGAACCTTACATTGTCGGCGCTTTTCGTATCGGCTGCGCGCGCGTTCGAGACAGCGTGTTGCTCTTCGGAAAGGGTGACACCGGTCACATCGCTGCCAATGACGGAGTTGATGTAAAGACCAAGGCCGCCCCATCCTGAACCGATATCCAGCACACGATGGTCGGGGGATAGCTGGAGCTTAGCGGCGAGGTGGCGCTTCTTGGCAAGCTGCGCTTCCTCCAGGCTGGCAGCCGGATGTTCGAAGTAGGCGCATGAATACTGGCTATCTTCGTCGAGAAACAGGCGGTACAGATCACCATTCAGGTCGTAGTGATGGGACACATTCTGGCGGGACTTTCTCAAAGTGTTGAGTTGATGGACGCGTCTCAAGGCAAAATTGAACTTCCGCAGCACGCCTGGCCAACCACCGAGATCGGAAACCCGCGTGTTTTTGAACAAGAGCTCGAGAAGTTGGTAAACAGACCCTTGGGTGACTTCCAGTTCGCCGTTCATGAATGTCTCACCAACGGCCAGCTCCGGATTCAGGAATAGGGAGCGTTCAGCGGCCCGCGTTTTGATATGAATGGACACGACGCTCTTGGCGCTGCCGTAGGCCCGCTTTGTACCGGATGCATAGACCACGTGCAGTTCGCCAATTTTGATGATCCGGCGCAGGACGGAATGCAGCAAGAGTTCCATTGTTGGCTCCGATGATTAAGGCTGCGACTGTTGAATGAGACGCAAACTGCCTGATGTAATTTCACTGTGAGTTGAAGCAACTTACTGAAATGGTGGCGACCCTCGTCTCGAGGGTCAGCAGCAGGCCCCGTGCTAGTCCACTGTCCTCGGCGGCTCGGAAATCAGGCGCGACGTGCGTTGACCGGTGAAGTAGGACCAGAGCCATTGGAACTCGACCCGCAGACGATTCTGCAGCTGGGGAAGCGAGGCCATGTGAATGAATGCCCATATCAGCCACGTCAGGAATCCACTCATGCGAAAGCGACCGGCCTCGAGGATCGCAAAGTTCCTACCCACCACGGCCATATTGCCCTTGTTGGAATATCGGAACGGACGCTTCGCATCCCGCCCTTTAAGCCGGTTGCAGATCAGCCGCCCCACGTAACGTCCTTGCTGGATTGCTGCTTGGGCGACGCCAGGCACCGGCCGTCCGTTCTGCATGACTGATGCTGTATCTCCCACGAAGAAGACGTCCGGCACACCCGGGACCTCCAGGCACGGACCAACGATGACGCGACCGGCCCGATCGGTGTCCGCGCCGAACATTTTCACGATCGGTGATGCTGCCACCCCGGCGGTCCAAAGGACGGTCGCGCTCGAGATTCTTTTGCCGCCGGCGACGACGCCTTGCTCATCGACCTTTTCGACCTTGACTCCCGTCATAACCTTGACGCCGAGCTCTTCGAGCCGTGCCGTTGCCTTCCTCGACAAGGTCTCGGCGAAGGTCGGAAGCACTCGGTTGCCGCCTTCGAGTAGAATAATGGTGCTATCCGCCGGATCAATACGGCGGAAATTTTTGCGCAGCGTAACGGCAGCCATGTGCGCCATCGATGCCGCCAGTTCCACTCCGGTAGGACCAGCGCCGACCAGCACGAAGGTCATCTGCCGGGCGCGCTCGCTTGCGTCATCGGTCGTTTCGGCGAGCTCAAAGGCGCGAAGTATTTTTGTTCGGATCGTCTCTGCATCATTCAGGTCCTTGAGAGCTGGCGCATACCGAGCAAACTCCTCATGGCCGAAATAGCTTGGGCGCATTCCGGTAGCGATAATTAGATGGTCGAACGGGACCTTGCGAGTGCCGAGGCCAGGGCAGCTGGCATCGACCGTTCGGGAACTCAGGTCAACTCCGGTCACTTCCGCGAGCATCACGGTCACATTTCTCTGCTTGACGGCGAGCTGCCGGATCGGCGCTGCGATTTCCGAGGGTGCAAGCACCGCGGTGGCCGCTTGATAGAGCAGCGGTTGAAATATGTGGTGATTGCGCCGGTCGATCAGCACGACCTCCGCATCCGCGCGCTCTAAAGCGCGCGCCGCGGCGATCCCCGCGAAACCACCTCCAGCAATCACGATACGCTTGTGCGCTTTCGTTTGCCCTGTTTGAACCGCGTCTGAGACGGCAAGGTTGTTCGGGGGATCTGCCAATTTGGCGTTCATGGATCACCTTTTCGCAAGTGCTGTGACGGAGACGGCCAACGATCGCACGCCCGTGGATTTGCAGACGCAACCAGGCAAAGCGTCGACTCAACAGCCGATGCCCGCCCGCATCCGATGACCTCGACGGTCATCGCAATCCTGCCTCAGACCGAATAGCTGGGGGTGTGCAGGCGCGCCTGAATGAGCGCCGCGATGTCCTTGGGACGTTCGACACGCGCCAGGTTCTTATCGAAAATGCACTCAGCGATGCGGGTCGCGACATGGAGCGAGGTTGCGAAGATTCTGCTCTGCGGCGGATAAATAAGCCCGGTGGCGAGATCTTCCTCCGTCACCCGTTCGGCGACCGCCTTGGCCGCGACGATGAACATGTCGTCGGTTATCCGCTCGGCCTCGGTGGCGAACACAGCCATGCCCATGGGAGGGAAGATGTAGACGTTGTTGCCCTGGCCCGGCACGAAGGTCTTGCCATTCACCTCGACCGGGGAAAACGGGCTGCCACTGGCAAAGATCGCCCGTCCTCCGGACCAGCGATAGGCCTCCTCGGCGGTACATTCGGACCGAGAGGTCGGGTTGGAATACGGGAAGATGATCGGCCGCTCGTTGATCTCGGTCATGGCTTCGATTACCTGCTGATTAAACAGTTTTGGCATGGTGCTGACGCCGATGATCGCCGTCGGGCGGAGCGCTTTGACCGCCTCCACGAAGCTTGTCACTGGCTCATGCTTGAGGGCAAAGGGCTTCTGGAACTCCGCAAGATCGGTGCGCGAAGCCACCAGCAAGCCGTTGACGTCGAACAACGCAGTGCAGGCGCCAGCCTCGGCCATGCTCATGCCATCGAGCGTCATCGCCCGGCTAATCAGCCCCGCAATACCGGTCGCCGCCGATCCGCCACCGAGAAACAGGAAACGCTGATCGGCAAGCCGCTGCCCGGAGATGCGCAAGGCGCCGTAGATGCCGGCCAAAGCGACCGCCGCCGTGCCCTGGATGTCGTCGTTGAAGGTGCAGACCTTGTCGCGGTAATTGGCAAGGATCGGCACAGCGTTGAAGTTCGCGAAGTCTTCCCACTGGATGCAGCACTTCGGATAGAGCGCCTGAACGGCATCGACGAACTCATTGACGAAGGCCGTGTATGCCTCGCCGCGCACGCGTTCCTGGCGTAGGCCGAGATAGAGCGGGTCTTCAAGAAGTTCGTGATTGTTGGTCCCGACGTCGAGGGTTACCGGCAGGCAGTACTGCGGCGGCACGCCAGCGCAGGCGGTGTAGAGGGCAAGCTTGCCAATCGGAATGCCCATGCCGCCAACACCGAGATCGCCCAAGCCAAGGATGCGCTCGCCGTCGGTGACGACGATGAACCGGACGTCCTTTTGCGGCCAGTTGGCAAGCAGTTCGCGCAACCGTCCCCGCGCGCTGATTGGCAGGTACATGCCGCGCGGATTGCGGTAGATATGGTCGAATTTCTGGCAGCCTTCGCCCACCGTCGGCGTGTACACGATCGGCATGAAGCGAGCCGGATCCGACATCAGCAGGGCATAGAACAGCGTTTCGTTGCGCACCTGAAGGTCGGACAGCAGCAGGTAGCGTTGCAGGTCACTGTCGAGCTCAGCGAGTTCGTTGTTCAGGCGCGACACCTGCAACTCGAGGGAAAGGGGCACGGGTGGCAGCAGGCCCTCTAGGCCAAATTCGCGGCGTTCGGAGACGGTGAATGCGGTGCCCTTGTTCAGCCGAGAGTCACGCAGCAGCGCATGGCCGGTGGGAATGTTAGTGGACATGTGGCTTTCCTTCCTGTTGTTGTTCAGTCTGATTGGTGGCGGATGGCTGCGGCAGTCCGAGGGTGCCATACTGGCGGGGAGCAGGTCCGTCGGCATGGGCTCGCCGACCGCGACCAAAGCGACAGGGGAACTAGCAGCCTGGGACAGTAAGTCTGCAGCCCATGACGGTCGTCAGGCGGAGGCGACATAGGGTGTCACCATCTTGGCCGGATCGACGACACGATCGAACGTCTGCTCGTCGACGAAGCCGAGCTCAAGCGCGGCCTGTTTCAACGTCAGATCGTGGTCGGCAGCATGATGAGCGATTTTCGAAGCCTTATCATAGCCGATGACCGGCGCGAGCGCGGTGACCAGCATCAACGAGCGCTCCACATATTCCGCAATCTTCTTCCGGTTGGGTTGCGTACCCTCAACCAGGAAGGCGCGGAAGTTTGTGCATCCGTCGGCGAGAATGGTGATCGACTGCGCGATGTTGGCAATCATCAGAGGCTTGTAGACATTCATTTCAAGATAACCGCCGGCTCCGCCAAAGCCGACGGCCACGTCGTTCGCCATGACCTGCACAGCGATCATCGTCAGCGCCTCGACCTGCGTCGGGTTGACTTTTCCGGGCATGATCGATGAGCCCGGCTCGTTTTCCGGGATCAGCAGTTCCGCCAAACCGGCGCGCGGGCCGCACGATAACAGCCGGATATCGTTGCCGATCTTATAGAGCGAGACAGCAAGGGTGCGCAGTGTGCCGGAGAGGTGAACCAGTGCGTCATGGGCGCCTTGGACCGTGAACTTGTTCGGCGCACTGACAAAAGGCAGCTCGGTGAGCCTAGCAATTTCGGCCGCAACGGCTTCCGCAAATCCCGGTGCAGCATTGATTCCAGTACCAACGGCGGTGCCACCGAGCGCAAGCCGATAGACGCCCTTGAGTGCGTCCTTGATCCGCTCGAGATCGTCGGACAGCATGCCCGCATAGCCCGACCATTCCTGGCCGAGCGTGAGCGGTGTCGCGTCCTGCATGTGCGTCCGGCCGATCTTGACGATATCGGCCCATTCTTCGGCCTTTACCGCGATGGCGTCGCGCAGCGCGGTCACGGCCGGGATCAAACGGATCGCGACTCCTGCGGCGGCAGCAATGTTCATCGCCGACGGAAAGCTGTCGTTGGATGATTGAGACATGTTGACGTGGTCGTTCGGATGGACGGGGGCCTTGCTGCCGAGCGGGGTGTTCATAAGCTGGCAACAGCGGTTGGAAATGACTTCGTTGACGTTCATGTTGAACTGGGTGCCGCTGCCAGTCATCCAGACGTGGAGCGGGAACATATCATGGAGTTTCCCCTCCAGGATCTCCTCGCAGACACGCTTGATCAGTTCAAACACCTGAACCTCGAGGCGACCGCCCTCGCAGTTCGCGGTGGCAGCGGCCAGCTTCAAGATCGCATAGGAAGTGATCATTTCCCGCGGGATCAGGTCATGGCCTATGCTGAAATGCTCGAGCGAACGTTGGGTCTGGGCGCCCCAGAGCTTGTCGGCGGGAACGTTGACTGAGCCTAGGCCGTCGGCCTCGCTGCGAAAGCTTGCGCGGCCGGTAAGGTGCTCCACGTGCTGCTTGCTGCTGATGCTGTTCATGGCAGTCTCACTTCCTGGTGTGACAGGTTGGCTTGAGAGATGCGGAAGAGTTCTCGGCTCATGAGGGGGGACTCCTTTTCTTTGGCAACGACTAAACGACCAGTCCGGGACGTTGAGCTCGTGTGCTGCGATACAAAAAAGATATGACTCCCGGCGAATTGCGATTCGATGCAGCCAGCCTGAGCGGACGCGACAAACCTCGCGTGGGGGGCGGCTGCGTCTTTCAGCGGCGAGGAGGACCAAGGTGTGCCAACCGCAATGTAGGTCCCGATTCCCGACAGACAGATCAGATACATAGCGAGCGGGAACGCGAATCCGGGGGATTGTGACTTCTGGTCTTCACACTCATGGCGCTTCATTTGGATGATCCTTGGGGGATGGCGCGCGACGAAAAGCGTTGTTGTATCTCACCGTCGGGCTCGCAAATGCGGTCGGCGAGGATCGAATGTTTGCTATAAGGTGGTCGCTTATCCGACCCGGCGTTCGACCATCATCGTCTTGATCTCGGCAATCGCCTTGGCCGGGTTGAGACCCTTCGGGCAGGTCTGCGCGCAGTTCATGATCGTATGGCAGCGATAGAGGCGGAACGGATCCTCGAGATTGTCGAGGCGTTCGCCCTTCGCTTCATCTCGTGAGTCGATCAGCCAGCGGTAGGCCTGCAACAGGACGGCCGGGCCGAGATAGCGGTCGCCGTTCCACCAGTAGCTCGGACAGGAGGTCGAGCAGCAGGCGCAGAGAATGCACTCATAGAGACCGTCGAGCTTCTGGCGATCCTCGTGGCTCTGCTTCCACTCTTTCGCCGGCGTCGGCGAAACCGTCTTCAGCCACGGCTCGATCGAGCGGTGCTGGGCGTAGAAGTTGGTGAGGTCGGGAACAAGATCCTTGACCACGGGCATATGCGGCAGCGGATAGATCTTCACCGCACCCTTGATATCGTCGAGGCCCTTGAGGCAGGCCAGCGTATTCGTGCCGTCGATGTTCATCGCGCAGGAGCCGCAGATGCCTTCGCGACAGGAACGGCGCAGCGTCAACGTCGGATCGATCTTGTTCTTGATATAGAGCAGACCGTCGAGCACTCTCGGACCGCAGTCGTCGACATCAATGTAGAAGGTGTCGATCGACGGGTTCTGCCCGTCATCCGGGCTCCAGCGGTAGACGCGGAATTCGCGGGTGTTCTTCGCACCCGCCGGCTTCGGCCACACCTTGCCTTCGCGCATCTGGGAGTTCTTGGGGAGAGCGAGTTCAACCATGGCAAGTTCCTTTCAGATCAATAGACGCGGGCTTTCGGCAGGATCTTGTGCGGATCGATGCCTTCTGCGATGAGCTCGGTATGAACAGGGCGGTAGTCGAGTTTGACGTCGCCGGCGTCGTTGACCCAGGAAAGCGTGTGCTTGCGCCAGTTAACGTCGTCGCGGCCGCTGTAGGGTCCGCCGGTGTAATCCTCGCGGGCATGCCCGCCACGGCTTTCCTTGCGAGCCTCGGCGCCATAGACCGTGGCAATGGCGTTGGCCATCAGATTGTGCAGTTCGAGCGTTTCCACGAGGTCTGAGTTCCAGATCATCGAGCGATCACCGATCTTGATGTCGGACAGCTCGCCCCAGATAGCCGAGATGCGCTTGCAGCCCG
>NZ_AKKA01000101.1 GCF_000282035.1 Rhizobium sp. CF122
CGGTGAATGTCGCCGACGATGTTGCGACGATCGGCACGCCTTATTCGGCTGGCCTCGTCGAAGAGGAGCAGCTGGCTGTCGTCGGCAGCGGCAACGAGGATACGGGTTCGGACGGGGACTTCCGCAGCGGTTTCTTCGGCTTGGTCTTCAACGATAGAACGACGCAGACGACGGGTGGCACACTTGCGATCGCCTGGGGTTCGGACAATGCCGACAACGAGGCGATCACGTCGGGCGCCGGCAACCGCTCCGTGGCGTTTGGCCCGGCCGCAGTCAACGCGCTCGATGCCCTGGACCTGACGTCGCGCGGCCAGGAGCTCCACTATACGATCGTGACGGTCGAGGGCGGCCAGGTGTTGCTCGCCTATACCGGCGAGGTGGCTCCGACCGGCGTTCCGGCCAATGCGGATGCGGCCCAGGCAGCTCATGTCGTCTTCTTGGTCGGTCTTTCCGACAACGGCGGCGGCTCCTATCAGTTCACGCTGATCGACACGCTGGACCACAAGGGTGCGGGCGAAGATACGTTGAAGCTCGACTTCCAGTTCACGGCGACGGATTCGGACGGCGACAAGACGGGTGTTGCAACCTTCGGCGTCGGTGTGATCGACGATACGCCGATCCTTTCGAGCGACGTCGGCGTGCGGTTTGTCGAGGAAGAGGCGCTTGCCGGCGGCAACGAGGACATCTTCCCGGTCGGGACGGAAGTGGGCGGTGTAATTGCCAATGGCGGCTTCATCACCGACAAGATCGGCGCGTCGCTGAACATTTCCTGGGGCGGCGACGACAGCAACAAGAATGAGAATGGCGGCTTCACCGGAACGCAGGTGATGGGCGACCGCTCCGTGGTGTTCGCGACCGGCAGCGGTGCCGACCACAGCGTCAGCGCGGGCGAGGCTTCGGCCTTCCTGGGTGTTAAGAGCGGCAATACGGCGATCAACCTCGGTGACCTGACCTCCGGCGGCCAGCACCTGACCTATTCGCTGTCTGCGAACGGTACTGTCTTGACCGCGCATGCCGGCAACGAGACGGTGTTCACGGTGACGCTGTCGGACAAGGGCGACGGTTCCTATGCCTTCGATCTCGACGGCGTGCTCGATCATCCCGTCAAGGGCGGCAACGCCGGGCAGGAAGACGTTCTGTCCTTCACCTTCAAGTTCACGGCACGTGACGGCGACGGCGATGCAGTCGGCGGCAACTTCACGGTCAACGTCATCGACGACAGCCCGATTGCCAATGCCGGCACGACCTCGACCGTGGAAGACGAGGCGGTTAATGGCGGCAACAATGAAAGCGACGGCCTCTCGGCAACCGCCGGCGGGTCACTGAACATCAACTGGGGCGCAGACAGCGGCAATGACGGCAACGGCCAGCCGGGCGACCGCGCGGTTGCCTTCACCAATGCCGACGTCGCCGTTACTGGTGAGGCCGGCGAAACGCTGACGTCGCTCGGCCAGGCTGTGCACACGGTGCTGATCGATGGCGTTCTCGTTGGCTATACCGGCGAAACGGCTCCGACGGCAGCGACCGGTGAAGGCGCCGCGAACGTCGTCTTCTTCGCCTCGGTTTCGGATGCAAGCTCAAATGGTTCCTACGCATTCACGCTGGTTCAGCCGCTGGATCATGTTGCTGGCAATGGCGAGAACCCGCTGTCGCTGACCTTTAACTACACGGCAACGGATTCGGACGGCGATAAGGCGTCGAACACCTTCACGGTCAATGTCGTCGACGATGTCCCGGTTACCCGTGCAGGCAGCACCTCGACCGTGGAAGACGAAGCGGTCAATGGCGGCAACAATGAAAGCGACGGCCTGTCCGCAACGGCCGGCGGTTCGCTGAACATCGGCTGGGGTGCGGACGATAACAACAGCGGCTCCGCCAATCGCTCGGTTGCCTTCACGAATGCCAATGTCTCTGTCACGGGCGAGGCAGGCCACTCGCTGACCTCTCTCGGCCAGGCGGTCCACACGGGGATCCTCGCTGACGGAACGCTCGTCGGCTATACCGGCAACACGGCACCGACGACGGCAAGCGGCGGCAATGTCGTCTTCTACGCCTCGCTGTCGGATGCCAGCGATCACGGCTCGTATTCCTTCACGCTGGTCAAGCCGCTGGATCACGACAACACGCCGTCCAACAGCGAAAACACGCTGTCGCTGACCTTCAACTACACGGCAACGGATTCGGATGGCGACACGGCATCGAACACGTTCACGGTGAATGTCGCCGACGATGT
>NZ_AKKA01000102.1 GCF_000282035.1 Rhizobium sp. CF122
GGGTTACGCCTTCGCCGCCACTGGCTACGTCGGCGCGATCCTGTCGTTTATCGGTGTCTTTGTGTTCGCCGCGTCTCTAAGCCTCGACCGCCGCGGCCGGGGCGCCTGACACAGCCGAAACGTCGCGAAGGTAGCGGCCTTCCGGCAGGCAGAAGACATTTTCTTCACCCCAGGCGGCAAGCGCCTTGATGACCGGTTTCAGCGTTTCGCCGAGCGGCGTCAGCGCATAGTCAACACGTGGGGGCACGACGGGAAAAACCGTGCGCGAGACAAGGCCGGATTCCTCAAGCTCGCGCAGCTGCTTCGTCATCATCCGCTGGGTTACCGAGGGCAGCTTGCGACGCAGTTCGTTGAACCGCAACGTCCCGCCCATCAGATGAAACAGAATCACGCCCTTCCATTTGCCGTCCAGAAAACTCAATGTCACTTCGACGGGGCAACCTGGAAAAGTTGCGGGTCAGCTTGGCGCGGGGAAGCGACATTTGACGGTATCCTTTTTGGTACTACGTACAGAATTTGTGCATTCTTGCGCTTATCGAGCATAGGACGCATCTAGCCTCTGTGCAACGAACACAGGAGTTTCCCATGCGCGCCGTCGCCTACAAGGTCCCCCAGCCCATCTCCGCCGAAACGTCGTTGATCGACGTCGACCTGCCGATTCCGGTAGCGAAAGGCCACGACTTGTTGGTCGAGGTCAAGGCGGTGTCCGTCAATCCGGTCGACGTGAAGGTACGCGCAAGCGTTGCGCCGGCGGCGGACGAACTCAAGGTGCTCGGATGGGATGCCGCGGGCGTCGTCAAGTCCGTCGGCCCGGAGGTCACGCTGTTCAAAGCCGGTGATGAAGTCTTCTACTCCGGCGTCATCAACCGCCCCGGCTCGAATGCCGAATTCCACCTGGTCGACGCGCGGATTGTTGGACGCAAACCGAAGACGCTCGACTTCGCCTCTGCTGCGGCCCTGCCTCTGACGTCGATCACGGCTTACGAGGCGCTTTTCGACCGGCTGAGAGTACAAGATCCGGTTCTGGGGGCGGCACCGGCAATCCTCATCATCGGCGGCGCTGGAGGCGTCGGATCGATCGCGATCCAGATCGCACGTGCGCTGACTGACCTGACGGTCATCGCAACGGCATCCCGGCCCGAAACCATCGAATGGATCAAACAGCTCGGCGCCCATCATGTCGTCGACCATTCGCAGCCTATTGCAGCACAGGTGGCGGCACTTGGCCTCGGCGCCCCCGGCTTTGTCTTCTCGACGACCAATACCGACCAGCACATCAAGGAGATCGTCGAGGTCATCGCGCCGCAGGGCCGCTTCGCGCTGATCGACGATCCGAAGACGCTCGACATCGTGCCGTTCAAGCGGAAGGCCGCGTCCATCCATTGGGAGCTGATGTTCACGCGGCCGCTGTTCGGCACGCCAGATATGATCGAACAGCACAAGCTGCTCAACAAGGTTGCCGAACTTGTCGATGCCGGCAAGATCCGCACGACGCTTAGCGAGACGCTTGGCCCGATCAACGCTGCCAATCTGAAGAAAGTGCACGCTATGATCGAAAGCGGTCGGACGAAAGGAAAGCTGGTCCTGGAGGGCTTCTAACGCCTCCCGTAGTTCAAACAAAAGCTGCTCGAACGAAGTGCCGCGCCG
Organism: Rhizobium sp. CF122; assembly: GCF_000282035.1. Lineage (GTDB taxonomy): Bacteria > Pseudomonadota > Alphaproteobacteria > Rhizobiales > Rhizobiaceae > Rhizobium. Next base: position 1,648 of record NZ_AKKA01000102.1, read on the forward strand.
GCAGGTGCGGCATTCTGGCACCAAGCGCCTCAAGCGCTTGACTCTTCTGCCAATTAAGACCACCTACAGCATTACGCGGATTGCATCCGTTTTCCGCGGATATCAACGGAGCCATCATCACGATGCCAAGCGACAGTAGCAGTCGATTGCCTTTGCCGTACGCGGCCCTCGTGCGCTGACCGACTCCTGTCGGGCTCGCCCGTCGGACGCTACGGCGGATCGACGGAAAGGCGAGCCTATGAACATCAATCGCTTCCCACTGCGGGCGGGCCATGCCGCTCGTTTGTTCAGCAACGACCACCTCGGCGCCATCACCACGGCCGAGCGCGTCGAACGGCTGAACGCACTTGAAATCCCCGAAGCTGCAGCAATCCTGGTTACGCTGCCGCAGCAGAAGGCTGTCCGTATTCTCGGCCGCCCTGAGCTGCACAATGCCGCCGCGATCATCGCTGAAATGCCGGTCGAGCAAGGCGCTCGCCTGCTGAACGCCACCGCGAACGACCGCGTTGCGGACCTCTTTCAGGACATGAACGAGGAGGCCCGCGCGCATCTTTTCTCGCGGCTTGACCGTACGACATGCCTCGCCGTCCAACATCTGATGGGCTACCCGCCCCGCACGGCCGGTAGCATCATGACGACGGAGTTCGTCAGCGTGCCCGACACCTGGACCGTCGAGCAGACGCTGGAGCATGTGCGCAAGGTCGAGCGTTCGCGCGAAACGGTCTACGCCATCTACGTCCTGGATGCGGTGAGCCACGTTCTGACGAGCGTCGTTACACTGCGCCGTCTAATCACCGGCGATCCCGGCGAACCTGTTTTGACCGTTGCGCAGAAGGAAGGGGTTGTTCGTGCCGATCCGCTGATGACGCAGGAAGATGTCGCCCGGCTGATCCGCAAGCACAATCTGCTGGCCCTGCCTGTCGTCAGCGAAGACGGAGACATGCTCGGTATCGTCACGGTCGACGACGTGATCGACACGATGATCGCCGACCAGACCGAGGACGCCCACAAGTTCGGCGGTATGGAAGCGCTCGGCAAGCCGTATATGAAGATCGGCTTTGCCGGCATGATCCGCAAGCGCGCAGGCTGGCTCTGCGCCCTCTTCCTCGGCGAAATGCTGACGGCAAGCGCCATGCAGCATTTCGAAGGCGAACTGGAAAAGGCGATCGTACTGACATTGTTCGTGCCGCTGATCATGAGCTCGGGCGGCAATAGCGGTTCGCAGGCAACGTCGCTGATCATCCGGGCGCTGGCGCTCGGCGAACTCAAGCTCTCCGATTGGTGGCGCGTGCTGCTGCGCGAACTGCCGACGGGCATCGTGCTGGGCTCGATCCTCGGCCTCGTCGGCTTCGCCCGCATCGCGCTCTGGCAGAATGTTGGCCTCTTTGACTATGGTGAGCACTGGGTCCTGGTCGGTTTCACGATCTTTACCGCGCTGATCGGCATCGTGACCTTTGGTTCGATCTCCGGCTCAATGCTACCTTTCATCTTGCAGAAGCTGCGGCTCGATCCGGCCAGTGCTTCCGCTCCGTTTGTCGCAACTCTTGTCGACGTGAGTGGACTGGTGATCTACTTCTCGGTCGCGGTGCTGATCCTCAGCGGCACCCTGCTCTGAACATGCTAACGGGGCCCAATGGGTCCCGTTTTCATTTCGGCTCTGGCAACTTCAATGCCCCATGGGTCTTCATGCTGCGAATGGCGAAGTTCGAGCGGATGTCGCTGACATTCGGCAACGTCAGCAGCGTGTCCGTCAGCAGCCGCTCGTAGGCAGCGAGATCCTCAACCACCACCTCCGCCAAGAAGTCAGCTGTTCCCGATATCAGAAAACACGACACGACTTCCGGAATGGCGAGCAAGGCCGCCTCTTGGGCCTGTGCGTTCTCGCGGCTGTGATGCGCGACCTTCAGTTCGACAAAAACAGTCAAACCGAGACCGACCTCCTTGCGGTCGATGTCAGCGCGGTAGCCACGGATGACGCCGGTCTTCTCGAGATTGCGGATTCGACGCAAGCACGGCGATGGCGACAGATTGACCTTCTCGGCAATCTCCACGTTGGTCGCCCGCGCATCCTCCTGCAAGCACTGCAGTATCGCCAGATCGAATTTATCAAGACTTGGCATGATTGATAAAACCTTCCGCAGATTTTGGCAGATAATTGCTTATTGTATTATTTTGACGGCACAGATAGCAAGGACATGCCTCAGCGTTCCGACCTATTCTCTTCTCAACCGGACAGTCTGCGGACGGCCATAAGAGGAGAGATCAGATGAGTGCCCTTGCCTTCACGAACAACGAAAAATCCACCGCGATACCCATGGGCTATGCCGGTGCCGTCGTCACGGTCCTGATCTGGGCGACGTGGATCCTGGCAACCCGTCACAGCGCCGCGACACAGCTGGGAACGATCGATATCGGGCTGATCCGCTACGGCGTTCCGGCACTCATTCTGGCGCCCGTCTGGCTGAAAACCGGACTGCTGCCGAGAGGTGTGCCGCTCGGCCTGCTGGCCACGATGTTCGCCGGTGCGGGCGCCATCTTCTTCCAGTTGACCACGTCCGCAATCCATTCGACCCCGGCATCTGCGGCTGGCATCCTCCTTGGCGGCTCTATGCCACTCGCAACTGCCCTCATTGGAGTCGCCATCTTTCGGGAACGACCGGACTCCATGCGTGTGCTCGGCCTGGCCGCGATTGTCGCGGGTGTGGCCATCCTGCTTATTCGCAGCCTCGCGGGGGCGGCTCTCCCCTGGAGCAGCTTCGTCCTGCTGCCGATGGGAGCAATCCTCTGGGCAAGCTACACGCACGCATTCCGCCGCTCCGGCCTGACGGCCGTACAGGCCAGCGCGCTCATCGCCATCTGGTCTTTCCTGATCCATGTCGGCCTTGCTGTCGTCTTCGGCACGTCGATTACCAGCGCACCGTTTGCCGAAATAGGCCTGCAGGTCTTGAGCCAAGGCGTTCTTTCCGGCCTTGTTGCGACGGTCGCCTATGGTCTTGCCGTTCATGCTCTGGGCGGCACGCAGGCAGCAGCCTTCACGGCGATCACGCCGGTGCTGGCGACGATCGGCGGCGGAATGCTGCTTGGAGAGGAGATCGGCATCGCAGAGATTGCCGCTGCCGTGATCACCGGGCTCGGTGTGGCACTCTCGACCGGTATCGCCTCGCGGCGATAGCTCAACACATATCATTGGGTCGGCGCTCATTCCGCCGGCCTATTTCCTTTTTCGCGGCGCCTCGATTGACTCTTCAAAGGGCAAGGACCATCGCGACCCGCCGTTCCGGGTCCATCCCAACCTCAATTTCCTGATCCAGCTTTTTCTGCAGGAACTGCGGTACGGCCTCCGCCCTCGGCAACACAAAGCCGAGGGACTCATAGAAGGGCGCATTAAATGGAACGTCGCGCTCCGTTGTCAGCGTCAGCGCCCTAAGCCGACATGCGCGGGCCATCTCGATCGCAGCCGACATCAAACGCCGCCCGACGCCCCTGCGCTGCCAATCCCGGCAAACGTCCAGTTCGATCACATAGAGCGTGCCTGCGATCTCCTCCGCCGCGAGAAAGCCAACCGGCCAATCATCGTCATCGGCGGCAACAAGCAGCAGGCCCGCGTCGAGCGATTCCCGCAGAATATCTTGCGGAAGCGCGTGCGGTTCCCTGACGACGCCGAGCGCCTCCGCCAGTGTCGCGAAGGCGTCGATTTCGATCTCGGTCAGGCGCGGCAATTCATCGAGACGCGCCTGCCGTATGATGCAGGCGTCGCTCATGCCTGCACCCTACATATTCGGATAGACGGGCCCCTCACCGCCCTGCGGCGGAACCCAGTTGATGTTCTGGTTGGGGTCCTTGATGTCGCAGGTCTTACAGTGGACACAGTTCTGGGCGTTGATGACAAAGGTCTCCTTGCCATCCTTCTCCACCCATTCGTAGACGCCCGCCGGACAGTAGCGGGTCGAGGGGCCGGCATAGACGTCATGCTCGGACGATATCTGCAGCTCCATGTCCTTGACCTGCAGGTGCACCGGCTGGTCTTCCTCGTGGTTTGTGTTTGACAGGAACACCGAGGAGAGACGGTCGAAAGTGAGAACGCCATCGGGCTTCGGATAGGCGATCGGCTTATGCTTGGAAGCAGGCTCCAGCGACGCCGCATCCGTCTTGCCATGCTTCAGCGTGCCGAAGATGGAGAGGCCGAAGAGCTGGTTCGTCCACATGTCGAGACCGCCAAGTGCCACACCGATCGCCGTGCCGAACTTCGACCACAGCGGCTTGACGTTGCGCACCTTCTTCAGGTCCTTGCCGATGTCGCTTGCGCGCCAGTCGTTCTCGATCTCGACCACTTCGTCATTGGCGCGGCCGGCGGCGATTGCCGCGGCGATCCGCTCTGCCGCCATCATGCCCGACAGCACCGCATTGTGGCTGCCCTTGATGCGCGGCACGTTGACGAAGCCCGCCGCACAGCCGATCAGCGCGCCGCCGGGGAAGGACAGCTTCGGCACCGACTGCCAGCCGCCTTCGGTGATCGCGCGCGCTCCATAGGACAGCCGCTTACCGCCTTCGAAGGTTCCGCGGATCGCCGGGTGTGTCTTGAAGCGCTGGAATTCCTCGAATGGATAAAGGTAAGGGTTCTTGTAGTTCAGGTGGACGACGAAGCCGACGGCAACGAGGTTGTCTTCCAGATGATAGAGGAAGGAGCCGCCGCCGGTCTTCATGCCGAGCGGCCAACCGAAGGAGTGCTGCACCAGACCCTGCTTGTGGTGCTCCGGCTTGACCTGCCAGAGTTCCTTGATGCCGATGCCGAATTTCTGCGGCTCACGGTCCTTGGAGAGATCGAATTTGGCAATCAGTTGCTTGGCGAG
>NZ_AKKA01000103.1 GCF_000282035.1 Rhizobium sp. CF122
GGATTTCCGGCAATTCTGATCCTCTCGGCGGCTCTGCCCTCATTCCGCTCGTCATTCGCGACAACCCGGCGACTGCGGTCGTCGATACCAATTTCCTCCACTACACCGGCGAGGATCACGTGGTTCTCGGCGGCACCGAGGGCGATGACATTATCATTTCGGGCATTGGCGATGACACGCTCCTGGGCGACGGTGGTAATGACCGGATCGAGGGTGGCGACGGCGTCGACAATATCGAAGGCGGCGCCGGCGACGACATCATTACCGACCTGGGCGGCGATGACGTCCTCAAGGGCAATGACGGCGATGACGTCATTCACGGCGGCAATGGCTTCAATCTGATCCTCGGCGGGGGTGGCAGCGACTTCATCATCACCGGTGAGGACGTTTCCGAGACCTTCGGCGGCACCGGCAACGACTTCATCCTGGGCGCCCAGATGAACCTGCCGACATTCGGCAATGAGGGCGATGACTGGATCGAGATCGGCACATCCGATGGCGCGGGCGGCGACAATTTCGACCCGCAGGAGGCGGGCACCGTCATCGGCCACGATGTTTTCATCACCGGCGGCGGCTTCGACGAAGTCGACGGCGAAGGCGGCGACGACATCATGGTCATGTCCGACGGCGAAGACCATTTTGGCGGCGGCGGCGGCTTCGACTGGGCCAGCTACAAGAACGATGCGTTCGGCGTAACCGTCGACCTCAATGTCAACGACTTCATTGAGCCGCCGGTAACGCCCTCCAACCAGGGCATTCTTGACCGGTTCGCCCAGGTGGAGGGCCTGACTGGATCGGCCTTTGGCGACATCCTGCGCGGCGACGATGCCGACGCGGCCGAGATCAACGTTGCCGGGCCACAGAACAGTGCGCTCACCAATATCAGCCTGATCGACGATCTGCAGGCGTTTCTCGACCAGATTCTGTCGACGACGGGCGTCACTTCGTTCAGCGCCGGCAATATCATCCTCGGCGGCAGCGGCAGCGACATTATCGAAGGCCGCGGCGGTGACGACCTCATCGACGGCGACCGCTGGTTGAACGTGCGGATTTCGGTGACCGGCCACACGCCGCAGCCGGGCCAGCCCGTCATCACCAGTGTGGACAGCCTGACAGAGCTTGTGCCCTATGTGCTTTCGGGTGAAATCAAGCCAGGCCAGCTCAGTATCGTTCGCGAGATCAACACCGGCGACGCCGACTTCGATACGGCCGTATTCTCCGACAATCGAGCCAACTACACTGTCGTGACCAGCCTGGACGGTGTTACGACTGTCACGCACAATCTGCTTGATGGAAATGGAGTAGTCATCGGTGTCGACGCTGACGGCGCCGACCGCCTCCTGAACGTCGAGCGGCTGCAATTTGCGGACCAGTCCGTGACACTCGTGGCCGGTCTCAACAATGATCCGGTTGGCCTGTTGGTGCTTGACGACCTCACGCCGGCCGTCAATCAGGTATTGACGGCTTCGACGGCGGGCGTCACCGACGCCGACAATCCGGGCACGGGAGAAATTACCGGTCCGATCAGCATTATCTGGCAATCGGAAGCCATCGCCGGCTCGGGCATCTTCCAGGATATCGTCGACTTTGGCGGCGGCAACCCCGGCACGGCGCTTGGCAGTACGTTCCGCATCACGCCCGATCTTGATGGGCTGAGACTGCGCGCCAAGGCGGTCTATCAGGACGCCAATGGCGTGCTGGAGACGGTGTTCTCCGCGCCGACCGTGGCCGTCGCTGCCGGTGCACCGGCGGCGGCGCCTGCGCCGATTCCGGCCGAAACACCGGTCACCAGCGCCGGCATCCATCTGATCCGCAGCGATCTGCAGTTCATGCTTGAACAGATTCTGATCGCTGAAGCGCATTCGGGGGCTTATGGAACCCCGGCACAGGACCTGCGCTCGCTGCTGCCGAACACCAGGCTGCCTTTTGGCCTGCGCACGGTGGACGGTTCGTTCAACAACCTGGTTCAGGGCCAGACCGACTTCGGCGCTGCCGACCAAAATTTCCCGTCCCTGCTGGATCAGCAGTTCCGCAATGACCAGGACGGCGACACGTTCGGCCCGATTACCAATACCAACTACGCCTCCACAACCAACGTCGTCGACGCCGATCCGCGCATCATCTCCAATCTGATCGTCGACCAGACGATCACCAACCCGGTGGCCGTTGAGGCCTTCGTCGCGGCGGGCCTCGGAACGCTCGACGTCAATGGCGTCCTGCTCGATTTGAATGGTGTCGCCATTCCCGCCGGCCAACCGCTATTTGTCCCCAACACGGCACCTGACGCGGGCCTGTCGGCGGGGTTCAATGGCTGGTTCACCTTCTTTGGCCAGTTCTTCGACCATGGCCTCGACCTCGTCAACAAGGGCGGAAACGGCACGATATTTGTCCCGTTGCAGCCTGACGATCCCCTTTATGTGGAGGGTAGCCCGACCAATTTCATGGTGCTGAGCCGGGCCACCAATACGCTCGTCCAGGCAGGCGCCGACGGCGTCCTCGGGACGGCCGACGACATCCACAGGCATAACAACCAGACCACGCCCTTCGTCGATCAGAACCAGACCTATACTTCACATCCCTCGCATCAGGTGTTCCTGCGCGAGTACGCGCTCGATGCGAACAGTCACCCGCTCGCGACGGGGCAGTTGCTCGACGGCGCTGACGGCGGCCTGCCGACCTGGGCCAACGTCAAAGCGCAAGCGTTGATGCTTGGCATCACCCTCACGGACGCGGACGTTACCAACCTGCCGATGGTTGCCACTGATCCCTACGGCAAGTTCATTCCGGGCGCGAACGGCTTGGCGCAATTTGTAACCGCAGGCGGACTTGTCGAAGGGGTCGCCGGTGGCCTCGCTGTCCCCGTCGATGTCGTCCGGACCAACCATGCCTTCCTCGACGACATCGCCCACAGCGCCAATCCACGCAATTCGGCCGGCGCGCTCCTGACGGCCGACGCCGACACCGGCATTGGCGATGACAACAATCCGGGCACCTACGACAACGAGTTGCTCGATCGCCACTTCATCACTGGCGATGGTCGCGGCAACGAGAACATCGGCCTGACCACCGTGCACCACATCTTCCATTCGGAACACAACCGGATGGTTCAGCACACCAAGGATGTCGTTCTCGCCTCTAACGATCCCGCCTTCATCGCCCAGTGGCAGTTGCCCGATGGCTCGTGGAACGGCGAGCGCCTGTTCCAGGCGGCGCGCTTTGCCACCGAGATGCAGTACCAGCACCTGGTGTTCGAGGAATTCGCGCGCAAGGTCCAGCCGCAGGTCGACGTGTTCCTCGCCGAAGGCCAGGGCTACGACGCCACGATCAATCCCGCGATCGTTGCCGAGTTCGCCCATGTGGTCTATCGCTTCGGCCACTCGATGCTGACGGAAACCGTGAACCGCCTCGACCCCAACTTCCAGTCGAGTGAGATCGGCCTGATCGAGGCCTTCCTCAACCCGGTCGCGTTCAACAATGACGGTGCCTTGACGGCCGAACAGGCGGCCGGCGCCATCGTGCGCGGCATGACCCGCCAAACCGGCAACGAGATCGACGAGTTCGTCACGGAAGCGCTGCGCAACAACCTTCTTGGCCTGCCGCTTGATCTACCGAGCATCAACCTGATGCGCGGGCGCGATACGGGCGTGCCGTCGCTCAATGCGGCGCGCCGTGAATTCTACAACGCCACCGGCGACGGCCAGCTCAAGCCATATGCGAGTTGGGTCGAGCTTGCGGCCAACCTGAAGCACCAATCCTCGGTGGTCAATTTCATCGCGGCGTATGGCACGCATGCCGCCCTGACGGAGGCCGACGTCGACACGCTTGCGGAAAAACGCGCCGTTGCCGCCGCTCTGGTTCTGGGCGGAAGCG
>NZ_AKKA01000104.1 GCF_000282035.1 Rhizobium sp. CF122
CGCCTCCCCGACCGGGTGATCCCGGGCGGGGACTTATCTGTTCAATGCGCCGGGTCCAGGCGACGGGTGATGTCCTGGGTTCGATGCGCCGATGTGGGGACGTGCGATGACAAAGAAGAAGAGCGAGCCGCAGTACAAGATCACGGGATTGCGCGGCATCCTTGTCTATCTGTTCGGGCTGTCGGGGATCATCAACATCCTGGCGCTGACGGGCGCCTTCTACATGCTGCAGATCTACGACCGGGCGCTGACCAGCGGCTCGATCTCGACGCTGGTGGCGCTGTCGATCCTGGCGATCAGCCTCTATTTGTTCCAGGGGATGTTCGACATCATCCGCTCGCAGATCCTGATCCGGCTCGGCGCGCGGCTGGATGCGGAGTTGGCGCCGATCGCCCACAAGGTGGTGATCGAGATGCCGCGCTACGGCTACTCGACCTCGGAGGCGATGGAGCGCGGCCGCGACGTCGACACGCTGCGCGGCTTCCTGTCGAGCCAGGGTCCGGTGGCGCTGTTCGACCTGCCATGGATGCCGATCTACCTCGTCTTCGTCTGGTTGCTGCATCCGATGCTGGGGCTTTTGACGGTCGGGGGCGCGGTGGTGCTGACGCTGCTGACTGTTATCGCCGAGGTGCTGACCAGGCGCCATTCGCAGTCGATGATCAAGGCCTCGGTGGCACGCAATTCGGTGGCCGATTCGAATGCCCGCAACAGCGACATCATGCATGCGATGGGGATCACCGGGCGGGCCGTCGATCGCTTCGAGAAGGCCAACCGTCGCCACCTCGACTGTCAGACGAAGACGTCTGATGTCGGCGGCACGCTGTCGGGCCTGTCGAAGGTGCTGCGCATGATGCTGCAGTCGGCGATCCTCGGGCTGGGGGCGTATCTGGCGATCCGCGGCGAGCTGTCGTCGGGCTCGATCATCGCCTCGTCGATCGTCACGGCGCGCGCGCTGGCGCCGGTCGATCTGGCGATCGCCCAGTGGAAGGGCGTGGTCGGCGCCAGGCGCAGCCATCAGCGGCTGAACGAGACGCTGGCGGTGCTGAACGACAAGAGCGACTATGTCGAGCTGCCGGCGCCGCATGAGAGCCTGACGGTCGACAACATCACGACGGTGGCGCCGACGACCGGGGCGGTGCTCTTGAGCGAAGTGAGCTTCACGCTGAAGGCCGGCCAGGCGCTCGGGCTGATCGGCCCGTCGGGGGGTGGCAAGACGACGCTGGCGCGCTCGATCCTCGGCATCTGGCCGGTGCTGCGCGGCTCGGTCAGGGTCGACGGCGCCGACCTCAGCCAGTGGAACGAGGCCTTCTTCGGCGAGCATGTCGGCTATCTGCCGCAGGACGTGGCGCTGATGGAGGGGACGATCGCCGAGAACATCTCGCGCTTTGCCGAGGTGCCGGATGCGCGCAAGATCATCCGTGCCGCCAAGGCCGCCGACATCCACGAGCTGATCGTGCACCTGCGCGACGGCTACCAGACCGAGCTCGGGCCGCATGGCACGGCGCTGTCGGCCGGCCAGCGCCAGCGCATCGGGCTGGCGCGGGCGCTTTATGGCGATCCCTTCCTGGTGGTGCTCGACGAGCCGAACTCCAACCTCGACGCCGAGGGCGAGGAGGCGCTGACCAAGGCGATCGCCAAGGTGCGCGAGCGCGGCGGCATCGTCGTCATCGTCGCCCATCGCCCGAGCGCGCTATCGGCCGTCGACATGGTCGGGCTGGTGCAGAACGGCCGGCTTTCCGCCTTCGGGCCGAAGGACGAGATCATCCAGCCCACCACCAAGGTGCGCCCGCTGGTCGTCGGCAAGACGCCGCCGGCTGCCGGTCGCGACCGGATTGCGAACGCCGCCGAATAGCGGCCCGGCAAGGGACAAGAGCAAGGATAGGAGAGCGTCATGGAGGAAAGACTGATCCTCGGACTGCCGGACGACGGCCAGGCGGCCGTTGCGCCGGCCAACCGGTTCCGGCTTGCCGCCGACAAGGGCGTCGACCGTCGGCTCTACTCGCTGCCTTTGCTGTTCGGGGTGCTCGGCGCCGTGCTCGGCAGCGGCAAGGACAAGCCCGAGCCGCCGCACGACCAGAAGGCTGCCGGCCCGGAGCCGTCCGAGCCGGCGCCCGGTCCCGTCGCCACCAATCTGGCGGCGATCGATGATGTCGCCGCCTTCCTGCGCGACATGACCGACGAGCTGATGGCCAGCACCTCCGGTGTGGTGCGCAAGCGCCATGTCGCCTCGGTGCGGCTGAGCTTCGAGGACCTGCCGCTGCCGCGCAATCCCAACCTTGCCGACACGGTGATGCGGGCCTTCAACGCCAACGACAATGAAGGCCGCATCGGTATCGATGGCGAGAGCTTCCACTTTCCGGAGACGGGCCGGGCGCGCGATGGCGGCGGCGGTGGCCGCGGGCATGATCGTGGTGGCGGGGACGGCGGTCGCTTTGACGGTCGCGGTGGTGGTCATGATGGGACGCCGGGCGGTCATGGTGGCGGTGGCGGTGACGACGACGATGACGAGACGCGCGCTAACCGGCTGCCGGTGTCGCTCGGCCGCAACGTGCTGGCCAACGGCATGGTCAACCTGTCGATGCTGATCTTCCTCGACGATCTGCTGGCTAAGACCTACGATCCGGACGGCGATCCGCTCAGCGTGCGCAACCTGACGGCCTCGAGCGGGGCGATCACCGCCTATGGCGACGGCGTCTGGCTCTATACGCCGACCCGCGGCGTCAGCGGCCCGGTGACCTTCAGCTACCAGGTGAGCGACGGCAAGGGCAGCATCGTCACGCAGTCGAGCCTGTCGCTCCTGAAGGCGCCGCCGCACGAGATTGCCGGTACGGACGGCGACGACCGGATGCTCGGCACGCCCGACGACGACATCGTCTCGGGCAAGGCCGGCGACGACTTCGTCTATGCCCGCGAGGGCCGCGACGTGGTGTTTGCCGGCGCCGGCAACGACACCGTCTTCGGCGGTGCCGGCAACGACCTGATCCATGGCGAGGCGGGCGACGACCGGTTGTTCGGCGGCACCGGCAACGACGTGCTGTTCGGCGGCGAGGGCAATGACGATCTCTTCGGCGAGGAGGGCAATGACAGCCTGATCGGCGAGGCCGGCAACGACCGTTTGTTCGGCGGTGCCGGCAACGATCACCTGATGGGGGATGACGGCGACGATGAGCTTGCCGGCGAGGCTGGCGACGACCTGCTGGAAGGCGGCGACGGCCATGATGCGTTGACGGGCGGCCTTGGCAAGGACGTGGCGCTCGGCGGGGCCGGTAACGACACCTTCCGGGTCGGGCTCATCAGCGAGGACCTGCGCCAGGAGCCGGTGGCCGGCACGCCGGCGGCTACCGCGGCCCCCGTCTCCGACGGCAACGACACCTATGTCGGCGGCGAGGGCAGCGACACCTATGACGCCGGCGGGGCGACGTCTGCCGTCAGCGTCGATCTTTTGGCCGGCACCGCCACCGGCACCGACATCGGCACTGACAGCCTTGCCGAGATCGAGAACGTCACCGGTAGCGCCCATGACGATACGCTGTGCGGCGACGGTTATGACAACCGCCTGGAAGGCGCGGTCGGCAACGACCAGCTGACCGGTGGCGCGGGCGACGACGCGGTCTTGGGCGGGGCCGGCGACGATGTCGTCATCGTGCTGGCCGCCCCTGCCGCCGACAGCAATAACAACGACGACAGCAGCAGCGGCCAGGACAGCAGCGGCCAGGACGGCAGCGGCAGCAGCGGCG
>NZ_AKKA01000105.1 GCF_000282035.1 Rhizobium sp. CF122
AGGGGCTGAAGGCGCTCGTCATCGCCAATTCGCCAGCCAACATGCACACCTGGGTTGCGGAAGCAAACCGTCTGCGCGAGGAACTGCCGCTGGATGTGCAGGACACGCTTTTGAGGCATGAGAAGTCCGGTACGATCACCGATCCTGAATACATCACCGCATCGCGGGTCTTCTACGACCGCCATGTCTGCCGCGTTTCGCCATGGCCTGCCGAAGTCGCGCGCACCTTCGCCATCATGGACGAGGACAATACCGTCTACCGCAACATGAACGGGCCGACCGAATTCCACGTCATCGGCACGATGAAGGACTGGACGATCGAAGACCGTCTGCATCTCATAGAAGCCCCTACCCTGCTGATTTCAGGCAAATACGACGAGGCCACACCGCTCGTTGTGAGGCCCTATGTCGACAAGATCAGGGGATGCGAGTGGGTGCTATTCGAAAACTCAAGTCACATGCCGCATGTCGAAGAAAAGGCGCTCTGCTTGGAAAAGGTATCTAGCTTCCTCTCGCGCTTCGATTGACGCGCAGACGATTTTTGCCGCCCACGCGCCTGATAAGGCTGCTTCGCTGCCCTCGGTCGGCGAGACACGCGGGCGATCTGGGTGCAGGTTGACGTCCACGGATCGCCTCTCAATGTGATCAACACGCACCTTGGTCCCGCAACCGGCAAGTAACAGAGCTCCTCGGCGACGACTGGATCGCAAACGTCCGATTTCAGGCCCTACCGGCGATCGTCTGCGGGGACTTGAACGCCATTCCATCGTCGCCTGCCTACAAAAGCTTGGCGACGCATTTTTGCGACGCCCAGTTGTTGGCCCAAACGAAGCCGCGGCCGACATATCCATCGCGCTACCCGCTGCTGCGCATCGATCATGTTTTCGTATCAAAGGACCTCCAGGTCGCTTCCGTGGCGATCACGGCTGATCGGCTGGCACGCCGGCGTCCGACCATTTGCCGCTTCTGGTGAGGCTGGATGTGGAACGGTAGGTTTCGGACGACGCATCTCTTGGGGACGCGGCAAGCTTTGAGCGTTAGTTCCGGCTTACGAACGGCAACGCTGCTGCTCCTTACCATCGCCGTTTGCCACGAGATCTTCAGAAATCACCTGATGCTTCCCAGCGCTTTGATCCCACATCGCATCATCTCAGACTGGAACTTTTGCAGGGAGTCGGCAGTTGGCCATTGAATACAATGCTGCGGAGGATGCTGATGCACTTCATGCGCAACATCGCTGCCATCCTGGTTCTGTTGATCTCGACGGACGCCGTAGGTCAAAGCACGAGAAAGCCGGTTTCAGAACGATGTCAGGCTCCGTCGCAACAGGAATTGCAGGAAGGTTCACCATCTCGGAGCGGCGGCGATGCAGACTTGGCCCGTTGCAATGGCGTGATCGTACCGCCGCCATCAGGCGACGAAGCGCTGGAGCGCCCGGCTCCTTCGAGCGGCACCCTGCGCGTGATCCCCCCGAGCAGGGCTCCCGGTCAGCAGCGCAGTCTGCCTGAACCGCAATAGCGTTCTGAATGGGAACATCAAGCTCGCATTGGAAAACCTTAGGAAGCCAGAGCGAGGCTCCATCCTCACAGGCAGGATTTTCAGAACCGCATCAGGCCACTCCTGACTCCGCGACACCATCATTGTGAGGGACGACCACCAGCCTTTCAAACCTGGCTGGCTGGGTTCCGCCCGTTGCACCATCTATCAGAAGCGACGACGAGTCTTCGCTGCCGGTCAATTCGTACTTGCCAGCCCCGATCGTATTCGGGATAGCGCATCAGCCCACCGCGTGTGCGAGCCTACTCGATCCTAAGGGGTACTCTGTCGATCAAGTCTATGACATACCGAACGCTGACCGGTCGCATCGACCGAAACTTTACTTGGCCGTCAGCGCCGACGAGTATGGCTTCGAATTCCTCAGGCGAAGGACCGCTACGATCCGCACGGATCTGGTCAGCACTATCGGCCGAGGCGTTGAAACTGGAGAAGAACCGCGGCCAGCAACACGCAAAAGCGCAATGTTCCGCACTGCCAGCGCTTCGTGCTGGTTGGCAAGAAATTCCTCCTGCAATTCGGGACGATCGTCAGCAGAGCCCTCGAAAAGAACAAGGACGTGGCACTCGTTGCGAAACGAGAGAAGACTTGGGCATGGGTCGTTGGACGCCGGAGACGCCCCCGATGATCTCTTTGATGAGTGATGTGAGCGTAGCCCTGTCCTACTTCCTTCCCATGTAGACAGACGAAGCTCTTCCCGCTACGGGCGCGCGAATAGTCTAGCCCTGTGATTAATCTCGATCGGCGAAAGCAGCGCGGCACGGCTGCCTGGAATTAGTGCGAAACGCGGTCTGGCTTTCCTCGCCGTTTCGTCGACGCGAACTCCTCGAGTTGCTTCTCGCTCATGGAGTCCACCATTTCCTTGGATGCCCCTTTGAGCCTGTTCTTTGGTGTTTGACCACGCTTTGCCGAAAGGGCGGCACCAGCTGCTTTCTGCTGAGCTTTGGATTTTGCGGGCATTTTTCTTCTCCTTTGTCTCAAGCAAACTAACTGTCGGCCGGGGACAAAGTTCCTGCTTCTGACGCCACCGCGTCGAATGACGTTGCAGATTGCGCATGGGACCGATTTCGATGCGCGAATTGAGGTCTTGTCGAAGATCGTCGACGTTCAGCGTGGAACCGCAAACTCGAAACTCGCATTTATAGAACGTCCTTTCCAGGGAGCACTATGAGAGGCGAATGCGGGCCATGAAACGCTTAGGGCGACTTCAGTTTTTACGCTTGGAAGGCCGCATTCCAATCGAGGTCGTGCTGGCTTTCGGCAGGACCGGCGGGTTCTTCACGAGGCGCAAAAGCAAGTTCCGTTTTCTCTTGCGCTGGACAAGATCAACATCACTGACAAGCTTTGCGCCGCCCTCGCGCCGCTCCAACGTGATTTTGCGGCTATGGAAGGCTTCGAGCTCGGCTCGATGCGCTACGCTTATGATGGTGACCTTCGGCAATTCGTGGATCACCATCTCCATCATCTTGTCCTGGCTCTTCTCGTCGAGTGCTGACGTTGCTTCATCCAGCACAATGATATCAGGATTGTGTAGCAGCAGACGCGCAAACGCGAGCCGCTGCTTTTCGCCACCTGACAGCGTCTGGTCCCAAGGCGCGTCCTCCTCGATCTTGTCGATCAGATAATCGAGCCCCACCTTGTCGAGGGCCGCCTTGATCTTGTCCAAGGTCCAACTATCGGCGGCGCCGGGATAAGCGACGGCACGGCGGAGCGTCCCGGCAGGGATGTAAGGCCGTTGCGGCAGCATGAAGAGTTGCATGTCGGCGTGGAAATTGACGCTGCCGTCACCCCACGGCCAGAGACCTGCGATGGCCCGCACCAGGGTGCTCTTGCCCGAACCGGATTCACCGGCCACGAGCACCCGCTCACTTGGTTCGATCTCGACCTGGGTTTCCTTGACCACGGCGGTGCCGTCGTCAAGCGACACGGAGAGATCGCTTAGACTGAGCATCACATCGCCTTCCGTTTCACCGCGCTTGATGCGTCCCAAGTCGTTGCTCTGTTCCGCGCGCTCAAGCCCGTCGAGTGACATCATCAACGAGGCAATGCGCCGTGCACAGGCATTCCAATCGGCGAGACGAGGATAATTGTCGACCAGCCATCCGAATGCGCTCTGAACGATGGCAAAGGCGGAGGCGGCCTGCATCACCTGTCCAAGCGTCATGCTGCCTTCGAGAAACTTTGGAGCGCAAAGCAAGACGGGCACGACAGGCGCGAACAGGCTCGATCCCTGCGACACAAGCGTCGTTCGCATGTGCTGGCGTGCAAGGAGCGCCCATTGCCTGAGCACATTGGTAAAGGTCTTATCGAGGTCGCTACGCTCTTCCTCCTCACCGCCAAGCAGTGCAATACTCTCGCCGTTTTCCCGGACATGCGTCAGCGTATAGCGAAATTCGGCTTCCGCCTGATTTTTGACCTCGGAGACGTGGACGAAATTGCGGCCGATGACCGCCATCGAGCTGGACGTGATCGCGGCGTAGAGTACTGCAGTGATGACGAGGAAGCCGGGAATGGTAACGGTCGAGCCTGCGATTGTCAGATGCATGGCTCCGCCGATCGTCCAGAGCACCACGATGAAGGTCGAAGCCGACAGGAATGCGGAGATGACGCCGGCGATGAAATCGACGGGTGCTTCGGTGGCAATCCGCAAATCCTCCGAAATGCGCGCTTCGGGGTTCTTGTGGTCGCCGCCGATGAGGTTCAACTGATAGTAACGACCGTTTGCGAGCCAGCGCGCGATCACTGCGGTCGTGAGCCAGGAACGCCAGCGGCGCTGAATCATCATGCGAAGGGCGACCTGTGCAGTGACGAGGATGATGGTTCCGAGCACGAGTGGCAGGAATACGACGCTCAGGAGATATACGGTGCGGCCATTGTGCTGCTCGAGGGCGTCAAAGATTGCGCGATTCCAGAGATTGATTCCATACTGGAAGCCGACATTGACGACGATCAGCGTCAATAGCCCGAGTGAACACGGCCACGCGAAGCTGTCGCCTCCGCGGCCCCAATAGCCGCGCGCGCTGATCCAGAAGCGCGTCAACAAATATCTCTTGCGCGCCTGCTCCGCCTCCTCAGCCGTCAACTCCGGATCGGGCTCCACGACATTTGGCGGCGGTGCAACTTCGACAGTTGATGCTTTCTCGGGACGGTCTGGTTTGGCGCCGCCGATCGATCTCGGATTGAATTTAGCGTCGATCATAACCGTGACAACGGCTTAAAAAACAAAAGGTTTCATGATGTCGCTGCCCGCATCGGGAGCGCCGTTTCATCGCGGCAACGCATGCGGATTTCGTGGAGAAGCTCGAAGGCGGCGAGATCGACACAGAGCCAAAACGCAAAGAGCTCCTCGAGCGTTGCGGTGAAGAGCTTGAGGCAAAGACCCGGAATGGGCAGAATTTGCAAAGAAGGGTTGGTTGCGGGGGCCTGAGCCCGCAGAGACTTGTTTTTTCTCACCTCAATGTCAATCGTACCGGGGGCTCCACGGTTTCATGTGCTAGGAGCAAACATTCGGGATGCCAACGCCGAAGGTGCGAATGGGTTTCTTGAACGAGCGCATAGGCCTTGGCCTTTCAGGCCGCGATCGGGTTGGTGGGACCATAAAATTTTGGGTGGCTATAGCTAAAATGCCGTCGGATTTATTCACCTGCTATTTTCGCCGAATCCGTCAAATATAGCGACCACTGCCATAGCTCCGTTTAACCGATGACCCTGCAATTTCGATTTCGCCCAGCCGCCATCGTCGCCAAACGCAACAATGGAAAATGTCAACAAAATCTGCGAGCGGATCCGCGCTCGGGTATACGAAACCACCTTCATAGCCGGACAAGAGCGGCAGATATCGGTGACGGTGCGGTTTGGCGGCACCAGGGTCGGGGACCAATCCGCCTTCCAGGTACTCAGCGAGGCTGCCAACAGCGCGGCCCTCGC
>NZ_AKKA01000106.1 GCF_000282035.1 Rhizobium sp. CF122
CGACGATGATCAGATCGTTGCCGCGATCGCCAAGGATCGAGTCATTGCCCGGGCCGCCATTGATGGTGTCGTCATCGCGACCGGCGTCGATCGTATCGTCACCCAGACCGCCATTGACAATGTCGTTGCCGCGATCGCCGAGGATCGTGTCGTCGCCGTCGCCGGCATTGACGGTATCGTCGCCGCGACCGGCGTCGATGGTGTCGTTGCCGCCGCCGCCGTTGACTGTATCGTTGCCGCGGTCGGCGTTGATGATGTCATCACCTGCACCGCCGTTGAGCGTCTCGTCGCCCCGCGTTCCCACGACCGTGTTGGGTGGGGGAGGCTCAAGCCCGACACCCACTGTGGGCGCCGAGAACACCTCTTCCAAAACCCCATTGGCGTCCTGGTAGATAGCACGCACGCGCAATGCGAGTCCGGCTAAATCCGCGCCAGGCGTGAAGGTTGGGCCGCTCGCATGCACATCCCCCAGACCTGTGGCAATGATGATGTCTTCGAAGATGCCGGTGCCGGGGCGCGGTTCGAACTGCCAGAAGTATGTGACTGGCCCGGTGATCAGGCCGTCAGGGTTGTCGGCATCGCTCACACCCGCGATCGATACCTCCAGGAGTTGACCCTCGGACGGTGTATTGTCCGGAGTGGCCGTTGCCGCGTCGCGGATCGAGAGCAGGCCAACCGGCTCGCTGTTGATACCTGCAAGTACGATCGATTGGTCAGAAAACCGCAGCCGCTCGATGTTTGACAAACGATCGGTTCCGTCCGGGCCAGCGACGCCCCCGACAATGTGCGATACCGTGATGAAGCCGTTGATGTCAGGCGTCGGCGGGTTGGCCGGGTCAAAGACCTGTCCATTGAAGCGATAGTTAGCCAGGACATCCGAGAACACCGCCGTGTCGAATCCAGGGCCATTCGCCGTCAAGATCTCACGGACGATTGCCAGTTGTCCGGGATTGATTTCACCGGAGAACACACGCTCGGTCAGTTCACTCATGCTGTCAACGCTGAAGAGTTCCTCGCCGGTGCCGTTTGCATTCGCGCGCACGCTGATGCGCACATTGAGCGAGCGGTTGCCGTCGATAAGATCGTCGCCGCCCCTGCCTTCAATGAGATCGCTGCCGTCGCCGCCGAGGATGATGTTACCCGAGCCGAACTGATCGTCGGCGGTGCCGACAATGCCATCCGATCCGGCAGCAGCAGCGCCGACGAATTGCTGCAGGCCAGTGACAAGGCCGAAATTGGTAAGCACGCTGCCGGTAAAACCAGACGAAGCAATCACGCCTGCGTCGGCATCATCGCCGCGCAGAATGTCGCTTAAAGAGGATCCCGACAGGCCTTCAGCCGATTCAAACCGCGCAAGAGCCGATGCCGCCGTCAGCGGCACGGGCGTTTCGTCGAAGGCGCGGAGATTCAGGTCGACATTTGCAGCCAGCGAGTCGTGCTTGAAAACGGCCCAGTCGAAACCGGACCCGCCGATGTAGCGGTCCACCTGGCCGCCATTGCCGACCATGATGTCATCGCCGCCCTCACCCAGCATTCGGTCTGCGACACTGTCGCCGATGAAGACGTCGTTGCCGATGATTGAATCCAGTCCGCGCGTGTCGAAATTTTCGCCGGCGCTGCCATCGGCCATTCCATGCTCGATCCAGTCGTCGCCTTCGTTGCCGAACACCATTTCGTCCGCCCGGGTCCCGAAGATGAAGTCGTTACCAGGGCCGCCGAAGGCTTCATTGCTGTCCTCACCGGTAACGATGAAATCGTTGCCGAAACCGCCAAGCATCAGGTTGATGCCATTGCCGGCATGGATGGCGTCGTTACCGTCGCCGCCCTGAAGGTTGTCGTCGCCGCCAAGGTCGGTGATGATATCGTCGCCAGCGCCGCCGAGGATCATATCGACGCCGTCGCCGCCTTCGAGCCGGTCGTTGCCCGCGTCGCCATAGAGCGTGTCGTCGCCGATGCTGGCGATGATCGTGTCGTTGCCGGCCGTACCGCCGAGGACAACATGATCCTCGCCGGTATACCGCAGGTAGTCGGTATCGGCACCTGGCGTTGCCGGGTTGTCCCGAATAACCAGCGGCGTCAGAAGGAAGCCGCCAAGCGGATCAGAATTGCCGGAAATCCCGTCCAGGCCAGCGACATCGTCAGCCGTACCCTGAATTCCGTCGGCCCCGGCTTCGTTCAGTTCGGTGAACTGCCGGGTCTGGTCGACCTCAAGAATAAAGCCAGGCGTCGAGAACACGTCGCCAGGCAGATGCGTGGCGTCGGTGTTGGCCATAATCAATTTGGCAAACGAGTTGTTCTCCAGCTCCGTGAGGAAGTTCAGTCCGGCCGTACGCTCGAGGTAGTAGAAACGATCGCCATTCTGCAGCTTCTCCATCTGGTTCTCGAAGACGAAGTTGAAGGT
>NZ_AKKA01000107.1 GCF_000282035.1 Rhizobium sp. CF122
ACCTCTTCGATGTCCTGCCGGAGCTAGAGCGGTCTCTCTAGCCACACATGAAACCAGCGAAAAACCGAGGCTGCGCAACGCCTCGGCCTTGCGACCGGACGCGGCACCGGCGATAGCGAGTTCACCATTGGAATAGCTTCGGCTCGGCTGTGCCTGAAATATAGAGCGGGTGGCAGGGGTGGCCATCCGACGTGAATTTGAGTGCGTAGAGCTTTGACGTCGCGAGCATTCGACAAACCTCAAAAGCTCGATCACGATAGGCACCATGCCTACCCCAGCCACACACGATCCTGTCGCAGCTTTCGGACATCTTGCGTAAGTACCGATCGTTTTCAGGCCCAACCGGGTCCGCTTGCTCATAGAGCCGTCCCGGACTGGACGATCGAAGGGCGAAGAGATTCCCAACGACGAGACCGCCAAACCCCCACGACCTCGCAAAGGCGATGCATCGACGCAGCGTTGGATCGGTGCTGAAGGCGTCCGCAGTGGATGGATTGAGCATCAGGAACGCGACAGTCTCCCTTGAGGGATCCCACTGTCGCTCCAGCAGGTATCGATAGCAGTTACATCTTGAAAATAGTGCAGAAGAGATGGTGAAGTCGCTCATCCGCCGTCTCCATTCACCGGCCAATCCTAACGCGTTGCGGGCTTTCGCGCGTCCAGAGGCGTTTCAGATCTCCTCCCATGGGAAAGTGTCCAGGCGCTCCGCTCCTCGAGACGTAACAAGAACTTGCGTTTCCAGCTTGATGCTCTCCGACCCTGCCTGCGCAATCAAACTTTCAACATTTAGAACCATGTTCTCTTCAATGACGCCGCTGAAGTTCTGGTCGAAATCGGGGTGGAGCAGAATGCCGGGCCATTCGTCGGCCATTCCCGTCCCATGCACTGCCAGAGTATAGCGATAAGGCAGGTACTTTTCAGGAATGCGCCAGCTCTTTTCGTTGAAGTCAACGAATGTCATGCCAGGACGAATGATCGACAGGTTGTGCTCGATCTGATCCAACGCCGCCGAATAGAGCTCGCTTTGCTTGTCGCTCATTGCCACATGACCGCAGGTCCATGAGCGCGACAGGTCGGCGCAATATCCATAGGGCCCGATCATGTCCGTATCGAAGGAGATCATCTCGCCGCGCTTTATGACGTAGTCAGAGCACTCCTGATACCAGGGATTGGTTCGTGGGCCGGCCGTCAAAAGCTTCGTCTCAAGCCATTCGCCGCCACTGCGGGCGTTCTCGAAATGCAGCTCAGCCCAAATTTCGCGCTCCGTTCGTCCGGGCTCGGAAACCTCGTACATGCGGGCCATGCCGGCTTCGCACACCCGGATCGTCCACCGCATGAGTTCGATTTCTTCGGGACTTTTGATCGAGCGTGCTCGTTCGGCCAGCTCCTGGCCGTCCAGCAGTTCCAGGCCGCGCTTTAAAAGCTCCGATGCCGGCGCCGGCTCGAGCCTGTCGACGGCAAGTCTCTTGTTGCGCCCGTGGGACTTCATGACGTCTGCGATCTCATCGGCCCAGTCCCTCATTCGGTGCTCGACAAGGTTACCGGAGGTGAAGAACAGGTAAGATTTTGACGTGCGGATTTCATCGATACCGGGAAGCCCGTCATTGACGTGCTCCGATCCCTCGAATTCAAACATGATGGCGGGACCGTCAGCGACAACGAGCGCATATCGAGAGGGATTATGCATCGTCCAGATGGCCATGTTCGACGAGTCGAATGCGTAGCGTATGTTGACCGGATCATACAACAGCAACGCCGAACAGTTCCGTTCTTTCATTTGCAACCGTAGGCGGTCCAGCCGATACCGCCGCACGGAATCGAGGGTTTGCAAGGGAAGAGGACTTATGAGCGGCCGATCGGCTCCTGCCGGATTGAGATAGGCCTGCTTGCGCTCGTCCTTGAACACCGTGGAGCCTTGGTCGGAGATCCTGTCTCTAAGCAGCATGGTCGATCCCTTTTGTCGCCAAAGGATAGGTCGTGCGGGCGCGTGCCCAGCCGTTAGCGATCAATCACCAGGTCGCTGAGAGGCTTGGAGCAGCAAGGCAGGAACAATCCAGCGTCGATCTCTCGTTGCCGTATCCCGCCATTGTGGTTCATGTCGACCGCGCCAGAAACCAGCTTCGACTTGCATGTGCCGCATACGCCATTGGAGCAGGAGGAGGGGATGCGCACGCCCGACTTCTTCGCGCAGGCAAGCACCGTCTGGTCGTCGGCGACCTCTATCTTTCTGGATTGCTTGGCGAATTCGACCTGAAAAGCCTTGTTTGGTATCGAGGCCTCGCCGGTGACGGCTGGTTCCTCGATAATCGCTGCATCGAAGCTTTCCTCGATGTAGCTGTTCGCGGGCACTCCGAGCTGCGCGGTGATCGAGCGTGCCGCGGCCATGAATGGCGCCGGGCCGCAGCACATTACGGTTCTCTCCGCAATGTCGGGCACGGCGAGCTTCAGGAACTCGGGCGAAATCCGGCCTGTCAGCCCGGGCCAGGATGGCTCCCCATCGACGCTCTCAGGCAGAAACTGCAGGCGAAGGCCTTTCATTCGTGCGGCAAGACAGGCCAGCTCGTTGCGAAAAATCAGGTCGACCGGCGAGCGAGCCGCATGAAGAAATACGACATCTGCGGGCTCGTAGCGATCCGCCAGGCCACGCAGAATAGACATCACGGGCGTAATGCCGGAGCCGCCAGAAAGAAGCAGAAGCTTCGGGGCGGCGACGCGCGGACAGACAAAACGGCCGAGCGGCCCCTGAGCCTTCACGGTCATGCCGCTTTGCATGTTGTCATGAAGCCAATTCGATATTCTTCCGTTCACGACCCGCTTAACCGTCACGGTGAAGGCGTTTGCACGGTGCGGTGACGAGGAGATGCTGTAGCAGCGTGCCTCGGCATCATCGCCAATCGGGAAGTCGAAGAGGAAGTATTGTCCGCCCTCGAAGGTGAAGCGCTTGCCTTGCGGTGACGCAAAGGTGAAGCTCTTGACGTCGTGGGTTTCCTGATGAACGTCCAAGCACACCAAGGTGTCGTCTTGCTCGGGATCCCATGTGTCGCGCAGCGCTGAGCCGCCCTGCTTCTGTGCGAAATCAATATCCATTTGCGCGCATCCGATCGATGTACCACGTTGCAAACTTGTCGAGGTTGGTCTCCGAGAATTGCGAGTAGGGGCCGGGCCGGTAGGCAGGATCGAGCGCACCTGCATGGGAGCGTGCCACCAGGTCAGCGTCCTGGTCGGTCGTCGCAATCCAGACGTCCGTCAGCTTGTCGTAATCGTAGTCGACACCCTCAACCGCATCCTTGTGCACCAGCCACTTCGTCCGGACCAGGGTCTTGCCTGCCGACAGGGGGATGACGATGGCGACCACAGCATGGTCGCCCATGAAGTGGTTCCAGGAGTTGTGGCCCCAAAGATGGGTATCGCCTAAGTCCTTCCGCGTCATGTGGCCGAGCAGCTTAGATGATGCGGCCGTGGCGTCATGCGTCTGGGATTCGCCCGCGCCAGCGATGATCAGTCTTTGCGTGCGGAAGTTCGTGGCGCAGTCGGAGAGTTGCTCGACGGCGGCCGATGGGAAGCCGTCGGCCTCCCAGGCCTTGGTCTTGTCTTCATAGAGCCGAAAATGCTCTTGCGCCTGCGCGCGGTCCTCCGGGCTCAAGGTTTCCGGATCGAAGCCGAAGTCGAGATCGACGAAGGATACACAGAGCTCGGGATGGTTCGCGGAACAGTGGTAGCACTCACGATTGTTCTCCATCGTCAGCTTCCAGTTGCCATCCTCGATCACATCCGTCTGATGGGCGACCTTCGCATTGCGGATGTCGTAGGGAGCAAGGCGTTCAACCATTGTGTGCTCGAGGACGTCAATGTCGTGGGGAGGGTTGTCAGAGAGACAGGCATAGATCAGCCCACCAATCGACTTGAAGGTCACGGGTTTCAGTCCGTGACAATCCTTGTCAAAGTCCTTGCCCATATGAGGAGCGTAACTGAGTTCTCCGGTAAGCTCATAGGTCCAGGTGTGATAGGGACAGACAAGCTTTGAGACGATCGTTTTTCCTTCGTCCAGCAGGCGAGCGCCGCGGTGGCGACAGACGTTGTGCAGCACACGAATTTTGCCGTCGTCATCTCGCAGCAGGATGAGGCTTGTCTTGCCAATGTCGATGACAGTGGCATCGCCAGCTTCCGGAACATCGCAGTCGAGACCGATGCATATCCAGTGTTTGTGGAAGAAAACATCGATGTCCGCGTCGAAGACGTCTTCACGCGTGTAGAGGCCGGCGGGCAGCGAGTGTCCGTTCGTGCGAGCGTCGAGAAGGGCGGAGATGGAGGAGGGAAGTTTGTTTAGCATGAGAGCCCCTTATGCCTGTATTCGCATAGACTGCCCTTGCTACTGAGCCTCTTCAACGGCATTAATTATCACGCTCGCATAACGGTGAGTAATGTGACGGGGCATGGAATGCAGTTTCGCAGGCGCTTGCCGTCGATGACGGCTCTGATCATGCTGGAGGCGGTCCTTCGTCGTAAGAGCTTCACCATCGCTGCGGGCGAGCTCGGGGTTACCCAGGCGGCCGTAAGCCGGCAAATTGCGTTGCTGGAGGAAGAGCTCGGTCAGCCGATGTTCGTGCGCAAGCACCGCGCAATCGAGCCGACTGCCGCATGTCTGGTGCTGGGCGCCTCCCTGGCGCAGAGCTTCTCCAACATTTCCGACGCAATCGATGCCATCAAGGGGGCCGCCCAGGATGTGGTCACCATCGGCGCGACCGTGGCTTTTTCGTCTTTCTGGCTGCTTCCCCGCCTCGCCGATTTTCGCGCCCAGAATCCCGGCATTCAGATTCGCGTCGTGTCCCAGGATCAGAAGATCGATTTGGACAGCGGGGCGGTCGATCTTGCCATCCGGTTCGGGCTGCCTCCCTTCAGCGACGGAACGGTTATTGCCTCCCGCGGGGACGTGATAATGCTCGTCTGCTCGCCAGAATACCTCAACCGGCGCGACAAGGGTCCATTGTCCACGGCCGACGAGTTCATCGAGACTGACGCCGAGGACCGATCGTGGCTTTCCTGGGGCCAATGGCTCGCAGAACTTGGCGTGCACTTCGAGGTCACGCCCTCTCTTCGCTTCAGCCATTACACTGAGACCATATTCGCCGCACGCGCGGGTCAGGGAGTTGCCCTGGGCTGGGGCAACCTTGTTCAGACGTTCCTCGATGACGGCACGCTGGTTGCTCTCGATGAGACCAGACTATCGCCGGAAGGCCGATACAACGTTTTACTGCCGTTGAAATCCAGAAGGACGGTGGCTATCGACCGGGCTTCGTCATGGCTCACTGCCGCGCTTCACAAATGATCGTCTTCCCTTCGGGAAACTGCGGAATTCGGTAGGACGGAGTGCGAAATGTCACCCTGACGAAAGTTCCGTCTTGACCCTGCTCATATAAGCAAATGTCACAAGATTTTGACCGCAAAAATTGCTACCTCCGGCTCTGTCGATGGAGTTGGATTGCATAGTGTCGGTCGTCGAAGAACTGAAGGGAAAGCTGGCTGAACTGGAAGCCAGACTTGAGGAGATCAAAGCGGAAGCGCTCGTCTGGAAGCGCAAAAGACGTCCTTCTTTCAGGCCATGTGAAACATCGGCGGAAAGCTTCTTCCAGTCGATTGCTTATCTTACCGGAAACGACTGGAAGATCGATGCTGGCAGGGCGAAAAGCTTGTCTCCAAACACTAAGATTTGGTCGCCCGTATAGATCACTAAGCCGATAACGTCCCAGTTTTTTCCTGGTCCATTCTTGAAAGTTTGGAAATTTTTGAAATCGCTGAACGACACCGCCGATGAGGCCTTCATTTCGAAGCCTACCAATAGATTTCCATTCTCCGCGAGAATGTCGATTTCTGGTCCGTTGCGATCTCGCCAATGGAATAGACGCCACTCTTGGCGCTGAAGCGGAAGAGATTTCAGGAGTTCTGTGAGGATGTAGTTTTCGAACAATGAACCCAATGATGTCTGGTCTTTTCCGAGCGTATAGTCGTCGGCGGTTATTCCACGCAAAGCCGCGGCAACCCCTGTATCAATAAGGTGGTACTTGGGGTGTCGGACGTCTCGGCCAGCTTCGCCCGATGTCCAAGCGGGCAATCGATACACAATCGACAGGCGCTCCAGAATATCGAGATACTCGCTGACTGTCTGTCGCTGAATTCCCACCTTCTCACCAAGTTCAACCGTGTTCAGCTCGTTGCTGGTCCTGGTGGCCAATTGATTGATCAGTCGCCGCATAGAATCCGGACGTCTGATCTTCGTGACATCAGCGACATCTTTGTCGACGATAGCATCGACATATTCCCTGTAGCGCCGTTGCCGTGGTCTTTCGGCCAATGGCCGAATTTCCGGAAAGCCACCCCGAATGATCCGATCGATCGTTTCTTCCCTGGAAACCGAAACACACTCGGGCAGTGCTTTCACTTCGCCGCTCTCTTTCGCCCAATCAAGCAGACGACAAGGCCCTGACGAGCCGATTTCCGCAGAACTTAGTGGAAGCATTCTCAATGTCTGAACTCTTCCAGCGAGCGAATCCATAACGTCTGCCGACACGAAGATATTCGAGGAGCCAGTCAAGATGAATTGTCCCATCTGCCGATTTGTGTCGACAATCCTCTTTATAGCGAGGGCGATCTGTTTCGACCGCTGAACTTCGTCGATGACAACCGGTCTTCCCGCGGCTCTGTCGAACAGGAGTTGGACTTGGCCCTGTGCCTCGGTTTCGAGTGCCTGAAGAACGTTGTCGTCGTCCAACGTCGCGAATACGCCGTGCTCCAACATATCTCGGACCAGCGTCGTCTTGCCGACTTGCCTTGGTCCGATGAGGTTGATAACGCGGGCATTCTCCAATGCCTCATTCAGTTCTGACTTCAAATGGCGTTGATATAGGATTTTGTTCATCGTACGATCTTCCTCGATAAAAATAGTTAGTACATACAATAACTTACTGTCCGTGGATGGGTCAATCAATATTCAGCAAAATGTATGTTATAGTTTAAGCGAAATGTCTGCTACGGTGTCAAAAAAATGTCTGTTAGGATCGCCGCGAAATGTTCGTTTGAGGCAAGCGTTATGCTTATTTGATATCTAGCGAAACGTATGTTTGGTAATCAGCAGAATGTATGTTAGAAGTGAAGCAAAATGTACGTTACGCCACCGCTAAATCGATGGCCGGAAGTCAGAGGGCGCCAGCGGAAACTTCGGAATTCCTAAGAAACATTCAGCCGGGGCGCTATTGCGACTTGCCGCGGTTGCGGTTGGGCGCACTCAGACCGCGTTGAGGGCATTCCATCGGCGTCTGTTGGCATGCGTCGGCAAGGCCAAGGCGGTCACTGCCACGGCCCGCAAAATTGCCGTCTTGTTCTACAATACCCTGCGGCACGGTATGGAATACAGCGATCCGGCAGCCTCCCACTACGAGGAGACTTGCCGTCGACGCGTCCTCGCCGATCTCCAGCGAAGAGCAAGGTCGTTCGGGTATACCCTGCAGCCCGCCCAGCGCCCGGCTGAACGTTTCTTAGGCTTAGGAATTCCGGGAAACTGCGGGGAACAGGATAACGGCCTTTTGCTTCGAGCTGGGCAATTCAATCCAAGTGAAGGCGGCGGGTCTCGAGCCATTCTTTTGGGACAGCAAGCCAAGCATCGGAGCATTCGCCGCATGCGGCTGCAATGGCCTCGGAGCCTCGAACTCGACAGCATCCGGGATCGCGGCTGCAGAATTGGCCCTTGGGCATGACTCTGAACTCGGCCGGGTCTACGCACGACTGGCTGCGCCGACAGCATTGCCACCGCAGCCGATCGGCGCGAAGGTTCACCTCGCATATCGTGAATGGCGCGCGGGAGCCGAGTGAGCGCAGGGGTTCGCCTTTAAGACGGCGGTGTACATGCCTGTGGCCGATAGCCGCCTGTGGCCAGCGCTTGTGACTACTCAACTCGTCCAATGCCGAGTTCTGCCTCCGATCTTCCTCATCCAACCCTGATCCGCAGTGACGCGAAGCGAAATCGTCGTGAATGATTCGCTCGTTATTTCCGTATGTTAGCTGATAGAATCTTCAAATTGTATTCTGTAAGAACTTTTATTGTGTACGCAAAGTACACAATTTATTGACAGCATATTAGATGCGTGCCATGTTTCAGCCGTGGCGCAACCAACGGCGTGGAGTGACGCATGGCTAAGACCGTGAAGAGCAACCTGTACGAAGACTTGAAACGTCAAATTCTGACAATGGAGCTCGACCCCGACGCCGATCTAGACGAAGCCAGCCTGAGTGAGCGCTATGGCCTCTCCCGAACGCCGGTCCGAGACATCTTTCGTCGATTGGCAGGCGAGGGCTATGTCGATATTCGCGAAAACCGCGGCGCGCGCGTCATCCCGATGAACCATGCCACGCTGCGAAACTTCTTTCTGGTCGCGCCGATGATCTATGCCGCCATCGGTCGATTGGCGGTCCAGAACTTCAAATCATCACAACTTGCGGACTTGAAGCAGACGCAAGAGCGCTTTCGCAGGGCCAGCGAAAACCAGAATGCGCTGGACATGGTCCTTCAGAACAACCGCTTCCATGAGATCTTCGGCGAGATGTCGGCAAACGTCTATTTGCAGCCCAGCCTCGGCCGTCTGCTCATCGACCATGCCCGGATCGGCCACACTTTCTTCCGGCCGAGAAACGACGACATGAAGCGGCGCTTGCAGTTGGCCGTCGAACACCATGACGCCTTCATCGAAGCGCTGGCAGCGCATGACGAGGATGCCGTCGTCGATCTCGTCTTTGAACATTGGGAATTGTCCCGCGAGAACATGGAGATGTTCATCGCGCCGCAGGGACTGAAGGCGGACGTCTTCATCGGCGGTCCGGCTGCCAAAACATTGGAGAAATCATAGTGAAATTCGAGGGGATCTATACCCCGGCCGTCACTCCGCTTGATGAGAGTGGACAGATCGACCGGAAGGCATTCGCTGCCGTGCTGGAATCGCTGATCGAGGCGGGCGTCCACGGCATTATCGTTGGCGGGTCAACGGGCGAGTATTACGCTCAGACAAACCAGGAGCGTTTTGACCTCGCTTCTTACGCGAAGGACGTCATCGGGAGCCGCTTGCCGCTTATCATCGGAACGGGCGCCACACGGACTGAGGATTCGGTCGAATACGCGAAGGCTGCCAAGGAAATCGGCGCTGATGCGATCCTCGTTTCCACACCTCCCTATGCGCTTCCGACGGGGCGGGAAAATGCGGTTCACGCGCTCACCGTCGACCGCGCGGCCAATCTGCCGATCATGCTCTACAACTACCCGGCCCGCATGGGTGTGATGATGGGCGAGGAATATTTCTCGCGCGTCGGCAAGTCGAAGAATGTCGTCGCCATCAAGGAAAGTTCCGGCGACATGGGCAACCTTCATCTGCTCGCCAGGAAGTTCCCGCACATTGCGCTTTCCTGTGGCTGGGACGACCAGGCACTCGAGTTCTTCGCATGGGGCGCCAAAAGCTGGGTTTGCGCCGGATCCAACTTTCTCCCGCGCGAACACGTCGCCCTGTACGAGGCATGCGTTCGCGAGAAGAACTTCGACAAGGGCCGCGCGATCATGACCGCGATGCTGCCGCTGATGGACTTCCTCGAATGCGGCAAGTTCGTCCAGTCGATCAAACACGGCTGCGAGATCATCGGGCTCAAAACCGGATCCGTGCGCGCGCCGCTGCGGCCCCTCAATTCCGAAGAAAAGCGAACACTGCAGACCGTCGTTGCCACCTTGAAGCGCACTGTCGCCAACATCACGTCGGGAGCCAACCATGCATGAACCCTTGACCGCTGCCGAATACAAGGCGATCGCTGCTGATATTCAGTTGCCAACAAATGCATTCATCGATGGCTCGTTTCGTCCGGCAATCTCCGGCAACACGTTCAAGTCTACGAATCCGGCGACGGGCGAAACGCTCACCGAGATTGCCGCATGCGATACAAGTGATGTCGACTATGCGGTGGCCAAGGCAAAGGAGGCCTTTGACGACGGGCGCTGGCGTTTGCTTTCGCCTGGTGAGCGAAAGGAGATCCTCCTCAAGCTCGCCAAGCTCATCGAACGCAACCGGCACGAACTTGCGGTCATGGAGAGCCTCGACAGCGGCAAGCCGGTCCGTGAATGCCAGACCGTCGATATTCCTGACACGATCCATACGATCCGCTGGCATGCGGAACTGATCGACAAGCTTTACGACAATACCAACAATGTCGGACCGAATGCCTTGGCCATGGTGGTCCGCGAACCTATCGGCGTCGTCGGCTGCGTGCTGCCGTGGAACTTCCCATTGCTGATGCTGGCCTGGAAGATCGGCCCGGCTCTGGCTGCCGGATGCTCGGTCATCGTCAAGCCCGCACAGGAAACGACGTTGACGACGCTACGTGTCGCCGAACTCGCCCATGAGGCAGGTATTCCAGCAGGTGTGTTCAACGTCGTGACCGGCAGCGGCAGGGACGTCGGTGAGCCGATTGGTCTCCACATGGACGTTGATATGGTTGCATTTACCGGCTCGACGCCAACGGGACGCCGCTTCCTACGCTACGCGGCGGATTCCAATTTGAAGAAGGTGGTCCTCGAATGTGGCGGCAAGAATCCCGCGGTCGTTCTTCCGGACGCGGAAGATCTCGACCTCGTTGCCGAACAGGTGGTCAACGGCGCCTTCTGGAATATGGGCGAGAATTGTTCGGCCACATCCCGCCTGATCGTTCACTCCAGCATCAAGGAAGAACTGCTGAAGCGGATCGGCGCATATATGCGGGAATGGAAGACAGGCGACCCGCTCGATCCGGAAAACCGTATTGGCGCCCTCGTCAGTCAGAGCCATTTCGAGAAGGTGAAGTCGTTTCTCGACGACATCAAGACGGAGAACCTTTCGCTCGCCCACGGCGGCGCGACGCATAAGGGTGCCTTCATTGAGCCGACCGTGGTCGATGGGGTCACGGCGAAGAGCCGGCTGTTCCAAGAGGAGATCTTTGGACCGATCCTTTCGGTAACCACATTCGAGAACCTTCCCGAAGCCGTCGCCCTTGCCAACGACACCAACTACGGCTTGACCGCCTCCGTGTACACGGGCAGCCTGCGCAACGCCATCCGGCTGTCGCGCGACATCCGGGCGGGCCTCGTGACCGTCAACTGCTTTGGTGAGGGTGACGCCAGCACGCCGTTCGGCGGCTACAAGGAGTCCGGCTTCGGCGGTCGGGACAAGTCCATCTTCTCCCACGACAACTACTGCGAACTGAAGACGATCTGGATCGATGTCTCCGATCGCTCGGTCGACGAGACGATCCGATGACCAGGACCGTCGTCAAGCGGCTTCCCGCTGAATCTGGCGTCTCAGGCTGGGAGGCGATCAGCAGACGCGTCGCCCCCATTCGTACGCTGGAAGGCAGTGTGGCGGCCGACTGGCTGATCGTCGGTGCCGGGTTTGCGGGATTGTCTGCAGCCCGACGGCTCTCGCAGATCCGGCCGGGCGACAAGATCGTCGTCATGGAAGCCGGAGAGGTAGCCAAGAGCACGGCTGGCCGAAACTCCGGCTATATGATCGATGTTCCCCACAATCTCTCAGCGGGCGAGTATTCAGGCGCCAGTGAAGCGGCAACCGCCCTTGAGATTGCACAAAACCGCTTTGCGATCGATTTCGCGAAAAGCGCTGCGGACGAATACGGAATGTCCCGGGAGACATTCGATCCGTCAGGCAAGATCAATGCGGCTGCAACGGCGCGTGGAGTGAAGCTGAACGTCAGCTATGGCGAGTCGCTTCGGCGCATCGGCGAAAAGCATGTGTTCCTCGATAGATCGCAAATGCGCGAGCTGACAGGAACGGACTATTACCTCGGCGGCTTATATACGCCCGGTGCGGTGATGATCCAACCTGCGGACTATGTCCGTGGCCTTGCGGCAGGGGTTGGGCAGACTGTGACCATCTTCGAGCGCTCGCCTGTCACGGAGCTACGGCGTGAGGGTGGGACTTGGACGGCCAAATCGACACGGGGCGCAGTAACCGCCCCGAAGGTCATCCTGGGGGTCAACGGGCATATAGAGGACTTCGGTCATTTTCGCGGTCGGCTGATCCATATATTCGCCTACGCATCGATGACGGCTCCCTTTCCGGCGGATGATGTCGCCCACGCTGTCTCCGGGCAGGACCGGTGGGCGCTGCTCCCGGCCGATGCCATGGGCGCAACGGTTCGCAAGATCACGTCGAACGGCCTTTCACGCATCGTCCTTCGCACAAGATACACCTACGACAGGACGATCACTGTCACCGACAAACGCCTGGAAAAGCTGGCGGCCGCTCATCGCCGGTCGCTTGATGCACGCTTTCCGAAATTGACGGATTTGCCGTTCCAATACAGTTGGGCCGGCCGCCTTTGCCTCAGTCGCAATCACGTGCCGGCCTTTGGCGAAATCGACGAGGGCTTGTTCTCGGCGTGCTGCGAAAATGGCCTCGGGACCGTGAAGAGCACGCTTGCCGGTGTGCTGGCCGCCGAGTTGGCGACCGGAACCGGCTCCGGACAACTCGACAAATACATGGATCATCCGATGCCCACGAGACTGCCGCCAGAGCCGTTTGCGTGGCTGGGGATCAATTCGGTGATCCGGTTGCAGGAATTGCGTGCAGGCCGCGAGGGATGATCCCTTGCCGCGCAATGTGAAGACTGAGCCCACCGCAAGTCTTCAACGAGAATGGGAACGAAAACTAGGAGTAAGAACAATGAAGACTTTGTGGAAAGCGCTCTGCGCCGCCGCCATGGTCGGGATCAGCATGCTTCCTGCTCGCGCGGAAGAAAAGACGATCACCATGGGCACGATGTCATGGGAAGACCTGACGCCCATCACCGGTATCACCAAGAAGGTTCTCGAAGACGCCGGCTTCACCGTCAAGGTGACCGAGTTCTCCGAATGGGGCATCGCCTATGCCGCTCTTGCCAAGGGCGACATCCAGGTTCTCGCCTCGCAGACAGATTATGTCGCCCAGGACTACTGGAACAAGAACAAGAACCGTCTCGAGAAGATTTCGCCGGTTTCGCACGGCCTTTACCAGGGCATCGCGGTTCCGAAGTACGTTGCGATCGACTCGCTGGAACAGCTCAATGAAAACGCGGACAAGTTCGGCGGCAAGATCATCGGTATTGAACCGGGCGCCGGGCTGATGCGTGACTCTTCCAACGCCGTCAAGGACTACGATATCAAGCTGCAACTCGTCGAAGGCAGCACGGCTGCGATGACGGCGGCCCTCAAGTCGGCCTATGACCGCAAGGAGTGGATCGCCGTTACGATCTGGGAGCCGTCGTGGATGGTCCAGAAATACGAGGTAAAGTACCTCAAGGACCCGAAGAGCGTCTTCCCGCCGCCGCAGAGCTACTACTGGATCGGCAAGAAAGGTTTCTCCGAAGAAAACCCGCACGCCCGTGAAGTCATGGCCAGCGTCTATGTTCCGATCGCCGACATCACCGCCATCAACGGCGAGGTCAAGGACGGCAAGACGATGGATCAGGCTGTGCAGGGCTGGATTGCGGCGCATGCCGACCTGGTCAAGCGTTGGGAAAACATCAAGAAGAACTAACCGTGCAGGGCCGTCCGATCCGGTCGGGCGGCCCTTGAAGCCCAATGAGAAAAGCCAGCACCAATTGGCTCAAGGGGATCGCTATGAAAGCCGCAAATGCCGATACCAATGAAGTCCTGATTGACTGCCAATCCCTCTGGAAGGTCTTTGGAGACAAATCCGCCGCCGCCATGAAATCGATTGCCGAGCAGGGACTGGGCAAGAAGGACGTGCTGAAGGAGTTCAACTGCGTCGTTGGCGTCTCGAACGCCAGCCTGCAGGTACGGCGCGGCGAGATCTTCTGTATCATGGGCCTGTCTGGCAGTGGAAAATCGACGCTTATCCGGCTGCTCAACAAGCTGATTACACCAAGCGCCGGAAAGGTCCTTGTGAAGGGCAGGGACATTGCCGCGCTCTCCCCCGTCGAGCTCCGCCAGATGCGTGCCAAGAACATCGGCATGGTGTTCCAAAGCGTTGCGCTGCTTCCGCACCGCACGGTGCTCGAAAACGCCGGCTTCGGACTGGAAGTCCAGGGCGTCCCCAAGCTCGAGCGCAACAAGATCGCCAAGGCCGCATTGGAAACAGTGGGCCTGGCAGACTGGGTTGACCGCTACCCGAGGGAATTGTCGGGCGGCATGCAGCAGCGTGTCGGCCTTGCCCGCGCGCTTGCCTCCGATCCGGAAATCATCCTGATGGACGAGCCCTTCAGCGCGCTCGATCCGCTGATCCGGCGCCAGCTTCAGGACGAGTTCCGCCAGCTCACGAAGTCGCTCGGCAAGTCTGCCGTCTTCATCACGCACGATCTCGACGAGGCGATCCGCATCGGTGATCGCATCGCCATCATGAAGGACGGCGTCATTATCCAGACTGGTACTGCCGAGGAGATCATCCTCAATCCAGCGGATGATTATGTCGCCGAGTTCGTGGCGGGCATATCGCGACTCCATCTGATCAAGGCGCATTCCGTGATGCACAGCGTTAGCGAGTTTCAGCGCAGCGAGCCACATTCCGATATCTCGTCGCTGCTGCGCACCACTCCAGATGCCGACATCGACGAGCTGATCACGCTGACCATGCAGACGGACCGTGACGCCATTGCCGTCGTCGACAACGATGAGGTCGTCGGCGTGGTCACGCCGCGCAGTCTCCTCATGGGCGTCAAGGGTACCTCCAACAACGATCGCGCGGCGGCCTGACCGCTGAACGGGAGCTGAGTGACATGGACATTTCAAGCTTCACTGACACCTTCGACGAATGGACGGACACCGCGCTCGAATGGGTAAGCGACAATGGAGAGACCCTTTTCGACTACGTCAGATGGGTTCTCGAGGGGCTCTACGATGGGATCCTCTGGCTGCTGGCGCTTTCACCATTCTATGTCGTCGCAATCATGGTCGCGCTGGTGGGATGGCGGCTGGTGAACGCCTGGTTCGCGATCCTTGGCGGCGTTGCGCTTCTGCTGTGCTTTTCCATGGGACTCTGGTCCGAAACGATGAGCACCTTGGCACTGGTCTTGACGGCGACGGCGCTCGCGCTGGCGATCGGTATCCCTGTCGGGATCGCGGCAGGTTTCTTTACGGCTCTCGACCGGTTCATGGAGCCGGGCCTCGATCTGATCCAGACGCTTCCGCCATACATCTATCTGCTGCCGGCGATTGCCCTGCTGGGCTACGGTCCAGCGACGGCGCTTATCGCCACCATTGTCGTTGCCATGCCGCCGGCAATCCGGCTGACCGCGCTTGGCATCCGCATGACGCCAAGCGAGTTCGTCGAACTTGGAGAGGCAAGCGGAATGAGGCCGGCCCAGATGTTCTTCAAAATCCGCCTGCCGTTTGCTCTTCCCAGCATCATGGCTGGGATCAACCAGAGCCTGATGATGGCATTTGGCATGGTCGTGATCGCCGGCATCGTCGGCTCCGGCGGTCTTGGAGAGACGATCTACGGCGCGATCCGAACGCTCGACATCGCGACGTCCATCAACGGGGCAATCGCGATCGTCGTCCTGACTATGGTGCTCGACCGCATAACACAGAGCGCGGCCCGGCTTGGAACAGGGAGGCAGTCATGAACCCGTCGGTTTTGCAGTTTTCGCCGGGCGCTTTTCTGGCTCCGGCGGTTGACTGGCTGAACACCAACCTGCATCCGCTGTTCGCCGCGATCAGCTATTTGGTGGAGGCCGTGCTGTCGGCAATCGAGGCCGCACTTCTATTCGTGCCGCCTGTTGCCCTTATTGCTATCGTCGTCGTCGCAGCCTTTCTTGCTGTGAATGTGCGAGCGGCAATCCTGGCAGGTCTCTGCCTGGGGTTCTGCCTGATCGTCGGGTTCTGGACGGCGTCAATGCAGACGGTTGCACTTGTGACCGTCGCCGTCCTGATCTCCGTGCTCATCGCGTTTCCCATTGGCGTCCTCTGCTCGCGTTACAAGACCCTTGAAGCGATCGTGCGACCAGTCCTCGACGTCATGCAAACCGTGCCGCCGTGGGTTTACCTGATCCCCGCGGTAATGATCTTCAGCCTGGGGCGCGTACCAGCCATCATTGCCACGATCGTCTACGGCATCCCGCCGATGCTGCGACTGACCACTTTGGCGTTCAACCAGGTGCCGCGCGAGTTCGTGGAGCTTGGCAGTGCGATTGGTGCCCATCCTCGTTCAGTGCTCTGGAAGATCGAAATTCCGTTGGCCAAGCAGACGCTGTTGGTCGGCCTGAACCAATGCATTCTCCTCTCGCTGGCCATGGTCGTCCTGGCGGGCCTTGTTGGAGCAGGTGGTCTTGGCGCCGAGGTGACGCGCGGTCTGACCCGCATGGAAATGGGGCTGGGTTTGCGCGCAGGCCTCGCAATCGTGGCAGTCGCGCTGCTGCTTGACCGGTTAAGCCGCGGTCTTCTCGATCGCGACAGCACGCCTCGGGCAGCGTGACTCGAGGAAAGATATGAGAAAAAGCTTCTTATGCATCGACGCCCACACCTGTGGAAATCCGGTGCGTGTCGTTGCCGGCGGCGGGCCGCTCTTGCCACATGTTCCCGTCGGCGAGAGGCGCGAACTCTTCGTCCGCGACCATGACTGGATCCGACAAGCCTTGATGTTCGAGCCCAGAGGACACGACATCATGTCGGGAGCAATTATCTATCCCGCCTATCGTGACGACTGTGACTTTGCGGTCCTCTTCATCGAGGTAAGCGGTTGCCTTCCGATGTGCGGTGCTGGAACGATCGGCGTCGTGACGGCCGCGATCGAGGAGGGGCTGGTGACCCCACGCAGGCCGGGGCGTGTTTCCATCGAAACGCCGGCGGGACGGGTCGACGTCGCCTACGAGGAAAAGAATGGGTATGTGGACTCGGTTCGCCTCTACAATGTGCCCAGCTATCTGCACGAAGCGGACGTCGCCGTGGATGTGCCTGGAATGGGGCGCCTGAATGTCGATATTTCCTATGGTGGCAACTACTACGCCGTTGTCGAGCCACAGGAGAACTGGGCCGGACTTGCCGGTATGACCGCGGCCGAGATTGTCGGCTTCAGCCGGGGACTCCGAGAGGCTCTGGCGGACCTGTGCGACCCAGTCCATCCAGACGATGGAAGAATTCGCGGCGTCCATCACGCGATTTGGTGCGACCATCCGATCAACGACCAGTCGGATGGCCGATGTGCTGTGTTTTACGGAGACAAGGCGATAGATCGGTCGCCCGGCGGAACCGGCACCTCGGCACGTATGGCGCAATTGCACGGAAAGGGAAGGCTTGCTGTCGGCTCTTCTTACCGGCATGAGAGCCTGATCGGGACGGTGTTTCAGGGCAGGGTGGAGGCCAATGCCGACATTGGTGAGTATAAGGGCATCCTTCCGAGCATAGGCGGCTGGGCGCGCGTCATCGGCCACAACACGATCTTCGTGGATGATCGAGACCCGCTGGCACACGGCTTTCAGATAAGGTGAGTGAGGGCTGCAAACGTCCAGTATCAAGGAGATTGAGATGCGACCAGAAGACTATCGGCAAGGAGACGCCGTCGGCAAATCCGCTGGCCGTCTAAAGGTTGGATTTGTGCTTGCTCGATCCTTCACGCTTTCAGCATTCGCGCTTTTCGCGGATACGTTGCGGCTTGCGAGCGACGAGCATGATCGTTCCGGACGAGTACTGGCGGACTGGCAAGTGCTCGGAAGTACGCGGCATCTGATTGCGTCAAGCTGTGGGATCCAGGTGGCACCGACGTCGGATTTCGTGGATCCGACGAGGTTCGATTACATTGTCGTTGTCGGAGGCCTTCTCACAGCGGAAAACCCTGTCGATCACGACACGATCACATTTCTCAAGCGCGCGGATGCCGCCAGGGTACCCTTGATTGGTCTTTGTACCGGCTCGTTCATCCTTGCCGATGCTGGCTTAATGAGAAACCATGAGACATGCGTTAGCTGGCTCCACTACAAGGAGTTTCGCGAGCGCTTTCCTGATCTTGCTGTACGATCGGACAGGATATTCAACCTGGACCGGCAACGCGGTTCCTGTGCCGGCGGCAGCAGCGCAGCCGATATCGCGGCGGTCCTTGTGCGGCGGTATATCAGCCGCGAGGCTGAGAGAAATGCCTTGGAAGTTCTACAGATCGAAAAGGCGCGCTCCGCCGGCGACATTCAGCCACGGCGCCCTTTGCACGACGAATACGAAGATAACCGGGTCAAAGCGGCGATGATCCTGATGGAGCAGCATGTCGAAGGCGGCATGACCATTCTCAAGCTCGCGGCTTCCGTTCGCCTGTCGCGGCGTCAACTCGAACGGTTGTTTTTGGAAAAGGCGGGCATGTCTCCTGCAAAAGCCTACACGCGCGTAAGGATGGAGAGGGCAAAGGCCCTGCTTCTGCAATCGAAGGCGTCCCTGATCGAAGTCGCGCTCGATGTTGGATACGAGAACGCCTCCCACTTCACTCGCACTTTCAAGCGCATATTCGGCCAAACGCCAACTCAACTTCGGGCCTCTGGACTACCCCTCCACTAGATGCCTCCGGTCGCAACAATCGAGGAGCTGTGTGGCGATATCCCGTTAGCTCCTTTGTGGGCGAACAGATCGAGGCGTGTGAGGTTCTTCCACGGGCCCGGAAGGAGCGGACGTTTCGCCCTCGTTATCCAGACCCTGATCCCATGCATGCGTGCAGCGGCTCCAACGAACGGAACGATGACCGGTGCTCCGATCGAGGCCGCAACACTAGCGGCTGCAGCAGCCACCGCGTGGGAAGGTGTCGCGTCGACACCAGGCTCGGTCGCTTCCAGAATCGGACGATAAGGTTTGTGCTTCTCCGTCTTTTCGATAATGGGATCCATCATCGCCACTGTTTCCATCGGATAGGAGCCGGTTGCAGATTCGGCCGAGAGCATCACGGCGTCGGCACCGTCATAAATCGCTCCCGCGACATCGGAAGCCTCCGCACGAGTCGGCGTCGGCACGATACCATGCCGCCGCGACTATCTTCGCTCGGCGATTGCTTCGGATAAACATGATGCCTTTACCCTATAAGGATTGCGCGGATGTCGTTGACATTGGTGAGGGTTGGACCTGTGACCACGAGGTCACCGATCGCCGAAAAGGCGCTGTAGCTGTCGTGCCTGGCAAGAACCGAACGAGGAGCGACGCCCGAAGCCGCGATGCGTGTGAGAGTGTCGGGCGTGACGATTGCGCCAGCGGCATCCTCTGCTCCGTCGATTCCGTCGGTATCGCCGGCGATCGCCCAGACGCCCTTTACGCCGTCCAGTCCTATCGCCAGGCTCAAAAGGAACTCGGTGTTCCTGCCGCCGCGCCCGGTCGAATCCTTTGGAAGTGAGACCGATGTTTCTCCGCCGGACAGAATGACCGCCGGACCGTTGATCGGATGTCCTTTTGTCTTCGCCGAGATCGCAATGCCGGAGAGAACCGTGCCGACTTCTCTTGCCTCGCCCTGAAGCGCGTCGCCCAGGATGATGGGCGCGATTCCTTCTTCGCGGGCAACCTGCGTGGCAGCATCCAGCGCCATGGACGGCGACGCGATAAGTCTGACCTCCAGGTCGGTGGGCATTTTGAGAAGGGCAGAGCCACCCCTGTCCAGAACCGCTCGAGCAGCCGGCGGCAGTGAGCCGGTAACGCGAAATGATCTCCCTCGCATCGTCGACGGTGGTCCCGTCCGCCACGGTCGGGCCGGAAGCGATCTGCGACGGTTCGTCGCCAGGAACATCCGAAATGACCAAGGTGACAACTCGCGCCGGGTAGGCGGCAGCAGCAAGGCGTCCTCCTTTGATTCCGGAAAGTTGCTTCCGGACGATATTCATTTCCGAGATCGTCGCGCCGCTTGCGAGGAGCATCCGGTTGACGGCCTGCTTGTCTGCGAGCGTCATGCCGTCTGCGGGCGAGACGAGGAGCGAGGACCCGCCGCCCGATATCAGGGCCACGACAAGATCGTCGGGACCGAGCCCACGAAGGCTCGTCAGAATACGATCGGCTGCCCTCACGCTCATTTCGTCAGGAACCGGATGTGCCGCCTCGATGATCTCGATACGCCCGGCGGGCACCGCGTGGCCATAACGCGTCACTACCACGCCACTCAGTTCGACGTCGCTCCAGGCGGCTTCCAAGGCAGCCGCCATGGCGGCGGATGCCTTGCCCGCTCCGACTACGACGCATCGGCTGCGAGGGCGATCCGGAAGATGCTGGGCGACCACCTTGCTCGGATCCGCACTTGCTACTGCTGCGTCGAACATGCGGCGCAGCACCCGGCGGGCTGAAGCGTCGTTCCAGCTCATTCGGCCGCTGCCATCTTCAGGATGTTGGATCCGGCGATGGCTTCGCAGACCGCGTCGGTCACCTGCTTCGTGGTGGCCGTGCCGCCGACGTCAGGTGTGAGGATGCCCGCGTCGGTCACGCGTTCGACCGCGCTCATCAACCGTGCCGCCGCCCCGGGTTCTCCAAGATGTTCGAGCATCTGCGCTGCCGTCCAGAAAGTGGCGATCGGGTTTGCGATGCCCTTTCCCGTGATGTCGAAAGCCGAGCCGTGGATCGGTTCGAACATCGACGGAAATCGACGCTCCGGATCAATGTTTCCGGTCGGAGCGACGCCGAGCGAGCCCGCAAGTGCGCCAGCAAGATCCGAGAGGATGTCGGCATGCAGGTTCGTCGCGACGATCGTATCGAGGCTCTGTGGCTTCAGTGTCATTCGGACAGTCATGGCGTCGACCAGCATCTTGTCCCAGGTCACGTCCGGAAATTCCTTGGAGACTTCTGCCGCGATCTCGTCCCACATGACCATGCCATGTCGCTGCGCGTTGGACTTAGTGACGACGGTGAGCAGCTTGCGTGGACGAGATTGTGCGAGCTTGAACGCGTAGCGCATGATGCGTGTCACTCCGACCCGTGTGAAAATGGCGACCTCGGTTCCTACCTCTTCTGGAAGGCCCTTGTGGGCGCGGCCTCCATGGCCGGAATATTCGCCTTCCGAATTCTCACGAACGATGACCCAATCGAGATCTCCAGGACCGCAGTTGCGCAGCGGCGGAGTGATGCCAGGGAGAATCTTTGTCGGTCGTACGTTCGCGTACTGGTCGAAGCCCTGGCAGATGGGGAGGCGAAGGCCCCAGAGGGTGATGTGGTCAGGAACGTCGGGCGCTCCAACTGCGCCGAAGTAGATTGCGTCGAATTTCTTCAGCGTCTCCAGACCGTCCGCTGGCATCATCACGCCATGCTTCTTGTAGTAATCCGAACCCCAATCGAACGTTTCCGACTGGATCTTGAAGTCTCCGCTGCGCTTCTCGAGCGCCTCCAGAACCTGCAGGCCAGCTGCGATAACTTCCGGACCGATACCATCGGCGGGAATGGCGGCAATCTTGTATTCACGCATTTGTTTCTCTCCAGCTTGGAATATTAGTGTTGGACCGAGGTTGCTTGCCCGGGCTGGCGCGCTGCGCTCCTGGCCAGGAGCAGGGTGGTCAGGGCCGAGACTACGAGGAGTGCAGCGACGAAATACAGGCCACCTGCGAAACTGCCGGTAAGGTCTTTTATCCAGCCGATCATGGAGGGCCCCACGAAACCGCCGAGGTTGCCGATCGAGTTGATCGTCGCGATCCCTGCGGCGGCCGCTGGGCCTGACAAGAAGAGTGTTGGCATGCTCCACAGCGGTGGCTTGGAGGCGCTGATCCCGATGTTGACGAGCGTCAGTGCCAATAGGACTGCGAAAACTGTGGTGGCACCGCTTGCGAAGGCGAGTCCGGCGGCGGCGAGCAGACATGCTCCCACGACGTGCCACGTACGCTCAGCCTTCTTGTCGGAGTTTCGCGCCCAAAGGATCATTCCCACGACCGCGAAGACAGCCGGGATCGCATTCACGAAGCCGACCTGCAACGAAGAAAGGCCAAAGCTTTTGATGATTTGGGGAGCCCAAATTCCGAGAGTATAGAGGCCCGCAGAGGTGCCGAAATAGACCAGGGACAAGGCAAGGACGCGAACGTCGGTCAGACCCGCCCAGATGCTATGACTTGCCTTGGGTTTACCAGCTTGTTCCTGCTCCATCGTCTTAACGAGCCATGCGCGTTCGTCATCGGAGAGCCACTTCGCCTTTTCCGGGCGGTCCGTCAGGACGAACAGCACAACGACGCCCAGCACCAACGCCGGGATTGCTTCGATCGCGAACATCCACTGCCAGCCGGCCAAGCCCCAGATCCCATGCATTTCCAGAAGCGCGCCGGAGATCGGAGAGCCAATGGCGGTCGCAAGCGGTGCTGCAGCCATGAACATCGCCGTTACAGCCGCCCGGCGGCGGGCCGGAAACCAGTAGCTCAGGTAAAGGATGATGCCGGGGAAGAAGCCCGCTTCGGCCACGCCGAGCAGAAATCGTAGGACGTAGAAGCTTGTCGTCCCCTGTACGAGCGCCATGGCTCCGGAAACAAGGCCCCACGTGATCATGACGCGGGCGATCCAGATACGAGCCCCGACCTTGTTAAGGATCAAGTTGGATGGGACCTCAAACAGGAAGTAGCCCAGAAAGAAGATACCAGCGCCGACGCCGAAGACTGTCGATGTAAAACCGAGGTCCTGGTTCATCGTAAGCGACGCGAAGCCGATGTTCACACGGTCGATGAACGCGATGAGATAAAGAACCATGATGAATGGCACGATGCGCCATGTGATCTTGCGTAGTACGCGCGTTTCCAGATCGCTTGTCACAGCAAGCTCCTCCCTATGTTCGAGACATGCGCGTCCTCTCGCGCTGATCCGGGACTCTAGTTCTCCCTTTCCCTGGAATTAACAATCGGATAATTATATAATTATTTGATACAATATTGGAGGCTGTCGTGGAACTCGAACAGCTAAGGTGTTTCGTCGCTGTGGCGGAGGAACTTCACTTCGGAAGAGCTGCCCAAAAGACGGGGATGCTGCCGGCGTCGCTCGGGCGACACGTCAGGTTGTTGGAAGAGTCGCTTGGCGCACAGCTTCTCAACAGAACGACAC
The DNA here is from genome assembly GCF_000282035.1 of Rhizobium sp. CF122. Taxonomy (GTDB): domain Bacteria; phylum Pseudomonadota; class Alphaproteobacteria; order Rhizobiales; family Rhizobiaceae; genus Rhizobium. The sequence continues at coordinate 23,018 of NZ_AKKA01000107.1, forward strand.
GCAGTGTTAGCCTTACCGAGGATGGCGTGCTGCTCTTGCAGGAAGTCAAGCCGATCCTGGCCCGATTGGAGCATGTCGCCGAGACGTTTCTGGAAGCGCGGCACAAGCCCGCAGCCATTCTTCGGATCGGCGCGATCGACAGTGCGGCGGCCGGGCTCATCCCCTTGCTGCTACAGGATTTCCGGGAGATCGCGCCGGAAACCGTAACCCAACTCGTCGAAGACAAGTCAGTCCGGTTGATCCCGAAACTGCTCGCAGGACGGCTTGACCTCATAGTTATACGACCGAGAGAAGGGATCAGCAGGAGTCTGGTGGTGCAGCCGCTTTTTCACGAGACCGCCGTCGTCGCTGTTCCCGGCGACAGCCGACTTGCCTCGAACGAGACGGTGACAATCAGCGATCTCTCAAACGAACCTCTGATCGTACCCGAGCGGCGGTCACGCCCCCACAGTCACGATCTCACCATGACCCTGTTCTCCGACGTGGGCATGCGTCCGAGGATTGCGCAGATTGCTGACGAGAAGCAGACGATTATAAATCTGGTGGCTGCCGGGATCGGCTCCGCGATCGTACCACGCTGGACGTCCAAACTCGCGGTTGCCGGCGTCTGCTACGTTCCGTTGGCACCAACTTCCGATGCGCCGATGGAGAAGTTGCCGTTGGCAGCAGCGTGGATGAAGGCTGTGCGGGATCCCACCAGAGACACACTGATTGATCTCCTGAACCGGAACATCGAGCGCTACGCTGCGCAGGCTTGACAACTTCGAGCTTCAGCGCTCGTCACATAGATCTCTCGCCACGATCGCCAAATGGCTCAGGAATGCGTCGACGCGGGCGGTGCGAATGGACTTGGGATTGAGGATGGCGACCACGTCGGCGTCAGGAAGCGACCAGTCTTCAAGCAGCCGGATCAGCCCGGCCCGCACGGATGTCTTCGAGGAGGCTCCATTCAGAACGTTCGATGACACCAAGTCCTTCTACCGCCACGACCGCACCACCTCGCCATCACTACTTATGAACCTTATGCTTTTCTAGTGACCGGCGACAGGCGATCAGTCCTCAATGCAGAGGGCTATGCGGTTCCAGCCAGGCGGAAGGGGATCCGGACGCTGGACTTCAACATTGTCGAGTATGAGGTCGGCAGTGTTGTGCGCAAAGACGGCCGGCATGCCTCCCGGATAGTCGACAAGACCGATAATCTTTCCATCGGCGCCGCGCAGCCAGGCATTACCGCGACCCTCGACGTCCTTGGGTGGGGATAGGTCGACGTTTGTGGGGCGGAGGTCATATTGCTTGGCTGTTCCCAAGGGCCCCTCCTGCATCGTCAATTGGACGTTGCAAAGGGTTGTTCCGGCGATCCCACCGCTTCGCTCTGCGAAGAGATTGATAGGGCCGTGGCAGCGGCCGGTGACGTTCTCGACGCGGACATTGCTGACGAGGCCAGCGGGCACCTCCGGGCGACGATCAAGCTGCGTTATCGTTAGCGGTTCACCCGAACCCCAGAAGCCGTCGGCTGTCTCGTGGCAGTCGATCTCGATATCCGAGAAGAAGACACTTTCGATGGCTCCGCCATCGCGCGAGAAAATACCGAGGGCTCGATTCGAGCGCCGCACTTTGGAGCGCATGAACCGAACGTCGCGGATGTCGCCAAAACTCTCTGTGCCTATCTTCAAAGCACAGCTGTTGCTCTCGACGACGCAATCTGAAACGTCGATATTTTGGCAATGTCCGATGCCGTGTTCGCTCCGACTGGTTTTGAGGCAGATACCGTCGTCAGCGGTGCTGATGACGACTTCGCTCACCGCAACGTCTACGCAGCTATCGATGACAATTCCGTCCGTGTTCGGAAGCTGCCGATTGTTGAACACTTTCATGCCGTTGATGATCACAGCGTTGCAGCGGACGAGGTGAACCGTCCACATCGGGGAATCCTCGATGACAAAGCCTTCAAGCCTGACGTTGCTGCAGTCCTCGAACACAATGACTCTCGGGCGCCTCTCGCTCGGTGTGTAGGTGCCGACGGCCCCATCGAAGCCGGTGTTGAAGGCGCCACCTGAGGCAACAATTTTACCTTTGCCTGATATCGCGACGTCATGTGCGTCCTGTGCTACGATGTAGGCGCGATTGGATCCCTCGGCGATCACACTCACCGAATTTCTCGCATAAAGCTCGTAGTCGGGAACGAATTCCAGCGTCGCACCTATCTCGATCGATAGAGTTACACCGCTACAAAGCCGGATCGGCCCCGATATGTGCCGTCCCGCCTGCAACAGAAGAGTTCCCCCGCCGACGGCAGCCAGCCTGTCGATGAAATGCTGTAGATCGGCGCCATTTGGTTCGACGGAAATGTCCATTGCGTTTCCTCTCATCTTTCCCAACAATTATGCCACGTGAATTTATTCGTCAACAGGACGAACTAATTAGATGCGGTTGATCTTGTTTATGTTGACACCGCCGAAAACTCGTATTTAATTCGTCATGGTTACGAACAAACGCCCACCTCAAGGGAGTGTATAGTGGGTCGATCGTTCGCAGAGTTCTTGAAAAATGAGGAGCCAAGAAGGGGAACCCTATGAAACCGCTCAGGACATTGATGATGACAGCAGCTGCAATGGCGATGACGATTTCGCTGGCGGCAGCATCCGAACTAAAGATCGTCTGGTACGTTGACAACGATCAGGAAGAGGCGAACACGCGCGCCCTGCTCGAGCAGTATACGAAGCTGCATCCCGACACGACGTTCGATCTCGAAATCACCCCTTATGACGGGATGATCCAGAAATTCCAGCAGTATGCGGCCTCCGGCATCATGCCGGACTTGTCACTTACGTCATCGATGGAACCGGTCATCCGTCCTTTCCTCGTCGATCTCAACAAAGAGATCGGCCCTGAATGGATCAATGACTTCGTCAAGGGCTGGGGCGACGGCGCCAAGCTCGGCGACAAGGTGATCGCCGCGCCGCTGCGCGTGACCTCGACGGGCATCTTTCTGAACGCCGATGCCTTCAAGAAGGCCGGCGTTGCGATCCCGGATCAGGCGACCGGGTGGACCTGGGATGAATTCATTCCGAAGATCAAGGAAGTCGCCGAAAAGTCGGGAACCCGCTATCCTCTGGTATGGGACGTTTCGGCGAGCCGCTGGATCGTTCACGAGTATCAGTATGGCAACCACATCTATACGGAAAAGGAGCCTGTGAAGGTCGTCATGGACGAGGCAGCGTGGACGAGCACGCTCGACAAGTTCATCGACATCACCAAGGCCGCAATGCCGCCTGGCCTTTGGTCCGGCGCGAGCTCGGATAATCCGAAGGAAATCTTCACCGCCGGTCAGGCTGTCGCCTATATGTCGGGGAGCTGGCAAATCGCCGGATTGGCCGACAATGCACATTTTGCATGGCAGGCCGGCCCGACGCCACGGGGCACCGTTGCGTCGTCAATCTACGGGGGCGACTATATCGTGGCCTTCAACACGAGCCAGCATCTTCCGGAAGCGGTTGAATTCATCAAATGGATCACCTCGCCGGACATCCAGGCGCAGTATGCCAAGACCTTCGGCATGATCCCGGCCAATCTGAAGGCGCCGGCAGTCAAGTACGACAATCCGGCCGCGACCGAAGCGATCAAGGCAATGCAGAACGAGCTGAACGCCAGCCCGGCCTACGCCGCAACCGATCAGGCCTGGCCGCAAATGCAGGCTGTCTGGGGTACCGTGAAGACGGCTGTCACTCAGGCTGTTGCCGGCCAGATCTCATCCGCAGAGGCCATTTCGCAGATCAAGAAGGCAGCCGATGCCTCGCTTGAGGCCGGAAAGTGACGGCGGTCACGCTAGAAGATGGTCGTTCGGCACTGGGTCCCCACCCGGTGCCGAAAGGCCTGCGGGGCAGTCTGGCCAGCCTCGGCTGGCCTTACCTGCTCATGCTGCCCACAATGGCACTCCTCATCACCTTTACGCTCTATCCGCTGGTCCAGGGCCTGTTCATGGCCTTTTTCAAGCGGGGCGTGGTGGTTGTCCCACAGGTGCCAAGCACCTTGCCGCAGTACATCGGCTTGGAAAACTTCGTTGGGCTCTTAAGCAATGCCGATTTTCAGAATTCATTGCTCAAGACGGTCCTTTTCGTTGTCATTGCAGTTCCGCTGAACATTGTCGTCTCGCTGGCGCTGGCTCTCCTTCTGTCGCCTCAGACCAAGCTGTTTGCGGTTGTCCGCACGATTGTCTTTTTCCCTTCCATGATCAGCCTGCTGATCATCGGTGTTGCCTGGCGGTGGCTCTTCGGCCTCAACAACGGCCTGGTCAACTACCTGCTCTCTCTGGTCGGAATTGCGCCGGTGCCATGGCTGGAGCAGGACACGATGGCCCAAGTCGCTGTCGTCATAGCCTGGGTGTGGGCGCAAGCCGGCTTCAATATGATGATTTTCATAGCCGGCTTGACGGCAATTTCCATCGACTACTACGAAGCCGCCTCGATCGACGGCACCAGCAAGTGGCGGCAGTTCACCCATATCACGCTCCCACTCCTCAAGCCGACGCTGGCAGTCGTCTTGGTGCTGTCCTCGATCGAGGCCTTCAAGGTTTATGAACTCGTGGTGTCCCTGACCGGCGGCGGTCCGGGCAAGGCGACGGTCTACCTCATTCAGACAATCTACGACACCGCCTTCCAGAAGCCCATGCAGGCCGGTGTCGCGGCCGCCCAATCAATGGTGCTGTTCATCATCCTGTTACTTTTGACGATCTTCCAGCTACGTGTATCGCGGGGTGAAAAATGACGCGCATCTACACTCCCTGGCGATTGATCTTCGTCACACTGACGCTGTTCGTCTTCGTGATGCCGCCGGCCTGGCTGTTCCTGTCGTCGCTGAAGTCGCAGCAGGAGATCTTCCAGTGGCCGCCGACGATTTTTCCGGCGCAGCCGACGCTGCAGAACTTCATCGACACGGTGTCGCGCGCGAAGTTTCTTGTCTTCTTCCGCAATTCGGCTGTTGTCTCAGTGCTCTCGGCGTTTCTCTCCGTCACCATCAGCGTGATGGCCGGCTACGCGCTGGCGAAATTCAGATTTAAGGGAGATACGCTTTTCTTCCTGCTGATCATGTCGTCGTTGATGGTGCCGTTGCAGATCGTCATGATCCCGGTCTTTCTGGTGCTGCGGGATCTCAATCTTCTCGACACGCTGGCAGGCATTATTATCGCGCCGGCGGCAACCCCGACCGGGGTCTTCCTCATGCGGCAATACATCACCAACATTCCTGACAGCCTTCTGGAGGCGGCACGTCTTGACGGTACGCCGGAGTGGCGAATCCTGTGGCGCATCATCGTACCGCTTGCCATACCCGCGATCGGCACGTTGCTTGCCTTCAATTTGGTGTGGCGCTGGAACGACTATCTCTGGCCATTCCTCATCATCAGCGATCAGGATAAATGGACCGTTCAGGTTGCGCTTGCCAACACTGTCGGGCGCTTCGGCATCAACTGGCCGCGGCTGCTGTCCATGTCGGTGCTGTCGGTGCTGCCCGTGCTTGTGATGTTTACGGCGTTGCAGCGCATGCTGATGAGCGGTCTGATGGCAGGCGCGACAAAGGAATAAGGTTGCACCACACCAACTGAACTTCAAAAGCCGCCTCAAGGCGGCTTTTCTGTATGACGCTTCCCACAACAAAAAAAGGCCGCCCGTGAGGGCGGCCAGTTGGGGAACCTAACCGACTGTCGCCGGTAATTTGTGCTTGTAGAAAAGTGCGGCGGCCGCCGGCATGCTGCTCCATCCCTGAAGCAGCGAGCCGCGACCCCAAGGAGGCGAGAAATATTCGACGGCGCCCATCCAACCCTCCTCAAGGCAGGTCTTCCACCACCGCAAGAGCGGGTAGTCGGCGCCGTCCAAGCCATGGGCCAGGAGTTGCTCCGCATAGAGGCCTGAAAGATAGGGCCAGTCCGAACCATTGTGATAGCGGTAAGCGAAATAGGACTTCTCGCGCGTATCTTTCGGACGCTTGAATGGCGGGAAGGCGCAAAGCACGCCCCAATCGCCGTAGGGCTGTTTGTTGTTATTGCGACTTTCCAGGGTCTGCTGGACGCGGGCAAGTACGCTCTTTGCTCTTTCGGGAGAGACCGCTTTGAAGCGAAGCAGCGTCAGGCTGTCAAGCGTCAGGTGATCTTCGACAAAATCCGTTTTTGTCCCGTAGTCTGCGTAGGTGCCGCTGGGCTGCAACAGTGCCTGGTCTAGCGAAGCGCGTGCCTTTTGCGCCATGGCAGCCGCCCTCGATGCAACCGCCTCATCAAGCGACACGCCATGCTGCGCGATGACGTCGAGCGCGCCGATCCAAAGGCCGAGATCATAGGCAACATAGCCATGGCGATAAACGTTGTCGGCCCAGTCGCGATCGTGGCGTGGCTTTATCGGCAAGCCGTTTCCTGCCGCGTCGAACCCGCAATAGCGATCGAAGATCGTCACCACCTTGTCCCAATAGAGGGTAAGGGGGGAACTGTCACCGGTTGTCCTGACATAGTCGCCGATCGCCAAGACAAAGAAGAGCGGGCTGTCGAAGTGATCGCTCCACCAATCGCCAGGCCGAAGGTGCTCCTCTTTGATCCTTGGATGCGTTTGCCGTACTTTCTCCCATTCTTCGGCCTGTCCGGGACCTGTCAGGATGACGCCGCTCGGCGCTTCTCCGTTCGGCTGGACGCCCCGTGCAAGAAGGTCGATCTGAGCGCGGACCGCCTCAGGTTCCCGGTCGAGGAGGGCCTGGAGCGTCCAATAACCGTCACGATAGTATGTGCGAGCCGGCGCGCTATAGGCCTGGCCAGCCGCAAGGCCGGCAAAGGCGCCATGCTCGTCCTGCCGTATACTGGAGAGGGCGGCATGCAGGCTCTGCGAGATCATGCTGCGCATCAAAGGATCCGTTTCCGGCATAGCATCGCAGCGCGTTACATAGGCATTCGCCTCGGCGATCAGTTGTGTCTCTTCCAGCTTGAGAGCTGCCAGTGCCTCCTCCATCGTCGCGCCGGCGGTCACGAATATCCCGCTGGATCTCTGCTCGGCGATGGCGACGCCCCAACCGGTACGGGCAATACGGCGACTGCCTGTCCGCTCCACCGGTTCGCGTCTTGCCACACTGCCCCACCAGGCGCAGCGCCGGGCGGGGATAAAGGTCCGCAGCTTTGCGCCCTTCAAGAAAAGTGCTGGCGCCGATTGGGCCACATAGAGTCCCCCATCATGCGTTTCAACGCGGTTCGGGGCATAGGTAAAGGGGGCGCTCCATCCAGTAAAAGTCAGATTTGCCAGTTTGCCGGCGCCCCAAAGTGAAAGCTCGATCTTGCCTTCCGGGCGGCAATCGCCCTGCAGACGCGGAGCCATGAAGGGGACGAGCACAGGCGCAGTGGAACGAAGCTGTCCGTCCGCGAGCGGCGCCAGAACTTGTTGCTTCACTTGTTGTGGCGCGCTCATTGGACGACCTCCCGTTGTCCAAGATTTTCAATGCTTGCAAGGTCGTTGAGACCGAGCATGAGAGCTCCGAGCATGCCGGCCTCCGGGCCAACGCCAGTTGCCTCTATCTGCGTCGCAAATGGCAGCAACACCGATACATGCCGTGTAACAGCGCTGACAAATTCCCGTCGCGAGCCAATGCCGCCACCCAGCACGATGAGGGCGGGATCGAAGAGAGCTTGCACGGAAGCTATGCCAACCGAAGCGGATTTCGCGAGCGTCTCGATGACCGCGGCAGCTTGCGCATCTCCGGCTGTGGCGCGAGCGAAGATCTCGGCCACCGGTAAGGTGCCATCGCCATAGAGGCTGCGCACTGCGGGCGAATCGACCTGGTCCTCAAAGAGGCCGGCGCGGGCGTACGGTGCCGTCTGGTGCGGATTGGCACCGAGTGGCAGCAAGCCAAGTTCCCCCGCCCGTCCATGTTGGCCGCGGAAAAGCATTCCACCGACGACGAGCCCCATGCCGACACCGGTTCCGAAGGCGACGAATGCGAGGGAATCGCGATTGCGTCCCTTGCCGAGAGTGGCCTCAGCGTAAGCTGCGAGGTTGACGTCGTTCTCGACCACGACAGGGCAGGGCAGTGCCTGCGCGAGGAGCACGGCAAGTGGCCGATCCGATGGAATTGCCAGATGGGGAGAAAGTGAAGCGAGCCCTGTCGACGGCGATACCGCGCTCGGTACGCCGACCACGGCCTTAAGCAGAGGGCCTGGTTCCCGATGCTGTTGCAGCAGAGACAGGATCATCCGTGGAATTTGCCTCAAGACTGGTGCCTCGGAACCATGTTCCGTCGGTTCTTCGGCCTTTGCCAAAATCCGCCCTTCAAGATCGGCTAGACCCACCAGGATTTTCGTTCCACCCAGATCGACACCGGCAACGACGCCCGCACCGTCTGCCCGGCAGGGCTGATGTGCCTGTCGCAAGCCAGACGCAATGGTTGAAATATTTGACAAACTCAGTCCTCTGCGATATTTGTTCGGCAGGTTGACGAATTTATTATTGCCGCGTCGGAGGACTGTCAACAAGCAGTTTGAAATCGGCGGGCTTTCATGGAAGAAGCAAATCACCGGTACAACGATGAAGACGGATCTGGCGGGATAGCTCGACGATGGCACTAACCGAAAACGCGCCTCCCGTATTGCGGCAGATTTCTGTCCGCGCCGTCATGGATGTTCTGCTTCACGCCGGCCCCACGTCGCGTGCGGAGCTCTCCAAGATTACGGGTCTCTCGAAGCAGACGATGTCCGAGGTCATCCGGACGCTGGAGGAAGGCGGGTGGGTCCGGGAAAAGGGCGTCACAAGCGGGCGCATTGGCCGCACCGCCATTACCTATGAGGTCAATGGCGACGCCGGATATGCCGTCGGTATCGACATGGGGGCGACGACAACGCGTATCGTGCTCGGTAATATTGGCGGAAGCGTTGTCGGCGAAATCGACTACCCATCCGATCGCCGCGGTGGTTATTACCTGATCGATCAGGTGGACGCGATGCTGTCGAAAATGCTTGCGGACATGGGTATCGCCCGGGAGCGTGTGCTCGTAACGGCAATTGCGACGCCGGGTGTTGTCGACCCGGTCACCGGCGCGCTCTCCATGGCGCCGAATCTGGTCGATATCAGTGGAATCGATATCGGCCGGACGCTGAGCGACAGGCTGGGCTGTCCTGTCGTCCTTGAAAACGATGTCAACGCAGCTGTCATCGGGGAGTCCTGGCAGGGATGCGCGACCGCAATCGATTCCGTCGCTTTCATATCGCTGGGGACAGGTATCGGACTGGGCGTCCTGCAGGACGGCAAGCTGATGCGCGGTGCGAGCGGCGCGGCAGGCGAAATCTCCTACATACCGTTCGGCGCAGACCCGTACGCCGAAGACAGCCTTGAGCGCGGCGCCTTGGAATGCGCGATCGCGGCCCAAGGGATCAGCGCGCTCTACGCCCGCTTGGGAGGCGCGAAGGATACTTCGGTGCGCGATATTCTGGCGCTTGCCGAAGAAGACGACCCGCGCGCCGTCGAGGTGATCGGCAAGGTATCGGACATCGCTGCGCTCCTCGTCGTTTCCGTCAATGCGATCGTCGACCCGAAGACCGTCGTTCTCGGCGGCAGCATCGGGCGCCATCCGCTGATTGCCGAACGTGTTCGGCAAGGCATTACGAAAGCCAGCCGTCGTGCCATCGACGTCAAGGCCAGTGTTCTCGGTGGCAGGGCAACACTGCTGGGCGCGTTGGCGATTGGTCTGAACCATGTCCACAATCTGCTCTTCTCGCCGCAGACCCTGCCGGAGCAGCGGCGTCTCCCACCGCCGCCACTCTGATTTTCAGGCCTCTTCCGTGCCAGTCGCAAACACTCGTTGTACCAGCTGACGAGGCCGGCGTGATGACGGTACAAGCGCCGACGAACATGAAGGTAGTCGACACCTCCCCACGATCAGATGGAGCGGGCGCAAGCCGTCCAGGATGAGGGTTCGCCCGAGAAAATCCTATCTGCGGGGGGAAGAGCCGATCTGACCGTATCGTAGAAAATTACGTTCGTCATCTTGACGAACTAATTGCTTCCACGCAAACTGCCACCACCTGAAGGGACGGCATTCGACCGCTCGGTGCGCCCGTGGTTGCCTCCAGATGCAGCACAAAGGAATGAATTCATGGCCGGTCTCAAGTTGAAGGACGTCAAGAAGAGCTTCGGCCATCACGCAATCCTTCATGGTGTGGATCTCGATGTGGGCGAGGGCGAATTCGTCGTGCTCGTCGGTCCTTCCGGTTGCGGCAAGTCAACGTTGCTTCGCCTCATTGCCGGCCTCGAAAGCGTGTCCGCGGGCCAGGTCATCATTGGCGACAACGATGTGACGGCGGCATCACCCGGGGATCGCGGGATCGCGATGGTATTTCAATCCTATGCTCTCTACCCGCACATGACCGTTGCGAAGAACCTTTCCTTCGGTCTCGAGAACCTCAAGATGAGTCGGGGCGAGATCGACCAACGTGTGATCGAAGCGGCAAGAATGCTGGCAATCGAGCCTCTTCTCGACCGACGGCCGAAGCAGCTCTCAGGCGGCCAGCGGCAACGGGTGGCGATCGGTCGGGCGATTGTCAGGAACCCCAAGTTGTTTCTTTTCGACGAGCCGCTGTCCAACTTGGATGCCGCGCTTCGCGTGCAGACACGAGGGGAGATCAGCCGCCTTCACAAGCGGCTCGGCGCAACAATGGTCTATGTCACGCATGATCAGATCGAAGCGATGACCATGGCGGACCGCATCGTCGTCCTCAATGCAGGACGGGTCGAGCAGGTCGGCACTCCGCTGGAGCTCTTCGAAGCTCCTGCCAACAAGTTCGTCGCAGGCTTCATCGGTTCGCCGCAGATGAATTTCTTCGAAGGAACGCTTGCCGGCGCAGGTTCGGGGCATCTCGTAGTCGACGTTCCGGGCTTTGGCCGTCTGGAAATTCCAGCCGAGCTCGGGGCGGCGACAGTCGGCGAGGCTGTGATCCTCGGCGTCCGGCCGAGTCATTTCGAACTCGCTAAAGGCAAGGGCGCAGACGGATATCCGATCCGCTTGGACGTCGATTATGCAGAAAGCATCGGCACCGACACCTATGTGTATGGAATGGTCGAGGGTAGCAGGACGGCCACAATCGTCCACCTGCCGGATCATGTTACGATCAAAGACCGTTCATCGCTTGCTCTCGTCGTCGAACCTGCGCGCTTTCACCTGTTTCGAACCGAAACCGGCAGCTCCTTTGCGAAATTGCCTCTCAGTGCGGGCAACCTTGCCAAAGCCGGCGACGCCAGGGCCTAAGAGCCTCACAGTTTCATAAGCTGCTTTGGCTGCCGGACACATGTTTGCGTGAGCGCCTTGGCGCAAGGTCGCTGGTTGGGAGCCTCGGCGCGTTTTCGCGCCGAGCCCCTGACTCCAAAAGCGGGAGCAAGGCAGATCTCTTTGGCCGATTGGCCTGTTGTTGTTTTACTGCGCAGTGGCTTCGAGATCGACCTTCTCGAGAAGAAGTGCGGGGTTCTCTGCGGCGCCGGCCAATTCGAGCGCACCGATACCAGCGGTGTCCTTCGCCTTGACCGTCAGCGTGAATGTTCCCGGCTTGGTGATGAACTGCGAAAGTGCGGTCGCGACCTCCTGCAACTTCGGCTGAGTGGACGCAAACTGTTGCAAGCCGGCGGTCGTCATCAGGACAAGGATGCCGCGCACGCTGTCTTCAGTCATGCCGTTCTCATCGGCATAGAGCTTGATGCCCTTGGCCATGATCCCCTTGTCCTCGATCTTGAGTGTCGCCTCGCGGGCCGTGAGGCCGAAGAGTGCCATCTGAGCTGCGGTCGTGTCGCCGGAGAAGAAGTCCTTGGTGGCACCGCCCATTAGTCCAGAGAAGGAAAAGCCGCCCATATCCTTGCCGCTCAACGAGATCTCCTTGACGAGGAGGTTCTCATTCGGCTCATCCCAAGCTAGCTCTACGTTGGAAGAAAAGACCAGCCTGTCAAAGCCCAGTTTGCGCAACGCGTTGGAACCCTCGTCCTGGGTGTCTGCCGGAACCGGCACGCCGAGGTCCCGATAGCTGATGCGGACATCCGTCGGGATACCGTTGCGTGGCTTGGCCAATGCCAGTTCATAGCTGTCGAGCGTGAACCGGATGCGTTCGGGAATGGAAGGCACAGCAGCTTGGTCGGCCAGTGCTTCGTTCAGTGGATCGTCTTGGTTGTCGGCCTCGTTCGCCGAATCTGCGTCAGGCGACGGCTCGGCGCTTGCAGATGGATCTGTTTCGCTGCCGTTTGCGCTTTGTTCGTCCTCGCCGACACTGTCCGGCGCACTTGCCACCTTAGAACCAGGCATGTCGACGTCCAGTCCCACCACCCGGATCGTTCCGAATTCCGGCATGAGCGTGGTGAGAGGGAAGTTCTCGAGCTGCTCTTCGTCCAGTCCCACCAGCTTCGTCAGCGCCTCCATGGTTGGATCCCAGGAGAAGCCGTTGATGCTCGCTTCTGAGAACTTGGCGTAATCGGCGCCTTCGCCCATGGAAACGCCGTGGATGGCGCCGTCGAAGGTGCGCCCATCGAGCTGGAACGCCATCTTGTCGATGGCGAGCTTGATCGTCTTGCTCGCGTTGCCGCCATCCTTTTCGGGCACCTCCATCTTGAGACCGAGCATCTCGAAGTCGCCCTTGCCGATGATGTCGGCAAGGGAAAGGACGCGTTTGAAAAATGCCTGGCGCTCGGCGGGCGGCAGTGCCTCGGGATTGGCCGATTGCAGCTTCTGAAGTGTTTCAAGAAGTGGCTCGGCCGGCATGCGGACACTCAAGCCGTTGCTGCGCACCTCGTCGTAGCCGAAACGCGACTTGCTGTCCGAAAAGACGAGATTCTTGACCGAGATCGGGCCATAAAGCGGTTTTGGTTCCTTGTCGTCAGGACCAGCTTTTTCCATGTACATCCGGGCGAGGAAGGCTGCGTCAAAATCCTTGCCGGCCACGGCACCCATCGAGCCGTTCATCTCCTCTCGCTTCGTTGCGCCCTCGCCATCCGGGATCTCCAGCGCAAACCCGAAGCTCGCCCCACTGGCGGAATAGCGCGCCACGCGACCGCCGGCAATGTCGTCCAAAGCGACGTCCTTGTAGACGGTCTTTTGTTCGGAACCGGCGGCCACTTGGCTAACTGCAACCTCCGCCGCCAAGACACGCTTTGCGGCAAAACGTTCAATGCGTTTTTGCGGCGTCAAGTTAGTTTGATCGCCGGTCTTGACCAGGGCGTCAGCGACGAAATCGGGTTCCTCGACGCTCGCTTGCGGCACGGAGAGCTTGCCCATCGCCAGGTCGAGCTCCAGACCTTTCACCTCGAGCTTGCCGCTTAGGAAGAAGATCGTCGGCCTACCGTCAATCGCAGCGACGCGCACACTGCCGCCGTTGGCGAAGGGCAGCGTGACGTCGCGCATATGAATGCGTCCGAGAAAATCCGCTTCGACCGAAGTCGCCTTGCCGCCGCGCTCGATAAGAAACCTGTCGGCCGCCCTTGCGAGCATGAACTTGCCGGCGGTCACGCCGGCGGCTGCGAGCGCGATCACTGCCACGGTGGCCCAAAGCGCTTTGCGACCGCCGGTTCCCATCTTTGTCTGCGCCACGATTTCTGTCCTCTCACCAACCAAAATTGACAATGTTCCTCGCGAACTATGTGACTAACGAGCCGACGCGTTTTTTGCAAGTTTCCCGGGAGCGATCTTCACTTGTATCGGTTTTGTTGCAAAGTTTGCTGCGGTGCCCGAACCAAGTGGCACGAGCGATTCCAAGTGGGTGAAGTGACTTTGGGGCGTAAGGGGCGCTTCGGCTTGAAGCCGCACTGTCTGGTGGCTGACAGCTCCTATGGCTCAGTCGGCAAGAAGATCGCACCGCATATTCGGGTCTTCGACAAGTCCACCCGAACCGACGCTTCTCGCGCCGACTTCGTCTCGGACATGAGCAGGATCGCTACATCTATTCGGCCGACACCGAACTGCTGCAGTTCCATCGCAGCTGATCCCTCTCAGGGCGCGCAACTTTGTAACTGGCTTTGCGTTATGCCTAACGTTCGAAGGGTTCGCCGAGCGAGGCGACGCCGTTCAGCTTCAGCAGGCGACGATCTGCCGAAATGATGCCGAGCACGATGATGGTGACGAGATAGGGCAGGCTCGCCAACAGCTGCGATGGAACATTCAGCCCCGTCGCCTGGGCCGCCAGGCTCATGAGTGATACGGCCCCAAAGAGGCATGCTCCGAGGAAAATCCGACCGGTAAGCCAGGTTCCGAAGACGACGAGTGCGATAGCGATCCAGCCACGTCCGGCGATCATCCCGTCCGCCCAGAGCGGGGTGTAGACAATTGCCGCATAGGCGCCAGCAAAGCCGGCCATCGCGCCGCCAAAGGCGACGGCAGCAAATCGAACGGCGATGACGTGATAGCCAATGGCGTGGGCGGCCTTGGGATTTTCACCGACGGCGCGCACAACGAGGCCGATCTTCGAATAGGCAAACATCGCCCAGATGGTGACTGTTGCTGCAATCGACAGCCACACGACGATGTCCTGAACGAAGAGCCCGCCGACAATTGGAATGTCCGACAGCCCAGGGATTGAGAGTTTCGGGAGCCCTTTGACCGTCAGGCTCTCATAGGTCTTTCCGAACAGCGCGGAGAGACCCTGGCCAAGGATGCCGATCGCCAGACCCGTTGCCACCTGGTTGGCGCGAAAGCCAAGAGTGATGGCCGCGAAGATCAGGGCGAGGACAGCGCTGCCAAGTCCCGCAGCCACGAACCCCAGAAAATGCCCTCCACCGTGATAGACGACGATGAACGCGAGCGCTGCCCCGAGAGCCATCAGTCCTTCCACGCCAAGGTTGAGGACCCCGGCACGCTCGACCACCAACTCGCCGAGCGCGGCGAGGAGAAACGGCGTCGCAGCCGCCAGCATGCCGGCAAGAATGAACTCGATGGCGTTCATGGCTGACCCCGATAGGCGGCCCGCCGCCACTCGAAACGATACCGAACGAAGGCGATGGCAACCAGATAGGCGAGCAGGAGGCTGCCCTGGAAAACACGCACAGCAGCGATCGGCAGGTTTGCCGACACCATGGCGTTGTCGCCGCCGATATAGAGCGCTGCCATGAACAAGGCGGAGACGACAATGCCGATCGGATGCAGGCCGCCGAGGTAGGCAACGATGATGGCGGAATAGCCGTAGCCGGTCGAGATCGATCGCTGCAGCTGCCCCAGGGGGCCCGCGACCTCGGCTGCGCCGGCAAGGCCCGCTGCGCAGCCGCCGATCAACAGGGATAACCATATTGCTCGGCTCTCCTTGAACCCGGCATAGCCGGCCGCGCGCGGCGCCAGGCCGCCGACCTGGAGCTTGTATCCGGCAAAGCTCTTCTGCATGAAGACCCAGGCAGCCAATGAAAGGGCGATGGTGATCAAGAGGGAAACATTGACGCGCGTCCCGGAAATCAGGATCGGCACCATCGCGTCATACTGGAACATCACGGATTGAGGGAAGTTGAAGCCGTTCGGGTCCTTCCAGGGTCCCAGAAGCAGGTAATTCAGAAGCTGTGCGGCGACGAGACTGAGCATCAGCGAAACGAGGATCTCGTTTGCATTGAGCCTCACGCGCCAGAATGCCGTCAAAGAAGCCCACAAGGCACCGCCGAGCACGCCGAGGATCAGCATCAGCGGCCATATCCACTGCCCGGTTGCCTCAGGAAACCAGATGGGGATTGCGGAGGCGAAAATGGCGCCCAGAATGAACTGGCCCTCGGCGCCGATGTTGAAGACCTTGGCGCGAAAGCCGATCGCCAGACCCTGGGCGATGAGCAGAAGTGGGCCGGCTTTCAACAGCACTTCCGAAAACGATGCCCAGGAGAGGAACGGTTCGAGAAGCATTGCATAAAATACATCGACCGGATTGCGGCCCATCAGCACGTAGAGGCCAAGATTGAGCACGGTGGTCACCGACAAGGCGATGAAGGGTGCAGCCAAGGTTGCCGCAAGCGAAGCGCGCTCCCGGCGGACAAGCGTGGGCAAAAAGGTAGCGGACAAGGCGCTCATGCGATGACTTTCTCGGCGGCGGGCCGTGCGCCGATCATGTAGCGGCCAATGTCCTCGGGCCGGGTATCGCGCGTTACGAGCGGCGGGCTCAGCGTGCCGTGGTACAGAACCTGGATGAAATCACAGAGCTCGAAGAGCTCCTCAAGTTCCTCGGAAATGACGAGAATGGCCGTGCCCTCGTTGCGCAATGCGACCAGTCGCCGGCGCACGGCGGAGGCGGCACCGATATCGACGCCCCAGGTCGGTTGCGCGACGAAGAGCAGCTTGGGCGCCAGCATGATTTCCCGACCGACGATGAACTTCTGCAGATTGCCGCCCGAAAGAGCACCCGCTTCGGCATCCGGGCCGAGGGTGCGGACATCGTACTGGCGAATGCAATCACTGGTGAAGGCGGTTGCCTTCCCCTTGTCGATCAAGCCGTGCCGCAAGAGGTTCAAAGGGTGAGCCGTCAGCAAGCTGTTGAGAACGAGCGACATTTCAGGGACCGCACCGCGCCCCAGCCGATCCTCCGGAACGAATGCAAATCCGAGCTGGCGCCGGGCAGCTGCATCGAGCCTGCCCACGTCCTGCCCCATCATATAGATTCTGTCGCGCTGTTCTTTCGGTAAAACGGCCTCGCCGGAGATCAGCGAGGCGAGCTCGCTCTGCCCGTTGCCCGAGACGCCCGCAATGCCGATGATCTCGCCGGCACGCACCGTAAGCGTGATGTCGGACAGGGGCACGGCGAAGGGATCGTCGGGGCGATGGTCCAGGCCGATGATCTCAAGTCGCTTCTCGCCGCCAGACAGCGGCACCGCTGGCATCGGTTCGGGCATGTCGCGACCGATCATCATCCGGGCAAGATCATGGGCGTCGTGTTCGCGCGGATCGACATGTCCGGTGACACGCCCGCCGCGCAGGATCGTCGCCCTGTCGCAGATGGCGCGGATCTCCTCGAGTTTGTGCGAAATGAAGAGGATCGATACGCCGCCGTCGCGCAGCCGGCGCAAGGTATCGAAGAGCTTTTCGACCAACTGTGGAGGTAAAACGGATGTGGGCTCGTCGAGGATCAGCAGCCGTGGATTGGTCATCAGGCTGCGGATGATCTCCACGCGCTGCCGCTCGCCCACGGAGAGTACATGCACATGGGCGAGTGGATCGACCTGAAGGCCGAAGTCACGGCCCAACGCGCGGATGCGTTCTATGAGGTCGGCTTTCTTGCCTGCAACGACCAGCTGAATGTTTTCCACGACAGTCAGCGTCTCGAACAGCGAAAAGTGCTGGAAGACCATGCCAATCCCCTTGCGCCTTGCCTCTGCAGGCGAGGCGAAGGTCAAGGGCTCTCCCTCCCAGACAACGGTTCCGCTGTCTGGCTGCTCGACGCCGTAGATCATCTTCATCAGCGTCGATTTGCCGGCCCCGTTTTCCCCGAGAACTGCATGGATCGACCGCGGTGCTACGTCCAGATCGATGCCCTGGTTGGCATGAATCTGGCCATAGCTCTTCGAGATGCCGCGAAGCGATAGGAGTGGTGCCGTCATGGCTTACTTCGGCAGAGGCGTGGTCACGCCCTTGACGTGCCAATCCATGGCGACGATTTCGGCCTCCGTCATGGTTTTGCCGGAGGCCACGACTTCGCTGCCGTCGGCCTTGGTGATCGGCCCGGTGAAAGGCGAAAGGCTTCCATCGGCGATCTTTGTCTCTGCGGCCTTGATCTTGGTCATCGTATCGGCCGGGATCGAGGGGCTCCAGTCAACGACCTCGACAACCTTGTCCGCGACACCAAGGAAGGTATTGGCGCCCTTGAATGTGCCGGCGAGATGAGCATCGACTGAGGCCTTGAAGAACGGCGACCAGTCGGTCGAAACGCATCCGAGGTAGGTCTTCGGGGCGTAGCTCTTCATCGACGAGTTGAGGTTGAAGGAATAGACGCCGGCTTCCTCACATGCCGAAATAACAGAAGGTGTGTCCTGCGCATTGGAGAAGATCACGTCACATTTTTGTGCGATCAGGGCCTTGGCCGCTTCCTGCTCCTTGGCCGGGTCGAACCAGGAGTTCACCCAGACGACGGAAACCTCGATATCGGGGTTTACTGCCTGAGCACCCAGCGTGAACGCGTTGATGGAGGTGATCAACTCGGGGATCGCGAAGGCGGAAACCGAACCGAGCTTGCCGGTCTTGGAAAGCGCAGCAGCAGCCATGCCGAGCAGATAGGTTCCTTGGAAATACTTGGCCGCGAAGGGTGAGAAGTTGGGAGCCACCTGGAAGCCCGATGCATGCAGTACGGTGACTTGAGGATTGCGACGAGCGATCTGCAAGGCACCGTTCTGATATCCGAAGGAGCCTGCGATCAGGAATTTGTTCCCGTCTGCGACCGTCTTGTTCATGATCCGGTCGGCATCCGGGCCCTCCGGAATATTCTCAACGACAGTCACCTTGACCTTGTCGCCATAGGCGGCCTTGATCGGCTCAAGGCCGGCGGCAAGCGCGTGCCCCCAGCCGACGTCGCCGATCGGCGAAGGGACGACAAGCGTGATGCCGAGCGGTTCATCGGCTGCCAGCGCCGAACGACCTCCAAAGGCACCGGCGAGGCCGACAGCTGCTGCTCCCTGCATCAATGTTCTGCGAGTGATCTGTGTCATGGTTTGGTTCCCCTTTTTGGTGTTCTAGAATTCCACGGTTGCGAGAGCTGCCTCGGCCTCGGCAAACAGCCGAGCTTCATCAAGCCCCACGAATTCGCCCTTCTGCCAGACGATGCGGCCGTTGATCATCGTCAGATCCGTCGGCATGCCGATGCCGACCTTGGCAATCAGGCTCAGCGGATCGTGTCGTGTTCCGACGTAATCCATCCGCCGGGTGTCGATAGCAAAGAGGTCAGCGGCCATACCTGGCGCAAGTCGACCAATGTCGCGACGGCCGAGCAGGGCAGCCCCGCCAGTTGTTGCGTAACCGAGGAAATCGGCCGGAGGCGGAACGGGATGCTGGCGCGTTGATGCGGTCAGGCACTGCAGCATGTAGGCAGAGTGCACGCAATGCATCAGGTTTGAATTGTCGTTCGAGGCTGCTCCGTCGCAACCGAGTCCGACGCGCATGCCGAATGCCGCCATGGCGGGAATATCGGTCACCTCGGCACCGACCAGATAGACCGGCTCAGGGCAATGTGAGACGCCGGTGCCGCTTGTTGCCATCTTGTGAAGTTCGTCGTGCGTCAACTCCCAGCAATGGGCGTAGAAGGCATCCGGACCGGCAAAGCCGAGTTCCGCGCAATAATCGACGGTGCGCATTCCATGGCGGGCCGCGATGACCGCACTTTCGCCCTCGCCAACATGCGTATGCATCTGGACGCCGCGATCGCGTGCCAATGCGACCGACTCGACGAAGGTCTCACGGTAGCAATTGACCGGCTGGCAGGGTGCCACCACCACCTGGCGCATGCTGAAGGGGCTGGCGTCGTGGTAGGTGTCGATCAGGCGTGCGCAATCACCAATGAACTCGTCCGTCGTCTCCAGCATGGCATCCGGAATGGTCGAGCCTTCGGACTTCGGCAAGGTGTTGCCGCCACGACCGGCATGGAAACGCATGCCCAGGAGATCTGCTGCCTCGAACTGACGGTCGATCAGCCGCTTGCCGGCATGCCGTGGGAAGCAATACTGGTGATCGAAGGCCGTGGTACAGCCATGCTTGATCATCTCGGCCATCGCGGTCACCGAGGAATGATAGAAGCAATCCTCATTCAGCCGCGAGAAGATCGGATAGATGCGGTCAAGCCACTCGATGACGGAAAGCTTTGTCCAATCGAGATCTGCGCGGTTGCGCACGAAGCACTGGAAGAAGTGATGGTGCGTATTGACGAGCCCTGGATAGACGAACCAGCCCGAGGCGTCTTGAACCGTGGTGCCGAACGGCAGTTCGCTCTGGTCGAGATTTTCGCCGATGGCCTTTATCGCCGGGCCAGTCGTCAGAATATCGACATTGCGATGGACCGTCGGCCCCCTGTTGTCGTTGACGATGACGGCTGCACAGTTCTTTAAGAGGTAGCCGGCCATCTTATTCCTCGCCCGGTGCGATCTGTGGCTCGGGCTTCAACTCGTGCAGCCGGTGTATGCCTGGCATCTCGATGAACGCGTCGAGCGCGCGTACGGCACGGGACCAGAGGCGTATCGCGGGATAGGGATCGAGCGAAACGCCACCGTCCGGCGCGAGCGCGACATAGGGGAAGCAGGCGATGTCGGCCACTGTCGGGCGATCTGACGCGAGGAACCGCTTGCCGCACAGGCTCTGTTCGACGAGCCCCGCTTCCAGTTCGCGCAGCGCCGCGATGCCCTGCGCCTGAAGCGTCGCGATATTTCCCGGGCGTCGCAACATCTCATGAAGACGTGCGCCACCAAGGCTCGCGGTCAGCCGATGCGAGAAGGAAAGCCACTGCTGCACTCGCGCGGCTTCGTCGGCTGTTGCGCCACCCAACCATTCAGGCGCGCTTTTTGCGGCCAGATAAACCAGCATCGCCGATGATTCTGTCAGAAGAAGATTACCGTCTTCCAGGATCGGGATGGAGCCGGCAGGGTTGAGCGCCATGAGTTCGGGGCCGCGGTGCTCGCCGCCCGGATGAAAATCCACCGGTCTGATATCGAGCTTAACGCCTGTGAGTGCCGCCATCAGGCGCACTTTGTAGCAACTGGGAGAAAGGATGTAATCGTAGAGCTTCATTGCGCCACCAGCTGTGCGCCATAGATGTAGTTGTGCCGTTTCAGCCAGCGTCGATACGCGACCGACGTCAGGTCGGCACGTGTGGGGATCTCCATCCCGGGATCGAGCGGTAGAAGACGCGGGATCTGGTTTTCCAGGATCGATCGGTCCTGCAGGAAGATCGTCTGCTGAAAGTGAATGAGGTCGGTCATCGACGTGTCGTCGTCAAACAGTGCCATCCACGGCCAAACGTCGCATAGATCCTCTGCCAAGGGTTGCACAAAGAGGGTGATGACATCCCACTCGCTGGGGCGGGGCGGGCAGGTCTTGTAGAGCACCGAGCAGGTCGGGGCTGGCACACGATACATGTATTCCGTAGTGATGCCGCCGCTTGCCGACTTTGCTGCCTGCGGCTGATAGAACTTCACCTGGGTTGCCCAGACCTCGTCCTCGACGTCCCGGATTTCGACCTTGTAGTTCTGAACCTCCGTGTGCGGCTCTGCGCCAAGGATATCCGTGTGCACGAACGGGAAATGCGCAATGTCGAGAAAGTTTTCGACCGCGCGAAGCGGTGAGCAGCGCACCCGCACGACGCCGACATCGACAAACCGGCGACCCGGCTGGTCGGCCTCGGGGATGGCGAAGAGCTCCTTCTGGGGAGCGCCAAGAGACGACCAAACGTGTCCGTAGCGAACGCGGATAGGCAACTCGCGCCCCGTGTGAGACGTCACCTTTGCATTACCGTCGGCTGCGATCGAGACCTCGATCGGTTCGCCCATCAAGGCGGTTTTGTATGCACTCTTGCTTAGTTGGCTGAAGAGGCCGACGGGGTACCACTCGTTGAGCATAGCTCCCTGTGTCATGCGCTGATCCCGTTCGTCTGGACACCCTCGGCTTTCCGGCGCAAGGCTTCCGCGGCGCGTGACGCTAAGATGCGGTTCAAGGGAGTAGCATTGTCCCCGATAAAGACATGAACGAGCGTCTGATCAGGCTCCTGTTCGACGAGCAAAAAACCGATCTCTTCCGAATGAAGCGACTGGCGAAGAAAGCCGTTGGCATTCTTCTTTGCGCCGGCCGCAGCCTCGATAGCAGCAATGCCGGCCTGAGCTGTCAACGAGCGTAGGGGAACGAAGCCGTCAAATCGTGGCGGTTGATCCGTGGGTTCTCCAACGGCCACCCAGATCACCCCGTCGGCTTCCTCGATCTGTTGTGTTGCGACGCGGATCGTTTCCGGCGGCGTAAGGCCGGGATGCGCCGGAATACGCAGACAGTTTCCTGCCTGTGCGTAACTCCAGCCATGATAGATGCAGGACAGAGCCTCGCCGCGGACAAAGCCATGTGAGAGACGCATGCCACGATGAGGACAGCGATCTGCCGAAGCTGCAGGGCGCCCCGAATCACTTCTCCAGAGGGCGATCGATCCGGCTGACGTGCGTGCCGGCATTACCGTTCCTGACGGCAAATCCGCGGAAAGGGCGACTGGCGTCCAAATGCCCGTCGTATCGGATTGCATAGCTAAACTTTCTTAGCATTATCAATATATTGCCTGCGTCAGGCACGACGCCAAGATCCCTGGCTTGTTGCAGGCGACCATCACGTTTGCATAATAATTTCGCATTGGCAACGCTGATTAAATAAGGGGCAGTGGAAAATCAAACGGTCGCCGCTATCCCTGATTTTCGTCGTTCACGACCGGCGTGCGGAGTATCGTTTCCACCCAGACATCAATGGGCCCGAGCGAGCACCCCATCTCCATCATATCGATCAATTCTACCGGCCCGGCGACTTCCAGTTCGACCCGATTGGCACTGGTGTGCGATATGGCCTGCGACAGGCCAAGCTTTGCCGCGTGACGGCGAATCCAGGGAATGAAAGAAGCGGCCTCAAGGTCGCCGACGATCGTTATCCGTTCCTGCAGGTGGCTTTGATGTTGTTCCATCATGAAAGTCTCGCGCTGGCGCCTCGATGACAGCATAGCGTCTTAATGAGCTTTCGAAAGCCCCACGATACGCTTGCGCACAGGCGGCGGTTCGCATCGAAACGAAGGTTCGTCCTGCCGAACTTCCTCGGGTTCACCTGCTTCTGGAGGCGGCAGGCATCGATGGCGGCGATCTCGCCTGTGATCGTGGTTTTTGAATGCGCCGGCTGCATGGAAGCCATGCCTTGTCTCGACGCGCCTCGGTGTCCATTTAAGGGTCAGGCGATCCTCGCCTTACATGCCCGCCAATGAGAAAGATTATGTAGCGGCTGCAAGGCCGCTTGGCGGCTATGTGCGTTTGGGAGCTCTCGATGCAGGAACCTGGCAAGACACTTGACGAAATGACGCTGCGGGAACGATCGAACATTATGTCGATGGTCGCAGAAGCGCTGGAAGAGACTGCAGGACAGGCACAAGAAATTGGTGACATCCGCTATGCCGCCAATTCGAGCTGTCTTGCGCACACGATCCGCGGACTTGTCAGCGATCTCTCGCCACGTGAGCTGAGAGCGGCGACCATTCTCCTGGAGCAAGGGATCTCGCTCGTTGCTTCGTTCGAGAACCGGATGCGCGGTGGAAGCACCCTGCAATAGTCGTGAGGCTAAGTCGCACGCCGGTTTGTCCGCTACCGTCTCGAGTGTCACCGTCCAAGCGAACCACGCAAAAGTGCGCGTTCTTTCTCGGTGAGAAATTGTGGCCGGCTCGACCGACCGCTCTTGGTGTGGATTTGCCAAGCATCATATACTGCCGCGTATCTCCACGTGAGGTTCGATCAGCACGTGTCGAACATCTTCGCGGCCGTCGATACGGCTCAGGAGCGTCTCCGCAGCCGTGCGACCCAGTTGAGCGGCGTTTTGGTCTACGCTGGTCAGCCCGACGAGAGGTATGGCGGCGAACGGAGAATTGTCGTAGCCGACGATGGCGAGGTCTTCGGGAACGCGTATGCCATTGGTTCGGGCCGCGTTGAGCAGTGGGACGGCATCAAGATCCGACCAGACGAATACCGCGCGGGGGCGATCTTGTGCTGACAGGAAATTATTGATCGCGACCTTTCGATCCGTCGCAACAGGCGGCAACCGAATGATCCGGCTTTGCAGGCCGGCTTGCTTCATTGCTTCCACATAGCCCATTTCGCGCTGAACGGCGACGACCGACGCAGGCGAGTCCAGGAGATCATAGCTCAGCATGGCTATGTCGCGATGACCTTGGCGCAGTGCAGCTTCGACTGCCAGGTATCCACCCTTCCGATCGTCGGAGTTGACGGTGTCGTAGGTTTCAGCCTGGGGCTCGTGATGCGCGATCACAACGATGGGGATTTGACGGGCGTAGCGCTCGAGGACCTTTCCAGAAATCCGCGGGGCTACGATTAACACCCCATCCATCCGATTGTCGATCATGGATTCGATCATCGAAGCCTCGATCGGGCTTGCTGAGCGCCCGAGCCCGATGAGCGATTTGTAGCTGCTTTCCGACAACGTCGTGTTGGCGCTTTCAATAACGCCGGCCAGGAACGTGTTGGACAGTTCTATCACGAGAACGCCGATCGTGTACGTGCGACCGCGCATTCCTCGAGCGGCAACAGAGGGGCGGTAATTCAGCTTCTCGATCGACGTCTCGACCTTGTGCCGCAGAATGTCGCTGACGCCATAGGCGTTGCGTAGCACTTTGGAGACCGCCGCGACGGATACACCCGCATCCTTTGCCACATGGCGGATGGTGATCCTCTCGTGCGGCGCGTCAACTAACTGATTTGTCATTATAAAGTGTCTCGTTTTCTGCTTTTCCGAAATTATAGGCATAAAAACCCTTGCACGGCAATCGAGAGTGTAGAATGATATACATAGAACGATATACACAAGGATATTTAGTCCGCCGGAGGACAGGCGGTTGAGGAGGTTGCATGATGAAGATTGTCTCGGACCACGGCGTCGCCGTGGCCAACAGCCTTGCGGGCTCACAGTTCCAGTTTACCGCATCGATGATTGCGCCCTCATGCGATGGCGGGCAGGCGACCGCAGGCACGTTCATTTCCAGAGAATTTTCGCTGGAAGCTGTACCGGCCGGAGCGAAATTGCGCATTTCCGCGCTCGGGCTTTACCGTGCCTTCATCAATGGACACCGCGTGGGGGACGATCTCCTGACGCCTGGTTGGACCTGCTACGATGACCGGATCGCATTTCAGGCCTATGATGTCACGGATCTGCTCAAGTCGGGCCGCAATCGCATCGAGATCTGGCTGGGTGACGGTTGGTACCGGAGCCAGCTCATGTGGGCGTCCAATCCGATATTTAACTGCTGGGGCGAGCGAACGGCGGCGATTGCTGAATTGAGCGCAGCTGGAAAGCCGCTGGTAGCTACGGACGAGAGCTGGAAGAGCGGCTACACGCCAGTTATCCGCAACGGCATCTATTTCGGCGAGGATTACGACGCACGCATCGAACCGAAGGATGCCTACGGCGTGGAGGTGCTGGCCTTCGATAAGCAATTGCTGGTTCCGCACGAGACGAGGGCGGTCAAGGAGCTTGATGGGCGTTCCCCTGTCGAAAGCTGGGCCGAGACCGACGGGCGAACCGTTTATGATTTCGGCCAAAACGCCGGCGCCTACATCCGCATCCATGTAAAGGGAGAGGCGGGCGCGCAGATTCGTGTCGAGCATTCGGAAGTGCTCGGACCCGACAGGTTTTTTGACAATCGCAATTATCGCAGCGCACGTGCCGAGCTGCGCTACACGCTCAAGGGAGTAGACGAAGAGGTCTATGCACCGCTCTTTACTTTCATGGGCTTCCGATATGCTCGCATCACCGTGACAGGTCGGGCGGAACTGGTGGCCATCACCATGATCCCTGTTACATCCGTGCCAGTAAGCACGGGCGGCTTTACCTCAGGCATTGCTGCGGTCAATCGCCTCGTCGAGAACACCATCTGGTCGCACCGCTCGAATTTCATCGAGGTTCCGACGGATTGCCCGCAGCGCGACGAACGGCTCGGCTGGACGGGCGATGCGCAAGTCTTTGCCGGCACGGCTTGCTGGCTTGCCGACAGCGGCTCATTCCTCGTCAAATATCTTCGCGACGTGGTGCACGACCAGCGCGCCGACGGCGCGGTTTCTCACTTTTCGCCTGACCCAACTCGGCTTCACCCAATCGACGGGCGCGGGGATTGGGCGGGGTCGACAGGCTGGGGCGACGCAATCGTCATCATCCCGTGGCAACTCTACCTGCATTATGGCGACGCCTCTGTTCTCGAGGAATGCTTCCCGGCCATGCTGCGTTGGCTGGACTATCTCTGGGGCATTTCCGACGGACCGATTATCCGTCCTCCCGCGGTTTGGGGGGATCATGGTTTCACCTTTGGCGACTGGCTGCAGCCGGTCGGCGACAACCGCAAGCCGCGTCCGACGGTGGCGGACGATTGTGCCGCGACGCTCTACCATTTCATTTCGACGCAATTGACCGCAAAGATTGCCCGCACAATCGGGAAGGGCACCGAAGCGGCGCGTCTTGATGCGCGCGCGGGTGAAATCAGATCGGCCTTCAAGCACGAATTCTTTTCGCCATCCGGTCGCATAGCGCATAACGATCAGACCTCCTGGGCTTTGGCGTTCCTCTACGGTCTCGTACCGCCGGAGTATGAAGAGGCCGGTCGTGAATATTTCCGCCGGGTCTCGGAAGAGACCGATGGCGTCATCGGCACGGGTTTCATTGGAACACCCGCCGTGCTGCCCGCCCTTACGCGTCTTGGGATGATGGACCTGGCGGAGAAGATGTTTCTGAACCGCAAGGTCCCCGGCTGGCTGTATCAGGTGGAGCACGGTGCAACCTCGATTTGGGAGCGATGGGATGCACTCGCCGAAGACGGCACGATCTACGATCCTGACATGAACAGCTATAACCACTATGCCTACGGCGCTGTGTGCCAATGGCTCTTCGAAGATGTCGCCGGCATAAAGCCGCTGGAAGACAAGCCAGGCTTCGAGGAGATAGCCTTCGATCCCGCAATTCTTCCGGCGCTCTCGCCGGTTTCGGCCTGGCACGACACTCGCTTCGGACGCATCGAGGCCGGATGGAGTGTGGAGGGGAGCGCCGTCACCTGCCTCCTTTCCTTGCCAGAAGGCGTGACTGCGCGTCTTAAGGGCAGGGAGGATCGCGATGCGCTGACTGCGCACGGTGAACTGGTCGCGCCGGGCCAGGAGGTCAGGCTCGGCAAGGGAGAGCACACCATCACGTTTTCGATTTGATAGAAACGCTTGCGGGCTTTGCCCGCAAGCCAGCAGCCCAAATCATTCCGGTCTTCAGGAGGAGGAAATGACTATGAGAATGACGAAGTGCAGCATCCTTGCCGCAAGCATCATGTCGCTGGCCACTGGCGTTGCTCACGCCGATGTAACGCTCAGCATCCTGATCGATACCAATCCCGAAACGATCGCCTCATTCGATGCCGTCTCGAAGGCCTATAGGGAAAAGCATCCGGATGTGAGCTTTGACGTGGAGCAGCGTGCTGGAGGATCGGAAGGAGACAACATCATCAAGACACGTCTCGCGACGGGCGAGATGGCCGACATCTTTCAGTACAATGGCGGTTCGCTTTTTCAGGCACTGAAGCCGCAAGAGACGCTGGCAGATCTCTCTGACCTCCCATCGCAGGCTGGAATCCTCGACAGCTTCAAGAAAGTGGTCACCAGTCCCGATGGACACGTGCGTGGAACGCCGTTTGGCCCGGCCATGGGTGGCGGCATTTTCTACAACCGAAAGATCTATGCAGAGCTCGGCCTCACGCCACCTAAGACATGGGCGGAGTTCATGGCCAACAATGAGAAAATCAAGGCCGCCGGCAAGGTGGCCGTAGCGCAGACGTATGGCACCACTTGGACTTCGCAGCTCTTCGTCCTTGCCGACTATTTCAATGTCCAGGCGGAGGTTCCGAATTTTGCTTCCGACTATACCGCCAACAAGGTCAAGTATGCGAACACGCCGGCTGCCATGCGCGGCTTCGAGCACCTTGAGGAGGTTGCGAAAGCCGGCCTGCTCAATGCTGATTTCGGTGCTGCGACGTTCGACGACGGAATGCGAATGGTAGCCACAGGTGAGGCTGCACACTATCCCAATCTGACCTTCGGCATCGGCAACATTCAACAGAACTTTCCTGACAATTTGAGAGATCTTGGCTTCTTCGCTCAACCCGGCACCGATGCGGCAAAGAACGGGCTGACGGTGTGGATGCCTTCTGCGTTTTATGTTTCGGCAAAGTCAGAGCATGTCGAGGAAGCCAAGAAGTTTCTCGACTGGATCGGCACCAAGGAGGCGTGTGATCTCATGGCAAAGGCTGTTCCCTCTGGCCCGTATCTGGTCAAGGGTTGCGAGCTCCCGAAGGACATTCCGCCGGTCGTTTCTGACATGTTGCCCTATTTCGAAATTGAAGGACGCGCCGCGCCTGCGCTGGAGTTTCTTTCGCCGGTAAAGGGGCCGGCGCTCGAGCAGATCACGGTTGAAGTCGGAACGGGAATTCGGTCCGCCAACGACGCAGCAGCTCTCTACGACCAGGACGTCGAAAAGCAGGCCAAGCAGCTCGGCCTGCCCAACTGGTAGTAACCTCCCAGCCAATCCCCACCCGGTGCTCGTCCGGGTGGGGTGCTCAAGGAGCCCCCATGGTTACGCGCAGATCGCCTTACCCCTACTGGTTCGTCCTGCCAGCGGCTGTGATTTTCACCGTCCTTTTTCTGGCGCCGACGATTGCCTCTTTCTGGTTCAGCCTCACCCGGTGGGACCTCTTCACCACGCAGTTCATTGGTCTGGAAAATTACCGGCAGTTTTTCCGTGAACCGTTCCTGGTCCAGGGCCTCGTCAATACTGTCATCTACGCGGTGCTGACATCAGGCGCGAAGACCGTACTTGGCTTGCTTCTGGCAGTGCTGTTGACATCAGGTCTGTGGGCACAGGGCTTCCTGCGCACAGTCATTTTCTTTCCAGTTCTTGTGTCGACCATCGGCGTCGGCATCACCTTTTCCATGCTCATGCACCCCACCCGGGGTCTTATCAATGTGGCGCTTGCCGCCGTGGGCATTCATGGTCCTGGCTGGCTGACGGATCCGGCACTGGCGCTCTATTCCATCGTCTTCGTCGATCTCTGGAAAGGCATAGGGCTCGCCACGGTCATCTATATCGCCGGGCTCGCATCCATCAGTCCGGACTACTATGAGGCGGCCAGAATCGATGGCGCCACCGGCCGTCAGATGTTCTTCCGTGTGACCATCCCATTGGTGAAGCCCGCAACTGTTACGGTCGTGACGCTATCGCTGATCGGCGGACTGCGCAGCTTCGATCTGATCTGGGCAATGACCCGCGGCGGACCTGGCTTTTCCTCAGATGTTCTGGCGAGCGTCATCTACAAGCAGTACCAGGCGGGCTTCTACGGGCTGTCGACGGCCGGAAACGTCATCTTGTTCGTCCTTATCGGACTGATCGTTTTGCCCCTCACAGCTTGGTTCAATCGCAAAGAGGTGGATCTGTGAAGCGTCGCCAACTTTACACAGGGGTCGTAGCCCTTGCCGCTTCGGGCGTGGTCTTCGTCCTCCCCTTCCTGTTCATCTTCATTACAGCCGCCAAGACAAAGCAGGACGCGGCGTCGTTGAGGTTCAGCCTGCCTGTTGAATGGCGCCTCTGGGAAAACTTCATCGAGGTGCTCCAGGCCCGCAACTACATGCTGCTGCTGGCCTACTTCAATTCAACCGTTATCACGGTGGTTGCGGTCACGCTTCTCGTGCTGTTCGGTGCAATGGTGGGATACGTTCTGCAACGCCGCCCCTCGCGTTGGAATACGGTGATCTATGGTTGCGTTCTAGCGGGGCTGATGATCCCGCCCGCAGTCGTGCCGACCATCTGGGTGCTGCAGTCGCTTGGCCTTTTCAAGTCGATCTCAGGTATGATCCTGATCCAGGTCGCTTATGGCCTCGCATTTACGGTGCTGCTGTTTAGAAGCTTCATCGCGACGATACCGCGCGATCTCGATGAAGCGGCGATCATTGACGGCGCCAAACCGCTCCAGATTTTCTTCCGGGTCGTCCTCCCGCTATTGAAGCCGGTGACCGTCACCGTCATCGTCGTGCAGTCCATCGCCATCTTCAACGACTTCACGAATCCGCTTTACTACCTGCCGGGCCGGGAAAACGTAACGGTCCAGCTCACCCTCTATAATTTCCAGGGGCAGTTCCAGACCCAATTCAACCTCTTGTTCATGAACATCCTGCTGGTGACCATTCCGCCTCTCATCGTTTTTGTGTTCTTCAACCGGCAGATCGTGGCGGGGATGACCGCCGGCGCAGTGAAAGGATAGGCCATGACCAGCGTCGTGCTTGACAATGTCCGCAAGAGCTTCGGTAGCCTGGATGTGATGAAGGGCGTCGATCTCACGATCGATGCGGGGGAATTCTGCGTCTTCGTCGGTCCTTCAGGTTGCGGAAAATCGACTTTGCTGAGGATCATTTCAGGACTTGAGACGTCGAGCTCGGGAAAGGTATTCATCGACGGCAAGGACGTTACCGATGCCGAGCCCTCCCAGCGCGGCATCGCCATGGTCTTCCAGTCCTATGCCCTTTATCCTCATCTGACCGTGGCGGAGAATATCGGCTTCGGCCTGTCGCTTGCCAAACGGCCCAAGGCTGAGATCGCGGAAAAGGTCAAGCAGACCGCCGACATTCTTCAGCTTTCCCATCTGTTGGATCGAAAGCCCAAGGCGCTTTCGGGGGGACAACGGCAGCGCGTCGCAATCGGTCGCGCCATCATCCGCAATCCAAAGGTCTTCTTGTTCGATGAGCCCTTGTCAAACCTCGACGCTTCGTTGCGGGCGCAGATGCGTATGGAGCTGACTGAGCTGCACGCCAAACTTGGCGCAACGATGATCTATGTAACGCACGATCAGGTCGAGGCGATGACCATGGCCGACAAGATTGTCGTGCTCAACGGCGGAACGATCGAGCAAGTCGGAACACCGATGGCTCTCTACAACAATCCGGCCACGCCGTTCGTTGCAGGCTTCATCGGCTCGCCCAAGATGAACCTCTTCGAGGGTGAGGCGGCCAAGCGTGAGAGCTGCAAGACCTATGGCATCCGTCCTGAGCACATTTCGCTTTCCACGACGGATGGAAAGTGGCACGGCGTCGTGCGGCACATTGAAAGGCTGGGCGCGGACACGGTTGTCCATCTTGACTTACCGGAACTCCCGTCGCTTGTCGTACGTACGGAAGGCGATCGTTCGATTTCGGTGGGCCAAACGCTGTTCGCCTCACCGTTCAAAAGCAAGGAGCACAGGTTCTCCTAAAATGGCGAAGAGCGGTAACCGGTGTCTTGCTCCCACGTTGTCCTGTCGCGTTGATCGGTGATCCGCTTTCCATGGACGAGCAAAGGGCGTTTCTCCATGGAGAGTACGTTGGAGGTTCTCACGATCGGGGAAGAACGGGCATGAGGTTCGCCGGCAGTGGCCGGATGAGGTCAAAGCGCAGTGACCGTCGATCCTGATCTTGGTCAACCGTTGCAATCGGGCGGGGTCCATATACGTCCACACATGGCGCATTGCTGAAGAGCAGTTGGTCGCCTGTCGGCCCGAACCGGAGCACTCCCTCTGCTTTTGGGCCCAAAACTGCCGTTCACTCAGTTAGGGCCAATCGTCAAAACTGGCTCCATGGCATCGAGTAGAGCGCTCGGCGATACCGGCGGGCCGTCAGCCTTCCACGAGTTCTGGAACTCCGCAATTTCTATACCGACGAAGTGGTGTTCTGCGATCACCTTGCAGCAGACGCGCAGATCATCCAGCGACAAGCCGCCTTCGTGTTCGTAGTCTGTCGGCACAATGCCCGGCTCCAAAACATCGCAGTCGAGGTGGGCATAGACGGAACGGCCAGCGATAGCGGTCCTAAGCTCGATGGCGAGATCGACACCTGGCTTGATGTGCGGAATACCATGTTTCGCGATCAGATTCAGCTCGTAAGGATCAAGGTCACGCTGACCGACGAGAACGACCTGGTCCAAGCTCAAACCTGCACCAAGCCCCGAATCCCAAAGGCCGAGCGGTCCCGCAAACGCCAGACCGCCGAGATATCCGGTAGTGCTAGCCTCTGGTGGGTTTAGATCGCCATGTGAATCGAACCACACAATGCAGGCCGAGGGATGATGCTTCGCGACGGCGGGGAGTGTCGCCAGCGAGACAGCGCACCGGCTGGTGGCGGCGATCGATACCGCGCCTCCAGCCAACACCTCTTCGATCCGAAACTGCACCTCTTTGAGCGAGGGCAGGGCCGCATCTAGCTCTTCGCGCCACCCGGTATTCAAGGCGGGCTCTGGGGTACCGATCACTGTGGGACAAATGCCGGTTCGGCGTTGCAATTCGTCGCCGATCGCTTTCGCACCCGGCGGAACACAGTGTACTCCGCTTTTCTTGCCACCGCTCGCAACCTTGCAATTTAGTTGCTACACGTTTAGCTGGTTTCTTCGCGGAAAGCGAGAATGTCCGCCCATGGCACGAAGCCGCCCAGGCGTTCGCCGGATTTAGCCCGTTGAAGTCATTGCGCCTTCGGTGGAGCCCACAACAACATCAAACGGAGAAATGCGCGGGCGCACGGCGCTGATTGGCCAACGCTCAGCCGTCCAGCCAGGCTGCGAGGCCATCCAGCGTCTGCAGCCCGTATTCGACCGCGCCGAAGCCGATGACGACCTGACGCCGCTCGGAGCTGGGATGGAGCTGGCGCATTGTCAGGACCGTCTTGCCGTTGGCCTGCTCATCGAAGGTCACCGTAGTGCGGAAACGGTCGGGGTCGGCGGGATCGGGCGTGCCATAGTCCATCACGATCCGCTCGTTTGGCACGATCTCCAGAAAGCGCATGAGGTTCGGGAAGCGCTGCTCATGGCCCTCGAACACGCCCACCATGTCGAACCGCCAGACCCCACCCTCGCGGATATCGGCCTCGTGGCTCTCTATTCTAAGGCCGGCCGGACCGTACCATTCGGCTAGCGCCCTGGGGTCCATCCAGGCGGCAAAGACCTTGTCGCGTGGGTGATGCAGCAGCTTCACCAGCACGATTTCTCGATTAAGCGACCAAGCGTCAAACAGGTTTGCCATCTTCATCATCCTCCTCTTCCGTCTTGTCCAAGTAGACTTCCAGCCCATCCAACCGCTCGGCCCAGCGCCGGCGCTCCGCTTCCATCCAGTCCGCCGCCTCGTCGAACCGCGCCTGCACCAGCCGGCACCAGCGGCTGCGCCCGCGCTTCTCGCTGGCGATCAGCCCGCAATCTTCCAGCACCTTGAGATGCTGGGCGAAGGAGGGCAGCGCCATGTTGAAAGGCTCGGCCAGGGTGCTGACCGGCAACTCGCCCTCGACCAGCCGCGACACCACAGCGCGGCGGGTCGGATCGCTGAGGGCGTGAAAGGCGAGGTCGAGGGGAGTTGAATGGTAAGGCATACGCCTTAGTAAATTGAGTCGAGGGCACCGGTCAAGGATAAAAAGGCACTTGCCTTAGTGTTCATCCCTGAATGTAGGGGCGGTTATGGTGCAACCACTCGCAAGGAGGACTGCACTGGCAGTTCGTGTTGATCTCAATATCTCACTCGATGGTTTCGCGACAACGACGGACCAGACGGCCGAAGTCCCGTTCGGCGAGGACTGGCCGCGTCTCGTCGGCGCATATGCTGTAACGCGAACGGTCCGTGAGCGCGTGTTCAAGGATAGGCACTGCTATCTAGGCCAATGCTGGCGACCCATCTATGGACGATACGGGCGTACTGCCTTGTGGACAGATGCTCCGATCTCTCGCGACGACTCGGAAAAAAGTAGCTACCTCCGCACCTGCGGACAAACGGGAGCCACGCCACCGATGCAATCTTTGTCTGCTCTGTGACCTCGAATTGCACTGACCGCTTTGTTTTCTTCTGAATGATGGTCGCGCGATCTCGAGTTGAGCTTCCCGACCACGGGTCTTCGACCCGCAGCCTAACGAGATCGCACGCACGAAGCTTGCTGTCGATGGCGAGATTGAAGAGGGTTAGCTCACGGATCGCCCCGCTCATTTCAAGGCGAACGCGGATCGACCAGACATTTTAAGGAGTGGCGGCTTTTGACCGACAAGGACGCCCTTGTTCCACGGATGCCGGGTACACATTACGACGGTTTCCATGACGAAGTCTCCGCCACACCTCCCGCCGCAACGTCCCTAATGGACGGGTGAAAGATATCACAATCGTCGCCTCGCCGCCCACGGCGGACGTTTGGAAGGTCTGCTGCTCGCCGATCACCTGGCGGCCGATCTCGGCCCCCTTGCATGACGCCGATCCGTGTGCTAGACACTGAACTAGATGGTTCAGTTTTCGACAGCTCGCCTTGATGCCTCCTTTGCCGCGCTCTCGGACGCCACTCGACGCGGCGTTCTGGAGCAGCTCGGGAGTGCGGATGCTTCGATCACGGAGCTTGCAGAGAAGTTCCACATGACCCTCACGGGCATGAAGAAGCACGTCGGCGTCTTGGAGCAGGCGGGGCTGGTTACGACGGAGAAGGTCGGGCGTGTGCGGACCTGCAGGCTCGGCCTGCGCGGGCTCGAGGAAGAGGCGGCCTGGATCGAAGCGCGCCGCCAGATCTGGAACGCACGCTTCGACGCGCTGGACGAAGTCGTCGAGGCCCTAAAACGGAAGGAGAAAGTCGATGGGTGGCAGAGGGAGTAACGGCCGCACGGCCGTCGAACGGAGGTCCGAGTGCGAACTCGTCGTGACACGCACCTTCAACGGCCCGGTTCGCCTCGTGTTCGACGCGTGGACCAAGCCCGAGTTGTTTAAGCTGTGGTGGGCGCCAAAGTCGTGCGGCGTCCCCCTGCTTTCCTGCGAGATGGATGTTCGCACCGGGGGCAGCTATCGCATCGCGTTCGGACATGACGCCTCGGACTCCATGGCCTTCTTCGGCAAGTATCTCGAAGTGTCGCCGCCTTCGCGCCTCGTCTGGACCAATGACGAAAGCGATGACGCCGCCGTCACCACGGTGACCTTCGAGGAAGAGGACGGCAGGACGCTGCTGGTCCTGCAAGAACTCTATCCCTCGAAGGAAGCGCTCGACGAGGCTTTCGTCGGCATGGAAGACGCGATGCCCGAGCAGTTCGAGCAGTTGGATGAACTTCTCATCACCCTGGGCGCGAGCGTGTGACAGCCCCGCCTTCAACTCAATCGGCCATGGGACGAAGCAGGGAATTGGCGCAGCGTGACTGCTTCCTGAAGGGCGCTATTCGAGGCCAGTTTGGTTTCCGCTTCCGGCCCAAAGCGGACTTCGGACAGAAGATGAACGAGGGGTCTCCCAAAGCTTATCGTGGTATCGGTAGCTCTTCCATTTAGTCAACCTCCCCTCGATCTCAGACTTGTTGATGGCAAAGATTTCATTTCGGCACCTATCGGCCTTGGAGCTCTGGCGGGCCAATCAATCACTGACGCGTGTGCTCAGGGTGATCGAAGGGCCGAAGGTCAGAAGGGGACCCAGGTCTTTCATGACCTGGGCGACATGAGGATTGGCGGCATGCGCGTCCACGGCGTCCTGGTTCGTCCATCCGTCGAGGATGAAGAACGTGTTGGGATCGTCGATCTTCTGGTGAAGGTCGTAGTAGATGCATCCCTCCTCCATCCGTGCCGGCTCCACGAACATGAGGATCAGTTCCCGGACCCGTTCGCGGTTGGCGCTCTCGCAACGGAGTTCGCAGATGATGTGGCGCTCCTCGGATTTCTTCGCGTCCATGGTCAGTTCCTGCCCGCGTAGACGCGCGTCATGCCACCGTCGACGACGAGGTCGATCCCGGTGATGTACTTGCTGGAATTGGACGCCAGGAAAACGAGGGCGTCGGCGATGTCCTCGGCGGTACCGACGCGGCCGGCCGGGATTTCCGTCGCGACGCGGGTGGCGTAGGCCGCGATATCGTCGTCGCTGAGCTTCTGGACGTGGCTGTAGCCTTCGGTCGGCACCACGCCGGGGCTGATCGTGTTGACGCGAATCCTGCGGTGCTTGAGATCGGTGGTCCAGCTCCGCGCGAGCGAACGGACCGCAGCCTTCGTCGAGGCGTAGACGGCGAAACCGGGCAGGCCCATGTCGGCCGTGATCGAGGCGTTGAGCACAACCGACGCGCCGTCGCGGAGAACCGGGAGAAGGCTCTGCACCGTCAGGACGACGCCCTTGATGTTGACGCTCAGTTCCCGGTCGATCTGTTCCTCGGTGAGTTCCTCCAGCGGTGTCGCGTGTCCGCCGCCGGCGTTGGCGAACAGGATGTCGAGCTGGCCGTGGACGGACTTGATGGTGTCTGCCACCCGCAGCATATCCGCCTTGTTGGCGGCGTCGGCCTGGATCGCCTTGGCCGAAGAACCGAGTTCGCCGACGGCGCGATCCAGCTCCGCCTGACGGCGGCCGGTGATGTAGACGACGGCACCTTCCTTGATCAGCTTCTTCGCCGCACCGAATCCAAGTCCGGTACTTCCTCCGGTGACGAGGGCGACGCGGCCCTTGAGTGACTGCACTTCCATGGCGATGTTCCTTGATGACGTGCGGACCCGTTCTGCGCGCCGTCTTCTTGCGGCGCGCAGTTTCGATGTCCTGACTGGTTGAAGCGGGGAGGCTGTTAGCGGTTGATCGTCGCCTGCTGGGCGGCGTTGTACCGCGAGCCCACGACCTCGATCTTGGACAGGGCCTCCTTGATTCTGGAAAGGTCGTCGGCGGTCAGCTCGACCGCGACCGATCCGGCGTTTTCCTCGAGACGATGCAGCTTGGTGGTGCCGGGGATCGGGACGATCCATGGCTTCTGCGCGAGGAGCCATGCGATGGCGACCTGGGCGCGCGTTGCCTTGCGGCCGTCGGCGATCTCGCCCACCACGTTCACCAGCGCCTGGTTGGCGGTACGGGCGTCCGCCTCAAAGCGCGGAAGCGTGTTGCGGATGTCGCCCTCGGGGAAGGACGTGCCTTCGTTGATGGCACCCGTCAGGAAGCCTTTGCCGAGGGGAGAGAACGGCACGAAGCCGATGCCGAGCTTCTCGAGAAGCGGGATGATCGCCTCCTCGGGCTCGCGGGTCCAAAGCGAATACTCGCTCTGAAGGGCGGTCAGCGGCTGGACGGCGTGGGCGCGGCTGATCATCTCGACGCCGGCTTCCGACATTCCGAAGTGCTTGACCTTGCCTTCGGCGATCAGGTCCTTGACTGTTCCGGCAACATCCTCGATCGGCACGTTCGGGTCGACGCGGTGCTGGTAGAACAGGTCGATGACATCAGTTCGGAGACGCCTCAGCGACTGCTCCGCAACGAGACGAATGCGGGCCGGGCTGCTGTCGAGACCGTCCTTCGGCCTGCCGTTCTTGAAACCGAACTTTGTAGCGACGACTACCTGGTCGCGGAACGGCTGAACGGCTTCGCCCACCATCTCTTCGTTCGCAGCGCCGTAGGCTTCTGCGGAGTCGAAGAACGTGACGCCTTTGTCGTAGGCGGCGCGGATGAGAGCAACCGCGTCAGAGGTGTCCGTCGCCGGACCGTAGCCGAAGGTGAGGCCCATACAGCCCAGACCGATGGCGGAGACTTCCAGGCCGTTACCGAGTGTGCGCTTCTTCATGATCGTTCCTTTCGTGATCTGATGAAGCGAATATAGACCGTGGCCAGTTCCTCCGTTAGCTGCTATTGAGCGTATACCGTTATAAGCAGGACTAATATCGTGGCGCGTGACAACATCCAGGACATTGCCGCTTTTCTGATCGTGGCGCGGGAGCGGAGCTTCACCCGCGCGGCGGCAAAGATCGGGGTGTCGCAGTCGGCGCTGAGCCAAACCCTGCGAGGTCTGGAAGAGCGGCTCGGCATCCGTCTGCTGACCCGGAACACGCGCGGCGTCTCCCCGACAGAGGCGGGCGAGCTGCTGCTCCAGTCGGTCGGACCGCACTTCGACGGGATCAACTCCGGGATCGCGGCCCTGAGCGGCCTCAAGGAGAAGCCTTCGGGGACGGTGAGGATCACCGCCGACCAGCATGCCGCAGAGGATGTGCTCTGGCCCGCCCTGGACCCGTTCCTTCCGGAGTTCCCCGACATCAAGGTCGAGATCGTCATCGACTACGGCCTCACGGACATCGTCGCCGAACAGTACGATGCGGGCGTCCGGATCGGTGAGGTGATCGCCAAGGACATGATCGCCGTTCCCATCGGACCGAACATGCGCATGATCGTCGTCGGCGCCCCGAGATATCTTGCAGCCCACGGCGTGCCGCATACCCCTCAGGAGCTGACGAACCACAACTGCATAAACCTCCGCCTTCCTACCTATGGGGGGCTTTATGCGTGGGAGTTCGAGAAGGACGGCAGGGAGCTGAACGTCCGCGTCGAGGGCCAGCTCATGTTCAACAGCGTCGGCATGATCATCACGGCGGCACTCGCCGGGCACGGTCTGGCCTATGTCCCGGAAAACCGCGTCAGAGGCCACCTCGAGGAGAACCGGTTGACGGTGCTGCTCGACGATTATTGCCAGCCTTTCTCAGGCTACCACCTTTACTACCCTAGCCGCCGTCAGTTGACGCCCGCGTTCACCGCGGTCGTCAATGCACTCCGTTACCGCCACTCGCAGTAGCGCGACCGTAGCTTTGACGACAGAAGAGGGTTCATATGCACGGAGAATTGCGGCAATCAGAACTTTTGAATGACCGCTGTTGGCGCTTCGCAGACGAGACGTTCGTGGGCATTCGGCCGACGCGAACAAGCGGAAATCGGGATTTCACACGCCCTTGACGAACAGACGCCGCTGAGGCGTCTCCGACTCCACCACGAATCCTTCACGCCGCTACTAAAACGCCCAAGTTGTTGAATCCTGCGTGGGAATTCATGGGCGGCTCTTTCATAGGTTCGATATGCGGCGCCCAACATGCTGGGTTAACCGTCCAGGCTGGACCGGCTACTCTTCCTATTCGTCGGTCTCGTCCGCCTTGGGCGTGGTGCTGAAGAGGTTCTTGAGCGCATTGGTCTTGGATTTTTGCGCCTTGCTCATCTTCAACGCGCGAGTGGCGGCCTTGGCCTGTTCCAACATCATTTCGATCTGGATCTGCTGGATCTCGGTCAGTCGTTCCCACTGCCGGTTCAACAGGTGATCGACCTTTTCATGCAGGTGCCGGATTTCCAGCTCGGCCTTGAGATTGACCTTATAGTCGTTAAGCGCCCGCAACCGATCCTTTGCTTCCTGGCGGCGCTGGCTCATCATGATGATCGGCGCCTGCAGGGCGGCAATGGTCGAAAGGATAAGGTTTAGCAGGATGAAAGGATAGACGTCGAAAGCTTCCTTCTCGCCAAGCACCACGTTGATACCCATCCAGACGGCGAGGAACAAGCAGAAGGAGATGATGAAGCTCCAGCTTCCGCCGAAGACTGCGACGACATCGGCAACACGATCGCCGAGTGAACGGTGTTCCTCGTAGTCCTCCTCGATGTTTTCGGCGAGCGTGTCGTGGCTCTTCAGGCTCTCGACGACTTCGTCCTCAAGGTTGGAGAGCTCGCCGCGTTCGTCGCGCAGCAGTTCGGCAATGTACTGGCCGCGATAGTCATCGACCACCTTGCGACTGATGTAGTCGTCCGAGCGGAGGCCGGGGTGTTTCTGCCGCACGAAATCTGCGAGCGAGGGGCGCATATCGTCAAAATGGATCGCATCCTTCTTCTTCAGTGCGGCGCCCGTGATCGCGTCCACCAGCTTGACTGACTTTGCCTTGGCCTGAGCCAGGCTCTTGGTATAGTCATCCATCTCGACGGTCGCGGCCTCTCCGTGCCCGGCGTCGAAATCGACGATTTCTCCTGCGAAATCCAGGGGCTTCTCTTCTGCCATCTGCTGATCCTCGTTCCCGATTCGCCCATCTAGCCATCGATTCGAACAGGATTGTGACATTCATCTCCGCGCAAATTTAGGGGCCCGATGGTTGCTCCAGCTGAGATCGAAAAGACAGCCCGCCTTTAAAGACGCATAGCGGATGGTCTTTCGCTCTATTCGTTTTCGATTCCTGGGCAATGGCAGGAATGGCGCCGCCACGGCGTTGCGGCTAGCAAATGCCACCACGCGTCTGATGAAAACGAAGGGACGGCGGCGAGCCATCGTCGCTGTTGCCCGCAAAATTGCCGTCGTGCTCCATCCCATGTGGGTCGATGGTACCGAGTTCCGGTTCGGATCGGAGGCTGCAGCATGATTTAACACAGCCCTCGAAACCGATCCCGGCAGGATCGTCCCATGCGGACGACGGGATGGATAAAGCCGTTTGTGTCCGCTGCGCTTCGAGCGCGTCCCAAAGAGGCTTTCCAGACCCTGATCCCATGCATGCGTGCAGCGGCTCCAAACGCAAAGGGGCCAATAGACTGCGAAGAGAAGCGTGACCCGCGTGAACGATCAGGCCAACGACGATCAAAAAAGTGCTTGACCCAAATGCCCGATTAGAGAAGCGGACGCTCGTTGGCCGCGCCTTTCGAGCCGACTTATTTTTGCGTCGTATGTTGCAGCCATGCACTTGCGCCGACATACGGACTCTTTCATCGTCCTTGCAGCATGCGACCTGGGGTGTCCTGCATGGCTCCGCCGGTTTTAGAACAACTGCAGGTAGGAGCATGACTGTGGCATCAGGTTCACTAAAATCCTTGAGTTACGCCGTCCTTCTGACCTCCGTAGCCGCATCGGCTCATGCCCAATCCAGCGAAGAATTGGCGAAGAAGCTCTCAAACCCAATTGCCTCGCTGATTAGTGTTCCATTCCAATTCAACTACGACCAAGGCTACGGACCGCAGGATGGCGACCATGCTACTCTGAATATCCAACCTGTAATTCCGTTCTCGCTAAATGAAGACTGGAACCTGATTTCGCGCACAATCCTGCCTGTGACCTGGCAAGATGATATCGCTGGACCGTCGGGAGAGCAGTTTGGCCTCGGTGACACGCTGCAGAGTTTCTTCCTGTCGCCTGCCAAACCAACCGAAAATGGAATCATCTGGGGCGTTGGCCCGGTGTTCCTGCTTCCCACAGCAACCGACGAGTTCCTCGGAAGCGGAAAGTGGGGCGCTGGTCCAACCGGCGTTGCTCTGAAGCAAGACGGGCCATGGACCTTCGGAATACTGGCCAACCACGTATGGTCGTTCGCGGGGCAGAGCGACCGGGCTGACGTCAGTTCGACATTCCTGCAACCCTTCATCTCTTATACGACGCACGAGGCATGGACGTTCTCGTTGAACACCGAGAGTACATACGACTGGGAAAATGATGAGTGGTCAATCCCGATTAACTTTCAGGTCTCAAAGGTGGTGAAGTTCGGCGAACAGCCCGTGAGCTTTGGCGTAGGCGCGCGTTACTGGGCGGATTCGCCGGAGAATGGGCCGGACGGCTGGGGAGTCCGGGCGGTGGTCACATTCTTGTTTCCGAAATAGGATGTCGGCGACGGCTCAGCCTTTTTCTGACTAGCCTTCACCGGAAAGTTCCTCGCGCGATCAGCCATGTGCACCACACCGAGAACAGGAACACAACGGCCATGGTCCACATGGGATAATCAAGTTCGGCCAACAAGAAACCGAATCCTGTCCCGCATACTGCTCCCAAGGCAGCCAGAAAAACTCGAGCCCTCATGCCCCACCATCTCGACCTGTGCGTCTCGCGCACCGTCGAGGGCGCAGCACCAACCCGCACCGCAATCGACTTGTGGCCGAGCCCTTGCTCAAATCTGTTATCTCAGAATCTCGCGGACACGCCGCATCTTTAGTCTCTCCGCTGGCATCCCGTTCCTTCCTCTCAGGCAACTGAAAGGACGAACGTCTCACCAGCAGGACACCCCGACAAACAGCCCACTCAGGGGGCGACATCATCTCGGAACAAGGGGGCGGTTAATTCTCGGAATTGGGGGGCGGCATCATTTCGGAATGCGGGGGCGGATTGCCTCGGAATCCGTAGCAAGCGCGGCAACTGGAAAGAAAGCGACAACTCGAGGCGCAGACCTATGGTGTCTAACGTCCCTTATGAAGCATCCGAAAACCGGTAGTTCATCCTTGTGTAAATCTGTTCGAATCCAGTCGCGATCAGATTGGCGTGAGAGATGTTCGGGTCGTTTGCCGTCGGTTGCGCGGTTTCAACGACAAATGATTTAACTCCCTGAGTGGCGCCCTCGTTCAGGCGCGCGGTGATGAGGGCCTTCTGAGCTCCTCGATTGCGAAACTCGGGAATCGTTGCGCCACCACCAAGCCACGCCCAGCCATTTGACGCAT
Organism: Rhizobium sp. CF122; assembly: GCF_000282035.1. Taxonomy (GTDB): domain Bacteria; phylum Pseudomonadota; class Alphaproteobacteria; order Rhizobiales; family Rhizobiaceae; genus Rhizobium. Next base: position 64,924 of record NZ_AKKA01000107.1, read on the forward strand.
ACATTGCGCCGGTCGCAATTGCTTTTCCTTTCAGCTCGGCAAAGAAACAGGTCCAGCCTTCCTTGCCGACGATTGCTGACCAAAGTGGCATCAGGTTCGCTGGAAAGTTAAATCCGGCGCACATCATTGAACCGAAAATCTTGGCTTCGGCGACATTGACCTGTTGGGTGCTGATATCTCCAGTGTGGGTAAGGGGCGTGATAGGAGCGGCTCGTCGTAGCTTTGCCCACCCGTTACCTTCAGGGAGAAGCCCCTTTTTCCGTATCCAATCGCGCGTTTGCTGAGGAGCCGCGTCAGGGTTTACTTGCAAAAATCGGCGGCCTGCCTTCTTGCTCATCCACGCGTAGGCGGTGTCGAGGTCGTCGAGTTCTGCTATGCCGAGGATACGATTGAGACCGATGGCAGGCGCACTGGGCAGCGATATTGCGCAGCCTGCACCCAATTGCATACAGCAAAACGCAGCCTGGTCTGCGAGCGTCTGAGGAGCGATCATGAACAGATCGATAAATGCTCTCGCTTCGATGACATCTTCTTCAGGCACGGCGAGGCGCGATGCTGACGGATGATCCATGGCAGCGTCCTTGAGCTATCGATAAGCCAAACAGACATCACCGCAGCGAGGTCGACCACGGGATAAGCAGGCTGAGGTTGCGGGCGGAGTTAGAGCAGGAAGTTCAAAATCGCGGTGGCGATATCAGACGAATGCGTTTCCAAGGCAAAATGGCCCGTATCGAGGAACCTGACTTCGGCATTCGGCAGATCCCGTTTGAAGGCTTCTGCACCGGCGGGCTGAAAGAATGGGTCCTTGTCGCCCCAGATTGCCAGGAATCTTGGCTGGTGCTGGCGAAAATATTCCTGAAACCTCGGATACATCGCCACGTTGCTCGCGTAATCGAGCGCAATGTCGAGCTGGATTTCTTCCGCATCCGGACGTGCCATGTAGACGGCATCGAGCGAATAGCCATCAGGCGACACCTTCGACAGATCCGAAACGCCATGTTCGTATTGCCAGCGTATGGCGGCAGGTTTCATGATCTCGCGCAGGGCATCCCGGTTGGCCTCCGTCGGCTCGGACCAATATCGCCTGATCGGGTTCCAGACCTCACTCAATCCCTCTTCATAGGCATTGCCATTCTGGGAAATGATGGCCGTTACGCGCTCCGGATACGCAATCGCAACGCGGAACCCGATGGGCGCTCCTATATCGAAAGCGTAGAGGGTAAACCTTTCGATCTTCAAAACCTCGATGAACCTCTGGATGACACCGGCGAGATTGTCGAAAGTGTAGGCGAAGTTTGCTCGTGCGGGCGCTTCCGACTGGCCGAACCCTGGTATGTCGGGTGCGATAAGGTGGAATCGATCGGCGAGCTGTGGGATGAGATCGCGAAACATGTGGCTTGAAGACGGAAAGCCGTGCAGCAACAATAGCGTCGGTTTCATCGGATCGCCCGCCTGTCGATAGAATATTTTATGACCGTCGATATCGATGCGGTGATAGGTCGGATGTCTCATCTTGTCCTCGCTTTAGAAGTCGAAATCGCTGAGGCCGGGATGGCCCTCCGGCCGGCGGCCGAGCGGCCAACGAAACCGGCGATCCTGGCTCTGGATTGGTGCGTCGTCGATGGAGGTGAAGCGCTTTCGCATGAGGCCATCGGCTCCAATTCCCGTTCGTTGCCATAAGACCGGAACCAGTTTCCGCTGTCGTCATGCCACTGATAGGCAAAGCGGACCGCGATGCGGTTGTCGCTAAAGGCCCAAAGCTTCTTGATCAGCCTGTATTCGAGCTCGCGTTGCCATTTCCGAGTGAGAAAGCTGACAATCGCTTCGCGGCCGTTTATGAATTCGGAACGGTTGCGCCGTTGGCTGTTCGGGGTGTAGGCCTGCGCCACCTTTTCGGGGTTGCGGCTATTCCAGCCATCCTCGGCAAGGGGCACCTTTTCCGTTGCGGAGGCGATCGAAAAGGGCGGCAGAGGCGGTCTTGTGGTGTCCATCATCATTCGCCAAGTGCCTTCAGCCGAGCGCGCAGTTCTGCATTCTCCGCTTCCAGTTGGGCCAAGCGCTCACGCAACGGCGTTACCGCTGTCTCAACTTCCTGCTCGGTGTAGCGAGGCGTAATATGCTGAGGGCAGTTCCAATCGAACGCTTCCAGCTTGAGCCGGAAAATCCGCTCGGCCTTTGCGCGGTAGCCGGCGTCGAAAACGAGGTTGGTCAGTGCGGGGTCGGCATCAAGCTTCAGCTTCTCGACGTGCATGTAGATCTTGAGACGCGCGCGTCGCGGATAATCCACCAGGAAGAGACAGGCCCGGTCGTTTGCGGCAAAGTTTCCCGTACTGATGTACTGGCGGTTCCCCCTGTAATCGGCGAAAGCCAGGGTTTTCCGGTCGACGGCTTTCAAAAAGCCTCGAGGCCCGCCGCGGTGCTGCACATAAGGCCAACCGGTTTCCGAGACTGATGCAATGTAGAAGCTGTCCCGTGCAGCGATGAAGGCAAGCTCGTTCTCGGTGAAACTATCCGACTCTCGATGGTGGTCACCCAACCAGATCTGATCCGCACCCATCTCGGCCCGTGCCAGCCGCACATTCGGAGTGATTGCAACTTCCAAAAAGTGGTACGGCATGGCTGATCTCCAAAATCCGGAATATTCATCTCGCTGTGCGGTGCGACCTTGGTTTGGCGGGCCCTCGGTCACACCGCCGGCGACCATGCATGATGGTCACTTCTTTGCGATGTTGCGATCGAGAAAATCGTTGATGAGCGGAGCAGCAATGTCCAACTTCTCTTCGAGCAGGAAGTGACCCGAATTCAGGATATGGATCTCGGCATCCGGTAAATCCTTGAGATACGGATGCGCGCCGGCCTCAGGAAAGATATAGTCGTTCTTGCCCCAGACGATCAGCGTGGGTGGTTTGCGCTCGCGAAAGAATCTTTGAAAGTCCGGGTAAAGGGGCACGTTGGTGCGGTAGTCATACAACATGTCGAGCTGTATATCCTTGTTGCCCGGACGGTCCAGGAGAGCCTGGTCGTGAACCCAGTTGTCGGGGCTTATGCGCGACACGTCTTCCATGCCGTCGGTATACTGGAATTTGGTGGTTTCAAGGGTGAGGAGGCCGGAAAGTGCCTCGCGGCTCTTGTCTGATCCGTCAGACCAGTAGGTCTTGATCGGGTCCCAGAATTCCTTCAGCCCTTCCTCATAGGCGTTGCCGTTCTGGATGATCAGGCCGCTGACCCGTTCCGGATGTTTCAGCGCCAGACGATAGCCGACGGGCGCGCCGTAATCCATGACATACATCGCGTAGCTTTTGGTCTCCAAATGACCCATCAGCTTATCGACGATGTCGGTGGCACCGGCAAACGTATAGGCGTACGTGCTGCGATCGGGAGAGGCGCTCTGCCCGTAGCCCGGATAGTCCGGCGCAATGACATGGTACCGGTCTGCAAGAAGCGGGATCAGATTTCGGAACATATGGGAGGACGTCGGAAAGCCGTGGAGCAGCAGCACGACCGGAGCGTCGGCCGGACCGGCTTCCCGATAGAAGATATCGAGGCCGTCGATTTTTGCGGTACGGTAGTGGACGGGAGCCGGAGCTTTGCGATCTTCCGTTGTGGCGTGCGCGGGAACCGCGCTTGCGATTGTCGGGGCAGTCATGCTGGCGGCCGCTAGCATCAGACATATGATCAAACTACGCATGATGGTCTCCCAATAATCGAGATGAAACAAAATTTGGCGTCGAATAGGGGCTGATCTGGCCATTCAGACCGCACATCAGCCGTCGCGATAGGCAGTGTCAGGCCGTCGCCCCCGGTCAGGAGGTTGCGGCAACATGGAATCTCGATGCACGTAAATGTCTGGTTTGAACGCAACGGTGGAACAGCCGACGTCGCGGTTCATCAAGGGCTTCGATGGTTAGGAGTAAGCGGGTTTGTGATCGCTCTCAATTGCGATCTAGGTCACGCGCAACTAGACGATGGCATTGCAGACGTAGACCTTGGTATATCGATTTGTCCTTACGCAACCCACAGAAATCCCGTAACTATTTCCCGCGGACGATAATGAGGCCGGGTCTTTGGGTTCCGTCTCAAACTCTGCACGGAGAGTGTTGTGGATAGAGAGCCGGAAACCGATCCCATCATCGATCTGATCCCCGCAATGGTGTGGTCGGCAACATCGGATGGCATGCTGGATTTCGCCAACCAGCACTTTCTCGACTTTATCGGGGCGCCGCTCGAGGAAATCTCCGGAGAGAGATTCTATGGGATATTCCATCCCGACGACACGTCGCGTCTCGCTTCCGAATGGCATGAGATCATGGCTTCCAAAAATGCGAGGGAGGTTGAGGGCAGGCTCAGGCGCGCCGACCGCCACTATCGTTGGTGCACGCTTCGACAAAAGCCTCGGCTCGATGGCGAAGGAAATGTCATGAGATGGTATGGTGTGGTCCTTGATATCGAAGACCGCAAGCAGGCCGAAAATGCGCTGAAAGAGACGAAGACGGCACTTGCCGCCAGCGAAGAGAATCTGAGCCTCATCATCAATTCATTGCCTGTACTCGTATGGTCAGCACGACCGGATGGCAGCGCCGATTTCGTCAATCAAAGCTGGTTGGATTATGCAGGTCGTCCTGCCGACCAAATCCTCGAATGGGGCTTCCTCGACCTTTACCACCCAGATGATATTCCAGGTATGGTCGACATCTGGAAGAGAGATCTCGAACATTCCGACCATACCGTTCTGAAGGGTCGTATTCGCGGAGCGGACGGTAACTACCGCTGGTTCTATTTCTCAGGCCGCAAGCTGATCGATGCCAACGGCGTCGTGCGTTGGTTCGGCTGCAATATCGATATCGAGGATCTGCAAGCCGCAGAGAATGCGCTAAGAGAAAGCGAAACTGCGCTCAGAGAAAGCGAACACAAGCTCAGTCTTATCATCAATACGATACCGGCGATGGCTTGGTCCTGTACTTCGGATGGCCGGCTTGAATACTTTAATCGAAACCTGATCGATTATGTCGGCCTACCCGTCGAGGAAATCGTAGGGTTCGGCTTTTATCGAATGTTTCATCCCGATGATGTCGAGCCGATGCGTGTGGCCTGGAACGATATCGTCGCCACGAAAAAAAGTCGTCCGGTGGACGCTCGCATCAGACGTGCGGATGGCGAATATCGATGGTTCAACCTCCGACAAAGCCCCCTTCTGGATATGGATGGGAATGTCGTGCGGTGGTACGGCGTCGTCGTCGATATAGAGGATCGCAAGCGGGCGGAAGAGTCCTTGAGACAAAGCCAGAGCAACCTGGCGCATGTGACGCGTATGACAGCCACGGGTGAACTTGCCGTTTCGATCGCCCATGAGGTAAATCAGCCACTAATGGCAATCGTCACAAATGCCGGCACGTGCCTGCGCTGGCTGCAACCGGGACACACCGATATCGAGCAGGCCCGGCTCGCGGCCGAGAGGATCGTCAAGGATGGTCATCGCGCCGGCGACATCATCGCGAGTATCCGGGCAATGGCTCAGAAGTCACCAGCCCGGATGGAGCAAACTGATTTGAAGGGCGCCTTGCATCACGTGCTGGATCTTTTGAGAGGGGAACTTCGTCATCGAGATATCGAACTCGATCTCGATCTTCCGCAACGGTCTCTTGAGGTCATTGGAGATCGAACCCAGTTGCAACAAGTCGTTCTGAATTTGGTCATGAACAGCGCCGAAGCGATGGCCACTTCTTCAGGGGAAAGGCGTATCGGCATCAGATGCGCCGAGGGCGAGCACCAATTCGTGAAAGTGAGCGTCTCGGATACGGGGCGCGGCGTTTCTTCCGACGAGTTGGAGCGGATTTTCGAAGCGTTCTACAGCACAAAGGCAGATGGCATCGGGATGGGGCTTTCAATATGCCGTTCCATTGTCGAAGCCCATGGTGGCCGGATCTGGGCTTCGGCGGCAGACAGTCAGGTTGGCACGGTGTTCACGTTTACACTGCCGATGGCGGAGGTTACAGCCGCAGATGATCGATGATCGCAAAAGAGGCCCCCCGACCGTCATCATCATCGATGACGACGAAAGCGTCCGCGAAGCTTTAAAGGGATTGTTCGAATCCGTTGGTCTTGCCACCGAAACCCATGGCTCGGTGTCGGAGTTCCTTGTTGCGGATGATCCGCACCGGGCAGGTTGTATTGTTCTGGATATCCGTCTGCCAGGCCAGAGCGGTCTGGAGTTTCAAGAGGCGTTGGCGAAAAGCAGACATCCAAGGTCGGTGGTGCTGATCAGCGCCCATGTCGACGTCGCGATGGCTGTCCGCGCAATGAAAGCCGGCGCTATCGATGTTCTTACCAAGCCGGTGCGGGAGCAGGATTTGCTCGAAGCGGTGAACCGTGCTTTGGCAAGTGATAGCGCTCGACGTGAAGAGGCCAATCAAACGGCTGCATTGCGTCTGAGGTATTCCAAACTTACCGAGCGTGAGCGGCAGATTCTGGCATTGGTTGTCGCCGGAAAGCTGAACAAGCAGATTGCGGCTGAGGTCCAACTGGCGGAAGCCACCGTAAAGCTTCACCGCGGTCACATGATGCGGAAAATGCGCGCATCGTCAGTTGCAGATCTGGTTAGGATCGCGGGCATTCTGGAGCGCTAAAAGCGAACATTTGATGAATCGTTGTGCGATCCCTTTACAAGAGTTGAGCTCGCCACAGAAGATAGCGATCGAGCCTTTCGAATACGTCCCAGTTCGGGACGAACATTCCGCGCTCCTATTTGGGCGCTGGAGGTCGCGGTTGCGCCAACAGCCGCCATTCCGCCCATGCGGGTGATTAGATCACGAATTCCTCCTCGTACGTCTGTGGCTCGGGAACGACCGTAACCTCCACCGGAACGATCCAATTGGCCGCGTAGCTCTCGCAGTCGGAACGCTGGAAGTCGGGCTGCACGCACCCCGCCCCATCGATCGCGCGACATCGCAGTATATATCGCCCCACTTCTTCAGGGGTCCACATGTACTCCCACAAGCGCCATGCAAAGGGACGTTCTGTTTCGAGGAGCCTTCCCTCGCGCCAGCCCCTGCCATCCCCGGTGCAGACCTGCACCTGCCGGATAACAGCCTCTCCGCTCCAGGCGGCTCCGAAAATCCGGTACGGTTGGCCGGCGATGAGATGCGCCCCATGTACGGGACGCGCGGTCTGCGCTTTGACCTCCATCTCCGCAAGGGGGACCAGCCTGGGTTCCCCGAGGCTGCGCTCCCAACGGAAATAGTCGCGCGCCTGCCAGTAGCCAAGAAACGGTTGCTCCACAACCGTGATATGCGTGATCCACTTGACCCAAGCCATGCCGAACCAGCCACCCACGACCGCGCGTAGCGGGTAGCCGTGATCGCGCGTCAACGGCTCCTCGTTCATCGAATAGGCAAGGATCGTGCTGTCAGCGATGGCCTTCTCAAGCGGTAAACTGCGCGCAAAAGCGATGGGGCCGGGAGAAGCCGTTTTCTTGTTCGTGTCGACGACGCCGCTGTCGGCGCCTGCGAGCAGAACCTCACGTGCGGTTCGCTTAACGCCCGCCATTTCCAAAATCTCGCGCAGAAGAACACCTGTCCACGCGGCATTGCCGACGGCTCCGTTCTGCCACTGCAACCCCTCTTTCGGCGGCACATAGTAGACGCGCCCGTTCCCTGCGCACTCGACGACGGCGGTGAAAGTCGTGCTCCGCATCGCCTTGATGCTGTCGAGGTCAAGTTCGATCGGCCGCTCCACCGCCCCGCCAACGCGCAATCTCCAGTCTCGCGCATCGAGGTCCGGCGACGGGAAATGGTTTCGCACGAAGAACAGCTCGGTTGGGATCAGCCAATCGGAGAGCGACGCAAACGGAAACTCGATGTTCTGTGGGGATTTCTGTCGAACTATTAGACTGGGTTGCTGTGGTGTCGGCATCGTCGTCGTCTCCCCTGCACAGCATCGGCTCTCGGTCGCGCGGATTCCGGTTCGATCACACCGCCCCTCGCAGTGCGTCTGTCGCATTCCGCCTTCGGGCCGCATTCTAGCACATACCGCACGTTCCTCGGATCGATCTCGAACGGCAGCAAAAGGGTCAGCTCGAGACCTCGATCCGGATCGTTGAATTGTCTGCTATCGCTTTTCCGATGCCAGAAGCGGCCGGTCCGCGTTCGGCCCCAAAGCCGCCATGCGCAATCGACGCTGGGTGACAATAATGGGCTTAGCTGCCTGCTGCGGCAACTCGTCCTGCCGGAGTCCCTTTCCTCAGGATGCCTTTGGAAATTGCGGCGGATGTTCCTTTTCCCTCTTCGGAACCTTGGAAGTTCTACGACGATCTCGACGTTGACTGCCTGCTCGCGTGGGGCAGTGACTTCGGGCGACTTGGCTAAAAATCGGACAAGGAGACATGCGATGGAATGCAGCCCCGCGGATGCGATGACCGTCCACCCATTCTGCCGTTCCCGTCCCGCGACAAAGCTCATTCACGAAGTTCATCAGATCACCGATTGCAACCCAGATAACCTCAATCTCACCCAGTCTTTAGTCTTGTAAACGACCGGTGCCCATCGGCTTTTTGCGACGAAAGCGGCCATCTGACTAGCATCGGGCACTGCCATCCAGTCGGTCGAACTTACCCGATGCGAGCCAAGCTTTGGGCTTGAATGACTCAGTCGTTTGGTGAACAGCGACGACCTACTCCCGACTGCTGCGCGATTTGCTTTAGACCTAACACGTCTTGCATATCGTATTCGCCAGGTTCACGACCAACCAGCCAACGAGCAGCGGAGAGCGCGCCCCGTGCAAACATACTACGGTCCAACGCAGAATGTGAGAGCGTTACAACCTCATCGGTGGCAGCGAAAACCACACTATGTTCCCCCACAATGCCACCGCCGCGCATCACAGCGAACCCTATTTCCCCTACGGGCCGCTCGCCAGTGATGCCATCTCGTCCGTGTCGCGCTGTGGCAGAGAGATCAATCCCACGCCCTTCCGCAGCAGCGGTGCCCAACATTAACGCCGTACCAGAGGGCGCATCGAGCTTCCGGCGGTGGTGAGCATCCAATATCTCGATGTCCCAAGCCTCGGCTGGCAATGTCCGTGATACTTGAGCAACAAGGCCCGCAAGCATATTGAGGCCAATGGAGAAGTTTCCGGAACGCACAATAGGGATCGTGCGGCCGGCCGCCGTGATACGAGCTAAATCATCCTCTTCAAAGCCCGTTGCACCAATTACCAGCGAAGGTCCGCCTTCTTGCGCGCATAACTCGGCTAGCTCCGTTGCGCCCCTCCCTGTCGTGAAGTCGATGATGACGTCCGCCGCTGTGATTGCATATGAACGGTCAACGAGCCCTTCGCCGCCCACTCGACCGAAACCTCCCACGAATGCAAAGTCAGGTTCGACCTCGAGAGCGGAGACAATTGCGCGTCCCATGTAGCCACGGGCTCCTGCAACCGCAGTTTTTATAGGTACGTTCACAATGCGCCTCTCCAAAAATGGCTCGGCCAATGTCGGTATCTTGGCCCCTTCATATGCGTCTATCATAGGAACGTCTGACCTGTCGTCACTTGGCGCATCCCGGCTGCTGTCGATCCGACCGTCTTCCTCAGGGAAGTGTTTGGGATCGACTCCCTCGTGGAGTGAAATCCACTAACAAGGATTTCAGCTCGACCTCTCGAACGCGGCGTGCTGCCTCGTCGGGGCTGACCCAAGCCAAGATGCGCTCGCCACGCTCTTTGAAGTTGTCGTGCGCTTCTTTGATCTCGATCTGAAAGATATCGACGATGCACGGCACCACGTCGCCGTCACCCAGGAGCTTGAGGTAGGTGTACCTGCCGACTGGCTTCTTCCTGACCTTGCCACGTACGCCCGCTTCTTCCCACGCTTCGATCGCAGCCGCCTCATGCGGCTCCTTGCGCTCCATAGGCCATCCTTTTGGGATGATCCAGCGTCCACTGTCGCGCGACGTGACGACCAGTATTTCGATGGTTGTCTCGTCTTCCTTGTAGCGGAAGCACAGAGCGCCATACTGCTGGCGAAACTTGCCAGTGAAAAGCTTCTCCGGCTTGGCCGCAAGCTGTTGTAGAAGCGATTGGGGTTTGTCCTGACGGGACTTTTCAGCTTTCTTTTTCGGCGTCATGCTTACTGCCAATATTGGTATGCCGCCTCGTAGACAAGGATGCTTTCCGGCGAGCCCACCGTGGCTATCCCCGCGTAGTTGTGGACCAGGTGCTGCAGTATATCGGCGGGTGACGGCTGTACGCCCATGTGCACTGCATGATGGGTCCGTTCGATACTACCTCCTGTCAGGTACTGCACCGGCAGCACTCCGGCGATGACCGAGTGCAAGGCGATCTGATAACCCCTATAACCGTCGCGCATTCGATCCTCCAATTGCGGTGGAGGATGCCGTGTCTCCGTGAAAATTGGGTATCAAAATCCCACAATCCTTTGCTTGTTTTCTAATCCCTCCAGCCCATATCGCTCGTAGGAACAAAATTCTGCTTTCGCCCTTCAGAGGCGGAAGGGAAATTCACCGTGACCTGCATTCGGAGCAAAATCGCCCGTGTTCTCGTGGCTCTGGCGTTCGGCGTGATGGTCATGGCCGCGATGAGTCCGTCGGTCAACGCTGGCGTCTGGGGCGGCCAATGCGCCCATGCCGCCTCGGACGTTCATGACGAAAAGCCGCATCCGGCAGCACATGCAGGATCGTGCTGCACAGACATGCATTGCTGTCCCCTGATGCCGAGCGTACTGCCAGCGGATACGTCGTTGCGGCTAGGGGGCATCGTTCTCTCGGCACGCACCGCACAGAGCCCGCTCTTGTTGATCAGGCCAATCGATCCGCTGCCGAAAACCCTCCCGGCCTGACGTTTCGATCAACCCAATCAAATGGAGAATACCGATGAAAACGAAACTCCTTTTTACGGCTTTCGCTGCTTCACTGCTTTCTCTCGCCGCGACTGCAATGGCCCAGGAAATGTCTTACCCCGAGAAATGCAAGGGGATGGACATGGCCAAAATGGGCACGTCATCCGGCGGCGGCATGAAGATGGACATGGCTATGGAGGAAATGGGTGCCTACCAGAAGGCCACGATGGAAGGCATGAAATCGATGCACGACGACATGATGCAAGGGATGATGCAAAAGGACGCCGACGTCGCTTTTGTCTGCGGGATGATCGCTCATCACATGGGAGCGATCAGCATGTCTGAGGCCGAGCTGAAATACGGCGACAACAAGGAAGCAAAGGCTATGGCCCGAAAGGTCATCGATGCTCAGAAAAAAGAGATCGCCCAGATGACCAAATGGGTCAACAAGGAAGCCAAGTAGGAGATCGATCATGCATCACCAATCGGCAGAGCTGAAACAATGCTCGACAACTGCCTCGCCTGTTATCAGGAATGTCTCTCGACAGCGATGATCCACTGCCTGGAGATGGGCGGCGAGCACACGGAACCCGATCACTTCCGGCTCATGATAGCCCGCACTTCACTCTTGAAGACCCCGCTCTTTGCTGTTTCCGGGTAGAGCCCACATGAGGACATTTGGATGCCCGCATCTCGAAGGCTAAGCGCCGAGCGGGATGGTCTGCATAATGATCTCCATGCGGTAGCTCTCACACACAGCATTGCTGTCTGGCTTGCATGCAAGAAGATCTATACAGGACGCTCGAGTGAGGGCTGATGCGATATAGCCATTCAAACCCCGCGCGTCAGAGTGGGGCTTACCACTGCATAGTCGGTCGCGACCTCACGTTTAGCCAGCATGAACGGCATCGTGCTGGACGTGGTCGTTCAAGACCACATGGTCTCCTGAGCCGGCCCGGCGAAATGGCAGCCCCTGAACAGTTCGGTACTATGGAGCAAGTGCCACAAGCCACCCGTTAAGTTACCGCCAGTACCGCCCCGGTGTCGTACTGACGCACGAAATCTACCCGTACGCCATTCCAGTGATAACAGTAGTGCCGCCCTTGGACAGGAATGGTTATGGCGTCCGGCCAGAAGATGCCAATACAGCTTTGACCAGGCTTTCGAACGCTGTTCCACATGAGGCCATCGCTTCCCGCTGCCCGAAGTCCACGTCCCTCAACTTGGGAAGCGGTGTAATCGTGTGGATGCAGGACGTCAGGCACCTCGTTCACGTCGTCTAGTGCCCGGTCAACGCGGCCCACTAGTACACGAAAGTCCGATGTCCACCCTGGAGGCTGGGGCGTTGAACTCATGAATTTCTGATGGTGATGTATTGTTTCGGCGACAGCAACTTCTTCACTGTCGCCTGCATAGTAGATACCATAGCTTCCGTCCGTGAAGCGTCCCGGTCGCCCTGTTGAGCAATGGACAAATGGGGCCATTACATAACTAGCGCCGGGGCCCGAAACGCGACGGTTCGGGGGCACCTTGCCGAGATCGCCTATCTCATAACGAATGCGCGGATTGGTTTTCGCCTCGACGGCGACAAGGGCCTCCCAGTCGCGGGGGTCGGCGATGTCCTCGAACAAATCGATAGACGGATAGATCGATCTAATGATGCGGTAGGTTTTAGGCCACTGTACATGCGAACGAACAGCAAGGCCACTTACCATGCGCTCCGCTCCGCATCGAGCCATTCACGCATCACTGCAAGATCAGAAAGCTCGCCCTGAAGCATCACATCTAGAGCCGACTTGCCGCCAAAGGCCGTATTGGGCGCTTTGATCCACTCATATCCCCTTGTTGCGTCCTTAAACAGATGTCGCACCCCCTTATGGATACCCATCAGGTGAGCCATCCGCATTTTCAGGTCTCGATCAACACGTCCCACGTTGCCTTCTTTCCACCGTGCCCACGTGCGGGCTGACAAACCACCGAGCAAGGTGCAAGCCTGCGCGTCTGTGAGCTTCCAAGCGTTGAACAGGTTCACAGTAGTGCGAGCAAGCGCCCCTGCTTCCACATCGGTGATTTCAGCCGACGTTCTATTGAAGGGAGTCGAAGCAATAGGTTGGAGCAGCACGGCATCCTCTCTTTCTGGCAGAAGATTAGCGTATTGCTGCCAATTGGCAAGGATCATCTTGTTTGCCGCGACGTTCAACGAGGAAACGGAATTCGGTACGTACCTTAATAACCTGTACGTATCCTCGGCATTCCAGAGGCAAGGGGTTGCAAAATCGCTTCTTCGCCAGACGATACCTGTCTTCAAGCGCCCTCGAAAAGAACTACCGGTCCATTTGCTTGTCTTTGCGAAAAACACCAAAGCAGTGGCAGTGTATGATCAACTAGGCGGCATAGTCATCGACAAAAGTCAGGCAGTCCGCGCGGGGAATACGCCGGTCGAGCTGTTGCGCTACCAGTGGCCATCAGCACAAACTCTCTTTGAAAAGCTTGATGGATGAGGGATATCCAATGACCGCAGTTGGCCCCCAAAGCGGAGGTTCGGTCAGCGTGGCGCAATCAACAATTCGCCTCCTGCCGCTCTAACAAGTAGACTGGGCGAGCAGCGACGCCGGCCGAAGCGGGCGTCACAACTTATTACTGCGCACCGTGGTGCTGTTCCACCGATCTCATCAAGGCGTCGACCATCTGGTCTATGCTGAAGCTCGCCGAGCGTTGGCTCGGCGGATAGTCCTTGAACGTCTGCAGGAACGGCGCGACGCGCCACACCCCGTACTGGATCAGGTAAGCATTCTTGGCCAGCCAATCATAATATTGGTCCGATACGACGTCCGCGCGTTCATATGGGTCCATACGAAGGTTGAACACCTTCGGAGCCCGCAGGCAGGTAAAAGGATTTGCCCAAACGGCGAACCCGCCGGGCTCGCGTTGTTCGCAAAAGACGATCTTCCAATTGTTGTAGCGGTAGCCGACCAACTGACCATCGTCATCGAAATAGTAGAAGTCTTCGCGCGCCGATTTCGGCTGTTCGCCAGTTAGGTATGGCAGTTGATTGTAGCCATCGAGATGGACCTTGAACGGCTTTCCTTCGATGTCCGTTCCCTTGACCAACTTGTCTTTGATGTCGGGATCACCCGCTGCGGCGACCAAAGTCGGGAACCAGTCCAGACCTGAAACCATCTCGTTGGACACTTCACCCGCCTTGACCTTGCCAGGCCAGCGGATCATTGCCGGAACGCGGAAGGCACCTTCCCAGTTCGTGTCCTTCTCGCTGCGGAATGCTGTGGTTGCGGCATCCGGCCATGACCATTGATTGGGACCGTTGTCGGTCGCGTAGACGACGATGGTGTTGTCGGCGATCTTCAGGTCATCCAGAGCCTTCAGCAGCTTGCCGACATCGCCGTCATGTTCGATCATGCCGTCGGCATAGTCATTGCCCTGCATGCCGCTTTGGCCCTGCATGCTCGGCCGTACATGGGTGAAGGCATGCATGCGGGTCGTGTTCATCCAGGTGAAGAACGGCTTTCCGGCCTGGACCTGCTTCTGCATGAAGGCGATTGCAGCTTCCGTCGTCTCGTCGTCGATTGTTTCCATTCGCTTGCGGTTGAGCGGGCCGGTGTCTTCGACCTTGCCGTCGGCAAAACTGTGTAGAACGCCCCGCGGCGAATTGCCCTTCACGAAGGCAGCATCGTCCTTCGGATAGTAGGGCCGCTCTGGCTCCTCCTCTGCGTTCAGGTGGTACAGGTTGCCGAAGAACTCGTCGAAGCCGTGGGCTGTTGGCAGGAATCGATCCTGGTCGCCCAGATGGTTCTTGCCGAACTGTCCCGTGGCATAACCAAGTGGCTTGAGCGCCTGGGCGATCGTGATGTCGCGGTCCTGGAGACCGACGGGAGCTCCGGGGATACCGACTTTGCAAAGGCCGGTGCGCAGGCATGTTTGCCCCGTAATGAACGTCGAACGACCCGCCGTGCAGCTGTTCTCCGCATAGTAGTCGGTGAACATCATGCCCTCCTTGGCAATCCGGTCGATATTCGGGGTCTTGTAGCCCATGAGCCCCAACGAATAGGCGCTGATGTTCGTCTGCCCGATGTCGTCGCCAAAGATGACGAGAATGTTTGGCTTTGCCGCATCTTGGGCGAATGCGGGCACGGTCGACGCGGTGATCGACGAGACAAGGACAGTTCCCGCGAGTGCCAAGGCTTTGGGACTTAGCGCTCTGGTGGCGTTATCGAGTACGTCACAGATGGATTGCAATGTCGCCATTCCAATGCTCCTTGTGAAATTCAAAGGTATTGCATTTGGCAGTGACGGTCGTCCTATCAAGGCGTCAGAGTGACCGTGAAACGTCCTTCTTGATGGTGCTACTCCAAGACGCCAACCGAGGAAGCATGAGCCTTTGCGATCGCGTCTTGTAGATCGTCGATGGGTGTAGAATTCACCATCTTGTTGCCTTCAAGTTCCTTCGGCATCTTCCAGCCAGGATCGATCCCTTCCATGCTTGGTAGCTCGTGGGCGATGCCTTTATGGCAATCTATGCAGGTCGCTCGACCGGACAGAAGATATTGGGTGTGTATTTGCGCCGCGCGTTGCGTTTGCTTCTGCAAGTCCATCGCCACAGAAGAATGACAGTTGCGGCATTCAAGGCTGTCGTTGGCCTTCATGCGAGCCCACTCGTGCTGAGCGAGTTCCAGGCGCTTCTCCAGGAACTTGGGCCGGGTGCTGATCGTGCCGAATATCTTGCCCCAGACTTCCTTTGACGCCTGCATCTTCCGCGCGATCTTGTCCGTCCATTGGTGCGGTACATGGCAGTCGGGACAGGTCGCGCGCACTCCCGAGCGGTTGGAAAAATGGATGGTGCGCGAAAGCTCCTGGTAGACGTTGTCACGCATCTCATGGCAGGAGACGCAGAACTTCTCCGTATTGGTAAGTTCGAGCGCAGTGTTGAATGCGCCCCAGAACATGACGCCGCCGATGAACCCGCCGAGCGTAAGCACGCCGAGACCGAGAGTCGCGGCTGGTGTGGTCATGATCCGCCACGCCCAGAGCAAGACTTTCCAGATCCATGCGATCATGGCGTCACTCGCTTCCAGTGGGCTTGACGCCCATCTCGCTCATGTCCCTGAAGACGTTGTTCACAAGCGGCCGCACATCCGCCTGCGGCACGTGGCAGGCGGTGCAGAAGTAGCGCCGCGGCGAAACGTCAGCGAGCATCTGGCCGTCACGCGTCATGTAGTGCGTCACGCTGATCATTGGGGCGCCGGATTCCTGGGTGAACTCGCGCTTATGGCAGGACATGCATCGGTTGGCATTCACCGACAACTCGTAGCCCTCGATCGAGTGAGGGATTATCGGCGGCTGGTCGGGGTAGGCGCGCATCCGGCGTTGGTCGTCAACGATCCATTTCGGCAACGGCGCCGCCGGGCCTACCGCCATCGAGGGCGTCCGTCCGATCAGCTGGGGCGTCGTTGTGGATATCACTTGGGCAATCGCGGTCGTCGCGACGAACAGCAGCAAACCTGCCGCGACGGCCATCCATTCAGGCCGCCTCAGACGGCCACGGGAACAATCTTGACCGCGCATTTCTTGTAATCCGTCTGTTTGGAGATGGGATCGGTGGCGTCGAGCGTAACCTTGTTGATGAGCTGGCTGGCGTCGAACCAGGGGACGAAAACGACGCCAGACGGCATGCGGTTGCGACCGCGGGTTTCGACGCGCGAGCGGATCTCGCCGCGGCGCGAGATGATACGGACCTCGGCGCCCTGGTTGATGCCTCGCTTGCGTGCGTCATCGGCGTTCATGAAGACACGCGCGCCAGGGAAGGCCTTGAAGAGCTCGGGTACCCGCATCGTCATCGACCCAGAATGCCAGTGTTCGAGCACGCGGCCGGTGACGAGCCAGAAGTCGAACTCCTCGTCCGGCGATTCGGCCGGCGGCTCGTAGGGCACGGCGATGATGACCGCCTTACCGTCTGGCTGACCGTAGAAGTTCACGCCCTCGCCTTGCTGCACGAAGGGATCAAAGCCCTCGCGATAGCGCCAGAGCGTCTCCTTTCCGTTGACCACCGGCCAGCGCAGCCCACGTACCTCGTGGTACATGTTGAAGGGCGCCAGATCGTGCCCGTGGCCGCGCCCGAAGGTTGCATATTCCTCGAACAATCCCTTCTGGATATAGAAGCCGAAGGCCTTGGCCTCGTTGTTGTCGTAGTCCGGATCGGTATCGCTGAGCGGAAAGCGATCCACCTCGCCGTTGCGGAAGATCACCTCGTACAGCGTCTTGCCGCGGTACTGCGGGTTTGCCTCGAGAATGTCTGCGGGCCAGACCTCGTCGGCCGTGAAGCGCTTGGAGAATTCCACGAGCTGCCAAAGGTCCGAGCGTGCCTCTCCGGGAGCTTGGACAAGCTGGCGCCAGAGCTGGGTGCGGCGTTCCGCATTGCCGAAGCCCCCCTCCTTTTCCACCCACATGGCGGCCGGCAAGATCAGGTCGGCGCTCATCGCAGTGATCGTCGGATAGGCATCGGAGACGACGATAAAGTTGTCCGGGTTTCTATAGCCCTTCCAAGTCTCGTTGCTTGTGTTGGGTGCGGCCTGAATGTTGTTGTTGACCTGCACCCAGTAGAAATTGAGCTTGCCATCCTTCAGCATGCGGTCCTGCTGCACGGCGTGATAGCCCGGCTTGTCGGGGATGATGCCGTTCGGGATGCGCCAGATCTCCTCTGCCCGCTTGCGATGCTCGGGATTGGTTACCGTCATGTCGGCTGGAAGACGATGTGCAAACGTTCCGACTTCGCGCGCGGTGCCGCAGGCGGACGGCTGGCCAGTCAGGGAGAACGGGCTGTTGCCGGGCTCGGAAATCTTTCCCGTCAGCAGGTGAATATTGTAGACCATCTGATTGGCCCAGACGCCGCGCACATGCTGGTTGAAGCCCATGGTCCAGAGCGACATGACCTTGCGGCTGGGGTCCGCATAGAGTTCCGCCAACTGCTCGAGGAATCCGGCATCGACGCCCGTCAGTTTCGCCGTCTTCGCCAAGGTGTATTCGGAAACGAACGTCTTGAAGGCGTCAAAGTCGATCGGCTCCACCTTCGTCGGATCGGCCGCACCGGCAGCCG
>NZ_AKKA01000108.1 GCF_000282035.1 Rhizobium sp. CF122
GACGACGGGTGGTATCCTCGGCACGAACGGCGCCAGCTCGGGTAGCTCCATCTACGGCTTCACGATCGGCGCCAGCACGACCCAGGCCAACATCGACAACCTGCTGACGGACGTCGAAACCGCTCTGAAGAACATGACGACCCTCGGTTCGCAGCTCGGTTCGCTCCAGCAGCGCGTCGACATCCAGACCGACTTCGTATCTTCGCTCAGCGACTCGATCGACTCCGGTATCGGCCGCCTGGTCGACGCCGACATGGAAGAAGAGTCCTCCAAGCTCAGCGCCTTGCAGACCCAGCAGCAGCTGGCAATCCAGTCGCTGTCGATTGCGAACTCCTCTTCGCAGAACATCCTCTCGCTGTTCCGCGGCTAATAATAGCCTCGCGCAGCAACAGAGAAAGAGATTTGCGGCCGGGGCTTGCCCCGGCCGCAAATGTTTTAATTTCCGGTTAATGAAGTCAAGCTAACCAACGGATATTTTTAATGATTTTTAATTTTTTGGTTCAGCATTTCTTAACCATGATAAGGTTTTATGTGCCTATCGAAACGGCGAGTTGACTGAGCACGAAGAGAGCAGTCAACAGGCATGATGCTGATCGCCGTTCCCGGTAGTCCGGAGTGTCCCTTCCTATCAATTATGCCAAAGGGGCAAATTAAAAATGACCAGCATTCTGACCAATAACTCCGCAATGGCCGCACTCCAGACGCTGCGTGGTGTCAACAAGGGCTTGAGTGACA
>NZ_AKKA01000109.1 GCF_000282035.1 Rhizobium sp. CF122
GGGCATCGGCGGCGGGCAGCCCCGCCGAAATACGCCGGTCATCAAGCTGCAGGGCCAGCCGTGCGGCGCGGGTAGCGCCGAGGACGAGGTCATGTCGGTCGACAGCGAGCAGTGCTGCCGTTGGGTTGCTGGCGGCAGGCACCATGACGAAGCGGGCTCCGGCAAAGGCGCTTCTGAAGAGATTGATTTCAATGCGCAGGGCCGCGTCACGAACCATCTGACCGAGGATTCCCAACGTGACCTCGTTCACCTCGTCGCGACACGTCGATATGTCGAGCGCGGCGGCCAGTTGGCCACAATGATCCCTGATCGGCGCCGTTGTACAACTCAGATTGATATTCGAACTAAAGAAGTGCTGATCTCGCAAGATCGTCACTGAACGCTCGTCGGCAATCGCGGTCCCGATGCCATTGGTGCCAATGCTCGCTTCGGTCCAAACGGACCCGGTCCACAGGCCCAATTCATGAAAATGCTTATCATCGCCAGCCACACCGCGGCGTTCGAGCGCCACGCCGTTGTGATCGGTCAATATGAGGCAACAACCGCTCTTGCCCACCGTCGCAAACAAACGATCGAGTTCGGCAGACGCGTCGGCAATGAGTTTCCCGGAGGCTTCCCGAGCCTTTTTCAGCTCCTGTTCGGAAAGTCGAAGCGGCGCGCGCATTTGCTCCGGGGCGAGCCTGTGCATGGCAATGCAGCGCCGCCAGGACGCGACGATGGATGAGTTGGCTGCCGCCGAATCCCTCTGGGTACACGTGTAGACGTGCTCCGCATGCGCAGCGAGTTCACCCATTGGCTCCTCCAACCAATTGTGAGACCAATTTGGCGCAAAGGCGTCGCTTTGGCAATTCCAGGCTCGGGGACGCAGGAGGTGATAGCCAAGATTGCAGGGCGCCAACTGTCGCAGTATTGCGACAGACAGCCCATCGCGCCCCTGGTGCGACCGCCTGAGTGCCGTTGGCGCCAAATTCCGGTCTACCAGGCGCCAGGTTCTTGATGCAGTTGGAAAATTGCGCGATAGGTTTATCGGTTGCGCGTGATCTATCGCCAGCGTAGCTGCAGCTTATGGGATATCGCTTGCTTGAAAACACTTCGACGCCATTCGATCTCCGGCGTAGCCAGGCAGCGGTCCCGACATGATGATCGTCCCGGCATCAGTCCAGTCGATATTGCCGAGCACAATTCACGAACGACCCTGAGGTTGCTACGGCGCCATGGTGCGCTGACACGTCAGGAGCTTTCCAGGGAGCTTGGCCTAACAGAACCGGCCATCACCGGAATTGTCCGCCGCCTTGGGCTGGCGGGACTCGTCACCGAACGCAAGCGCTCCACGACCGCACACTACACTGCCGCCGAATTCGGATTGCGTGCCGAAGCTCGCTACTCACTCGGCGTCCGTATCGGCAAGCTCAATGGTGATGTCGCCTTGGTGGATTTCGCGGGCGAGGTCGTTGGCCAGGAAGCTTTCGCGACGCGCGACGATCTTATCGCCGCGCTCGCCGATCTTCGCCGAACCGCTGGTCCTTCCAAGCTTGTCGGCTGCGGTATCGCAACTTCGCCCGACACTTTCTTGGCTCGCCAAGAGTTAGAAACCGTTCTGGCCGGAGAGAGCGAGGCGCTTTTCTTCCTCGATGACACCGAGGCAGCAATCGAAGCCGAACGCGCGCTGGGTATCGGAGACCCCGAGGGCGGGATGGTCATGATCCTTACCGATTACACGGTTCGTGCAGGTCTCCTGATAGGGGGCAGGGTGTTCCGGGGCATCCATGGACGCGCCGGACAAATTGGCGAAATGCGCTCCGGGATCGACGGAGCCAGTCTGAACGATGTTGCAACGTTGCCGTCGCTGGAAGCTGGCTCAGCCGACGAGGACAGCTGGCTCGCGACCGCCGCCCGCCATCTGCACGAGGCAGTGCTCGCCGTTTCAGGCTTTATAGCGCCGGGCGCCATCCTCCTTGGCGGCGCCTTGCCCAATAACGTCTTGGATGCGGTGGTCGAGCGCATGTCGCAGGAACGCGACGACAAGATCCGCGACCTGGTCATTGCGCCATGGATCCAACAGATCAGACGCGCGACGTTTCCCTGGGCGGGTGTTGCGCTCGGTGCGGCCTTGCGCCCCCTGGACGCAATGGCGCTACCGGACACACGAGCATAAGCCTCGACGACAGTCATGCCGTCCTACGCCGGTGCCAAGTTCGACGTCTGGGCCGGATGTCCGCCGAGCGGGTTGCGAACCCGTTGTGCCGGTTCAGCGGAGGGAAGCCCGAGCCGGTGCGCGAGCGGAATTGCGGCGGCGCCAAGTGCGGCCGCATCTTCTGATCCTGCCGCCCGGTGTAGCGACGGCGCCTGCGCACCGATGCGGGCAATTTCTTCGTGCACATAAAGGAGGAGTTCGTCGATCAGGCGAACCGGAAAACGGCCTCCTATAAGGACCCCCTCAGGGTCGACGATCATTCCTATGTTGACCACCGCTTGCGCAATCTTAACGCTCACCTTGCGCAACCATGCGCTTATGAGATTGCGGCCGGCCTCATCAAGCTCCAGGAGATCGGAGGGCGTCCTCGCCTTGATCCCATTTCGCTGTAGATGGTCAAGCAGGATGAAGAGCGAAAACATCTCGCCGAGCGGTTGGGTGCTGCCGGCATAGGGTCCCTCATCAAAGACAACAGGCAGCCAGCCGATTTCTCCCCCGATACCACTGGCCCCCTTGTGGCGAACACCGTCGATCACCAGGCTGCCGCCAAGGCAGGCATTCGCCAAAATGTAGAAGAAACTGTCGATTTCAGTGCCAAGGCCATATTCGATCTCGCCGAGCGCAGCAGCATTGGCATCATTGTCGATGAAGACGGGATGGTCGGAGAGTGCCTCCAAAGCGCCGCGTACGTCATAGCCATTCCAACGCCGATATTCCGCGGGAAATCCGATCACCGGCACCTCGCCAAGCCAGTCGGGGATGGCAAGACCAATGCCTGCGAGCCGGCTTTCCTGAATGATCTTGCGACGACGAAAGGACGAGAGCGCGTCGCCCACGAGCGCGACGAAGTCGTCTGGCAACAGAAAGCGACGCTCGTGGTGGATGCGCCCACGTACAGTGCCGACGGCGTCCACAGCAACGATCGTCAGATGGTCGCGATCGATGTTCGCGCCGATCGAGAAGACGCCGTCCGGATCGATCTCCAACTCAATGGCCGGTTGCCCCCTTAAACCGTGTCGCCGCCGCGCCTCCAGAATCAGGCCTTCATCAAGCAGCCGCTCGACAATTCGCGTCACGGCCTGTTTGGTCAACCTGGACTGCTCGGCCAGTTCCGTGCGTGAGATCGGACCACCACGATGGATCGCGGAAAGGATCATGGCCCGGTTCGCGGCTGCAGCCTGCTCCGTGTTCGAGCCCGACACCAACACCTTCAATCTCCCTTCTGCATCGCCCAAGCCAGTCTCAAGCGACACTATGTGATCGGCTCCAACAGGAAAAGGGGCCATTGCCGGCCTTTCTCATCATCCCTTGATTCAAGCCTTTGAAATTCGCCAGCTTTTGACCTCAAAGGGTTTCAACCCCGTGGCGGGCGTTTCAGACATCGGCTCTTCCAGGATGGTGACCGCTCCCTGGTTGCGCCAGTTGGACGGGAGCTTCAGCTCAAATGCGCCGCGGCGACCCGCCGGTTCGTAGACGCGCACAATCAGCCCGTCGCCTTCTTCCGCGGCCTTCACGGCCGAGAGTGCCGCATCGATCCCGGTTGCCCCGAGCGGCTGCCAGTTGCCGATCGCACGTCCTGACACAGGCGCCGCCAAGAGCGGTTGGTTCAGGTCTTCGGCTTCCTCCCGGATCCCGCCGTCATACCACGTCCCTTCGTGCGGCATCAGCGCATAGGTGAAGCTCTGCACTCCTTCGTCGGCAAGCGGATCAGGATAGATCGGTGAGCGAAGAAGCGACAGACCAAGGACATTTCCCCGAACGCTGTGCCCATATTTCGCGTCGTTCAGAATGGCGACGCCAAATCCCGGTTCCGACAGGTCGGCAAATCGGTGGGCGGGCGCCTCGAACATGGCGGCATCCCAAGACGTGTTGGAGTGTGTCGGCCGTTCGACCACGCCATAGGCGCATTCGCAGGTTGCCCGACCATTGCGAACGGCCACGCTCGTTTCGGTGCGCAAAAAGGCGCGGCGATCATGCCAATCGAGTTCGGTCTCGATATCGAGACGCCGCGCATTGGCGCCAAGCGACAACACTTGCGTGATGCGTGAATGCCGCCACGTTCTGACGATCCTGATCGCCACCCGGTGTGGCCCGTTGTCGATCACCTCGAGGCTATCGAGTGCGGTGATCTCTTCTGCGCGCTGGGCGTAGTCTTCCTCGACGTCCCAGGCATCCCAGTTGCGCGGTTTGTCTACCGGGTAGACGAAGAGGCGATTGCCACCACCCTCCAGCGCTTCGCGACCAGTCACCTTGTGAACAAGGCTGGCGATCGAACCATTTTTGGCCAAGGTGACCTTCAGAACGGCATTTTCCAAATGCTCACTGCTGACGGAAAGGCCGGGCGCGGGCTGCAGCGCCTGGGGGTCGACGACAGCAATGCCGAGCGGCGCGATCATCGCCTCGCAGGAGACCGTTTTTCCATCGGGAAGCGTCAGCCGCAGCGGGCGTGCGGACAGGGACGGATTGATAACGAGTACGTTGTCGCCGGTGCCGGCCGGCAATTGCCCGGCGATTGCTTCCATCGCCTTGGCCTGTGCCGTGTTCCCCGCGGCGATGACGGCCTCGAGTTCGTTGGCGGCATCGACGTAGACTTCCGCGATGGACGAGCCAGGCAGGATATCATGGAATTCATTCTTCAAGACGACCCGCCACTCCGGCTCCATCGATCTGGGTCGGTCGGCTCCCATCAGATGCGCAAGTCCAAACAGCGTCTCGGCCGTAATGAGGCTGCGTTCAGCTTTGCGATGCAGTCGCTTTACGACGCTCTGGCTGGTCAGGGTCGCGCGGTGCAGTTCGAGGTAGATTTCGCCGCGCCAGGTTGCCAGATCCTTCTCCGTTGCGCGCTCATGCGCGCCTTTGAAGAAGTCGTGCACCTTCGTCCAGCGCGCCTTCGGTAAGGTCGGAAATGCCCGCAGTTGTTCTTCGCGGACGATCATCTCAGGCGTGACGCCGCCGCCGCCATCCCCATACCCCACCGCGAGCAGGGTCGTGTCGTGCTTGTCCTTGTCCTTGAAGTTCCGCCAGGTTGGCACAAAGCAATCCGGTCGCACGAAGCCATTATAACCATGCATTGGGTTATCGAACGTATGGGTAAGAACCCGGCTGCCATCCAGGCCCTCCCACCAGAAGAGATCGGATGGGAATTTATTGGTCTCCGACCAATTGACCTTGATGGTGAAAAAGCTGTTCATTCCGCCCTGGCGTAACAGCTGGGGCAGGGCGCCGGAGAAGCCGAAGCAATCCGGTAGCCAGCAAACACTGTGGCGAACGCCGAATGTCTTTTCGAAATAGCGCTGTCCATAAAGAATCTGCCGGCTAAGGCTTTCACCGGTCGGCATGTTCGTATCTGGCTCGACCCACATGCCCCCCACTGTCTCCCACTGTCCCTCTCGGGCACGCTCGATAATGCGGCGCAAAAGTGTTGGATCGTCCTGCGCGATTTGCGCGTAGTAGTGAGCAGTCGACTGATTGAAGCGAAAATCGGACGACTGTTCCATCAGAGAAAGCGCGGTATGGAAGGTGCGGCGTATCTTCCGCCTCGTTTCGCCATAGGGCCAGAGCCAGGCCAGATCGATATGCGCGTGTCCCGTCAGCGCGATCTCGCCCTGTGGCGGGAACCGTTCACGCAGTCTCTTCAGCCGCGCAAGCAGCGTCTCGTAGGCAAAAACCACGCTGGCGCGCTCGGCCTGATTGAGCCCCTCCGGTGACACTTCTAGCGGCGGCAATTGCCAGATCTTTTGCTGCATCGGGGAAGGGGCGGTGCGCGCCACGTAGGCTGCGGTTGCCGACGGCCATTCCAATCCACGCATCGTATCCTCGGCGATATCGAGCAAGTGCGGAACCACCTCATGCTGTTCGAGAATATCCACTGCCTCGCAGATCTGGCGCAGAAGCAGCCAAAGCTTGTCGACTGCCGTATCCAGCCAGATCAGCGCTGCGCGCTCCAGCTTCGGACCGCGCACTGGCTCCCCGAACGGCAAGCGTGCCACCGTCTCCGATGCGATCTGGACATTCCGCGAAGGGAGGAGGAATTCCCGGTGATATGGATCGAGGCCAAGCCTCTTTTCGTTCCCTGCCTCATCGGTGATCGTGATCAGGCTTTCCCCGCCGAGATCGAGCGAAAGACGAGCATCTTCCAGCGGCCAATGGCCGGGCAGTTTAGCAGTCGCCGCAAAATGAACGGTACCGTCGCTGCGCGGCCATGGTGCGCCGATGGCAATCGGCTCTCCGCCGAATGTCCAGCCGTCGATCTGGACGGTTTCACGCGAGCGCCAGTATTCGAGTTCCGCGGAACGGGCACGGATGCGTTCAAGGCGTTGGAGCAGCGTAAGCGTCATAATGATATCCTGCGATTTGAAACAAAGATCAGCCCTTGACGGCACCTGCCGTCATCGCGCCGAGGATGAGCCGTTGAAGGGAAAGGAAGGCGACGATCGCCGGTACGACCGATACCAGGCAGGCCGCGGCCAGGAGTTGAATGGAAGAATCATTCTGCGTTCCGGCATATTGGAAAATCCCAACGCCGATCGGCATCAGAGATTCCTTGCTGATAAGCAAAAAGGGTACGAGGAACTGCGACCAGCCGGCAATCACGGTAATGATGAAGGCAGATGCAATACCGGGAGTCGATAGCGGCAATATGATCCGCCAGAAAACCGCGAAATGGCTGCACCCATCGATGAACGCCGCCTCGTCGAGGCTGCGAGGAATGCCGTCGACGAAGCCCTTCAGGATCCAGGTTACCATCGGCACCGCAAGCGCGATATAGACCATTGCCGCGCCGAAATGGCTGTCTGTCAGACCGATGGCCGCCATGTAGCGATAAAGCGGCACCATGATGACGAGCGGCGAGATCATCTGGAAGGCGAGCAGGACCATCATCCATGGGCCCTTCCCGCGGAACGGAAAGCGCGAGAAGGCGTAAGCCGCCGGCAGTGCCACCACCAGGCAGCCGATGGCGCTTGATGTCGACAGGATCAAGGCATTCCAGAGGTATCCGGCAAACTTGTCCGAGGACAGAATAGTCGCGAAGTTATCGAGGGTAGGGGCTTTCGGAATGAACCGACTGACGCCGAGAAACACTTCCTTGCGCGTCCTGAGCGCCAATGAAAGAAGCCACAGCAATGGCCAGGCAAAGAACAGGAACGTAGCAGCCAGAAAAATGTAGCTGAATAGATCGCCGAGCCTATCTTCTCTCATACCGGCTCTCCTCGTGGAAGGAAGCGCGCGTAAACAAGCGCCAGGCTGAGACTGATGACGAGCATCAGGATCGATAACACAGCGCCGGCCGCAAGGTCGTAGTTTCGAAACACGACATTGAACGTGTAGAGCGAAAGCACTTCGGTTGCTCGTCCCGGCCCGCCGCCCGTCAGCGAGATGATGGCGTCGAAGGTGTTCAGCGTCTGGATCGTGATGAGGATCATGTTGACCAGGATCGCGGTGCGCAGTTGCGGCAGGGTGATATAGAACATGCGTTGCCGTGCATTGGCGCCGTCCATCTCGGCAGCCTCGTAGAGCTCGGGATCGATCGCTTTGATGGCCGCATACATGACAACCATCGAGAAGGCCGTCCCGCGCCAGACATTGGAGATCACGACGGACCACATGACCATGGCGGGATCGGAGAGCCACTGTACCGGCGCAGCCCCCACCATCCGTAGCAGGCTGTTCAGGCCGCCGAAGGGCGCCTCGTTGAACAGCATCTTCCAGATAATGCCACCGGCAATGCCGGGCACGACCCATGCGACGAGCGCCGTGGTTCGCACGATGGTCGATCCAAACAGGCCCCGCTTCTCGCTGCGCACGACGACCTGAGCGATGAAGAACCCGAGCACCTGTTGCGCGACGACACTGGACGCCGTGAACACGAAGGTGACCCATAGTATCTGGACAAGTTCGGGTTTCGATAGCGTATGGATGATCGTCTGCAGCGTATATTGCTCATCGGTACCGACGAGCGAAATGTTCGTGAACGCAAAGCGGAACACGTCGAGCAGCGGATAGAGGTAGAAGACGCCCAGCACGAAAATGAGCGGAACAAGCCAGGGTAGGGGCGAAGGATTGCGCCGGCGCAAGGTACCTACGCCAAGCCTTTGGGGACGTTCGGCCGCAATGCTAGCATTCATCATCGATCAATCCGGTCCATTGTCCTTAAAGGATGCCGCCAGTCGGAGCCGGCGGCGCAAAGGAGGGACTCTGCGCCGCCGATCGATCCCTCAGCTCCGCTTGAAGGCGCTGAGAGAAGCACTGAAGGCCTCGTCCACGGCAGCCTCGGTCGCCTGAGTGCCGGTCAGGACTTTGCCCATCATGATCTGGATCTGGTTCGAGATCTCCGGATAGACAGGCGCTCCAGGCCTTGCTTGGCCGACCTTCAAGGCTGCCGCGAATGTCTTGTTCGCGTCGCTCGAAAACACCTCGTACTTGTCGTAGAGGTCGGCACGTGTGGGAAGCTGCTCCTGCAGTGCGTTGGCCGGCCCCATGTAGACCTCGCGCGCGAGATCGGCGCAGACCTTGACCTTGGCGGGATCCTTGCTAAACGCGGCGACGGTCCAGCCACCAGTACCGGTCGAGCGCTGATCTGCCGTTGGTCCTGGAAGCGGCGAGAAGCTCCACTTCGCAAATTCGTCCGGATCAAGTGCCGTCTTCAATTGGGCATACTGCCAGTTGCCGCCGACGAAAAGCGCGGTCGTGCCGGCTGCCGCGGCCGCATTGAAGTCGTCGTAATTGCCGATGGTTGCGACGCGCTTCGGCGCTGCCCCGGACTCGACGAGGTCGCGGTAATAATTGACGGCCTTGATGAATTTCTCGCGATTTTCGCCCTCACCGAATATCGGCTTGCCTTCGTCGTCAACCAGTTTGCCGCCCTGCGCCCAAAAATTCGCAAGCCAGTCGAAGGTCGTTCCTTCATAACGGCTGCCATTGAACAGAACACCTTCCATGCCTTGTTCGACAGACGACAATGCTGCCTTCTTCAGGTCATCCCAAGTCTGGGGAGCATCTGGAACGATTTCCTTGTTGCGATAAAGGACGCGCAGATCCGTCGACCACCACCATGCATAGATGTTGCCATCGGTGCCGGTTATGCCATCGCGGATAAATGGAAAGAGTTGCGCGATCTCATCCTTGCTGAAGTAGGGCGAGAAGGACTGCAGTACACCGGCCTTCTTGAAGAGTGGCAACACGAAGGAATCGACCGCTGCGCAATCGGGAGCCGAACCGGACTTCGCCTGCTCGAGCATGCGCGCCTGCTCCTGCCCGATGTCACCCGACATCATCTGCAGTTCGATTTGCCAATCGGGACGCTTGGCAATGAAGTCGTTGAACAGTTTGCTATAGCCCTGAGCATAAGCCGGCTCGTTGTTGCGCGGGCCGTCCGTTGTCATGCGGAAAACCATCTTGTTTGGCGCATCGGGCTTGCCGACGATATCACCGGTGATGGTGTCTTGAGCGATGCTGAGCTGCGGCAGTGTGAAAATCGTGCTGGCAGCAAGCGCAAGCGTAATTGCCTTCTTCCTCACCCTATTTCCTCCCTGAACAGGATCCAGGCCGAGCTCGTTGCCTCCACACATCGAGCATCTCGGATCCGAAGATTAGATTAAGTCACTTTCTTTTGGTGTCAAGGTGGTGGGCGTCGTCCAGCCTGCAATAGCGCAAGGGTTTAAACGCTGACGTGCATATGTCGCTATGCCAATCGAAAAGTGCTCGTAATTTCAATCTCTGCCTGCGCGCAATGCGCGTGTCACGATGAAGTCACAACACTGCCCGCCGCGCCTGTGCTTTAACGTCACGGGGTGGAAATGAACAGGAAGGCACCATGACGCGTGTTCACGCGCAGCTATGGTGACAGTGATGTGAATGCCGATCATTTATAGACGCATGACCCGGGATGAGGCGCTGCAAAGCGCTGACATCATCGTTCAAGCCTACGCCAAGCCGCCTTGGCACGAAGAATGGTCCATTCAGAACGCCATTTCCCGCATCGACGAACTGACAACGACGCCCATGTGCCTAGCCGTGGCAGCGTTTGACGCACAAAGGCCCGTCGGCTTTGCCTTTGGCTTGCCGCACACGTCTGTGATGGGTCGCGGGATTCACGTCGCGGAAATTGCAATACGGCCACAGCACCAGCGCTCAGGAATCGGTTCGTGCCTATTGAAACGATTGGAGGAGGAGGCGCGCATCATGGGCTACGTGCACGTGTGGCTCGTCTCTCGCAGTACCGGCGGCGTTGCGGACTACTATAAGAGCAATGATTATCAGCATTCTGAAAAGCTCTGTGTCTACTCCAAGAAACTGACATAGGCCGGCGCATCACGCCGGCCTATCCCGCAGTCCCCTCAATAATGTCAGTTCAGGCAGATCGCCCCTTTAGACGCCAGCACGTCCGCCAAACCCTCATGCGGACCGTCGCCAATTTCACGCAGAACTTCATTCAGCGCCATCCCAAGACAGTGCATCGCCCCCACCAGGTCGACGTCTTCGGCCGCGTATTTTGCGTAAGCGATCATGCGCGCCAGTGCGACGAGTTCTTCCAAATCGTCGGAAGATCGCTCACTGCTACCCAGGTCGATCGGTCTGTTCGCCGATGCTGCACTCATTTTTGTTCTCCCTCGAACGGGGGAGAGAATATTCAGGATACGCGCAAAAGGCCCGTGAAAAACACGTGACACACGTTATTGTTGCATTTCATGTGCTGGCCGACAAATTACAGCTTTTCCGAAAAAATAAAGGTCTCGTTGAACTGCCATGTAACTTCAGCAGGCAGAGGGTGATCATCCGCAGCCCGAACGGCCTCGATCAGGGCGAGAGCGTCTGCCCGCTTCTGATCGACCTCGCTCGATCGAAGCAGCGACAGCAATTGCTGCCTGTCTGCCGCGGGAAGATCGACATTTGCCACGATTGCACGCCATGTCCGCATCTTGAAGAACAAATTGGCCGCAGCGGCCTCAAGCGCCATGCGAAGCCCTCGCGTCAAGACCTGATGACGCTCAAGCTCATCGAGAGTCGCCCTGACGTTGACCAGCGGTACTGT
This sequence comes from Rhizobium sp. CF122, assembly GCF_000282035.1. Classification (GTDB taxonomy): domain Bacteria; phylum Pseudomonadota; class Alphaproteobacteria; order Rhizobiales; family Rhizobiaceae; genus Rhizobium. The sequence goes on from NZ_AKKA01000109.1 coordinate 11,226, forward strand.
CAGCGCCTTGTATCCAAGTTCTTCCGGTCCATGCAGCAACGCAACATCCGAGTCGTCTACCGTCGCAGCTGTCGCATACTCGCTGTAGATGCGACCAATGCCGACCATACCGAAAACCCCGCATTCAACCGCCCGCAAGGCGCCCATGCTTGCGGCGCCGAACACTCGAACCTGCCGCGAAAGCGCATAAAGGATTTCCTTGTGCCATACCGGCGCGATGTATTCGAAACCGCCATCGACGACGCCAATTACGCGGGCGCCCCTGCCTACAGCGGCCAAGACGTCGCCTTGAACGGCAGGCGGGCATATGGTGACCTCGTTCCCGACAAAGAGGGCGGCATCCGGCAGGCTTGGCCCGACAAAGACGACCTTCATGAGAACACCGCCTTGGCAATCGCGCGAGCGCCAAAACGACGCGCCCGCGCGCCTTCGGGATTTTCAAGATTCGGAACGAATATTTTGACAACGTGAAAGGGAAGGCGCGGATCGCTGAGTGGCAGCGCGATGACGGATGTGATCTGTCGGTCACGTAACGCATCGAGGACATCCGCGAGGTGCGATCTGACGCCGTGCCGCTGCGAGGGTACGTTCCTGGTACGAGCGACCGGCATGGCATCGAGGGCGCGCAAGGTCTCTGCGGGCACAGGCCACTCAAACGCCTCCGGCGATAAGTCGTCGCGTGCGCCGCTGATATAGGTGACCCTGGATTGAACGGCCTCGGTCATTGCCCGTATGGCCGCCCGCAAAGGTGAAAGATGCGCGCCGCTGCCACCAGTCACTTCGACAAAGCGGATGTTTTCCTTGCCTCGCTTCGCAGGCCCGAGGATGGCGGTAAAGCAGGGGACAGCGATATCATTTGTCATGTCGAACAGGCGCACAGCGAGCCCTGCCGCCTCGATCTTTCGAACAAGTTCGTCCACCACCGGATCGCTGAAGCCCAGCGGATCGATACAGCGGTCAAGCCGATCCTCTTCGCTGCCGATCTCCCAAAGACAATAGGCATCGCGTTCAATACGCTCAAGCACCCCATGCAGGATTGCCTCCTCTTGCGTGTTGCCGGAGGCAAGACCGTCAGAAGACATCCAGAAGCGGTTGCGTCGCGTCCTGTCCAAAAGCGCCGCCTCGAATGGGACATAAATCTCCCGATCCGTCAGCAGCTCCCTGCCGCGCGCCCAGTCGATCTGCTCGTCCGGCCGGATGTCCTCCTCCTGGTAGCCGATCAGGCAGGAGAGCGTATCAAAAGACAAGCCCGCCGCATGAAGATCCTGAGCCGACGTACGCAACGTTGGAACGGCCGGCCTGTTGGCAACGACGCGCTCCAACGCTTCCATGACGGCCGAAGCCTTGGCATCGTCATCGGTCAAACCCTTGCCCTGAGCGATCGCGATCGACCGCCCATTTGGCACGTAAGCACACCACACCGGTATGCCGATGTTGTCCAGGCCCGTATGCCGGGCCACCCGCGTTATACCGAAATCCGCCAGCAAGGGCCCGGTGCGGGCAAGGGTTTCAGAGGGTGGGATCGTTCGATCGCAATAGGCAGCCAGCTCAATGGCGGTCAGGGTGCGGGCTCGAAGTGACCGGAGAACACCGCCTTGGCTGTAGAGACCGCAACCGCGAAGTCCACCTTTTTGACGACGGCGGCACCCGCCTTGCGCAGGTCCACGATCTTCGCCAATTCACCGGTTGGCGCGAGTTCCTTGACGGTCCCCGCATCGAGGTCGGCAATCCAAAGTTTCGCATCCCCTGCAATGCCAAATACAACTGCCCTTGACATGATGTTTCCTTTCGTTGGTGTCAAAATCCAGCTTTCAAAAGCCCCTCTCTGTAGAGATCCTTGTGCCACTGCTCCTTCATGGGAATGAGGGAGAGCCATTTTTCCACATCGAAGACCGGGTTCAGCGTTTCCGCACGTTGCCGATAGAACTGTGCCCGCCTGCGGTCACCGATCATTGCGCAACTCGCAGCGGCAATGCGGTAAGCCGGCGCCTTGTCCTTCATGGCTTCAACATAGGCAATGGCGTCGTTGTACTGCTCGAGGAAGTAGCTTGCGCCTGCGGCACACCAAAAATAGCTGTCCGGCGAGATAGGATTGAGTGACATCGCCTTCTGGATCTTTGCCAGCGCTTCCTTGGGACGTGAGGCATGCACCAGTGTGTCGGCGTGGCTGTAGATCACGTCGGCGAAATGCGGGCTCAATTCCTCCGCGTGACTGAGCGCCGCCACGCTCTGATCGACGTCGCCGAGATAGAGTTTTGTCACGCCGAGTTCGCGGTGGCCGCCGGCGAAAACCTCGTCCCGCTCTATTGCCTTCAATGCGTTCTGCTCAGCAAGACCCAACAATTCCGCGTTGCCTTGAGCGGTCACCAGCCACTCGCTGGTATAGGTCCGTGCCAGGCCGGTAAACGCGGGCGAAAAATCGTGATTGTATTTCAACGCCTCCTTGAAGGCCGCTCTCGCCCTGCGAATGTGCGGCAGGGTCAGCTTGCCCATCAGGCTCGCACCCACAAGATAGGAATGATAAGCTTGCGGGTTGGCTTCCAGGCTGAGCCGGGCTTTCTCCCTCCTGGCAAGCTCATCCACGACAGATGATGAGAGGTTTAAAGCAATGAGTCGCCGCTGGGTCGGCAGTGTTGCCGCGGTCATGGGAAAGCGCGTCGCCCAGATGATCTCGTCGGTCGGGAAGTAGACGAGCTGCGCGTATAGGCCTTCGCCTGAAAGTCTCGTGTCGAGGAGATAGGAGATCGAGTGGCGGGCAATAGCGGCCGCTTTGTCAGAGTCCCGCCGGATTTGCTCTGCGGTGTGCGGCGCAACGATGGAAACGTTCCTGAGAGCACATAGCTCGATCGTGACATCCTCTATCAGCGCGGCGGCAAGCGACAGCCCCACAACACCGCTCTGTGAGGTCGGAGGAAGCAAGACCAGTCGCGGCAGGGTCGAATCAGGCCGCTGCTCCGGCTCGCGGCGGTTTGCGCTCCGTGCCTGCGCCGGGACCACATGGTTCGCTGTCTCGCCTTCGCTCGCAAGCAGTACGCCCGGGCCGGCAACGCCCGGCAGCCCGCGAAGCATCGCCCGAACCGGCTCATCAGTCGGATCCTGCTCGAGAAGCAGCAGGGCTGCGCCCGACACGGTTCGGTAGTCATCTGCACACTGTGCAGATTTCGCAGCCTCGATGAGTATCTGGCGCAACTTGACCCTATGGCTTCGCTGCTCGCGTGCGATCCAGTTGTCGATCGCCTTGCTTGCTGATCGGACATTGCCTGCGAAATCGCGCTGAAGCAGATCGCTGCACGCTTTCAGCCCCTTCATCGCCGGCCCCGGCTTATCCAATATCTGCATGTCGACGGTGAGGCTGTGCGCGCGCAGCGCCACCGACGTCGCGGTGATTTGCAGCGGCGCGGTGTCGCTGTCATCGATCTGGCGAATGCGGGAAATCAGCTTTCGTAGATTGAGGCCGGCCTGATCAGGCTCGGCCTCCGACCAGAGAAACGCCGCGACCTCCTGGCGAGTGAGCGCGTGGCCCTTGCATGTGGAGAGATACGCCATCGTCAACAGCGCCTTGGCGGGATATCCCACGGCATTGCCTGCCTCGTCCGTCAGACGCAGTTCGCCAAATGTTTGGAGATGCAGCACCCGTTATCCTCGTGTTTCGTCCGCATGATCCCAGCCATACTCATCCGCGACCGACTGCGTGGAGCCGAGGCTCCGTGCAAGTGCAAGCAGCCTTCGACGAATATTCGGATTTTCGATCGCAATGAAGGCCCGTGTCAGCGCCAATCCCTCTTTTGAAGCGATGAAATGCGCGACTTCATCGGTATCCGCGCTCAAACGCAGGCCGGCGGCCTGCGACTTCTCCTCGTCGAAAAAGAACCCAATGGGTACGCCAAGGACCTCGGCAATCCGCTGCAGGCGGCTGGCTCCTACGCGGTTGACACCTTTTTCGTACTTTTGGAGTTGTTGAAACGTAATGCCCAGCGATTCCGACAGGCTAACCTGGCTCATGCCAAGTAGCTTTCGCCTCAACCTGACACGCTCACCCACATAGGCATCAATAGCGTTTGGAGTCTTGGCCTTCATGGCACCCCCCGTTTCCTCGTGTCAGACTAGCAATATGATGACTTTCGTACAAAATACAACCGAGAGTAATTTTTTTCAAGAAACTAATCACAGACGCGACTACATTTTGCTATCTTGTTGCGAATTTACCCGTGTTGTCGAAATGCAGCCAAAACTGATGCGTTGAGACGGCAATATCGCCCGATCAGATTACCGACCTTGGGCGGTATATATTTTGACTGTTCCATTCATGGTGGTGTCACGTCGATTTCACAAGCCTTTCCCAATTTCTGTGACTATGTTCGAGGCACGGTTAAGTTGAAGCCTTAGCGACCCTAGCTCCCGCGGAGACCAGGGGCCGCAATGCCTTTTCGCTGAACTGATCGATGGGTGGGGTGTCATTCGACAGCGTCTCGGTTGTCACGAATTGGTGCGCTGCTTAACCAACATCAGCATTCAACGCACATCAAGAACGTGTGCCGTATCGACCGGAGACAAGGGCCATGGAATTACGTCCTATCATCATCAGCCACGCCGACAGTCTTTCCGCCTGCCGGGAAAAAATTGAGGAAGCCGTATACCTGATCATCCAAGGCGAAAAACTCGTCGGCTTTTCGTCGACCGAAATCGCTATGGCAATCGCGGATATTGCGGACGACTACATTCTTGCTGCCTCCAGGAAGCGCACGGCAACGCACTGATCCACGCCCGCGCTGCGTCCGGATCCTCAGGGACGATCAACCGCGCCCCATACGGGATAAAGCGATACGCAGAGGTTCATCCGACACGAAAATCAGGCCGCCGTAAGGGTGGGCCATATCGTTGACGATGAAGACCGCACCTCCGACGGACACCGCGCAGACAACAATGATCGATATAACGGTGCCGTTATAAGGCGACAAAAGGCCGAACGTGAGAAAGATCACAATCAGCCAGAATGTCAGTACGACCAGGAAGGCCGTCGGCAGCCCCTCGTTGCCCGTCTCGAGAACCAGCCAATGCGCCTCTGCGATAGCACCGCTGATTTCCAGCGCACGTGTCTTGAGCAGACGGTGTACATCGTCCTCGGGCGTCAGCGCCCGCAATATCGTCTGGACAGGTTCGACGCCGAGATCATCCCCCGCTCTCGTCCCGAAGGCCTCGCCAGCAGCGCCTCCCCAGCTCTGGTTGATGCGCGCCTCGACGAGTTCGGCAAGCCTCTTGCGTGCTTGAGCCGTCTCAGGGCCGTACTGCGCCAGTACTCGGTCAAGAAGGACGAGGCGAGCGGCCGATGTCTTCAGCTCAGTTTCCGCATCATCGAAGGCCGTCTTGGCGGACGCGACCAGAAAGCCGAGCGCAAGTGCTGAAAGAGTGCCGACGACCGCAGTGGCGAGCTTGATGGCTTCCTTGGAGTCTGCGGACAGGTGATGACCAGGCAGGCGTCGGCTGATCCGCGTGCCAAGCAACGCCGCCCATGCCAGCAGCAGTGCGATAATGCATCCAGTTTCAAGAGCTGTCATGATGGAGTTCGCCTGTTTCGGCGCCATCGAACTGAAATGATTGGATTTCGTCAAGCTCGCTCGTCGCCATTGGGCCTTGGCTGCAGGCAATGCTGCACAAACTCGCTTTATATTCGCGTCCCGCCGCCCACCGCTGACTGAGACCGTCAGCGGCATATCCTTCAGAATCCGCTGCAAGTCCGAAGGTTTCGCAGGGAGCGAGCCAAAGCGCGACAAACATACGGGAGCGTCCCCCGAGGGAGGCTCCCGCTTTAAAATATGCTTACTGCTGTGTCGTGCCGCCCGTCGAAGGGGTGGCCGGGGCTGGCGTTGCCGGCTCGCTTGACGGTGCGGCCGGCGCCACCGGCGGCTTCATCGGCTGAGATTCAGTCGTCGAAGCGGTCGGATTCGGGTCTGTGTCAGACCGGCCGAACCATTCCGTGATCGCAAACGCCGCAACGAGTATCACTGCGATCGCAGCAACCCATCCGATCCAGGTGCTCGAGCGGCCGCGTGGGGGCGCTGTGCGCAGGTCGGGATCTGTACTGGGGTTGCGGACGGGATCATTGGGGTCGTACGTCATGTCGTTTCTCCTCTCTCTGCAGCAAGCAAAATGAACTGCGTCCAAATTTGTTCCCGACGTGTGGGCAGGTGCCCCTGAGAGGTCGACCGCTCAGCACCGCCCACCACACAAAATCACTGGGCTCTTGATCGGGATAGTCTCGGTGCTCATGTCACTTTCTTTCAGACATTCTTCAGGATCTGCTGGCAGAGTGCACCAGCGCGTTGAGTTGTGCGTACGCGCTACCTCATCCGACTGGAGCGATCGAAAGCCCGCCAGCAACCCGTCATCCGCGGAAAACCCTTCTGGACCAGGGCCGACGTTGGCTGCGTCATCGGCACCTGCCAATTGCATACTCCCTGTGATCGATGCGTCAAAAGACCGGCCGGGCGGCCGCCGGCCAAAATCCGCCTAGGGATTTAAACCACAGCCGCATGACGGGCTGGTGGAAGGTCACGTGTGACAAGCGCAAGCCGTTTGCGCTGGCTCAACCGCATGTCGCGTGTCAAAGTGGCGACTACAACCGCAAACGTGGCAAGGGTTGCGGCGTCAGTAGGGGTGACACATGTCGGTGATACAGGTCCCGGGACTACTATCCTTTACCATCGCAATTCTCGTATTTTTCGCTGGCGCCAACCTCAACCGTTTAATCCCAATCCTTATCCACTGGAGCATTCCCGAAGCAGTCACTGGGGGCCTTCTGGCGGCGCTTGCGACGCTCATCGCCTATGAGTTCTTTGGCGTCGAGATCAGTTTCACCCTGGCCGCGCGGGACATGCTGCTTCTCTACTTCTTCACCGGTGTCGGGCTGAATGCCAGACTGTCCGATCTGGCGGCAGGCGGAAAGCCCTTCCTCATCCTTCTCGGCATAACGCTGGTCTTCCTCGTCATCCAGAATCTTGTGGCCATCGGCACCAGCAACATCCTTGGTCTTGCGCCAGGCACTGCAACATTGCTCGGATCGACGTCGCTGATCGGCGGACATGGTACGACCATTGCCTGGGCTCCGATCATAACCAACCGTTTCGGTCTTACGAACGCGCTGGAGGTTGGCATTGCCAGCGCAACACTTGGCCTCGTCATCGCCAGCCTGATCGGGGGGCCGATCGCACAGTATCTGATTAAACGCCATCGCTTGAGCGCTCGCGCTAACGAGGAGCTGACGATAGGTGTGTCACGCGCAGCAACAAGCAGCCATCACGATGACGTCAGTTACGTCAGTCTGTTGCGAACCCTGCTTGTAACCAATCTTGCTATCCTCATCGGCTATGCCTTGCATGAGATCATCGTCGACGCCGGCATCAATCTTCCGCTGTTCGTCGTCTGCCTGCTCGTCGCAATCGTGATGACGAATACGGTCCCGTTCGTGGCGCCGAACCTGCCTTGGCCGACGCGCACACGCGCGCTCTCGCTCATATCCGATCTCTCGTTGAACGTGTTTCTAGCCATGTCGTTGATGAGCATGCAGTTGTGGGGCCTTAGTGGGCTTGGTCTCGCGCTCGTCATAGTGCTCGCGATCCAGACGATCGTCGCCGTAGCCTACATCCTGTTCGTCGTGTTCCCGGCAATGGGGCGCAACTATGAAGCCGCCGTGATTTCTGCGGGTTTTTGCGGCGTCTCGCTCGGCGCTACGCCCACAGCGATCGCCAATATGACCGCCGTAACCAAAATCCATGGTGCGGCAACGATCGCATTCATCATCCTGCCGCTCGTTTCGGCATTCTTTATCGATCTGGCGAACGCAGCGGTTCTTGGCTTTCTTGTTCGGTGAGATTGCGCTCTTGTTGGTCGCAAATTGGCCCGATGGATCGCTTCCTGGGCCTTTTAGCTTACCCTTGCAGTCTTCTGAGAAGCACGCCGAGTCGCTCTTCCGACGGGCAATCCTCAAGGTCCGAGCGAGCTGGGATGCCACCGCCTCCTCGGTTCCTCACCTCGCTCGGGCTGTAGCCGAATGCTCGCTTGAACGCACGGCCAAACTCTGCGCCGTCGCTGAACCCCCGCTCTTCGGCGATCTGGAATATGAGGCGCCGATCATTGGGGTCTGTCAACGCGGCGTAGGCACTGAGCAGTCGACGGTGCTGAATGTAGTGCATTACCCCACCGAAGGGCTCGAACAGGTTGTAGAGCCGCGTGCGCGAGATGCCGAGTTCCCGCCGCACCAACTCACTCCCGAGTTTGGGGTCGAGCAGCCGGCTGTGCACCAGTTGGCGTGCTCTTTCGAGGAGCACGTTGGCAATCGGTCCTTCGGCCGCCTCGATATGGTCCGCAGATGGCTGCACGCAGGCAAGGATCATAGCGCGTGTGGCTGCCGCTAGCCCGGGCAGATCGGCTTGAACGAGCATCGGCAGGCGATTGGCGACGTCAACCAGATAATCCGAAAACAGCCGCCCCATGCCTGTCCCGAGCGTCGAAAACTCCGCCGAGCCGAGTGTGGCCGAAGTCTCGAGGGAAAGATCACGCGGCACAAACAGCATGAGCATCTCGCTCCTATCAACGACGCCGTCGAAGGCGCGGCCGAGTGAGTGGATCTGAACCTCACCCGGGCCCGCGGTAAACGCGGTTTTTACCGCATCAGTGCGGGTCTGTCCGGACAACAGGACGGTCATCGTCCAGTGATCGACGGGATCACGCCGAACATGTCCCGGCAGGCTCGAAAATGCGAGGCGGTCCGTACTGATTTCGGCAAGGACAAGACTGCCAAGATCCCAAAGCTTTTGCCGACCGCTGAAATCTGCAGTCATGGGGTCGATATCAGAAAGTTCGAGCATGGGCGCGAAACTGTCGTGCCATGTTGCAAACTGATCCGCTCGCGACAGGCCCGCGGTCGAAAATTCAAAGGAAGGCAAGGACGATGCCCTCCCGTCTACTGAGATTGCCTCAACGGCCCCGCAATCCAGGCCCACAAAGCTCTCGCGGTCCGGCACGCGCTCGGGTAACCTGGCATGGTTCGTGACGCCTTCCATCATCTTCACGTCATCTGTTTTTTGGCCGCAGACAAGGCGGTGCAGTTACGTGTGGCTCGCCCAGCAGACATAGTGCGGCCGTGATTGCCGCCGATCATGCCCAACATAGTGCGAAAGCCTCCCCGGCAGGCAGTGCCGTCGGATGTCGCGGAACTGTGGGCAATGCCACCGCTCGAAATGGAAAGGATCCTTTGGAGCGTGATGCTGTGCGCCGGGTATGCCGCGATGGAAAGGCTGCTTGAGTCGACAGAAAAAAATGTGCAGTTCATTCGTACTTTCCTCTTGGGCCCAGGAGCGAGGCAGCGTGACGTCTGAATGATGCAAGCGAACTGATTTCTGCGGTTCAGGGGGACAACCGTTCGCACGGCGGATGCGGGATCTCCAGCGCTTGTTCGGGTATATTTCGGCAAGCTGCCTGGGGCACTCGTTGTTCCTCCCAGTCGCAATTTAGCCCTTTCGACCTCTTTCCTCAACCGTCAGATGCACGATCCGTGAACGAGGTCGCTATACGGTGGTCTTATGTTGTCGTTCTGTACCTGGACACCGTCCTTGGCTGCTGAGACTGCTTCACGACCCGCGATCGGCGTCAACCTTGGAACGGCCCGAGAGCAGCGTTGCAATCCACATTCCAGACGGCGTACCGGCGCAATACACAATGAACGCGATCAGGATGGGCACACCGATGAAGGCACCCGAAATGCCCCACATGAAGCTCCAGAAAAACACCGAAAAAATTACGGAAAATGGGGATATTGCCAGCGACGCCCCGGTCAATCGTGGCTCCAGATAGCTGCCGATGATGAACTGGATAAAGTTGAGGCTGGCGAAAATGACGACCGCCGTCTGCCATGCTTCGAATTGGGCGATGGCAAACAGCGTCGGAAGCGCGGTCGCGACAAAGGGCCCGAGAAAAGGGATGTAGTTGAGCGCGAATGCGATCGCTCCCCAGGCTGGCGCAAGTTCTAGCCCCGCACCCAGCGCAAACAGCCAGACCACCAACCCGGTGAGGATACTCGCGAAGGTGCGAACGATCATGAAGCGGCGCAATTTTGCGCCAAGCACTCGATTGGCCGCCAAGATGCGCATTCCGTAAGGTTGTGCTGCGGGGGCGACGAGACGCGCATTGAAGTCTTCCACTTCGAGCAGGCCCAGCATGATGAAGATGAAGACCAGAGCCGCGAAACCGGCAAAGCTGTTTAACCGCCCAGCCATCCCCTGGACAAAACCAACCAGCCAGGCAACATCGAAGCGGTCGGCCAAGGGACCCGCGACAGCCAGGCCGTGCTCTTCCAGCCAGTTTGTCCAGTCAACATAGACGGCCTGGAAACGGTCGGCATTGACGAAGAGCCATTGCGCGAGCTTACCAAACCCCCAGGCAACCGATGATCCGATGACGACAATGGCGACCATGGTGACGCTCAGCGTGATCAGGAGCGCAAGAAGCTTTGGAAGAAAGCGCTGCAACGCGGCCTGACACGGCCAGACGAGCGCGATGACAAACAAGGAAAAGATGAGCGGTGCGAAGATCGATTGCGCGACATAAAGCAAAGCAAGCACAAGGATACCGGTTGCAACTGAACCGATCATGCGATTGCCGCCTGCTTCCTGCATACTTGCCCCTGGAACGTTGTTCTATCTTCCAGCCTCCGTCAGAACTGACGGGGAGTGGCATCGCGTGAGAATTCCCCAGGCCGGGGCCCATCGTTTTGGCGCGCACCAGCCTGCCTTCTGGCCAAATGCGCGCACTGCCCGACATGCTTGATCATTGTAAACAAACTAGCTGGCAGCGGCCGCCTTTTGCAATGCGTCGCGCAAGACCTGCTCTTTTGTTTCATCGAGAGAGGTCTTGAGCACGACGCCGCCAAAGGCTGATATCTCCTTCAAGACCTTGTCCGCTGTCATCTCCTGGATCAGCACGAACAAGGCGGCCTTGCCCGGATCAAGATTGGCGGCGAGCTCCTTCATGAAAGCATCGTTGATACCAACGTCGGTCAGAGCGCCGCCGATAGCGCCGGATGCCGTGCCCACCGCCACACCCAGAAGCGGATTGAGAAATAGAACACCGATCAGCAAACCCCAAAAGCTGCCCGATGCTGCGCCGGCAACCGTGGTGTTGACCAGCTGATTGAGTTTGATCTTGCCGCTGTCGTTCTTCGTCGCGATGACGGCATCTCCGACCTTGATCAGGTATTCCTTCTGCATCTCGAACAAGCGCTGACGCACTTCCTCGGCTTTGGCTTCACTCGGATAAACAATTGCAATCAAAGTAGACATGATCAATTCTCCTTTACTGGATGTGCTTGCACCAAATCGGAAACGCCGGTCATTCCCCCAATGCTTCACCGACACGACCACTTCCCGCCATGCGCGGGAAGTTGAAAAACGTGACATGGAGTCAATGGGATAAACGCATCTTTTGCGATCGCACGCGGCACTTCGCGTGCTTGATGCAGCCAAGCTTATCGATGACAAAAAATGCAACCCGGCTGAAACGGCATCGCCAAGATGTCGTGGCCGCGAAAAAATGCCCCTTTCATTCGTCGATCCATCTGTCTCGGTGGTCAACGCGAAAGGTAGAAGTCCTGAGTAAGAACTCAAGTGATGATGCTCCCTTAAATGCCCTGCTCAGCTTGCGCAGTCCTGCAGAACCCGAGGCGCAGTACTCGGCTGCGAACTATAGAGCGGTTCAAGAAGCGAAGTGATCAGCATAAAATCCCGCAACCATGCCCGCAGTCCAGATTTGGCAGTCTCTCGTGGAAGGGAACCCGATTTGTGCGAGATTGAAACGCCGTCGGTTTGTCACCTGAACGACACGCAACTCTGTTTTGAGCAAGGACACCCGGAATTCATCTACCGCGCCCGCTGCTCGTCGCTTAGAACCTTGACGTGGATCGCCTCATGCGTGCAGCCGGAGGAGTGATCTGAACCGATTGTCTTTGTTGTTCGCCAGATTGAACAGCTTGCCAGAGAATTAAACCGGGCCATGTCGTCAATGCGGTTGTCCGTCATCGTGATCATGTTGTTGGCGCTTGTCGGCTGTGGTGGGCCACGCGCGGTTCTTGGCCTTCCCATTGCATCGTCATCGGGATCGGAACCACGGGCAACCATTCCGATCTATGTCGCGACCACGCGCGCGCGATCCGGCAATCTTTCCCTGCCTTATTCCGCTGAGCGGTCGCAGACGCTGAATTTTGCGAAACTCGATATTGGAATTCCAAGGAACCACGTTCCTGGCCGCGTTGAGACAAGCGGGCGGGTTCCCGATCAAAGCCGGCATTTTTCGGCACGAACCTACCAAGCGGTCGCCGGGCGACAAGAGTTCATCCGGCAGCTGAACACCGCGCTGGCGCAGCGGGCGCCCGAAGATCGCGAGATCTTCATCTTCGTCCACGGTTACAACAACAATTTCGCCGACAGCGTCTTCCGCAATGCTCAGATCACCTACGACTACAACATCAAGTCGGTCTCGCTGCATTACGCCTGGCCATCCGGAGCCTCGATCCCTCTTTACGTCTTCGACCGCGACAGTGCCCTGATCGGTCGGCGAGGACTTGCCGAGACAATCGAGATCGCGGCGCAGACCAACGCAAAGAGAATAATCGTGGTCGGCCATTCGATGGGCGCCTACGTCGTCACCGAAGCCTTACGCGATCTGGCCCTGAGCGGACACACCAGCACCCTGAAGCGTTTGGGTGGCGTTGTTCTTGCCGCACCTGATATCGACGTCGACGTCTTCCTGAGCCAGCTTGACGATATTGGCGATATCCCGCGACCGTTCACAATCATTGTTTCGCAGCGCGACCGCGCGCTCGGGTTTTCCCGGCGACTGGCGGGCGGCCACCCACGTGTCGGCAGCGGCTCCGAGGTCGCTATCCTTCAGAAGAGAGAGATCGCGGTCATCGATGTCTCCAATATCGATGGCGGTCGCCACAACGTCTTTGCGAGCTCACCGACACTGATGGAGATCGTCAACAACGATGCCCTGATGCGCAGCGTTGTTAGAGAGGACCAGGGGCCGGTCGGCCAGACAATGCTCGCTAACGGCGCATCGGTGGTAGAGGGTGCCGCATCCCTGGTGATCTTTCTCCCAAGCCGTGTACTGAGTGGGCTCGCGCAGGCCTCCGCAGAACAATCGCGGAGATACGGGAGGGCAAGCGACTAAGGCTGGATTTCGCCTTATTGACGGCGCGCATTTGCTGGCGATCAGGCTGACAGAAGCCGTATCGGGACTAGAGCGCAAGAAGTTTGCCCGTTGCTGCTTTAGAAACAACACACCAAGCCCGCCTCGCAATGTGCTGGTGCATCACCCGCTGACGCGAATTGGCCCGGCGGCGGTTGCATGTTCGTCACCCGTCAGCGCGGGCAGGCGGCGATGTAGCGCCGACCGTTGCGATCCTGGAACTCGCATTGTCCCGGACGACCGGCCACGTTACCGATCACAGCACCGGAGGCTCCCCCGATCGCAGCGCCAACGGCCGCGCCACGCACGTTATTCGTCACGGCGCCACCAACCACCGCACCCGTTGCGGCACCTATACCGGCACCCTGCTGTGTCGGCGTGCAACTTGCAAGCGCCAGACCCGCCAGCGAACACATCAGCAATCTCTTCATCACTCGCCCCTTTGTGAGGTTCATCTAGCACCGAAGATCGCGGCATCAGCCTAAATGCGTCATTCGGACTATAGTGTCGCGCAAGAGTGTCTGTGATCGGCACAGAATCCCAAAACCAAGCTTTGGGTTCAAATCTCTTGGACAATCACAGCGCTAAACCAGTCTGCCGCCAGCATGAACCTGCTTTTACGAGCGAAGCTCAGGCTTTCCCGGATGAGCGTCACCGCAAGAGGCGGCGTGATGCGCGCCGGCTCAGAGGCGTGAAAATAGTCAACGCTCGGACAAAGCTGCCAGTGGCTCAACGATAGCGCCTACTTATGGCCCGTCACTGCCGGGCTGTAGACCAGAAGGCTCAGGATCTCGAACAGCACCTGAGCGCCCGCCTGCGCGGTGTTGGTGGTGCTGTCATACTGCGGGGCGACCTCGACGACATCGCCGCCGACGAAGTTGAGACCCTTCAGACCGCGCAAGAGTTCAAGTGCCTCACGGGTGGTCAGGCCGCCGATCTCGGGTGTACCGGTGCCGGGCGCAAAGGCCGGATCGAGACTGTCAATATCGAAGGACAGGTAGGTGGGGCCATCGCCGACGATCTGCCGCGCTTTCTCGATGATCGCGGGGATGCCCATCCCGTTGATTTCCTCTGCATGGATGACCGTCATCCCGGATTCGTAGGAGAACTCCCAGAGATATTCGGCAGGACCTCTAATTCCGATCTGGATCGTACGGGTCGGATCGAGAACGCCGTCGAGCACAGCGTTGCGCATCGGGCCGCCGTGATGGAATTTGGTCTGGTCGAATGGACCACCGGTATCACAATGGGCGTCGATATGGATCAGGCCGACGGGTTCCTTGGCGCCGACCGCCTTGAGGATTGGATGGGTTATGGAGTGGTCGCCGCCGACGGAGAGCGGAATGACACCCGCCTCTACGATCTTTCGGATCGCCGCCTCGATATTGTCGTGGCATTGCTCCAGGCGGTAGCGACTGCCAAACGGAATATCACCGATATCGGCTGCCCTGAGATCGTAGGCAGGAGCACAGTCGAGGGCGTGATTGTAGGGGCCGATCCGCTCGATGCTGCGCACGGCCCTCGGTCCAAATCGCGAGCCCGGCCGATTGCTGACGCCGAGATCCATCGGGATGCCGACTGCCGCAACTTGCAGGTCACCAAAATCGGGTGTGGCGAAATTGACCTCCTTGTAGGGCAAGCCTGCGAAGGTCGAAATGCCGGAATAGGGCGCGGCACGGGTGCCGCCCTTGAAGATCTTTTCGGCCACGCGCCGGAAGCGCGGGTCGAAGAACTCCGCGCTGTCTCCAAACTTCTTCCGCAGATCCTCTAGATGCTTCTTCAACTCGGCCATCGTCCTGTCCTTCATCCCAAATTGCTCGACAATATCACTGACAGGTGCAGCCCCTCTCGTGAAGGGCGGCACCCGATCGGCTGCTCTCAAGACCGTGGCGAGAGGTGCTCGTGAATGGCCAGCCACTCACCGGTTGGCTGCTTCTCGAAAACGATGGTCTCGCGCTCGATGCTCGTCGAGGGCTCGCCGTTGAAGCTTAGGTCGGTCTCGACGGAGTGGGTGAATATGGCGATGGGGCCGGCGATCTGAATATCTCTGTCGCTCGAACGGCAAGCGCTGACGCGAAAGCCGTCGCGCGTCTCCCAGAGGGCCCATTCGGCCTCGTACTCGGCGCGCGTGGCGAGCCGGCGGTCAAGATTGTGAAATATGAAGGTGGCATTGGGCGCGAATGCCGAGAAATAGCTGTCGCGATCGTGCCTGCCAAAGGCCTCGACGAGGCGGTCTGCCGCCGCAAGCACGGCATATTGCTGATGTTCCATCCCTTATGTTTCCTGCTATTGAATTTTTGGGCTGCTGATCAAAACGGCAAGCGGCCTGTTCTGCCGCGCCACACGCTCCTTGAGTGTCTCAAGTGTCATCGCTTCATCTTTGACGAACTCAAGGAACATCATGTTGAGATTGTTAAAGACCATCTGGCCCACTGCCACCGCGTCGATCCCCGGCATGACGGCACCGCGAAGCTGCAGTTTCTGGACCAGCATCGAAACCTGATCGCAGAGACGCCCGTCGAGTTCGGTGTATCGGCGACTGAACGGGCTTTCTGGCTGTTGGATGGACGTCGCCATGGCGGTGCGCCACATCTCCTTGCTGAGATAGACCAGCGAGTGATCGAAATATTGATCGATAAGCACCTGTAGTGCTTCCAATGTCGTTGGCGGTGGATTTTCGACGATTGCCTTGCCCGATTCCAGGACCTCTTCAACTTCCATGGACACCGTGGCGACGAGAATGTCTCCCTTGTTTTCATAGTAGTTGTAGAACGTGCCGACCGATACCTCCGCGCGCTCCGCTATGTCCTCGATCCGAGCACTGTCATAGCCAACCTCGCGAAACAGGCTCGCCGCCGCCTCCAATATGCGACGATTGCGATCGGCTTTCTGCTTGGCGCGCAGTCCCGTCATGTCTCACTCTCTCAAATAATGAATGCCCTCAAAAATCATATTGACTTAAAAAATGAACTCATTCAATCTTTTTTCATGAAGACGCCGGAACGAGCGTCACCGACCAGAGGGCAACATCATGACTGACTTTATTGAAGGCATATCTGTGCGCAGATTTTGGACCTCCGCCGCGACATTGGCGCTTGCTGCGGCGGCTGCTGCACTTACCTCTGCGCCAGTCCTGGCGCAGGAAGAGTTGAACGCGCTTGTCTGGTGCGACCACACCGATCCGGCATTGATTGAACCTTTCGAGAAGGCGAACAACGTCAAGGTCAACCTGAAGGAATACGAGGGCACCGGTGCCGGGCTCTCCATCATCGATCAGTCGCGTCCGGGAGATTGGGACGTGCTTGTTATCGATGGCGTCGACGTGCAGCGCGCTGTCGACAAGGACATCCTTGCGGAGATGCCAGCCGATGCGCTCCCGAACGCGGATATCTTCCCGGAAGTGCGCATGGAGGCCAACAATACACGCGACGGCAAGACCTACGCCGTCACCGAGAAGTTCGGGTACAATACCGTTTCCTACGACAAGACGAAGGTCGATCCGGCCGACATGAAGGACATGTCGAAGCTCTGGTCGGAGAAATACAAGGGCCGGATCGCCGTCTATGACTACTATCTGCCGATGATCGGTTTGACCGGGATTGATCTCGGCAAAGCGACGGCAAGCCTGACGGATGCCGATCTGCCGGCGATCAAGGACAAACTGTTCGCTCTTAAGGCCAACGCGAAGCAGGTCAGCGACGTTGTCTCGTCGCAGACGGCGCTTGCGACAGGTGAGGTCGATATTGTCTTCGGCGGCGGGGAATGGCTGACGGCTGGACTGGTGAAGGACAAGCCGAACCTCGACTGGACCATTCCGGAACAGGGCGCACTGCGCTGGGCGCAATCGATCGGCGTCATGAAGGATTCCACGAAAAAGGATCTTGCTTTGAAGTTCGTGCAATACATCGTCAGCCCCGAAGGGCAGGCGCGGCTTGCGACGTCTTCCTGCTACTGGGCGATGCCGGCGAACGCCAAGGCCGGCGAGCATCTGACCGGCGAACAGAAGACCGCTTTGCGCTGGAACGAGCAGGCTGACTATCTCAAGCGCACGCAACTTTATCCGATCCCAAGCGCGGAACTGGATGCGAAGATGCAGGACGCCTGGACCGAGATGCTGCAGAACTGACGGCTTCGTCTCTTGCGTCATGCCATCATCACGTACCTCTCCCTTATTGCCGGGAGAGGGCATTCGGAGGCTTGTCCGTGGCTGCTTTTCCTCTTGAAGATGCCGAACGCCGCAAAGGCTGGGGTTTTGTGGCTCCAGCCCTTGTCTGGACGATCGTCTTCTTCGTCGCCCCTTTTCTCTTCATGGCGGCCATGAGCCTGTGGGCGCAGCAGGGCGGATCGATCGTCCGCGTCTGGAACCTTGGCAACTACATCGCCTTCTTCGAGAAGGACGCGCTGTTCCGCGGGCTGACGAATTCGTTGGAAATTACCGCCATCGTGACGGTTCTCTCGATCCTGCTTGCCTATCCTCTGGCCTGGATCATCGCCGAGCAGGTGCCGCAAAAATATCAACGAACGGTGTTGATTCTTGCGATCCTGCCGTTCTGGACCTCCTACGTCGTTCGATCCTATTCCTGGCTGCTCGTGCTGTCGCGCAATGGCGTAATCAATCAGACCCTGATGAATATGGGCGTCATCAGCGAGCCGCTTGAGCTCGCCAGCAACCGCACGGCAACGGTGATCGGCTTCGTCCATTTCTTCGTCATGCTTCTCACCCTGACGATTTATGCCAATCTTGTGCAGCTCTCGCCGAACTATCGCCGCGCGGCAGCCGACCTCGGAGCGAATGCTTTTCAGACCTTCTGGCATGTCATTCTGCCGCTGACCATGCCGGGGATCATGACAGGTGCGTTCCTCACCTTCGTGCTCTGCATCGGTGACTATGTCACGCCGCAGATTCTCGGAGGCAACAATGAGCTTGTCCTGCCGCAGATCATCATGCTGCAGCTCGGCCGACGCGCGGATTTCCCGATGGCCGCAGCGCTTTCGATCATCCTCATGCTCGCGGTTACCGCCGCCTACGTCGCCTGCGCGCGCTGGCTGAAAATCGAGAGGACGTAATGACGCGCGATAGGCTCACAAACATCGCCACCAGCGTCTACGCCGTCGTGATCTTCGGCTTCATCTTCCTGCCGGTTATTGTGCTGGTGCTGTTTTCCTTCCAGGATGGACGCCTGCCAGTGCCGCCGTTCAATGGATTTTCCCTGCAATGGTATGAAGCCGTCTTCGCCGATCGCAAGCTGATGTCCGCGCTGCTGCACTCCTTCCTGGTGGCAACGTTATCGTCTCTCGTTGCCTGCCTTCTCGGATTTCTGGCGGCCTATGCGCTCGCGCGCTTCAAGCTGCCGGGCTCGGCTTGGCAACGCGGACTGCTCATCGCGCCGATGACGGTCAGCTACCTTATCATCGCGCTTGGGCTACTGACCGTCCTCAACGTGCTGGGCATCGGTCTTTCGCTCTGGACCGTGGGCATCGGTCACGTGGTGATCAATCTGCCGCTCTGCTTTGCGATCATCTATTCGTCGATGGGCGACCACCATATCAACATCGAGCGCGCAGCGCGCGATCTCGGCGCCAGCGACATCAAGGTCATGGTTCTCGTGACCGCGCCAATGCTGCTGCCGTCGCTGCTCGCCTCTTTCTTCCTGTCGATGACGTTCAGCTGGGATGAGTTCATCATCGCTTTCTTGCTGTCGCGCTTCGACGTGACGCTGCCTGTCGAGATCTGGAGCCTGCTTCGCTCCGGTCTCAATCCCAAGACCAATGCCATCGGATCACTGGTGTTTCTCGTTTCAGTCACTTTGCTGATCGTGTTGGAACTGTTCCTGTTTGGAAGGACAAAGAAATCATGACCGCGCCGGTTTCAATCGAGAACGCGACGAAGACCTTCGGCAGCTTTACCGCGCTGGACGACGTTTCCCTCGACATCAATGCGGGCGAATTCATCGTCCTGCTCGGGCCCTCCGGCTGCGGCAAGACCACGCTCCTGTCCATCCTCGGAGGCTTCCTGTCGCCGACCAAAGGGCGGATTGCGATCGGCGGCAAGGAGATGACCAACGTGCCGCCGGCAAAGCGTCCGACGACGACGATGTTTCAAGACTACGCGCTTTTCCCGCATATGAAGCTCAAAGACAATGTCGGATTCGGCCTCAGAATGCGCGGTGTCGGCAAGGCGGAGCGCGAGGAGCGCGCGAAGGGATTCCTTGACCTTGTGGGCCTCAAGTCCTCCGCCGACAAGAAGCCGCACGAGCTATCGGGTGGTCAGCGCCAGCGCGTGGCGCTCGCCCGGGCTCTGGCTGTCGATCCCGACGTGCTGCTGCTCGACGAACCGCTCGGCGCGCTGGATCTCAAGCTTCGCCGACAGATGCAGGACGAGTTGAAAGCAATCCAGAAACGCGTCGGCACAACCTTCGTTCACGTCACCCACGATCAGGAAGAGGCAATGGCAATCGCCGACCGGATCGTGGTGATGAATCAAGGGAAAATCGAAGACTTTGGCCCACCGTCCGAAATCTACATGCATCCCCGCTCACTCTTTGCAGCCGGCTTCATGGGTGAGGTGAACTTCGTTCCCGGCACGCTCACAGATGTTGACAGCACCCAAGCAATCGTCGAGACGACGCTGGGGAAGGTCGCATTGCCGAAAGCCTGCTTCACGGCAGGCTTGCCGTCCGTCGGGCAGGCGACGACACTTTGCATCAGGCCAGAACATTTCCGCCGGGCCGGCGAGGGGGGTGGCCCGGTCACTGCGCTGGGCCAGGCCACGGTTGCCGGCAGCGCCTTCTTCGGAACGCATTATCGCTGCCATCTGACGCCCGCCGGCGCTCCCGAAACGAGCATCGTCGCGCACATGCCGCAATCGGCGGCGGTGATAGCAGGTCAAGCGGTCACGCTCGCTGTCAATGTCAGCGATATCGTAGCCTTGCCGTCGAAACAGGCATAGGCTGAGACCATGGAACGTGTCGCCCCGGACAAATGGTACGAAGTGAAACGGCTGGCGGACGACGTCACCCTTATTTCTGAGCCCTTCATCCAGGAATTCTACCGATGCAACATCTGGCACGTGCGCGGGCGCGATCGCGATATGCTTGTTGACAGCGGTATGGGCGTCGTGTCGCTGCGCGAATGGGTGCCTCTCGTCACCGAGCGCGATCTGATCGCGGTCGCTAGCCACACCCATTTCGACCATATCGGCTGCCATCACGAGTTCGAGTGCCGGGCGGTCCACTCAGCCGAGGCCGACCATAATCGATCTCGGCGACCGGTCCTTCGAGGTCATCCATACGCCCGGCCACTCGCCGGGCGGTATCGCTCTTTGGGAAGCGCAGACGGAAACGCTTCTTTCCGGCGATATACTCTATGACGGGCCGCTGATCGAGGACAGCTACCATTCCAACGCTGCCGATTATCTCGCCTCGATGGAGCGGCTTTTGACCATGCCGGCCCGCGTCGTGCATGGCGGACATTTTCCAAGCTTCAGCGGCGAGCGATACCGCCAGTTGATCACGGATTGGCTGAACGAAAAACGGAAGTAGATCTGACGGGAGTGACGATATGCTCGACAAGCGCAAATTCTACATCAATGGTGAGTGGGTAGCGCCGCTGGCGGCGAATGATCTCGAAGTCATCAATCCGGCTACCGAAAAGCCGGTTGCGGCGATTTCGATGGGTACAGCCGCCGATATCGACCGTGCGGTAGCGGCTGCGAAGAAGGCGTTTGCGACCTACAGCCGCACAAGCGTCGAGGAACGCCTGGCGCTGCTCGAAAGGCTGCTTGAGATCTACAAGCGCCGCTACGAGGAGATGGCGCAGACGATCACACTCGAGCTCGGCGCGCCGATCACCATGAGCCGCGAACAGCAAGCCGACGTCGGCGTCGGTCACCTGCAGGGTTTCATCGATGCCCTGAAGCGCCTGAAGATTCGCGACACGCTGCCGAACGGCGACGTGCTGCTGCGCGAGCCGATCGGCGTCTGTGGGCTGATCACCCCCTGGAACTGGCCAATCAACCAGATTGCACTGAAGGTGGTTCCGGCACTTGCGACAGGCTCGACCTGTGTGCTGAAGCCTTCGGAGTTTACACCGCTCAATGCCATGCTCTACGCAGAAATGATCCATGAGGCCGGTTTCCCGGCTGGCACCTTCAACCTCGTCAACGGCGACGGCGTCAATGTCGGCGCCGCGCTTTCGAGGCACAGGGACGTCGATATGATGTCCTTCACCGGCTCGACACGCGCCGGCATTGCCGTCAGCAAGGACGCGGCAGACACAGTCAAACGCGTAACCTTGGAGCTTGGCGGCAAGTCTCCCAACATTGTCTTCGAGGACGCCGATCTCGAGGACCGCATCACGGGAAGCGTCCTTGAATGCTTCAACAATTCCGGCCAATCCTGCGATGCGCCGACCCGCCTCCTCGTTCAGAGATCGGTCTACGACAAGGTCGTCGAGATTGCCGAGCGTGTCGGCCGCGAAGTCAAGGTCGGCAATCCCGAAGAAGAAGGTGTCCACATCGGCCCGCTTGTCAGCGATGTCCAATTTGGTCGCGTGCAGGCACTGATCAAGGCGGGCATTTCCGAGGGTGCACGCGTTCTCGTCGGCGGAGCCGGCAAGCCCGAAGGCTTTGAGACAGGCTACTTCGTCAAGCCAACCATCTTCGCCGATGTCAACAATGACATGCGGGTCGCTCGTGAGGAGGTATTCGGGCCAGTGCTGGCCATCATGCAATTCGACACGGAAGACGAGGCAATCACGATCGCCAACGATACCAGCTATGGACTGGCTGCCTATGTTCAGAGCGGTGACCCTGCTCGCGCCGAGCGCGTAGCGACAAGACTGCGCGCCGGAATGGTCCACATCAACGGCGCCCCGCATCGCTATGGAAGCCCGTTCGGCGGCTACAAGCAATCGGGCAACGGGCGAGAAGGCGGAATGTTCGGACTGGAGGATTTTATGGAAGTGAAGACACTCCACCGTCCCGATGCTGCCTGATCGAAGTGTATGTCGTGTCCAACAAGCATTGCCCAGCGCCATATCTGGGCATTGAATTCAATAACCTTTTCATTTTCGGCCAACCACCGGGAGCGATCTGCACGACGCAAATTCGGCCGACCAGATTATCACGGTCGCGTCACGGCGGGTGGTTCTCTGCCAGACGCCTCGGGTCCGACCGGAGTTCTTAAAGGCTCTTGGCGTGGGCGAAGTCGGCTGCCATTTCGACCGTCGAGCTGAAAGTCACAGCGTTGTCGTTTTTCCCGGATCGCCGCAGCGCTTTTCCCACACGAGTAGCCCTGCCTGATTCACGAAATTCGACCTCATTGAGTGGAATCTTGGGCTAAAGGCGAGCTGTTGATTGAAGCCCAGGAGGCAGCGCACCGGCGTCGCATCAGCCCCCATTTTGCGACGTTGCGAAGATCCGATAATAAATTGTCACTTTAATCGGGAGATTTGCGACAACACGAGGCCTAAAACGCGTTTCAGGTCGAAGAGCGATGCCCATAAGATCAGGATCATCTCGTCGATTCACTCTGTCTTTCATGCCCGGTTCTCATGCCTTTCATTCCACTTTCTTTTGTCGTCGCCCTGCTGTTGCTTATCCTGTTTGTCGCCATGGTGAGGACCGGCGACGATGGAAACTCGCGTAACCTCCCCTTCCTTGCGCTGATCCTGTTGAGTGCTTTCCAGGCATTCCTCTCGGGGCTGCGCTGGGGGTACGGCATTGTTGAAGTGATGTATGTCGCGCCCGTGGGCGCAGCGCTCGTGCCGCCGCTCGTCTATTGCGGTGTAGCCAAGCTGGTGCGCAAAAGCGGATTCTCTCATCATTTACGTCTCGGCCTGCACGCAATTCCCGCCGTTGCTGTCATCTTGCTGCTGACAACAACGGCATGGCGAGGCGCAATTGATGTGGTTCTACCGACGATCTTCGTAGGCTATGCCGGAGCGATCCTGCATCTCATGCGGTTGGGGCCAGACGCGCTGCAAAGGACTCCATTCGAAAGTGCAGCTCCGGTTTATCGGGCGCTTGTCTTTGCCGCATTGGCATTGCTTCTGTCGGCAGGGCTAGACCTGTTTGTGTTCCTTGATTTTTCATGGACGCAGGGCAGACACGCTCCAGCTATGGTAGCGATCGGCAACCTCATTGCATTGATCGTCCTCTCGATCGCGGCCGCTGTGGTGGTTCAGGGTAGAGAGCCTTCCGAGATGGACACTGCGGCCCCGCATATCGACGACATGGGTGACAAGGAGACACTCGCCGCTATACGGTTGCTGATGGAGACGAAGCGTTCGTACCGCGACCCGGACCTCAATCTTGATCGGCTGGCGCGCAAAGCGATTATTCCGGCGCGGCAAATTTCGACAGCGATCAACCGGGCAGCCGGCAAAAACGTCTCGCAATACGTCAACGAGTTTCGTGTTGCGGAAGCATGCCGGCTGCTGGAGGAAACAGAAAAATCTGTGACCGAAATCATGCTCGCAGTGGGTTTCCAGACCAAATCCAATTTCAATCGCGAGTTTCGCCGCATCACCGACATAACGCCTGTTCAGTGGCGACAGAGCCGGGCAAATCTAAGCTGAGCCGGCTTTTTTAACGTACGAAATCGCGATTCAGCACGATCAAGAACGTGTTCGAGGTCGAGTTCAGGACATGAAGCCGGCTTTGGTGGCGACATGAACACGCTCACCGAACACGATCGCAAACTCGCCGAAACGCTCAAGTCTCTTTCTCTGGAGTCACTGGCAGGCGCGCCGAAACCACGCCGGAAGGTTATCCGCTGGATTGTCGGCGCTTTGCTTGCGGCCGCCACTCCCGTCATCCTTGCGCTGGTCTCGCCGGGTTCGGTGAATGACATGAAGATAGCACTTCTAGGTCGGTCTGAGCCGCCCAAACTGGACCAGGCGGACCCAGCAACTGAACTACGCGCGACCTCAGAGCGTGACAATCTACCGCCAACTTCGAGAACATCTGAAGCAGCCGCGCGTGAGATGACCGGCTCGGGGTATGTCGTCGCACCACGTTGGACTACCGTCTTTTCCAAGTATGAGGGCAAGATCAAAGGAATTGCTGTTGAAGTCGGCGATCAGGTTCAAGTTGGTCAGATACTCGCCATTCTAGAAAACGCCAGCGCCCGATTGGCACTTGAGCAAGCAAAGGCGGCGAAGGTTTCAACCGATCTGGTGCTTGCCGCAAGGGAAATCGCATTAGCGCAGACTACGGCCTCGTTTCGACGTACCGAAGCTTTGGCGAAACGTGATGCAGTATCCACAAAAGACCTGGAGGACGCACAAACGACCTGGAAGACTGCCCTGAACAATGTCGAGCAGGGCCGCCAGGACGTTATCCGAGCTGATCTCACGATCCGTGTTGCCCAGGAGCAGGTGGACGAACTGGTTATTCGTGCGCCCTTTGCCGGAACTGTGACTAGGCTCAATGTTCACATTGGCGACACTGTTCTGGCGCGCGCTGACAGCGTTCGGGAAAGCCAAAGCATTTTGGCGCTCACGGATGCCACCAACATGGTGATCGACGCCGACATAGCCGAAACAAATGTCTCCCTGCTCCGACCCGGCTTACATGGTGAGGCGGTACTCGACGGCTTTCCCGGTCGGCCTTTTGGCGTCGAACTACAACGGATAGCGCCAACTGCGTCGGCTGAGAAAGGCACGATCGGGCTTCGGCTTTCTCTCATTAACCCGCCTATCGGCATACGGCCCAACATGGCAGCGCGCATCCGTATCATCTCCCCCGAGATTCAAAGTCAAATTGGAGAAGCCTCGCTATGACCGACCGCCACGCAGAAGAGCGATATATCATTTTGAAAGACGTGCAGAAGGGATACAGGATCGGAAGCGAAGCCATCCCGATCTTCGTCAACCTCAATCTGGAAATTCCCCGTGGTGATTTCGTCGCCATCATGGGGCCATCCGGATCAGGAAAATCGACGCTGCTCAACATGCTGGCCGGCGTTGAGAGCCCTGATGCGGGCGAGATCAACATTGGCAACGCCAGGCTCGATCGGATGGGGGAGACGGCACGATCAGCGTGGCGAGCACATCACATGGGCATCGTCTTTCAGTTCTACAATTTGTTGCCGATGCTCAATGCAGCAGAGAATGTCGAACTACCGCTTTTGCTGAAGCCGATTTCGGCGAGAGAGCGGCGCATTCGCGCCGGCAAGGTTCTCGACCTGGTCGGTCTCGCCGGACGTGAGAAGCAATATCCAGCGCTGATGTCCGGTGGCCAGCAGCAACGTGTCGGCATAGCGCGCGCAATCGCGGCCGATCCCGATCTTTTGCTCTGTGATGAGCCGACCGGCGATCTCGACCGGAAATCCGCAGACGATGTTCTCGATATGCTCCGTCTTCTCAACCAGGAACTCGGAAAGACGATTGTGATGGTGACCCATGATCCGCAGGCCGCACTTAATGCGCGCCGAACCCTGCATCTCGACAAGGGGCGTTTCATTGAAGAGAAGAGGGACGCTTGATGAACTTGCTCCATCTTGCTCGAAGGAACGCCTGGCGAAAGCCGCTGCGTACTCTCCTCCTGATTTTCTGCGTGACGGTTGCCTTTCTGATCTACGGACTGACCGCGAGCTTCCTGAACGGAGCACAAGGCTCGGCAGGCGCCAGCGACGATCTTCTCGGGGTGATGAACGCGGCAGGACGCACGCAGCCCCTACCAATGGCCTATATGACGCGCATTGCATCAGAGCCGGGTGTGGCCTCGGTCGCCTACATGACGCGGCTGCGAGGCTACGTAAATGTCGAGAAAAACGTGGTGGCCATAAGCGCCGTTGAGCCCGGCCTGATAGCCAAGGTCAATGGGAAGGAGCTTGGTCTCACCCAGGAATTGGTTAGCGCTCTCGGCCAGGCGCGAGACCGGGTGCTGGTCGGTCGAGCCTTGGCGGAAGCGCAAGGCTGGTCGGTCGGACAGCGCATCACCGTCACGGCGTTTCAGACAGCGCGGAAAGATGGCAGTCGCGACTGGCGGTTCGAGGTCGCCGGTATCTTCGAGGGCGAAAGCGCCAACACCGACACCTATTTCATGCTTGCCAGTTACGATTTTATAAACGCGGCCCGGGCGCGGGGCGAAGATACGGTGGATGCCTTTGTCGTGCAGCCGGCAGACCGCGTGTCTCCCGGCGTCCTCGCCGCGCGCATAGATGCCCTGTTCGCCAATTCACCAACCCCGACGCGCACACAATCGGAAAAGCAATTCCTGGAAGCCTTCCTGCGTCAATACGCCGATGTCGGCTTGATCATCAATCTGGTTGTCAGCGCGGCCTTCGTTACGCTGCTGATGATCGTCATCAACACTATGGTCTTTGCAGTGCGCGAACGCACCTTCGAGATCGGTGTGCTGAAGACACTGGGCTTCTCACGAGGACGAATCCTGACGCTCGTTCTTGGCGAGACGCTGTTCATTTTCGCAGTCGGCGGCACTCTCGGTCTCATCCTGGCAAAGATGGCCGCTGTTCTGGCCGGACCAGCACTCGGCCTCGTCTTCTCAATGGCGGTGCTCGCCAAGGCTGTTTTATTCATAGTCGTGCTGGGTCTCATCACCGGCCTGATGCCGGCAATAAATGCCATGCGCACACCGATCACCACAGCCTTCAAAGCGAGATAAACAAATGTCTTCCAAACTCAAGCAAACGCAGGTGATGATCAGAGCAAACCTCCTGAGCCTACCGCGACGCTTTGCGATCGCGGTTTCAATGGCTCTTTCCGTTGCGCTCGTCGTCTGTGTGCTCGCCGGCTTCCTCTCGATGGCCGCCGGGTTTGAGAAGGCGTTGAAGAGCGCCGGTTCTCCGAGCGTGGCGGTGATCCTCGGTGGTGGGACAAACCAGGAGAATGGCTCCGATGTTCCGGCCGGTGCCATCCGGACCATTGAGGCAATGCGAGGCGATATCGGAGCGGTGCGGGATACAGCGGGCAATCTCGTCTCATCACGGGAGATCGTCGTTGCCGTTGAGGTACCGGACGATCAAACCGGCGTTGCAAAGATGCTGGCTTTACGAGGCATGGACCCGACCGGTCATTATCTGCGCGACGGAGTCACCCTGACAGCCGGACGCTTTGCCAAGCCAGGCGCGCGTGAAATCGTGGTTGGCGAACGGATCGCAGCAGAATTTCCTGCGCTCGCGATCGGAAGGCAAGTGCGGCTAGGCTCCGTCAACTGGACTGTGGTCGGGTATTTTTCTTCGGGCGGTAGCGCGTTCGAGTCAGAAATATGGGCTGATCTCGATGCTGTTCGTTCTGCCTTTGATCGGTTGGGCGAAGTCCAGAGCGTTCGACTACGGCTTGGAGGGCCCGGCGCAATCGACAAGCTGAAGACAACTCTGGGAAGCATTTCCGCCACCCCCATGGTCGCTGTAACCGAAGCCGACTTATACGCCGCCCAATCATCCGGCACGGCAAATCTCATTCGTATGTTTGGATGGCCGGTGGCGTTGCTGATGGCACTCGGCGCGACTGCAGGCGCGCTCAACACGATGATGAGTTCGGTTTCTGACCGGGCGGTCGAGATCGCTACGGTGCGCGCCCTGGGTTTCAGCCGCCTGTCAGCCTTCATTGCCACGTGGGCAGAGGCGGTGGCGCTGGCGGCGGTTGGAGTGATCTTCGGCCTCGTGGTGTCGTGGTTCGTATTCAACGGATGGCAGGCCAGCACCATCGGTGTAAACAACGCCAGCATATCCTTCCAACTCACTATAAACGAGGGCGTACTCCTAACAGCGGGGCTTCTCGGTTTGTCAGTCGGTATCGTTGGGGGCGCTCTGCCCGCCTTTTACGCCACTCGCTTGCCTTTGACAGCCGCTTTACGCGCGCGAGGATGATGTCGTATTGTCGGCGGCGCTGAAAAACAACGAGGAGTTTCTGTCGCAAAAGTCTCTGGCGAAAGTCAGAGATTTGCGACCGACTTTTGCGAGTGAGACCGGCAAGGAGCATATGGTGCAAGTCCATTTCGGTGAAGGATTAGCGACCCACACCGGCCCCGAGCCGTGCGTTGGCGTCAGTGAGGGCGTCGGCGAAGCGTCGGCAGGGGAGTGCATAGGCCAGCCGTTGAGCCGCGAAATAGTCTTGGTTCCGGGTGCCGACGTTGTTCGCAAGACGGAAGGCAATACGCACGAGCACGCTATTGCAAGTGCTCGGACGACCCGGCACCTCACTCGACCCATGGATCGATGAGTTCGATACCGAAGCCCTCGAAATCCTTGGTGTTGCGTGTCGCGAGAGCGAGGTCGTGGGCAATCGCGGTGGCTGCGATCAAGCCATCCATCGATGACATACCTCGGCCGCTCCGCTTTGCGTCGCCCATCAAATCACCCCAGGCCAGAGCAACACGTTCGTCCACTGGAATAACACGGCGTTCGAAACGTTGTGGCAGATCCCGGGCGAGCCACTCGACCAGTGCATCGCGCTTTCGTCCGTTGTCCATGAGGGCAACACCGCGACGAATTTCCGCAATCGACACGACACTGATAAAGGTGCGGTCCTCGTCAAGGCCATCCAACCATTCGAGAACGCGGCCCTCGGGACGCGGCTTTGTCACTTCTGACAGAACATTGGTGTCGAGCAGCAGTCTCACAGCGGCAGATCACGTGGTTGGTCGCGTTGACGGTCGAGGTCGAGATCGGCACCGCGTAGTGGCGACTCCATCAGAAACTCAGCGAGCGTGCCCTTGCGTGCGGTCTTCCGCTGCCATTCTTCGGCAGAGACGACAACGACGATAGGCTTGCCGTTTCGGGTGATCGTCTGCGGCGTGGATTGCGCGCGGTCAATGACTTCTGAGAGTTTCGCCTTCGCGTTGGCAACGGTCCAGCTTCTCTCGTCGTGCGGTGATAGTTGCATTGTACATCTCCTGACCATCGTGACTATCGTGACTATAGTCCGCTAGCGGATAAGTGACAAGTGGCTTAAGGGGAGGGGACTTCAAAGCCCAGACGCCTTGGTGAGATTCACGCGGACCGATGCCATTTTCGACTTATTCGCCGAGGATAACCTTCCATAATCCGAACATAGGCTCCCAATAGGCTAGCAAGCTCCGCTGTCGGCATGCGGCGGTTCATCGTTGTGCGCCGTTGTGTCTTTTGCTCCAGGGCATCGGCAAGCTGCGTCATCAAGGGGCCGTGGCCACTCGCCAACAGGATGGAACATCGCCAATAGGCGACCACCACGTCATCATCGGCCATCAGCCAATCCGTTGGTCGGGTCTGCCAGCCGTTCGATACATCGAATGCGCATCGATGTGGACGGGCTGTTCAAGGACGCTGTCGGAAAGCTATCGGTAACGGTGGCCGCAGCAGATGTTGGACGAGCATGCCGCTGCGTAGGGACGCGGTGATCGCCTCCCGCCGGCATATAACGTTGACCGGTCCAGCCGCGGGCCGCCGAAGTACTTAGGCAAACCTGAATTCGACTTTTGCATCAAGGGCCGCTGCAAGGAAAGATAGTTGGGCTTCGTCCTGGGTCACTGTGCCGGTGGCTGTCCCAGCACAGGTCTCCATCGCAAGGACGAAGGCGGCGCCACTCGCGGTCGGCCAATTGGCAAAAAGCATGTCAAGGGCTTCCTCTGCAGATCCAATGACGTGGAAGGCTTGGTGGCGCTCGACGACTAAGACGAGCCAGTCCGGGGTCGACACAAGATCTCCGATTCCGCTTACGAGCGATGGGCAAATGGTGGATCGCACTTTGGCCAGCGCTCGACATTTGAGGAGAAAATTCTCACCTGGCGATCCGTTCTGTAAACCCCGGCCGTGACACATTGTTCCACGCTATTAGCCTGCGGTATCGAAAGGCGAAGTAGTTCCGTAATTCCCCGAGGTTTCTCTGGCCCGCAAGCGGCGGGCGATGGGTATAAAATTGGTGGGCATTCCCGCGATTTGTCTGATGCCATAGGCAATGTTTCAAAGAACGCGAACATCCCCCCTTCTCTTCAGGCATGGGCTTGCGCGCGCGACACGAGCATCGCAGATTGCGCGACAGCCATTGCGGACACAGGACAGAACGATGAGTGGAACTTTCTTTCAACCGGTTGATGCTGCTGAAGTTCCACGCTTCGCCGGGCATTCTACCTTCATGCGCCTACCCGCCGTGCAGACGGCTGCCGGGCTTGATATTGCCCTTGTCGGTATTCCCTGGGACGGCGGCACAACGAACAGGGCGGGCGCCCGGCACGGGCCACGGGAGGTTCGCAATCAGTCGAGCCTCATGCGGCGCGTACACCATGTCTCAGGGACCGAACCTTTCAGTATCGCGAATGTCGCCGATGTCGGCGATCTCTCCGTCAACCCCATCGACCTTATGGACGGCCTCAAACGCATCGAAGAGGGGATGAATGAGATTGTCGCCGTCGGCGCCATTCCCGTGTCGGTGGGCGGTGACCATCTGACCACGCTCCCCGTGCTGCGCGCGGTGGCGAAAAACCGGCCGGTTGGACTGATCCATTTCGACGCGCACTCCGATACCAATGATCGCTATTTCGGAAACAACCCGTACACGCACGGGACGCCGTTTCGTCGAGCGATCGAGGAGGGACTGCTGGACCCGAAGCGGATGGTTCAGATCGGAATTCGCGGTTCGATCTACGATCCGGGCGAACATGACTGGGCGAAGCAGCAGGGCATCCGGATCATCTACATGGAAGAATTCGTCAGCCGTGGGGCTGACGACGTGATGCGCGAGGCGCGAGAAATCGCTGGTGAACTGCCAACCTACGTTACCTTTGATATCGATAGTATCGATCCATCCATGGCGCCGGGAACGGGAACGCCAGAGGCGGGCGGCTTCACGACCCGCGAGGCCCAGCAGATGATCAGGCTGCTTGCCGGAATACAGATCGTGGGTGCCGACGTCGTTGAAGTCTCCCCACCATTTGATCTGGCCGGCATGACGGCGCTTGCTGGCGCCACCATGATGTTCGAACTTCTATGCGTCATCGCCAAACAGGTCGCGGATAGGCGCACTGCCGGGGGCGCCTGATGGTCGGCAATTGGCTTGTCAGGGGTGGATGACCGCCTCTTCGGACAGCCGTCGGTAGCCACCGCGCCAGTAGAGCAGGGGTTCGACATCCTCGCGCGTTTCGATCGCGCAAACGCGGCCGATAAGGATCGCGTGCGAATGGTGATTGAGCACCGTTTCGAGCTCGCAGTCGAGAACCGTCAGCGCATCTTTCAAAGCAGGTGTTCCAGTCGAAAGGCTATACCATTGCGCGTCTTGATAGCGTTCGACGCCGCGCCGGCCGTCGAACCCTGCAAAGGATTGCGCGATATGCTGTTGGTCGGCGGTAAGTACATTGACGCAGAAGCGGCGATACCGTTCAACCACGGGCCAGGAGGACGATCCGCGATTGAGGCTGACGATCACCGACGGCTGATCTGCGGAAAGGGAAGTAACAGAGGTCGCGGTAAAGCCTGTCCGTTCTTCGCGTTCACCAACGGTGATCACGCTCACGGCACCGGCCAGGTGGCGCATCGACAGCTTGAACGCAGATTGATCGACGATAGGCCTGGTTGCCACCTTTTCCATCTGCTCTCTCCCTTGTTAGCCCGTGACCTGTGCCTTCGCAAAACGGTTGGCCGGCATTGAAAGGCCGAGGTTTTCCCGCAGCGTCTTGCCTTCATATTCTTGGCGGAAGAGCCCACGACGGCGCAATTCAGGCAGGACGAGCTTCACAAAATCATCAAGGCTCGAGGGCAGTGTCGGGAACATCAGAATGAAACCATCCGCCGCACGGGTCTCGAACCACTCTTCCATGAAGTCGGCAATCTGTGCCGGCGTGCCGGTGATGCCGTTGCCCGTATGCTTCTCCGCATAGTGCCGCACCAGCTCGCCGACGGGGCGCCCGCTCTTGACGAAATCGGTAAGCTCTTCGAACAGCGCGCGCGACCCCTTGGGCTGCGTCGGCAGCCGATCCATCGGAAACGGTTTGTCCAATGGGACGCCGCGCAAATCGGCTTCCAGAAACTCGGAAAGCATCAGGCGACCGACGTCCGGATGCATCTTGTCGATGAGGTAATTGACCTTGGCCTGCGCCTCGGCTTCCGTTTCGCCGACGTTCAGCACAACACCCGGCATGATCTTGAGGTCGTCGGGATTGCGACCGTAGGCGGGCATGCGTCCTTTGACGTTCTCGTAGAACGCGCGGTTTCGATCGATGTTCGAGGCGAGGCTGAAAACGATCTCGGCCGTGCGCGCTGCCATATCCATACCGGGTTCGGAGCCGCCGGCCTGCGCGATGACGGGCCGGCCTTGCGGTGATCGCGCGATGTTGAGCGGCCCGCGCACCTGGAAGTGTTTACCCTTATGGTTGAGCGTGTGGTGCTTGGTTTTGTCGTAGTAGACACCGCTTTCGCGGTCGAGGAGCAACGCACCCTCTTCGAAGCTGTCCCACAGACCAAAAACGACGTCCACGAACTCGTTGCCGCGCTCGTAGCGCAGCGCGTGCGGGTCCAGCCCCTCGCGATTGAAATTGTAGCCCGTCTCGTCGTGGTCCGAGGTCACGACATTCCAGCAGGCGCGGCCGCCGCTCAAATGGTCGATAGAAGCAAAGAGGCGCGCGACATTGTAGGGCTCGTAGTAGCTGGTTGAAACAGTGGCCACGAGCCCGAGATCTTTCGTTGTCACTGACAGGGCTGATAGCAACGACAGCGGTTCGAAGCGGTTCATCTTGGTCGGAATGCGGGCGAGAGCGTCGGGGTCGCCGACGGCGGCAGCCGGAGAGTCGGCCATGAACATGAAATCGAACTTTGCCGCCTCCGACCGTTTGGCAACGTCGAGGAGATGACTGAAATCGTTGGCGCCGTGGACATTGCTTGCCGGATGCAACCAGGAGGCCGGGTGAAAGCCGAATGTATAGACGAAGGTGCCGAGCTTCATCTTATCGGTGCGCGTCATTGATATTCTCCAGCAGGCAATGCGATTGGCGATTGCCCAAGGTAACGCCACGCGACTTTTTTCATCAATATCGCAGCGCTGACTTCTGATTTAGTTTTTCTAAAGAGTGAGAGGCGCCGAGATCTGCGCCTGTCGTCGAGAGATGGCAATGACCCAGTCGCGAAACTCCGGGCCGTAGGGCTTTTGCAGCGCGGAGCGGTCCCAGGCAAGGAAATAGCTCTCGCGCAGCGGCATTCTGATATCGACTGGAATGACCAATGTCTGCGCTTCCAGTTCGTCTGCGATCATCGACATCTGCGCAAGCACGATGCCTCGCTTGTTGACGGCCGCGTCGATAGCGCTACTCGATAGGGTAAACGACAAGCCCGAGGGTGGGCCTTTGACGTCTGCCCCGATTTTCGCGGCAAATTCTGCCCAACTCGGGTAGGGTGTGAAATGTCGCTCCCATTCGACATGCAGCAGCGGATAGGACAGCAGATCGGCGGCGGCCGGTCTCCTGCCTTCAATTAGGGCCGGCGAGCAGGCCGGAACGACCCAATCGCGAAACAGTTCGGCGTAGTGGTCATGCTGCAAGACGTCGGATCCGTAACTGACGCGGAAATCGACTTCATCAAACCCCATTCGAGGCTCCTTGTCGCGACCGGTCACCCGCACATGCGCATCGGGATGGAGCGCTTGCCAGTCGAAAATGCGCCTGCCGATCCATTTGTTGACAACGGACGACAGTGCGCTGAGAACGAGCGCATTTTCGTTGCGTGCACGCTCCAGCACCTGCTGGGCGAGCGCAAATTGCTCAAAGCCCTTCGATATCTCGCGGTGGTAAAGCCGACCCCATTGCGTCAGCTCGACAGTCCGGCCGCTCCGTTCCACAAGGGTGATGCCCAGAAAACTCTCGACCTTGCGTAACTGCTGGCTGATGGCACCGGGAGATACGTCCAGCTCCGCTGCAGCGGCCATCACGCTGCCGCAACGGCCGACAGCTTCGAATGCTTGCAGCCCTTTGAGGGGTATTCCCCGGAATATCTGTTCTTCGCTCAAAGCGTTCCTCACTATGGCTGTCGACGTGACGCACGCTTTTCGGCCGGATGAAAAATGCCTGCAAATTGGAAGCGATCGCCAGGATGCGTGATCTCGACATAGGTTACCATGCGATCATTCTGCCAGGTCTGACGAGTGAGGGTGAGGCAGGGCTCGCCACGGTCAATCTCAAGAATGCGCGCCGTCGCGGCATCGGCCGAGACTGCCCGTATCACATGCTTGGCCTTCGACCACGGCACTTGCGACAGGAGCCATTTCGCAGGAGGCGCGGCCGCAAAGCTCTCGTTTCTGGCAAGCGGCACCGTATCCAGCAAAATGATGCGCCGCTCTATTGCCGTGGGCCTACCATCGACGATATGCAGACACTGGATCCGAAGGATTTCGGCTCCCGAGGTGCTGTCCAACCGGGCAGCCTCGACGGGGTCTAGGGTCTCGATCCTTCGCGTCAAAATCTGATGGCGATGCTCATAGCCCGCCAAGGTCGCCTCGGTGCCGATATCCTGGATGTCCATGACGGTGCGGTCGATCTGCGGCGAGGCGACGAAGGACCCGGTTTTCCGCTTCCGTACGACAAGACCACGGTCGACAAGCGCCGTCAGGGCCTTGCTCACGGTCATACGCGAACAGCCGTAGTCATTGACGAGGTCATGCTCTCTTGGAACGCGATCACCCGGGCGCCAGTCTCCGCTGAGGATCTTTGCCTCGATATCCGTGAATATCCTGAGATAAATTGGCTCCAAGACGCGACCTCATCACTCTCGCAGCAAAACGATGCAAACGCGAAACTCGCGCCTCCAAGCGGCCGTTCGGCACAAAAATTGCGTTCGTCGACTTTGACGTTGACACCTTAGGCTAGCGTATATCTATTTGTATAGTCAAAAGCGGATCGCAGAAGTCCGCACACGGGACTGAACTCGGGAACTCGAACGCACCCCTGGCGGGTGCGGAAACTGGAGAGATGACAATCATGATCGCACGTTCACTGCTTAAGGGCCTCGTCGGCGCCGCATTTCTTGTGGGAGCGACCCTGTCGGCGCATGCTGCCGATACGCTTGCGGCCGTCAAGGCAGCCGGCACGCTCAAGGTCGGCACGGAAACCGCCTTTGCTCCCTTTGATTTTATCGATGCCGGCGAGCATGCTGGTTTGAACGTTGATCTTTTTGCGGAAATCGGCAAGGAACTCGGCGTGAAGATCGAATGGGTGGCGCTTCCTTGGGACGGCGTGTTCCCGGCACTTGAAGCTGGCAAGTTCGACGTGGTTGCCGGACCCGCGACCATCACCAAGAAGCGTTTGGAGCGCTATCGCTTCACGCCGCCGATTGCCGAAGCCACCATCGCGATCCTGAAGAAGGCGGGCGACGCGACCATTAGCAAGCCCGACGACATGGCCGGCAAGACGATCGGTGTCGGCAAGGCCACTTCGCAACTCGATCAGCTGAAGGAATTCTCGGCAACGCTGCCTTCCAAGGTAGATATCCGCGAATACCCGGCCTTCACCGAATCCTATGCGGATCTCGCGGCCGGCCGTATTGCCGGTGTTGCCAACTCACTGCCAAATATCGCCTTCGTCGCCAAGCAGCGCGAGGGAACGTTTGAAGTCGTCCTGCCGCCGTTCGGCAAGAAGTCCTACTTCGGTTTCATCGGCCTGAAGGATGCCGATCATGCGCCGCTGATGGACGCCATCGATGCAGCCCTGCTGAAGATCAAGGCTGACGGCCGCATGGCCGAGCTGCAGAAGAAGTGGTTCGGCGCGACCTTCGACACGCCCGACGCCGTCAAGGACCCTGCGTTCTAGTAGCGGGCCGATCGTTGATTGCGCCCCGGCCTAGGGGCGCAATCAAAGACGCCATTGTGCCTCCATGACAGCCAGGCGGGCAAAAGCCGGACATGTCCATCAAGCTCTTTGAATTGCTTCTCTACGCGTCGATCTATACGGTGCTGTTAAGCGTCGTTTCCATTCTGATCGGCTTTGCGATCGCAATCCTTCTGTCCGGCATGCTGTTGTCGAAGAAGGCGCCATTCGTCATTCCCGCACAAGTTTTTATCAGTTTCTTCCGCGGCGTGCCTCTGCTCGTGCAGTTGCTCCTGATCTACAACATGTTGCCCGCGATCGGCCTGAACGTGCCGAGCATCGTTGCTGCGATCATCGGCCTTTCGCTTTGCACGGCGGCTTATCAGGCGGAGAACATGCGCGGCGGATTTGCAAGCGTCCCGATCGGTCTCGTGGAGTCCGCCGAAATGGTGGGATTGACGCCGGGTCAGATCTTCCGGCGTATCAAGGCGCCAATCGCACTGAGGCTGACCTTCCCGGCGCTGGTCAACGAGGCGATCCTCATCCTCAAGGCATCGTCGCTGGTTTCCGTCGTCGGGGTCATCGAATTGACGCGGATGGCACAGGACCTCGCAGGCAGCACCTTCCTGCCGCTACAGATATTTGCGGCTGCGGGTCTCATCTATCTCGTCATCAACTGGATCGTGGCGCTTGCCGGCGACCTGATCGAGCGCTCTCTTCCGGGAGTGCCGCGATGACCTTTGACATCAACGTCATCCTTGACCAACTGCCGGCGATCATAAGTGGTGCCGGCGTCACGGTCTTGATCTGGGTCGTCGGGACGATCGCCGCCGCCATTCTGGGGTTTTTCGTCGCTGTCGGCCGCCGCTTCGGTGGCGTGCTGCTCGACAAGGCGCTTGGCCTTATCGTCGCAGTGCTGCGCGGTACGCCATTCCTCATCCAGATCTTTCTCGTCTACTACGGTGGTCCATTCGTCGGCCTTTCGCTCGATCCGTTGCCAGCCGGCTTGATCGGCATCTCGATCTATGGTGCGGCCTATTACAGTGAAATTTTCCGATCCGGCTTCATGGCCGTGCCTAAGGGCCACATCGAGGCGGGCGAGTGCGTGGGCCTGACGCAGGGGCAAATCATCCGACGCATCCTGCTGCCTGAAATGACGATGCTCGTGCTGCCTCCGTCGCTCAATATGGCGGTTCTCCTGATGAAGGAGACGGCTGTCCTTTCGATTATCACCGTTCCCGAGCTGACCGCGACGCTGAGCGCCATCGGCGCCCAGCAATATGCCTTCGTCGAAGCCCTCTCAGTGCTCGCACTCTTCTACTGGGTACTTGTAGAGATCACCGGTCGGCTTGGCCGGCTCGTAGAAACGAAACTCAACAGATTCAGGTTTTTCAACGCATGAGCCTCCCTGCAATCGCAGTTAAAAACCTCGTCAAGAAGTTTGGAGATACCACCGTTCTCCAGAACATCGATCTCGAGATCCCGCAGGGACAGGTCTCCTGCCTGATCGGACCATCAGGCTCGGGCAAGAGCACGCTTCTTCGTTGCATGGCCTTTCTCGAGGAAGCGACCTCCGGAACGATCACGATCAACGGCGAGGTCCTCGGCTTCACCGAAAATGCACAGGGCATGCGGGAGCGTATTGCGCCAGCCGCAAACCGTGCGATCCGTGCGCAGATCGGCATGGTGTTTCAGCAGTTCAACCTCTGGCCGCATATGACAGCGCTTGGAAATGTCAGCGAGGCGCTGAAGACCGTTCACAAGATGAATCGCAAGGATGCCGAAGAGCGGGCCATGGCTCAACTTGTGAAAGTTGGCCTCGAAAGCCGCGCAGGGCACTACCCATCGCAGCTTTCTGGTGGGCAACAACAGCGCGTCGCCATTGCCCGTGCTCTTGCCCTCAAGCCGAAGATCATGCTCTTCGACGAGCCGACGTCCTCCCTCGACCCGGAACTGACCGGCGAAGTGCTCAATGTCATGCGCGATCTCGCCGCCGAAGGGATGACGATGGTCGTCGTCTCGCACGAAATCGGCTTTGCGGCCACCGTCGGGCAGCAGATCGCATTTCTCGACCATGGCAAGATCGTCTTCACCGGCCCTCCGCAAGAGGTATTCAGGAGGCCGAGAAACGCACGCCTCGAGCAATTCCTCGACACATACCTTGATCGCGGAGCATCGATGTTGCTCTAAAGAGCAACGACGAAGTGCGGGTCACCGAGTTCCACAAACAGGGTCCACACTATCGCAAAATCGAGTACTCGGCTGGGTGCTATCTGGGACAAGGCTGGTCCGACCAGACCTAGCGATCGCATCGTGGAGGTCACAAAGCCGCCGCACGAGCGGGACGCAAGGCTACCAGACTGCTATGCGCCTGTTGCATGGGTGGCGTGAGCTCTTGATGCTGTTCTCGGGTCAGCGATGAGCCTATATGGATGCCATCGAAGCAAACGAAGCGCCAAGGACTGGCAGCTGTGCTTCGAAAGCCCAGGAAAGGGGATTTATCATGAATGTAGCACGCTCTTTCAACAATTGGCGCAAGTACCGTCAGACGGTCTCCGAACTCGGCCGCATGAGCTCCAGAGAGCTTTTCGATCTCGGCATCGATCGCGCGGATATCCGCAGCGTTGCCCGGGCAGCGATTGGCCGTTAAGGCGGACATAGCGCCAAATTTTTCGATTGTTCGAGCGTCCGCCGGTCTTCTGGCGGGCGCTTTTTCTTTGGCATGAGGCCTGTTCGGAATGCCTGTCGAGCCGACCGCTAGACGCATAGCGCATGGCAGTCATGCAGAAACATGCCTGTCATTTGGGCGGAAAAGGTGTAAAAGTCTATTCATCGAAGCGATGCACCTCCTCCCGCAGCGCTTTGTATGGCAAGCGTCCTTATCCTCCTCCCAAGGTCGCTTGCGGAACAGCAGCACTCCTCCTCCCAGCTGCTGTTCGGTTATTTCAGAAAAAGCCTGCCGCACCTCCTCCCGCGGCAGGCTTTTTCGTTTGTGCTCCGATCGCCATGCCCCGGGATCGCTCACGCTGTGATTGGTCGCTGCTCCGGTTGAAATTTCGAGCACCGGCTGTCGGCGTTCGGATGAGCGCCACCATTCTATGCGGCAACCATCCTTCGGGAAAAAGGCAGGGATCGGATGCATCCCACGGCAGAAAAGATCACCGGCAGGCACACAAGATAGGAGGTGCGGATGCCGGCGTGCTCTGCCACAAAGCCAAGGAGTGGAGGAGCAAGGAAAAACACGACGAACGACATTTGGCCGAGTGCTGCGACGTTGAGATAAGCGGCTCGATCCGCGCGTTGTGCCGCCGCCGAGACAGCGAGCGGATAGACCGCACTACACCCCCCACCCATGAGTGCGAACCCCGCAAGGGCAGCATATTGGTGCGGAGCGAGCCAAACGGCGCAAAGCCCGGCCGCGGATATGAGAAGCAGAGTAAGGGCTACCGTCCGCGAGCCGAAGCGATCGACAAACGGGTCGGCGAACAACCGTGTTAGAGCCATGAAAAACGTGAAGAGCGTGAGACCCAGCCCTCCGACAAACGGTTCCGCGCTAAAGACGTCGCGCATATAGATCGCCGACCAATCAATCCCTGCACCTTCGACAAGAAACGCTGCGATGCCGATGATGCACAGCGGAAGCAGCCCAAGCGTCGGAAGCGCAATGTGCCCTGCATCAGCGTGTTCGAGCGTTGGACGGGCTGGGGCATTACGCATGCCCGCGATGACCATCGTTCCAATCAGGAGAACGAACGTGAATGTCAGAGCGAGATGAAGCTGCACCGAAAGCCCCGCCTGGCGCACGATAGCGGAAGCCAGGGCGGTCACGAAAAAACCAAGACTCCAAAATCCATGAGCCCTATTCATGACGCCACGGCCAAGCTGCGCCTCGATGCGATCGATCTCGACGTTAAGATTGATTTCCAGCGCTCCCGCCAGAAGCCCTTCCAAGAGGAGAAGCCCAAAGACGAAAGGTGCTGCACTCATCCAAGGCACGAGAGCAAGCAGCCCCGAGGTTCCAAGAACGGTGAGGAATGCCGTCGTGCGCGCGCCAAGGCGTGCCACAACAGCAGATGAAAAGGTCAGTGATATGAGAGCGCCAATCGCAGCTCCAATCAGCGTTAATCCAAGCTCGGATTTGTCGATCTGCAAAGCGTCTTGAAGATCGGGTAGACGCGAGAGCATTGCTCCCATCGATACCGCAAAAAGGAAAAAGCAGACATAGATGCGCTGCTGCGGCTCAATCTTCATACGTGGCTCCTGAGAATAGTAAAGGGTGGGCGAGCCATGTTTATCTGAGCGCGACAAATATCGGCAATGCGCTTCTCGCGAGAGGTCCGCCGCTTGCAAGGCTAAAGGAAGCCCCACCGAAGCGGGGCTAGGGATTGTTATAGGAAGAGTACGTCAACTTAACGCTCACCTATGTCGGATGGTTCCCGAACGCGTCAGCAATCTCAGCCACCTCTTCACGGGCCTTAGACCGCAGAGGGAGATTTTCATAAGGGCTTTCGTGCGCTCGACACGGTTTCCCACATACTCACGGCAGCCGTCATCATCGATAGGTCTGAAGTGCATGTCGTCGATCCCGCGACCGTACCCAATCCCAATTGGCTGCGCCCGGGCATTCCAAGCGCCGGCCAGCAGGCTTTCGGTGATGACCTCCTTCAACGGCATCGTTTCGTGGCAATCCCGAGTGCCGTTTCCAACCGTAGCTGGAACCTTGTGTTCATAGGGAGCAAAGCGGCAGGCTTCTATTCGCTCGCGTTCCAGGAAACCTTCGCTCTCGACACCAGGCTCCATCCGCCGTCGGCAGCGTGATGCCGGCGCACCCAATTGCCGAAGGGTGGAGCTCAGCATAGTGAAATTCAGCTATAAACCGCGTGTTCGCCCGAACGTACGCAAAAAAAGATTGACCGACACAGCGACCTTATCGATGTCGGGCACATCCTGTGAATAACGACCGGTGTAGAGTTTTACGATCAGTTCGTCACGCGCTTGCCCGTCCAGCTCGAAATGGAGATGCAGGTAATAGGACTGCTTGTCGCCGGTACGGCTTATGCTTCTGCGCCGCTGAGTGACCTGTCTCAATTCGGCGTTGAACGGCTCAAAGCCATCAAGAGACAGTGTCACTGTTTTTGACTGCAAACTGGCTCCTGCCGGTACGTTGACCACAGCCTTGTCCAACGCAAGACTGACGACGCGACCGGAAATGCCGTCCACATTTGCAGGCTCGTCAAGTTTAAAGGCGTGGAATAGTCGTCTTGGCTTCTCGAAGCAGATCAGGGATGCAATGGCGAGCACGAGAATGTTGATCCCCGACCAGCAAGCAGCGACCGGCGAGAACTGCCCCGTGACGTGCGAGGTCTCCGGCACGACGTTGATGAGCAAGCCAAGAGCCGTGATCGCGATCAAACTGGCGATCCAGGCCAAACTGTATCCGTCGAATCCACCAACTTCGTTGCCGCTACCCTTCGGGGTGACCCTGAACGGCTTGCCGAACGGACGCACCACGCTCGAAATAACAGTTGGCAGCATACGAAACGTGGCGAAGGCACCGACCGCGCTTGAGATCAGCGGCAAATATCGCGTCGGTGTTATCCAGAGCATCAAGAGAAAATAAGCGGCCAGCAGCGGCACCTGGTGGGACACATAGTCAGCCGCACTGGTGAAGTAGAGCGGCAGCACGCCGAACCATAGATAGATTATCGGAACGACCAATATGGTGAATCGGACCAAATATTGTACCAGCCACGAAATGGGCAGGAACATGACCCGCTGAAAGAGCGACAAACCTGGCCCGCGCAAGGGCCCGTTGTGCAGATAGAGCGTCTGAATGCCGCCCCGGCACCACCGCTCACGCTGCACGAAATAGCCGGTCAGATTCTCCGCCGCCAACCCCATCGACAACCGCTCGTTCAAGTAGCGTGTCTTGTAACCCCTGTTAAGCATGGCAAGCGTGGTCAATAGGTCTTCAGTGATGGACTCGGTGGGAAAGCCGCCGATCACGTCGATTGCCTTGCGTCGCGCGATCGAACACGATCCGCAACAGAAGCTTACGTCCCAGACATCTCTGCTTGGCGCGATTTCGTCGAAGAACAGTCGCTGCTCATCCGGCCAGATGTTTTCCAGGCCGAGGTTTGACTGGACTGGATCGGTATTGAAGAAATGCTGCGGTGTTTGGACGATCCCAATGCTTTCATCGGAAAAGAAAGGTAGCGTCCGGCGCAGGAAATGCCGGTAGGGCACGAAGTCCGCATCAAAGATTGCAACAAAGTCGCCCGAGCTCACCTTCAGACCGTTGTTCATATTGCCCGCTTTGGCATGGCTGTTGTCGGGTCTCGTGACGTGGATTGCTCCCCTTGCTTCGCAATAGGCCTTGAGCCAGTCCCGACGCTGATCATCGAGGACAAAAACCTTTACCTTGTGGGCCGGATAGTCGAGCGATAGTGCTCCGATAATGGTCCTTTCCAGGACATCGAGGGGTTCGTTGTAGGTGGGGATAAATATATCGACCGTTGGGAGCTCATCTTCGTCTCGGTCGAAGAAAGCCTGCGCGAGCCTGTCTACTTCGGCGCTGCGATCGACGCTTCGGCTCATCAATATCAGAAACAGCACGACCTCAAAAACGGCCAGAATTTCGACGACGAACAGGAACCAGACCCAGTAAAAACCTGGACCATCATTCGGAAAGGGAAGGACGGTTTCGACCAATCGCCACACCATGTAGCGCAGTGCGACCGCGGCCACGAAAGCACACGTAATTGTCCGAGCCCAGGTGTGGGAACGCGACCAATTGAAAGGTCCAAGAAAAAAGAAGGCAAGGACGAGAAAGGTCGGCGCCAGCGCTACGAGATGCTGAACCACAGGCTTTCGATCCATTTTTTGAAACCGACATTGTGCTTAGACAGGCGCACCTGCACCGAGCGTCCAACCTGACAGAAATTCGCAAAATCGGTATTGAGGGTGGAGGCAGCAAGACTAAGCCGGATACGAGCGCTACGCGCCGTCGTCACAGGCTGATTGGCCGCAAAGGCGTCTTTCTCGATAATGGCAGAACTGCCTCTGACTGACAGGACCACGGCCTTGAAGGCGTCGCCGCGCCCGAAAAGTCGCACCTCGGCAGCCCGACCAACATAAATTTCGTCATAGTCGACCTCGGGTACGAGAATATCCACGAATAACTCGCGGCAATCGAGGACGCGCATTAGCTCATTATTCAAAAGGACGTTCGAGCCATTCACGATGTTGCTACTCCATACGACCCCATCGAATGGAGCGGAGATGGTTGCCGACGCCAGGCTGTCAACCCGGTTGCTTTCTTCGGCGATCTGCTTTTCGACTTCGATTGCGCGTGTTTCGTTTTCCGCTATGCGCGTATTGAGATCATTAAT
Source organism: Rhizobium sp. CF122 (assembly GCF_000282035.1). GTDB lineage: Bacteria > Pseudomonadota > Alphaproteobacteria > Rhizobiales > Rhizobiaceae > Rhizobium. The sequence continues at coordinate 54,582 of NZ_AKKA01000109.1, forward strand.
CCGAACGAGCACTTCGTCCTCACGCTGCCGGGAATAAGGGACATCGTTTTGTCCGTCGCCGATAAAGATGCCCTGCCGGACGGCATCGAGCTTCTGTTCCAGCTGCTCAACAGTCAGGTTGCTGATTTCGACTTCCCCGCCTGTGGCTGCTCCGGCCGCCCGGGCCGATTCGACGAGCTTTTTCGTCAAAATACCCTTCGACTCGAGCGTCAGTCGTCGGTCGAGATCGACTTGCGCAACAAGATCCTGCGCTTGGGAAACCTCGACCCGCTTGCGTAAGATTTCAACTTCGCGTTCAAGATTGGCGACCGCCGTCCTCTTATAGACTTCTAATCGTGTAGACAGTTGCTGGCGAAGTGCAATCAGCTCGTCGCGCTCCCGTCTGAGCGCCGCAGCGCGGTCAAGAGCCGCATTGTGCTCGGCCCGGAGCGAGGCGAGAGTTGCTCGATTCACTCGGGCGTTAACAATCCTGAGAAGGGGCTGTCCTTCGACCACTGGGACGCCCACTCTCGCTGGCGCTTCCGCAATCGCACCGTCGATTGGTGCATTTACAGTGGCAAAACGCGCGTTGACCGTCCCATCAAGACTGGTGACCCCCGTTAGGCCAGGTAAAAAAACAATCGCGGCAAGCACCAACAGAACGAGACCGACTGTGATTCGGACTATACGATGGTTCCATAACATTTTGATATCCGACCTCGGCAGCGACGAAGGGACCAACCAATTTTGCCTCAACAGTACCGCTCCTAAGTTAGGACGAGTGAAATTTCCGACAAGGGATGGTAGTAAATTTGGTCTATGCTACCGGCTTCACGAGGGTATAAACAGTTCAGGAAGCTCATGTTTTTGGTCTGGCGGTATTCCACAACTGCGGTTGTCCTGAAACGGAGCCTGATGTTTTGCATGGGAAGTGATAGTCAGTCGCGAGCCTGCTTTCTGGTGCGATATCGGGAACTCGCCTGCCATTGTCAGGCAAACTCTCAGTGCATTTTAGATCACGTCTTGCACCGCCTGCATGAGAGGGAGCCCATGACCAGAAGAATGTCATCCTGCCCGCCATAGAGCGCTCAAATATGTTTGACCCGCTCTTGGCGCGGCATCGGACTAAAGTCTGATCGCGCGCCAAGGTCACAGTTTGGCCCGATTCCACCAGAATTTTTCGTGCCTGCGTCGATACTTCAGTCCGTCCCGTCCGGGACGGAACAATCAGCAGCAGAACCGGCTGCAAGAATGCCATCGGGAAGTGCTCTGCAAGGAGTGTGTCCCAATAGGCTGAGGGGATCCATGTCTCTTGCACGCGACCGGCAACTGGACGGACTAAGGACTGTCGCCGTCTCGATGGTCCTCTACCACCATTTTTTCGCGGTAGATGGATCGGTTCTGGGTCATCTCGGCGTACGGTTGTTCTTTGTCCTTAGCGGCTTCCTGATCACGCGGCTCCTGTTAGATGCGCGTTTTTCCGTCGGCTATCAGTCGGGCGCTGCGCTGAAAGCATTCTACATCCGCCGCGCGCTACGCATATTTCCGCCTTACTTCGCGATGTTGGGGTTCATTTGGTTTGTCAACCTTGAAGGGGCTCGGGGCAGCATCAAGTGGCATGCGCTGTATCTATCGAACGTCTGGTATGCCCTTCGCAACGAGTGGACGCCCTGGGTCTTGTGTCACACTTGGAGCTTGAGCATCGAGGAACAGTTCTATATCGCCTGGCCGTTGGTCATCCTGCTGGCTCCGCGCCGGTTGATGGCACCGATTTGCGTCGCTGTCATAGCTTTCTCGCTGACTTACCGCTTCTATTGGCCATTTACAGGTACACCGTCTCTCGCGCGCGACCTTCTTCCTCCGGCGTCGGTGGATGCGCTCGTGGCCGGCGCCCTTCTCGCAGTCCATCGAAGAAGAACTGAGTGTTGGCCGGCATGGATTGGGCTGAGCGTTGTCCCTTTGACGGCCGCCGCCGCTATCGTCCTGTGGTTGAAGTCAGTCCCCATGGCACCCGTCGGGGAATGGTTGACGTGGATCGGTGCGGAGGTTTTGCCCGTCATACCACTCGTCGTGCTGGTCGGATGCTGTTCCTCTGGGGTGCGCGGAGCATTTGGCCGCTTCTTGGAGCGCCCGTCGATGACCGCCGTCGGACGTATGAGTTACGGCGTTTACCTTTTTCATCCAGTTGTGCTGTCGCTGATCGTCAAGGCTCAGCCCTGGATCCCGGTCAACGTCTCAGAGCAGGGCCCCGGCCGCTTTGTGATTGCAACCACAGCTACATTGATGCTGGCTTCAATTTCCTGGCTGGCATTCGAGAAACCGCTCAACCAGCTCAAACGCTACTTCCCCTATGTCAGCTCCGCAAGGACCCACGTGTCACCGTCGATGCGGCGAAGCCAGGCCGACGAGCGGGAGCGTGATGCTTCAGCCTACCGCCCAAGCTATGCCAACCGCGATGAACGTGGGAGCTGAAGGATGTCTATTCCGCTGATCTCCGTCGTGCTGCCGGTCTATAATGGCGAACCCCACGTTGCCGCCGCACTCGAAAGCATTCTACGCCAGGATTACAGGCGCTTTGAAATCATCGCGCTTGACGACGGGTCGACCGATGGCTCGCTGGAGATCCTCCAACGGTATCGAAATGCCGATGATCGCATCCGTATCGTCTCGCGGGAAAATCGTGGACTGATTGCGACTTTGAACGAGGGCATCGCCTTGGCGAAAGGCGATCTTATCGCCAGAATGGACGCGGACGATATTTCCTACCCATCCCGTTTCTCCCGCCAGGTCGGCCTCTTTGCCCAGCAGCCTCAGCTCGCAATCAGTGGCACCGGCATCGACCAGCTTCTTGGCAATCGGGTGGTCCGCGGTCGGCCAAATCCGATCTATCAGACTGGCGATTGGCACGTATTGTCGATGTTCTTCACCATCTTCCTGCACTCGACGGTGATGTATAACCGCAACGTCATTCCCGAAGACATGCTGGTGTATGACGCAGGCTATGTGCATGCCGAGGATTTCGATCTCTTCGGACGCATTGCGCGACAATTTCCAGCCGCAATGATCGATGAGAGCCTGGTCGCCTATCGTATCCACAGCGACAGCGTTTCAAGCAGGCACAAGCGGCAAATGCGCCAAACCCACCTGAAGATCGTCGCCGAGAACCTCCAACGGCAGTCTCTTTGCGACGATTCCGGCGCCCTTCATGACATTGGGGTGGCAGTCACCCCTGAGACGGTGCGCCGTGCTGCCAATTGCATTCTCACGATCGAAAGAAAAATCGCCGAGCAAGCAGGCCGGGCATCCTTGAGCTATGCGCACGGAACCTTGTGTTTTTTCTATTTCCTGTATCAACTCATCATTGACGAGCAACGACCCGAGCTCACACATGCATTTCTCACGCTAACGGGAAAGTGGCAGCTCATCCGGCGTCGGGAGCGATACGGCCTTCGTTCCGCCACTTATGCACCGTGGCTGTGCCGTTTTTCAGACGGCGCGACCCGGCGCATGGATCTCATGGCGCGGTACTATCAGTCGGTGCCAGCCAGAACTGTAGAGCCGCTTCAGGGGCTCGCATGATGGCTGGAGAATATCGCGAATTCGCGCGCGTACGCGCCCATCACTCGGTGAGGTCACAGCCACCATGCTAGAATTCGTGACGTTGAGTTTTCGGTTATTGCGTCAGGCGCTCGGCCGGCAGATCGGCCTGCTCGTGGTTGTCGTCGTTTTGGGACTAAGCACGGCTGTCCTCGAAGGCACCGGCATTGGTCTCATTATCCCGATGCTCGGCATCATCGCGGGCGAGAGGGAGCCGTCGGGAATGGCCGGGCTCTCAGCGGTCTTCCAGCAAGTAGGCGCCGGGTTGGACGACAGGGCAAGGTTGATTGCGATTGCCGCCGCGATCCTCGGATTGATCACCTTAAAGAATGTGCTGGCGTTCGCAAACGCCGTGCTCACCAATATGATCTACGGCAGAGCCGGCCATGCCATGCGAAGTTCTCTTGCCAGCCAGCTTCTAACGATCGGATTCCCATTCTTCCTTCAGGAAAGCCCTGGGCGGCTGCTCAATATCATCTCCAACGAATCCTGGCGGGCTTCAGATGCAATACAGACCACCCTTGCGACGATCGTAAACGCATCGGCCGTCGTCATTCTGCTCGCTTTTCTTTTGCTTCTTTCATGGCAGATGACACTTGGCGTTGCTCTCGGGCTCGTGCTGATCCAGGCTCTTCACGCGCTGCTCTCCGCCAGCCTCAAAGGCCCGAGCCGCAACGTCACGTCGTTCAACAGCGAACTCGCTGCCAAGATGCTCCATCTGGTGCACGCCGGGCGCCTCATCCGCGCCTTCGGGCAAGAACAGCGCGAGCAGGCAATCTTCGATTCCTCTTCAGATGCAGTAAGAAAGGCGGGCTTCGTTCTGCAGTCCCGCCAGGCAGTATTGCCACCACTGACAGAGGTGTTGCATTCAGCTCTCTTTTTGACTGTTGTCATCAGCGCCTGGCTTTGGGGCGTAAGTTTTCCGATTGTCGTGGCTTTCGTAGTCTTGCTTTATCGGCTGCAACCCCATGTCCGTGCACTTCAAATGGCCTGGAGCGCGGTGCAAGGCTGGAGCGGTTCTTTGGAAGAGGTCAGATGGCTCCTGGATTCCTCTGACAAGCCAAAGGCGCCGCAGGGCGATGGTCCGGTACAGGGACTTCGCCAGCACATCAAATTCGAGGGCGTGACTTTCAAGTATCCGGGCTCTGGCTTGCGACCCGTCGTGCTGCGCGCCGCGACCTTCGACATTCACAAAGGCCGTTCGACGGCAATCATTGGGCGATCGGGAGCCGGAAAAACGACAATCGTCAATCTTCTGTGTCGATTTGTTGAGCCCGATGAGGGGAACATTCTGGTCGACGACATCCCACTTAATCATATCGATCCTGTTCAGTGGCGAAGACAAATTGCGCTCGCCAGCCAGGACCTTGAGCTGATTGATGGTACTATTTTGGAAAACATTACCTATGGCCACAGCGCTTCGCTTGCCGAGGCCATGAACGCAGCCAAACTTGCCGAGGCGCACGAGTTCATCGACAAGCTACCTGACGGATACGAGACCGTCGTTGGTTACAGGGGAGCCACCGTTTCGGCAGGTCAACGACAGCGCATCGCGCTTGCAAGGGCCCTGGTGCGCGATCCGGAAATCCTCATTTTGGACGAGGCCACGAATGCCATGGACGGACTGTCCGAGGCAGCGATTGTCGAAACCTTGAAATCGAGAGCCGGTCGCCGCACGACAATCGTTATCAGCCATCACCGCAGCACCATCTCGTTTTGCGACGAAGTCGTCATACTTCATGGTGGCCGCGTCAAGAACCAGACACCTTTTGCAGAGATCGCGACATTGAGCATGGACCAGCTCTATGAGCTTGATAGGCTTTCTTCTTAAGCCCTCACAAGCCTAGCCGATTGCGGGCTGGCAATCCGTCTCGGAACTGACCTGTAAGCTGCGCGCGACAGGTAAGAATGTCAGCTTCGCCGCCGCGGCGACTTTACGAGCTGCGCTAATGCCTCACTGTGCCGGCCGGGCTCGATTGTCCAGGCCACCATGAAGTCGCCTTCTGCCTCCCCACTTGGGTTACGGGGAGTTGATCGACGGTAGGAAGAACTCGACCTCTCTGCGGCGGCGTGCTTCCAAACCCTCTACACGATCATGCCAGAACTGCTCTGCGGCAGGCGGATCCGCCTCCCATACCCGAACAGTCTGCTGGTTGTCGTCGATCTTGACGCGTCTCTTCCCGCCGAGCCGGAGATACTCCTCCGCAATCCGGCGGCCCTCCGTCATTTCCATCTCGAACCACGTCCTTTCATCTGGCCTCGCGACACATCTGCCGCTTTCTCAAAGAACGATCATCGCGACCCATTGTTCCCGGTCCCGGCGGCAATAGCGTCGCAGAGCGTTAGGAACGCGTGGCCGCCAGCTCGTCATCAAGTGCCGCGATGACGGTGCTCCACAAGGTGTCGACCTCCGCGTTTGCGTCGATCGATGCGACATGACTTTGGCTCGCTTCCAACACGGCCTCGGCCATGGTGTGTGCGTCGGCATGGGTGTCGACCAGGCGTATCGTGCCGCCGTCGACCAGCTTGCGGAAGAGGCTATGGTGGGAGAGGGCGTCGCGCCGCTGCGGCCCGTTGACGACGACAGGCTTTCCAGAAAAGCTTGCCGCCAGCACGCTTGCTCGACGCGCTGTCAGTCCCTCCGAGAAGAGATAGCAGAAGACGTCGACCTGCTTGAAAATACCGAAGAGTTCCTCGGCTCCGGCAACGTAGCCGGTCACGACGACCCGACCCGAGATGCCAAGCTTGTCTGAGAGCGCATAAAAGTCGCGCTCCACATTGTCGGTGCCGCGGATGAATGATCCGACGAACACGACGCCGACATCGTGACCAAGTGCCAATAGGCGCGCGGCAATCTCCAGAACGGCCGTCGATTGCTTCTTGGGATAGATTGAGCCGAATTGTCCAAGGATGATGCGCCCGGCCTTGCGCTGTTTTGCTAGTGTCCGGGCGACAGAGCCGTCATGCAGCGCAGTCGGCAAAACAAGATTCGGCGGGATGGGAATGACCCCCCGCTGGCCGGTTGACAGAGCTGACAGTGGACTTCTGGAAAATTCGGCAGCGACTTCAGGCGCTGAAAACAAGATCCGGGTTGCGAGCATCACCACCGGGGCCAATACCAGGCGGCGCTTCCAATCGAGTGCGCCCCATTCGTGAAGGACCACGACAAGCTGCTTGCGATGCAGCCGGGTGGTGAGCGCTGCGACAACTGGTTCGGCCAGCTTCCTCTTCCAGGCCACAACGGGAAAGTTGAGGATGGCGGCCTCCACATCAGCAAGTGCTGACGTCAGTCGGCGAATATCGCCGTCCAACACATGCTGATGAGCCCGCTCACCGAGGCGCACTGCGCTCTGCCGCGCAAATTCCTCGACACCGCAGGTTTGGGCGGCGTCGGAGACGAGTGCGAGATAGCGACGTTTCGGCATATCGAACCTTCTGAACGGGCGGGCGGCCACACCGCGTTGATACCGCCTTTTCGTAAAGGTCGGCTTACAATTTCAGGTTCAATGTTTGGCGTGTCTTCAGCAGGAGCGCCTGCGACCATCACGTGTGCAGCGGGGATTAACTATAGCGTGAGGTTTTACAGCGACCGTCCGTCGAAACAGCTATTGATCGGGCTTGAACCGATGCCTGTTTCGAAGGTGCGTGAATGGCAAGGCCTAGTAGTGCGTCAGCGCGTCTGAGTTATTCGATGAATGAATGGCCGACGAGCCGGCTTGGAAGCCTGCCGATCGTGCGGGCCGGCATGGAGGACTCTGCGGACGCCTTCATTCGGTTGGCGCTCGAGCGTAGGGGCGCCGGTGGGCGTCCTTTCTACTCCACCTCGGCGAACGGTCAGGTGATCGCGCTCTGCGAGCACGATGCCAACTTTCGCTCGATGACGCGTCAGGCCGACCAGATCCATGCCGACGGCATGTCGGTCGTGCTCTTTTCCAGGCTTTCTTCCAGCAAACCCTTGCCGGAGCGCGTTGCCACAACCGATCTCGTGCATGCCGTCGCCGAGCGCGCGGCGCAGGTCGGCGTCAGCTTCTATTTCCTTGGCGCCAGCGAAGAGGTGAATGCCCGAGCGGTCGAGAATATGGCCAAGGCCTACCCTGGGCTTCGTTTTGCCGGGCGGCGTAACGGCTACTTCGACCGTGCCGAGGAAGATGCGGTCGTCGAGGCAATCAACGCGGCCGCTCCGGATATCCTCTGGATCGGATTCGGCGTGCCGCTGGAGCAGCAATTCGTCGTTCGTAACATCAACAGGCTGCACAATGTCGGTTTGATCAAGACCTCTGGCGGCCTGTTCGACTTCCTGGCCGGAAACAAGAGCCGCGCACCCCAATGGATGCAGCGAATGGGCCTTGAGTGGCTGTATCGCATGATCCTCGAACCGCGTCGACTGGCAAAGCGCTATCTGACAACCAATCCGGTTGCGATCTATGCGATGCTCCGGCATTCGCTGCGGGCTCTTTCTGCAGGTCGTTGATCGGGAACGACGGTCCCATGGGCTCTTCAATTTCGCTCATCACACCGAGCTATCGTGGCGACCTGGAGAGCTGCCGTCTTCTCTGCGACTCGATCGATCGATACGTTAGTGGCTACGATATGCACTACATCGTGATCGGCGATGAGGACGCCGAAGCCTTCGCCTCCTTCGAAGGAGAAAGGCGCCACGTCATCGTTTCGTCCACTCTACTTCCGTCACTCTGGTCACTGCCAAAGTGGCGTGGACGGCGCTACTGGTGGGGACCACACCTTCGCCTGCCCATCTATGGTTGGCACCTGCAGCAGATGCGCAAGATCGCCATGACGCTGGCGCAACCGAGCGAGCGCGTGATGTGCATCGATTCCGACAATTGCTTCTGCCGTCCGCTCGACCTGAGTGTGATCGCATCAACACCGAAGCTCGCGCACTATGTTGCGCCGGGAGATATCAATCCATCCCGGCCAAGCCACGTTCGCTGGTGGCAAAATGCCCATCGGCTCCTTGGCCTGAACGCGCCGGCGCTGCCGGGTGATGATTTCATCAGCCAGATGGTGCTGTGGGAGCGGCGGACGGTAGCGACCGTCGTGAAGCGCATCGAAGGCGCAAGCGGCCTTGCCTGGTGGCACGCGCTTGCCCGCATGAGGCATTTTTCAGAGTACCTGATTTATGGCGTCGCGGTGACCAATGACTCTGAACTTGCCGAGCGGCACGAACGTGTCGCGCAAAGCCCGTGCCTGACCTACTGGGAGGGGCCGGCTCTCGACGCGGCCGGGTTGGAGGCATTCATGAATGGGTTGAAGCCCGGTCAGACGACGATTGCCATTCAGTCGCATACGCGCACGCCAATCGAGGTGATCCGCGAGGTTGCTCTTGGCTAACGCAATCTAGTTGTTGGCCCGATAAGGGGTCGGCAGGAACCCGAGGCTCGCCAATGTACGGCCGAGCGACACCAGCAGCGGATGGCTTGCCGGCAGCAGCCGCCGGGTTTGCAGGAACAACGCTATCGATCGCAGGCAACCGGCGCCCAGACTGAGAGCGTTCTTTGCGAGAACACGTGTCGCCGATGTGCTGTGGATCCGATCGATGACATAGTTGATGCTCCCGGTACGTAGCGAGCGCGTCATCAGGAAGCGGGCTGATACGCGCTCCTCCGGTACGAATTCGCGGATTACTGCCTCTGCGCACCACCAGGTCTTGAAGCCGGCTTTGCGGCATCTGGTGAAGAATTCCATATCGCCGCCGCCGAGAAAATTGAAGCGGACATCGAAGAGCGGCGATGCAAGACCGGCAAATACCCGCCGGCGGATCAGGCAGTTGCCGGAGCCGTGGATCTGATCGATTGCCCGTGTCGAGCCCTCTATCGAGCCGAAGAGTAGATGCTGGGTGACAGCGTCGGACACCGGTACTTCGAACTCTCGGACCACAGGTCCTCCGACGATGTCGGCGCTCTCGCGTTTGGCCGTACCGACGATCGCGGCAAGCCAGCCGGGCAGGGCCATTTCGTCGTCATCAATCATGAGGAGAAATTCGGCCTCCGGAAACGCCGCCATTGCCTCGGCGAATGCACGGTTGATGGCGTAGCAATTGCCCTGTCGCTCTTCCGTCAGAACCAGGAATGGCCGATCTGCCTTGGCGAGAAATTCGCGGGCATAGCATGCGCCGGTCGGGTTGGCTGCGTCGTTATCGACAACGACGATAGCAAAGGGGAAATCGGTGACCTGATCGGCCAAGGATGTCAGCGTGCGTGCAAGCCATGCCGGCCGACGGAACGTCGGGATGCAGACGACGACCTCAATAGATCCTTTGCTTTCTTGCATCGTCCAAACCTCAATCGGCACAGAAGATTGTTGCCGTTACCGTGCAGGGCAACTTCGCCGACGATCGGCAGTGAAGCTGTAAATGGCTGGCGAGCATTCTACAATTGACGGCTGAGGATGAGGTTAACGTGCCTTTCCAAGGGCCATTGCGTCGATCATGCGCGTGGGACCGATGCTCGCCTTCAGTGCCAGGGAGGGCTCGGTTTCGGGACTCTGTTGCAGGTCAACGGTTGTCGCTTATTGCGGCAGATATGCCTCGCCGCCTTGGGCGATAATTTGTTCTTCGCAGAGAGACTTGTGCCAATGCGAATAGAGCACAAAGCGTTCTCTTGAAAGCTGCACATCCTTTAGCAGATTGCGATAGATGGCGCTGAATGCCTTATGCCACCCCAGAAGAATGCGTCATCCAATCGGAGCCCGAGACTGAACTGCTCACGCCGGTGTCTCCCACGGATTGATCACAGATGCGTCCGTGTCTTCGAAGTCCTTGACGTTGCGTGTGATCAGGATCAGGTCGTGGACGATCGCGGTCGCGGCGATCAACCCGTCGACGTCACCACGCGGTCGGATCGTGGCGATGCGGCCCCATTCGACGGCGATCTGGTCGGTCACCGGCAGGATGCGGTCGCCATGGTCGTGGCGCAGCTTGCGCAGCCATTCGGTGAGATAAAGCGGCGGCGTTGGGATCCGACTTCTGTTTCAGCGCAATGCCGCGCATGATTTCGCCGAGGGTCAGCGCATTCAGATGGATGCTGAGCGGGTCGACCGAGCGCAGCCAGGACATCGCTTGCGGGGTGCCTGCGAGACAATGTTGGTGTCAACCAAATACATCAGAAGGCGACGCCGCGGATCTTGGCGCGGGCTTCGACCCCATCGGCGAGCTCATCGTCCCAAGCCGGACCACCGAGTAGATCGTCGATCAACGTCGGCCGGCCGGCGCGCAAAGCGTCATGGTCCTGGGCGGATAGCACCACGGCCGTGCGCTCGCCGGGCAGCGTGACAATCTGTGGCCCTTCGTGGCGTGCCTTCTGCCTTCGAGAATTGGTTCTTGGCGTCCTGCAGCTGCCATTCCATCCGAATGCTCCAATCTAGCTAGCCTGGCTAGCTATATACTCTGACTTGCCGGCGACCCCAGGGAGGCCGGCGCGTTAACTACGAGGCCGGCATTGGCTTGCAATCTCAGGCCAAAGACGGCGATCAGCATCGTGAACCAGATCGGTCCACTGTTGCCGAAGAACGGGCTTTCGAGGCAGGCGAGAAACAGCGAAAAGAGCCAGATCCGCAGAAACAGGCGCGTCAATGCGATGTCGTTGTGGCCGGCGAGTGCTCGGCGGGCATAGCCGATGGGCAGGATCACCAGCCAGATGACGACCATTGCCAGCGCCGGGATGCCACCATTGATCAACTGCTCGACATAGCCGTTATGGGAATTGGCGGCGGTCACTGCCCATGTGGTCATGGCCTGGCCGCTGTTGAACAAGGCATCGGTCTGCCAGAACGACTGGAAGCCATAGCCGATGATCGGTCGCTCGGCGATCGCCGAGAGTGCAAGGCGCCAGATGGAGCCGCGGTCGGTGAAGGTCGGATCGATCCCGGCTGAGGCAAGCAGGCTGCTGAAACTCGGGGAGATTGCCGCGGTCAGCAATATCGCGTTCAAACCCGCGAGGCCGCCGACCAGCATCAGTATTCCGAGCCTGATCCAGCGCTCAAAAATCCAGGCAAGCAGCAGGATTGCCGGAAGCATCGCAGCCGAGGTCTTCCCACCTGCATGAAGAACAAAGAAGCCGGCGGACAACGCAATCATGAGACCGAGCCGGGCGTGTCCCGCTCTTGCGATGTAAAAACCGAAGAAGACGGCATAGACCATTGCGGCGGCGGCAACGTTCTTGTGACCAAAATGACCGCGCCAGTCGCCCGCAAGTGACTGCTCCAGCGCATCTGTCGCTTGATGGATGGCAAGGTGCGGCATCGCGATGACGCCAAAATAGGAGAGGCCGACCGTGAAAGTCAGGCCGATGCACATGAGCTTTGCAAACTGCTCACCATCTCTGGGAATGAGCAGCACCGCATTCGCGCACAGGCAGACGAGAATCGCAAAAACGATGCGCCGAAAGGCGGCGCTCGGATCACCGGCAAAGAGGCCGGTCAAGAGCAGCCAAACGAGCAGGCAGATCAGCAGGCCATAGGGGCGGAGCAGCAAGTGACGCGCCGGGTTCTGCAGCACCGTCACAAGCACCACGGCCGACATGGCGATGACGATCAACTGATTGAGGACGTTTGATGTACCGCCGTAGGGTGTGGAAAGGCTGGCGGCGTTCGGATCTGGAAACGCATTCAATCCGACCCAGAAGTAACTGAAGATAGCCAGGAAGAGAAAGGCTGCCAAGGTAGCGCTTTTCTCTACTTTGGCAGTCTTGGCTATGTCAGCCATCCGCTTTGCCCTGTGCTGCGCTCAGCCGACGATATTCGCGCCAAAGCCCGGACAGGACTGCGATCGCAAGGCCGAGCCCGAGGCCGACAACGGCGCCGGCACCGGCGAGCATATAGCCACGTGGGGGGAAGCTGCGGGCCGTCGGGACGACTGCCTGCGAAACGATCCGCACATTGGTCGTGTCGATCTGCTGGCGTTCGGCGGCTTCTCCCGCCCTTGCCATGAAGGCTTCGTACACTGTCGCCTTGGCGCGTGCCTCGCGTTCCAGTTCGCGAAGATGGATCTGCGCGGCGGTATCCTGGAAGACCGAGGATTTCATCTGGTTGGCTTCAGAGTTCAAGGCATCAAGCGCCGACCTTGCTTGATCGAACTCGGCTTTGGCCGCTTGCACAATGCGTGCCGTCTCGGCGTCGATCTGGCCTTCCAGCGCTTTGAGTTGGGGCTGCAGCGACAGGATCATTGGATGCCGTGGTCCGAGGACGGCGGATTGAGACGTTACGCGTTGTCGCAGCGTCGAATATTGCGTGCGCAGCATGGTCATCGTTTCCGATTGCAGCGCGGAAGCATTCAGGCGGTTCTTCGGATTGGTCGAAACGAGCTCGTTATAACGTGACTGCGCCTGTATGACGCGCGCCTTGGCGTCGATCAGCTGCGTGTTCGTCTGGTTTGACATGAGCGTGCTGACGAGCTCCCCCGAACTCGACTGCAGCCCCTGTTCGCGCTTGAATGCCTCAACGGCGGCCTCGGCCTTGGCAACCTCTGCCTTCAGATCCCCGAGGCGCGCAAACAGCGAGCTCGCCGCCCGCCCGGCTCCTTCCGATTCCGCCTTGGCGAGTTCTTCCTGGAAGCCGGTCGCGATGGCATTGGCGATGGTGACGGATTTGGTCGGGCTCTGCGTCCACACGGCGACGTTGACGATGAACGAGCGCTCGTCTCGGCGGGCGGTGACGCGCTTTGCTAGTGTGCGAAGCGCGTCACCGGCGGGATCCTTCGAGGTCGGCGAAACGAACTCGGCATCGGCGGTGAGCTTCAGGTCGTCGATCACGCGGCTTAGCACGTTACCCGACGTCAGGACCCGCAATTTGCTCTCGACATCGAGCAGCTGCGTATCTCTCTGCATGCTTTCGGAGAAGATGTCGTCAGCGACCACCCGCAGGTTTGACGGATCGACGAGGAGGTCGATTCCGGCGGCAAAGCGCGGCTTGACCACAAACACCACCGCATAGCCGGCGACCATGCCGAGGATGGTAAGGGCAACGATCCAGACAAGACCCGAGCGTAACCAATCGAAGATGCGCGTCAGGTCGAACTGAAAGAGCTCCTCGAAGACGGAAGAGCTGGCTTTCCGAAGAGGGGGCTCGGCAATGTTGAGTACCGGCCGCGGCTGCGTGGCAACATCATCCTGCTGCTCCCGGTTCCTCGTCCAGCCACGCGTACTGATGACCGGAGTCTGATGTCGGGAGGCAGCTTCATACATGGCGGCGGTTCTGATTGACACGGCGCGAAGGCGCAGACTTATGGTTAAGAGACCTGATTTTCCTTAAGTATCCATTAATAGCGATTTCAATTGTCGCGTGCGCGCGAAGCAAGTCTCGACTAAACAGGAGAGAATGAAGGTCTTGTCCGCGTGCGCGGTCGAATTCTGGTTCATTTATACGCAATCTAGGGATATCCATTCATGCGCAGGCGGGACTTCGTTCTCGGCGCATTGGGTGCCGGACTGGCATCCTCCGGCGCACTCGACCCCTTTGTCGGAAGCAACCCAACTGCCAAGGCAGCCTATGAAAAAAGGGGCATTCCTTACGGCGCGGCGGTGCGCACCGATCTCCTTGACACAGAATTCGACTACAAGGCGGCAATCGTCGACCATTGCCAGCTTGTCGTTGGCGAGGGTGGATTGAAATGGTTCGACTTGCGTCCGAGTCAGGACCAGTTCGTCTTCGATCAGCCTGACCGTCTGATCGACTTCGCCGATCAGAACGGTATGCAGATGCGTGGTCACACACTTGCCTGGTACGGCGCCATGCCGGAATGGACACAGACCATCGCGAGCGCGGCGGAAGCTGAGCGCGAACTCGTCCGTCATATCACCACGGTCGTCGGACGCTACCGGGGGCGGATTCCAAGCTGGGATGTCGTCAACGAGGCAATCGCCGAACGTCCAAAGAGCGGTGCGACGATCCGTGACTCGATCTGGCAGGAGCTGCTCGGCAAGCGCTACATCGAGCTTGCCCTGCGCACTGCCGCTGACGTCGACCCCTCCGCGCAGCTCGTCATCAATGACTACAATATTGAGAATCCGACACGCCAATGCCGCGACCGGCGCCAGGCTTTGCTCGACCTCCTGCGCGATCTGAAGGATCGCGACGTGCCGCTCCATGCTGTTGGCATTCAGGGACATCTTCCGGGCGACATCGAAATCGACCAGGAGGGGCTGTCGAAATTCGTCGAGGAAGTGAAGGGAATGCAGCTCGAGGTGCTGGTGACCGAACTCGACGTGATCGACAACAAGCTGCCCGCCCGGGAATATGACCGGGACCAGATCGTCGCGGCGCGAGCGCGTGATTTCCTCAAAGCGATCTCTGACGTGGCGCGGCCGGGTGCAATTCTGACCTGGGGCATCACTGATCGTTATACCTGGGTGCCAATGTGGTTCAAGCGCGACGACGGCAAGCCCAACCGTCCGCTGCCGCTCGATGCCGGGTGCCGACCAAAGGCGCTGATGAAGGTGATCGACGAATTCACGGGTGCTGCCGAATGATGTTTCGCCAGATCTCGACATACATGATTGCCAACGCCGTATCGGCCCTGTTCGGGTTCGTCTCGGTCGTGCTCTTCACCCGCATATTGAGCCCGCACGAATACGGCATCTATGTCGTCGGCACCGGTGTCGCCGGCGTCATATCGACCCTACTGTTCGGATGGATAAAATTCTCGGTGCTGCGTTTCGATTCCGAAGGTGGATCGAAGGATGTCCGCACCACCGCGCTGTGCGCCTATGCGGGACTGATGCTGCTCAGCCCGCTCGTTATTCTCGCGACGTGGCTGATCGCCGCAGACTCCTCGACCTATGTCGTGCCTGCCGTGTTCGTTGCCTTCATGGTCGGGCTGTTCGAGTTCGTGCAGGAGGTATTCCGCTCACGCCAGCAGACCGGCACCTACATGTGGTCGGTCATCCTGCGTGCCGTGCTGACGCTCATCTTCTCGGCCGGCCTCGTGATGGGGTTCGGCATGGGCGGGCAGGGCCTGCTCGTGAGCGTCGCCTGCTCCTATCTCGTGACCCTGTTGATCTATGCGCCTGATGTGTGGCGCCGGCCGCGCCATCCGTTCGATACCGGATTGCTGAAGGAAATGCTGCGCTTTGGTCTGCCGATGACGGCCTCGTCCTTCATCTTCGTGCTGCACACGGTTCTCGACCGCATGATTATCGTAACCTATATCGGGGAGACCGCTGCGGGCGTCTATGGTGCGGCTGCAGATCTCGTCCGGCAGATTATCCTGTTTCCGGGTGTTGCGATCGGATCCGCAACAATTCCAGTGGCGATCCGTCTGCTGGCGCAGGATGGCCAGAAGGCCACCAACCGGCATCTGATGGAAACGGCTGAGGTGCTCTTGAGCGTGCTCATGCCGATGGTCGTCGGCCTGGCATTGGTAGCGCCAGGCTTTGCAAGCCTGATCCTTGGCGCCGAGTTTCGCGACGCCGCTGCAACCCTGATCCCGATCCTGGTCTTTGCCTGGCTGTTTCGCTCCATCTCCTATCAGTTCGTGCATGTGAGCTTTCAGCTGGCGAAGAAGCCGAGCCTGATGGGCGCGCAGGGTATGATCATTCTGGCGATCAACATCATCGGCATGTTTGTCCTCGTACCACGGTTCCAGCTGGCCGGAGCGGCCTGGGCGGTGCTGATTGCCGAAATTGGTGGCGTGATCGCGGGCTACTTCCTGTCTTGCCGCGCCCATCGCTTGCCGCTCGAACTTCGCCCGATCGTCAAGGTCAGCCTTGCAACTGCCATAATGGCGGTGCCGACCTTCATCGTGGGTCGGCATCCGACCGGTAATGCTGTCTTCGACCTGACTATGCCGATCGTTACGGGTATCATCACCTACGCAGCGGCTGCTTTTGCGCTCAATCTGGCCGGCGTTCGCCTGGCGCTAACCCGACGGCTGCGGCCAGCCTGATCGGGAGACACGTTCTTGTGATCAGGCACCGACCAAGAGCCAAGACAACACCACTATGGCTTCTGCCAATTCTTAACGCCTCAAGTATATCGGTAAGGAATACGTTCGACGGGCACTTGATCAGAACGTTTGCAAGGGAAGTTGACGGTGAAACAGACTGCTATGAACTCGGAAGACGGGAAGGAGCATTCCGCCTCGCAACCAACAGCCTTCGGGTTGCATATTGGTTTGTTCACGGCAGCCGATAGTGACGTACCGAAGAGCGATGTTGCGGTGCTTCTCCTCAACCCCTGGGGGATCGAGGAAATGTGCACGCGCCGTTTCTATCGCATCCTGGCCGAACGGTTCGCCAAAATCGGCGTTGCAAGCCTACGCTTCGATTATCCAGGAACAGTGAACTCACTCGACGACACCTCGGCCGAACGTGGCTTGTCGGCATGGTCCGAGGTGATCGGCAAGGCCGCTGACGAGCTTAAGATGCTTTCGGGCGCCCGGAACGTGATTTTTGTCGGCCAGGGTATTGGGGCAAGTCTTGCCCTCATGCGTGCTCATTGCGAGCCCTCGCTTGCCGCGATCGCTCTTCTTGCGCCGGTGCTGAAAGGGCGTGTCTATCTGCGCGAGCTTTCGTTGTTTTCGAGGCTCATCGACGATGGTCTCGGCATAAAGCCGGAGCTGCGTGATAGCGCACCTGGATCAATCGCTGGATTGCGCATGCCACGCGCTGTTGCAGAGGATGTCAAGGCAATCGACCTCAACGGTCTCCAAATCGCCAACCAGCCACCTGTTTTCATCGCCGAGCGCCCGGGCTTAGAAGGCGACACGACGTTTCGCGACAGGCTGGAGGCCGCTGGCTGCCAGCTGCGCGCGATACCATTTGCGGGATATGATGCGCTCGTGTCCAACCCTCTGAACCAGGACATTCCCGACGCACTCATCGATGAGCTGATCGACTGGCTGCAGGCGCTACCGCAATATCGGGGCCGCAGCGCGTTGCCGGCGAAGAAACCCGGGGCGACTGCATCGGTCCGGGTGGATGCGATCCGAGAAACCTCCGTTCGTTTCGGTCCGGCCGATCGCCTGTATGGTATCTTGTGCGAGCCGACTGATAAATCCTCCGGCGTGACCGCGGTTATCGTGACGACTGCCTACGATCATACCGCCGGTTGGGCTCGCTCCTCTGTCGAGCTTGCACGCGCGCTCGCCAAGGTTGGCGTGGCGTCCTTGCGCTTCGATAGCGCTGGCGTCGGGGATAGCCCTCCGGTAGTGGCGCGTCGCAAGCAGGTCCTCTATGACGAGGCCCAAATTGCTGATGTCGGAATCGCTCGAGACTATATTGATGGTCTCGGCAGGAGCCAGCGCACTATTCTTATCGGACGCTGCAGTGGCGCGTACGTTGCCTTCAGAAGCACAGTTGACGATCCGCGCTGGGACGCCTGCTTGATCGTCAACCCGGTAGCTTTCCGCTGGCGTTTCAAAGGCTTGCCAAAGACCCTGAAAGCCTATCTCAGGAATGCCCTGGATCTTGAAACTGTTCGCCGCCTGTGGGCCGGCGACGTGGACCTTGGGGCGGTGACAAAGAATATCTCCATGCGTCTCGTCGACCGGATGGCTGGCAGCCTGTCTCCCGTCTTTGCGCCTGCCAAGCCGCTCACACAGCTCACAAGGCAGGTGCATCGCGATTTTCATGCGCTGGCCAGCCGTGGCACGCCGCTTTCGATCATCTATACGGAAGGTGACGAAGGGCAAGAGATGTTCCGGGTCAACTTTGGCGACGCGGGCGAGAAATTGTCCGCCTATCCGAACGTGCAACTGCATCTGTTTTCTGCCGCAGACCACAATTTGACGCCGCTGCCGGCACGCGAAAAGATGATTGAGCTGGCAAAGCGGCAGGCTCTTTCGCTTGGCGACGCTCGCGACGCTAAGCGCGCAGCAAACGGCTGATCGGTTTGCATTCCAGCTCGGCCGTGTTCTGATATCTCAGGCTGCTCAACATGCACCGTTACGCTGGTTTTTTTGCCAGCGGACAAACGCCCTGTGGTTGTGATTTGGTGACAAATTGCAACCAATGCGGAATGGAGGTGCTGCCAACTTGATACAATACTTTGCGTGGCAGTGATTGCAGGCGTGGGGCCTTAAGTATTATTGGATCGTGTCTTGATTTAAGTCTTACAGCTCACCAATTCATATACTTAAGCGTGAAGTTCACGCGACGCCTAGTAGCTTCATATTGGGAGGTCATCATGGCACTCACTCTGATGGAAGGAAGGAAAAGGCAGGATTGGGCTAACGTGGTTCTGGCGGTTTGCTTGTTCGTCTCGCCTTGGATCATGGGGTTCGCGGCTGAAGCAATGCCGAGCTGGAACGCCTGGATCGTTGCCGTTATGCTTGGTGCGCTGGCCACAGCAGCACTGTCGGTATTCTCCGAATGGGAGGAATGGGCAAATCTCGTGCTCGGCCTCTGGCTGATCGCGTCGCCTTGGCTGCTCGGTTTTGCGGCCACTGCTAGTGCGACGTGGACGGTTGTCGTACTCGGTGTGCTTGTTGCTGCCGTGTCGCTGTGGGCGGTCTGGGACGTTCATCATCCGCACGCCCACGCTTAGACCAGACGTAATCCGGTCACCGCGGCGGTGGGTTTTTTGACCTGACCGTACTCACCGCCCAAATGATGGTTCAGCCTTGATGCGCGATCAGCATTGATCGCGAAGGCGGGGCAATGTCGATGTGCCGCGGGCCTCGCCAATTCGTGATCAGCGATCGGCTCCCTAAACTTCGAATATCAGCAGGAAATAAGCCACGAAGAGAACGAGGTGGACGGCGCCTTGCATCAGGTGCGTGCGACCGCTTGCAAAGGTAATGATGCTGAGAGCCAGTGTCAGAACGAGCATCACGGTGTCAGTGCGCTCCAGGCCGAGCACGACGGGATGCCCCGTGAGGTGGCTGATGACCAGCATCGCGGGTACTGTCAATCCGATCGTGGATAGAACCGATCCTAGGAAGATGTTGACCGACCGCTGCAGATGATTGGCGACCGAAGCCCGCACGGCGCTGATCGCCTCCGGTGTCGCGACAAGGACAGCCATGATGACGCCGCCGAGCGCCGCCGGAGCACGAAGTGTCTCGATGAAGTAGTCGACTGGCGCTGCCAACTGCTCGACCAGGAAAACGACGAGAGCCATGTAGGCAACCAGCAGAATAACGGGAAGCCACAGAGGTTCTTCTGTGGTTCTGATGTGCCCTTGCGCCACCTCACTGGTGTCATCGATGAAGAATCCTCTGTGGCGACCAGTCTGCAGGGTCAGGAACACGCCGTAGAGCCCAACGGATATCAAGGCGAGAACCGTTTGCTGGACGGCGGAATAGGGCGGTCCGTTTGTCGGATGCGTAAAATTCGGCATGATCATGCTGAGGGTTGCCAGAGGCACGATGACGCCCAGATAGGCGTTGGCGCCCTGCAGATTGTGGTGCTGCTCATGCCGTCGCCAGCCACCGATCAGCAGGGACAGGCCGACCATGCCATTGAGGATGATCATCACGACCGCAAAAAGAGTGTCGCGCACCAGCGTTGGATTGTTCTCGCCATGTAGCATGACCGCCGTAATGGCCATCACCTCGATCGACGTGATTGCAAGCGTCAGAATAAGCGTCCCATAAGGTTCTCCCAGTCGCTCCGCGAGGCGATCGGCATGCCGCACGACTGACAACACAGAACCAAGCACAACTGAAAAAAGCCAAGTGAAGATGACCGCCAGCCATAGAGGATTCGGAAGCAATCCAAAGATGACGTCGCTGAAAAGGAAGAACACAACGCTCGTCGTGATGCTGGCTGCAAGCAGCCATTCCCGGCGGGCGCGTTCCAACCTAGGGCGTTGCGACAAGGCCACTTCTGAGTTCATCCTCGAGCTCCTCACAATCCCTTCGAAGAGTACGCCACAAGCCGACCCATCCGTCCACTCCCATCGCCCAACCGAAGACCTCGTCGAGTGCGCGGTCTTCGACTGCGTGCGTGCAAGCGTTTTTTACCGCGGTCATTGGCTGAATTTCTCTCGTTCGACTATGTGATCGTTTCGACCGACATAAAACCTTCATCGCAAAAGCCGAAATAGCCTCGAGCATTCAGGCCGGCTTAGTGATGGGGAAAACGAGCATGACGACGTTGCAGCAAGTGGCGGCCAGAGCGGGTTGCTCGCTTGCTACGGCAAGCCGAGCCCTTAGCCTCAAGGGTTCCGTGAGCGACACGATGAGCCGGCGCGTTCGGCGTGCCGCGGCCGAGCTTGGCTATCGATCAACACCTGCCATTGGCAAGGGCGGCAGACGCCCTGTTATTGGGGTTCTCATCCCGAGCATCACCAACCCGGTCTTCTCTTCCTCCCTATCCGGTATCGAGGACAGGATGCTGGTGGCCGGTCACGGAGTGCTGATTGCACAATCACATTATGAACCGGCACGGGAGGCTGCCGCGATACAGGCATTGTTGAATGATCGACCCACCGGCCTGATCCTGACCTTATGTGATCCTTCGAACACCCAGAACCTGCCCTCGTCGATGCCGCCGACCGTGCTGCTTGGCAACCGTCCAACCGAGATATTTCCCGCAGCCGTCACCGTCGACAACTTCAGGGCGGGATACGAAGCAGCAAAAATGCTGACAGCACTCGGCCATAAAGCAATCCTGTTTGTTTCTGGGACCTTCTCCGCATCCGATCGCGCGCGCCTGCGGCATGAGGGCTACCAGCAGGCCATGCTGGAGGACGGTATCGAAGCGTTGGATCCGGTGCAGATTCCCTTTGTTGGTGGTTACGACCAGCTTGATTTGAGCGGCGCGGTGACCCGGTTTTCGCCCACGGCGATCATTGCCTCCAACGATCTCCTGGCTTTTGCGGTCATCGGAGCTTTGCGCCGCGAGGGACTTTGCGTGCCGCGCGACATGTCGGTGGTCGGCTTCGACGGCATTGCGATCGGTCAGATGATGGATCCACCGCTGACGACGATGGAAATGCCGGATGCCAGTATGGGGAGAACTGCGGCATCGTTGCTCCTGGATATGGCCGAGAACGCTGCACCCGCGCGGCATTTTTATATCGCCTATTGCCTGCGGCGGGGTGGTACGGTTCGCGCGATCTGAAAGAAGCAAACCACCGCCTCCTTTGAAGCGGTGGCCATCTTCACCAGCTTGGCGATCAACTGCGTGGCAGCAGACGCCTTACTTCATCAGCAGCGTCGTCCAGCGCTTCGTGCGGGGTTGCGGACTGGTCGACGACACGCGAGGTGTTGTCGACGATCGTCTGCGTGACGCGAACGCCATTTGCACCTGGGAAGGCGTACCAAGGGATCATGCGCGGCATCTGCTTCAGGCCGGCCTGGAAGAGCGGGTTCTGCTGATAGAAGTCGCCGAGATATTCCGGAGACTTCGCGGCCAGCTCGTTGTTCGGCACGTAGCCGGTGCCGGGTACGACGACCGAGGCGCCATACGGCCCGGCGGCAAACTTGGCAAACTTCCAGGCTGCATCCTGTTTGGTGGCCTCACGCGTCAGGATGACAACCGCGTTGCCGCCGGTCGGCAGCTTACCGTTGACCGGATCGAGCAGCGGGATTTCGGCGGTGCGCAGGTCGAACTTGCCGCCGACATTCTTGATCGTGTTGCGCAACGCGCCGGTTGTCTGGAAGGCAAAACCGACCTTGCCGGCAACGAAAGCCTGTTCGCCAGCGGCCTTGGTGAAGACCGGCATGCCAGCTTCCTTGACCATGCGCTCGACGATGGTCATCGCCTTCTGGCCTTCCGGGCCGTTGAAGGCCACGCTGCTTTCGTCTTCGCCTAGCATCTTGCCGCCGGCACCGAACAGCAGCGCGGAGAACATCCAGTCGTCGCCCTGCCAGCGGAAGTCGATGGAATCGACGCCGTTGCCCAGCGCCTTGATCTTGGCGCCGAGTTCGATGACTTCGTCCCAGGTCTTCGGCGGATTGTCGGGGTTGCCGCCGGCAGCCTTCACCAGGTCGGCATTGTAATACATGATCGGGTTCGACGTCGCGAAGGCGAGGCCGACTTGCTTGCCGTTCACCTGTGCGAGCTTCAGGATGTTGTCCGAGAAGCCCTGTTCCGCCATGCTCTTGTCCTTGGCGATCAGCGGGCCCAGGTCGACCGGGAGGTCGCGCTCGTTGGCCATGCGCAGGCGGTTCAGACCGATGAAGGTCAGGTCCGGCATCTCGGGCGTGCCGGCCTGACGCATGATCGTCTGGATGCCTTCCTCGTAGGTCGCGGACGGGTTTGCGAACTGGATCTTGATGTCAGGATTTTCCTCCATGAACTTCTTCGAGATCGTGTCCATCACGTCCTTGAAGAAACCCGGCATCGGATAATGCACGGTCAATGTCGTCTCGGCACGGGCCGGAAGCGACACCGTCATGGCGACCGCCGCGGCGGCTAGAATCTGTGTGAAATGCTTCATCGCATGGCTCCTGGTTTAAGACCGGTCAGCCCTTGAGACCGGTCATGGTGATGCCCTCGACGAAGCGTTTCTGTGCCAGCAGGAAGGCGGCGACGAGGGGGAAGGTGATGATGAGAGTGGCGGCCATCAGCGCGCCGTAGTCGTCTCCGGCCTCCGCTGCACGGAAGTAGAGAAGGCCGAGGGGTGGCGTCGCATAGGCCTGGTTCGAGATGACGATCAACGGCCAGTAGAGGTCGTTCCAATGCGCGACGACAGAGAAGATCGCGAAGGCAGTGATCGCCGGCCAGGCGTTCGGCACGACAACGCGCACGATGATGCCTGCCTCCGTCATGCCGTCGAGACGTGCTGCGTGGATCAGGTCGTCCGGCATGGAACGGAAGAATTGCAGGAACAGGAAAATGCCGAAGACCGAGATCGTGAAGGGTGCGACCAGCGCGAAGTAGCTGTTCAGACCTCCGACCTTGTCGAAGGCGACATAGAGCGGCAGCGCGGTCGCGTGGATCGGGACCAGCAGGCCGAGCATGACGAGCATCATCATGGCACGGGCCGCCCGGAATTTGAGCTTCGCCATCGCATAGGCACAGGGGATTGCGATCGCCACCTGGATGACAAGGATCAGTACGCAGACCACGACGCCGTTGAAAAGCAGGTTGCCCATCGAGACGCGCAACAAGGCCTTGGTGAAGTTCTGGACGTAGAACCATTGCTGCGGGACGAGGGACAGCGATGATGTGAAGATGTCGCTCTGTGCTTTGCCGGCCGTCGAAATCATGAAGATGTACGGGGCGAGGAAAACGAGAGCGCCGAGGCTCAGGATCGACAAACGGATGATGCGAGCGACGGGGAAGGTGGTTGCGTTCATGAGTAGTGCACCTGTCGGTCCTGGATGCGGTATTGCAGGAACATCAGGACGACCAGAATGGCGAGGAAGACGACGGTCATGGCCGAGGCATAGCCGACCCGCAGATAGACGAAGCCTTCCTGGTAGATCGTGAAAAGGAGCACTTCAGAGGCTTTGTTCGGTCCGCCCTCGGTCAGCGTCTTGACCGTTTCGAAGACTTTCACGGAGTTGATGATGCTGATCGTCGTCACGAAGAGTGTCGTCGGTCCGAGCATTGGCCATGTGACGAGGCGGAAGCGATCCCACCCGGAACGGGCCCCGTCGACTTCGGCCGCAGCATAGAGTTCGCGGGGGATGGCAGTAAGGCCAGCCAGGAAGAGCACCAGGTTAAAGCCCACCGATTGCCAGATGCCGATGATCGACAGCCCGTAGAGCACGGTGCTCGAGGCGCCGAGCCAATTCGGCCCCTGGATGCCGATTTGCGATAGCATCGCGTTGATCGGCCCGATGGTCGGGTGAAAGAGGTATTGCCAGACGGTCGCCATGGCGACGAGGAGCGAGGCGACGGGCAGGAAATAGGCAGTCCTGAAGAAGGAGCGGCCGATACCCTCGGCCTCGATCAGCATGGCAAGGCCAAGCGCCATGAAGATCGAGATCGGTGTGACGATCGCCGTATAGACCGACGTGTTCCAGAGCGAGCGCTTGAAAGTGCGATCGGTCAAGAGCTCGGCATAATTCTTAAAACCGACGAACTTGAAGCCGGCATAGCCGAGTTCGAAATCGGTGAAGCCAAGCCAGATCACTGCCGCAACCGGCAGAAGGATGAACAGGAAGACGAGCACGATCGCCGGCAGGGACAGCAGCCAAGCCGTCCTGGCTTCGTTACGCTCGGTGGTTCTGGACGGCGCACGTCCGATGACGCCTGAGGCGGCGGCAATGTCAGCCATGCGCAGCCTCCCGCGCAACGCTGGTCGTCAAAGGTGCTGCCGGCAGGCGTGCGCCATCGGCGCCGAACACAAGGATATGCTCGCCGGCAATGTGCAGGCGGATCGGCATGCCGGCGGCAAGACCGGCACCTTCGACGGGTGGGATCTTGGCGATCACCGTTTCGCCGATCGCGTCCAGACGGCTATAGATGATGATCTCGGAACCGAGGAATTCCACACGCTCGATCCGGGCCGGCAGGCCGCTTTCACCGCCGCGCGTGATGCGGACGAATTCCGGGCGTACGCCAAGCGTTACAGCCCTGCCAGCCGGAAGCGTGCGGTTGGAAAGCACACTGCGAACGTCACCGAGAGCCACTGTCGAACCCTCCTCGATGTGCGAGGGAAGAAGATTGATCCGAGGCTGTCCGATAAACTTTGCGACCTCGATATGCTGCGGATCGTCATAGATGAGCTGGGGTGGCGACAGCTGGAGGAGTGCGCCACCGATCATCACGGCGACCCGATCCGCCATCGAAAGCGCCTCGGCCTGATCGTGGGTGACGTAAAGGGTCGGCACGCCAGCGCGCCGGTGCAGTTCGACGATCTCGCCACGGGCATGCACGCGCAGGTTCGCGTCAAGGTTCGAAAGCGGCTCGTCCATCAGGAAGATCGCCGGTTGGCGCACCATGGCACGACCAAGCGCGACGCGCTGGCGCTGCCCGCCGGACATCTGGCCTGGCTTGCGCTCGAGCAGGTGCTCTATCTTCAGAGAAGCCGCCATGCTGCGCACGTCGCGCTTGATGTTGGCGATCGCCTTGCGCTGGCCGGGCATCAACGGCCCAATGAGAGGCAAGCGCTGAGTGCGCGTCAGCCTGCGCATGACGAGCGGCACGGCGATATTCTGGGCGGCCGTCAGATGCGGATAAAGCGCGTAGGATTGGAAGACCATCGCAATGTTGCGCTCGGCCGCCTTGAGGCGGGTGATATCCCGGTTTGCGACCACGATCTCGCCGCCATCGGCGGTCTCGAGGCCGGCCAGGATGCGCAGCAGCGTGCTCTTGCCGCAGCCGGACGGGCCGACAAGCGCGATGAACTCGCCCGGCTTCGCGTCCAGACTGATGCCCTTCAGGATCGGGTTTTCGCCAAAAGATTTATGAATGCCGCGAAGGGATAGGGCGCTCACTCCGCCGCCTCCTTCTTGACGGCCTTTGGATAGACCTCGTGCACCACTTCATCGAGCACGTGCGCGGTCATGCCCGGCACGGCGACGATCTCACTCATGACGTTGTCGCCGAGCGTATGGATGACAGCGCCGACGAGACGCTGGCCCGGCATCGCACGCTCCATTTTGTCGATGACGAAGGCAGCCGACGGACCCCAGACAAGCGAGGTGCCTTCGAAGCGTCCCTGCCAGGCCCAGTGGAGGTGACCGCTGGCAAAGAGCGGCACGTCGTGGGCGGCGATGAGATCGTAGAGCCGTCTGCGCTGACTCGGGCGGACGGACCAGTAGCCGGTGTCGCCTTCATGGGGTTCGTCAACGAAGAGCGGCTTATGGGCAAACAGCGCCAACCGGCGACCATTGCGCTTTTCGAAAGCGTTCTGCAGCCATTCGAACTGAGCTTCCTCTTCATCGTCCTCGTGGCCGAGAAGCAGCGAGTTGAGGCCGACGAGGCGCCAGTCATTCGTGTCCTCAATCCAGCGGTCGTCGCCGGCAAGTGTGCGCCAGCGCTGCAGGCGCTCGGCATTCACTGGCTGATCCGAGCCCGGCATGTGGCCGACATCATGATTGCCCGGCACGATAAGCATCGGGATCGACGTCTGACGCATCAGATCCATGCAGAAGGTGATGTCGCTTTCCTTGTCCGCGCCGTCGACCGTGAGATCGCCGGTATGGACGATGAGGTCAGCGCCGGTTGCCTCGATCCAATTTAGAAGCGGCGCCCAGTTGCCATTGAAATGCGGCTTCTCGGGGCTGAAATGGGTGTCGGTGATCTGGATGATTTTCAAGGGGGGGCCGCTCTCCGGTTCGGAAGCGTGCCGGATTGTTGGGGCACGCTTGGTGCAGCCTCTTTAATGGTGGCCCGTGTCAGTGCGGTAACAGCGCTTTCCACTGCCGTTCCATTTTCGTCGCACAACTGTCATGCGAAACTGTGTTCGGTCCCGGGTTAACCTGACCGGAGCGTTCCCACTGGCCCGATGCACTTGCTGGCTGAGCCCCTGCGCCTATGTCCCTTCTGTGAGAGTTCGCGAAAGCTGCCGATTGGCCGTCGACGGACCAGGTCGCAGCAACCACAGGAGAAGTTGATGCCGGAGCCCCTTGTCGTCCACCGCGAGACCCACATTTCGGCGCCGCCTTCCGCGGTCTTTGCCTTGCTCACCGATCCCGAAAAGATCCTGCGCTGGATGGGAACTGAGGCACAAGTCGAGCCGCAGCCAGGTGGTCTTTATCTCGTCAACGTTACCGGCGCTCGCTTCGCGCGCGGCTCCTTTCGGGAGGTCGTGCCTGTCCACCGGCTCGCCTACAGCTTTGGCTGGGACGGGAGCGAGATTGTACCGCCCGGGTCGAGCCTGGTGGAGATAGACCTGATCGAGAAACCGGACGGAACCCTGTTGCGGTTGACCCACACCGGACTGCCGAATGCCGAGCAGTGTGCCGGACATGCGGAAGGCTGGGAGCATTATATCGGCAGACTGGCGGAATGCGCGGCCGGGCGCGATCCGGGTCCGGATCGCTGGGCCGGTCGGACCTAGTGGCCTCTCCGGCTCCGCGTTGACGCGATAGAAGCGCCGGTGACAGTTTTCAATCGGAATGGCATGATCCAGGCATGGATCTGCCCACCTCCCTAGCATGGCTGGTCGATGAAGCCGGCACGTCGCCTGATCCCGAGAGGTTTCTGGCCGAAATGGGACGCAGGCTGCTGGTGGATGGGTTGCCGCTGGCGGGCGGCGCCCTGACACTTGTGGCGCCGCACCCAATCATCGCCCGCCGTACATGGCTATGGCGGGCCGAAACCGGTGCCGTCATTGAGGCGCTGAGCTTCGTCGATACCTTGCCCAATCAGGCAGGACATGAATGGCTGGCCGGGCTTGGACCAGTTCATGAGAATATCGTGGGCCCGGCGCCGGATGGTCCGGTGCTCGGATGGGCGGGGACACGAGCGTTTACCCCGGACGAGATAGAGGAGTTGCACCTGGCGGCACGCTTTGCCGCCCCTTCCTTGGCGGCGCTCGCGGCAAGGGCAGGGTTGGCCGCACTTCTCGAAGCCTATCTCGGCCGACGGAGCGCTTTGCGGGTGCAGGCCGGCGCTTTATCTCGCGGCTCGGGCGAAACGATAAGTGCCGCTCTGCTGTGTGCAGATTTGCGAGACTTTACGGCGCTCTCGGAAGCGACGGAACCGGCGGTGATGATCATGACGCTTGATGCCTGGTTTGATCGAATTGCAGGTGCAGTCCACGCCTTCGGCGGTGAGGTGCTGAAGTTCATGGGGGATGGAGTGCTGGCAATTTTCCCCGTTACGGGAACTGCCGGGAGCGCATGCGAGGCGTCATTGCGTGCGGTTGGTTCTGCTCGCGCGGGTATGACCCATCTCGATACCATCCGCAGAGGCCAAGGATTGCCGTCACTGCCCTTTGGTGTAGCACTTCACTTCGGGGAGATTCTTTGGGGCAATATTGGCGCTGCAGACCGGCTGGACTTCACCGCGATCGGGCCGGCAGTCAATCTCGTCAGCCGCCTCGAGGGGTTGTGCAAGCCTCTCGGACATACCGTATTGCTGTCTGGCGCGCTCGCGGCGGAGGTCGATGCGACCTTGGTTCCTCTGGGGAAGCATGCCTTGAGGGGTATTGCGGAGCCCTGCGCGGTCTTTACTTTGCCTGGCGACTGACAGATCCCTGGCCTAGAACCAAACATCGGCCACCTTACGCGCGTCTGGCGACAGATCCTCGAAACTATGAAGACCGTCAAAGCGTTGCAGGCGAATATCGGACACGTCTGCAGGTTCCGCGAGGCGCAGGTTGACTGCAACTCTTGTCTGACCGTTGTTGCTTGGCTTCAAGGCGCGCCAGCTAACGAGATTGCCGCAGCGACGACAGAAGTTGAAGGAAAGGGTCCGCGAACCACGAATATACGCGGTCAGTGCATTGGTCTTGTCTTCGACGTGAATTCCTTGGCCGTCATACTCATAGGCCCACAAAACGCCGTAACGCCGGCAAACAGTGCAGTTACAGATCGTGGCATCCGGGATGGCGCCTCGAAACTCCCAGTGTACTGCTCCGCAATGACAGGAACCGCGGGTTATCTTGGGGGTGGGTCGCTGCATTTTGCCCGTAGTCATGGCAATTCTCCCCTCCACTACTCCCTATTCTTCTACCGCAGATGGCTCAGCTTCGAAAGCTGCGATCATCGAAGTCCGGTGCGTGGACGTTTTCAGGTTGGCCGCCAAGCACGAATTTGGCTGGCAGCTATTTTGCGGCAGCGTCTCCTGTCCCTCGCCCGGCCAGAGTGCTGAGCACGAGTACGATGTCCTGCCAAAAGCCGGCCTTTTGAATGTAGCGGGCATCAGCTTCGGCGAGCGCCTCAGGCGTCGACATGTCGATTCCCTGAAGCTGGGCCAGTCCCGTTATGCCGGGTCGCACGGAGAATACCTGGCGTTTGCGTCGCGCGGCGATGACGTCATGTTGCGATGGGAGACACGGGCGAGGACCCACGAAGCTCATGTCACCGCGTAAGACGTTGATAAGTTGCGGTAATTCATCGAGCTTGTAGGCCCGCAGTTTCCGGCCAAGCGGCGTGATCCAGGAGGACGCAGCGTCATGAGAGCCGACGTTGGGGGAGCCCGCCGCCATCGTCCGGAATTTAATGCAGACAAATGGTACCTCGCTCCTGCCCACACGCTCCTGAAGAAAAAGCGCGCCGCCAGGCGACGATTTGCGCACAAGGAGCACGAGGACAATGAGGGCCGGAGAAAGAACGATAAGTCCGAGGCCCGCGGCGCAGATATCAAATAGTCGCTTCAGAGATCTGTTAAAGCCGTTGAGCATCGGGTGATTCAAGTTCCTATGTCAAAAATAACGCCAAAGCTCTCAAAATGAGCGCTTCAAGGCGGTTCGCATATCAAGGGGCGGCGTCCAGTCCAATAGCGCGCGCGTATGCGATATGTCCACCTCCAACCAATCGGTAAGGCGACCTACGAGATCTCCTTTGCCGGTTGCCCGGCCGAGGAGATGCAGGATGACCGGAGGAAACGGAACCAGTCGTGCCGAACAATCCATCGCCGCCGCGAGCCGCCTCAACAACTCGGGGGTCGAGATTGCCTCGTCGTCGCTTGCCAGCAATATTTGACCGGCTGCGGCCCGATGAAATGCTGCGGTTATGATGAGATCGGTAAGATTTTCCACGTGTACCATGGATCTTCGATTGTCGATCGACGCCACGGGCAGTGGAATTCCGCTTCGAAGGAGCTTCGTGAGAGCTCGGAAGCTTCCGACTGCTCCTCGCCCATAGACCAGCGGCGGGCGAATGATGACGATCTCCATGCCAGACGTCTTGGAAAGTGCAATCAGTGCTTGTTCGGCTTCAAGCTTCGAGGCCGCGTATTCGGTCGTCGGATCCGGTGAATCGTGAGGCGTGAACGGACGCCCCTTGGTCGATCGTTCTCCGTTCACCTTGATGGTGCTGATAAAGACGAGCCTTTTGACCCCCGATGCGGCCGCCTGCTGTGCAAGGTTGATAGTCCCATCGGTGTTCACCCTTCGGAAAACGTCAGTTCCTGAGCTTGATCCATCGATGACGTTCTGGTTTGTCGCTGCGAGATGGATGATGCCATCGACGCCAGGCAAGGCGGCCTTCCAATCCGTTGCGCCATCAATGTCCCCGACAGGGACACTTCCTGCCTGCGCAGAGCGGCCAGCGGCCCTATAGGCGACATCGCGAGTTCGTAATGCCTGCTGGAGATTTTGACCGACAAAGCCGGTTGCGCCGGTAACCAGTAGCATTCTCAGCTCCGAGCCGACGGCAGTATGCAAGGCAAACCTTTGACGCTGGCTGTCATTGGGCGACGCCTTGGCGAAGGGAGACGAGATCAACCACCCCGTCAAATGGCCGATAGTCCTGTACAAGCTCGCTCAGGATGCGGCGCAATTCCTCGACATCGCCCCCGTCGGCCGCGGAGCCCAGTTGCTGAAGTTTCGGTGACAGGGCCTCCCAGGTGATAAAGCGTTCCCGCGCGCGCATGATCTTGGGATGTTCGGTCGGCTCGGGATTGTCACCGATCAGCAATTCTTCGTAAAGCTTCTCTCCTGGCCGCAGGCCAGTCGTGACAATGCTGATGTCGCCTGACGGATTTCGCTCATCTTTGAGGGTCAGGCCGGATAGCTCGACCATACGCCGGGCAAGGTCGATGATCTTGACGGGTTCACCCATGTCGAGGACGAAGACGTCGCCTCCCTTGGCCATGGAGCCTGCCTGTATAACGAGCTCCGTTGCCTCCGGCACCGTCATGAAGAAGCGGATGATGTCGGGATGCGTCAGGGTAATGGGGCCGCCTTGGCGAATTTGCTGGCGGAACAAGGGGACAACCGAGCCGGATGATCCCAATACGTTGCCAAACCGCACCATGGTGAGGACGGTTGTGGCGCCCTCTGCCGCCAATCCCTGAAGTGCCATTTCCGCCAGTCGCTTGGTAGCGCCCATGACGTTGGTCGGCCTGACCGCCTTGTCTGTGCTGATCAGTATGAATCTTTCGGCGCCGGTATTGATCGCCGCTCGCGCAACCGCAGCAGTGCCAAAGACATTCGTTTTGACCCCTTCCACGGGGTTCTTTTCAACCAGCGGCACATGTTTGTACGCTGCAGCGTGATAGACGGTGTTTGGCCGCCAGGTCTCCATGATTTTCTGGATACGAAGCTCGTCGCAAACGCTTGCAAGCAGGGGCACGATCTGCAGCCCGGTATCCGTGTTGCTACCCAGCAGTTCGTTCTCTAAGGCATAAAGCCCATATTCGTTCTGGTCGAGGATCAGCAATGCCGCCGGCTTCAGCCGCGCCAGTCCGCGGCACAGTTCGCTGCCGATTGATCCGGCAGCGCCTGTCACGAGCACGACCCGACCGCGAATGTTGCGTTCCAGCAGTGCTTGATCTGGCCGAACCGGCGTGCGGCCCAGCAGATCCTCAATATCCAGTTCCTGCAGGTCGGTGAACTCTGCCTGGCCGCCGGCGAGGGCGTTCAGGTCGGGGACAGTACGAACGGCAACGCGTGCTCCACGAAGCTGCTCCAGGATTTCATTGCGGCGGGACCGATCGATCTTCGGAAGCGCCAGGAGGATCGTGCGCACGTTCAGCCGCGCGCTCAATTCCACGATCTTCTCTGGATCGTAAACCACAACGCCGCCGATAAGGCTTCCATGCAAGCTCTTGTCATCGTCGAGATAGCCGACAACCTTGAAATCAGCACTGCCGCTGAGCGCGCCAGCGACCTGCCTGCCTCCGGATCCAGCACCATAGATGAGCATGTTCGTCTGCGTGTTCTGTCGCAGGATCCGCTTGTAGGCCTCACTCAGGAAATATCTCGCCATGAAGCGGGACAGGCCGATCGCCAGCAGCAGCAACAACGGCTGCATGATGCCGATCGTGCGTGGTATTCCCGGGAAGCTGATGGCGGTAAAAATGGCCATGAATGCAAGGCCATAAATTGTTATGGCCTTGATTACCGTGATGAACGCCGACCAACCGAGGAAACGGAAGATTGCCCGGTAAAGACCCATTGTGATGAAGATCGGCAGGGCAATCACGAGTGACACAGGGATTGTTGCAAGCTGCATCCCGGTGAGCGTCACCCAATCATTCAAGCGAAAGCAAAAGGCGAGCCAGATGGTCAAGATGCAAAGGCATGAATCGACAAGCAGGGCCAAAACACGCTTCGCAGGCCGTGGCAAATCGAGAATGCTTCGAACGTACCTGTCGGAAACCGCCCGCATCTGCCCCTATCCCTGCACGCGGACGGGAACTGCGTTAGGCAAATCGGCAGTGTGCAAAGGAACGTCACTGCTCTGGGCAACGGAGCCTGAACGCAGTCTTATCGAACAGGCAAAACATGTGGCCGCAAACAGCAGGGCATAGGATTCGCCCAGGGCAAGCCGGTTGTTCGAATTGCTGAGGATAGTGAAGGCGAAGTAGACCGCAAACGTCAGGTAGCAAGCAAAGGCGCTCTTGCTGATGATGCCTGCCGAGGAAGCCCGATAAACACGATAGATGGCCGACACAACGATCAGCGCCAATATTGCGAGACCGGAGAAGCCATACCGGACGAGGATCTCGAGGTAGCCGTTGTGCATCAGCGTGTAGGTTACACCGCGATAAGGGGTCGTTTGCCAGATGGTGAGCCACGTGTTGCCGTTGCCGAAGGCCGGTGCGACGGAGATGACGTCGATTGCATTGGCCCACAGCTGCAGCCGCTCGTCCAGAGACCCTGGTGTCTCTGGGGAGGCGATCGCGTCCTGCAGGACGCGTTGCACGGAAACACCACTATCCAATCGATCAACGATCCCCACAACGGAACTAAACGTTGCAGCTCCGAAGTGCGCCAAGTTGTCGCGAACCTCGTAAATTCCCCACGACAGGAGCAAAAGGCCACTCATGGCGGCGGCGAGCACTGTCTTTCGCCGGAGGTAGAAAAGTGTCGCTGCCACCATCAGGCCAAGAGCTGGCAGTAGCGCCAACCATACGCCTTTGGACTTGGCGCCGTAAATGTTGAGAATCGCCAGGCCAATCACCATCACGGCAATCGCTGAGACAGCTGCCTTGGTGCGCGTTGAGCTGCCAATCTCCCATTGATGCAGGGCCCAGTAAAACGCCCCGATGAAGATAAAGCCACATCCGACCGCGCCGTGAATCGAATTATGATGGAAAGCAGGAGAGATCCGCTCTCCCGCCAAGATCGTCGATAGCGGCGTCGAGATCATCAGGAGGACAAGCGCGCCGCAGAAGAAAGCCAGCAAAATTGGCTTGATGAGGTTCCAGCTCGTATGCAGCGCCACGCCCATCGCAGGAAAAAAGATCGCAAAAGCGTAGAGCCACTCCGACGCGCCTCTTTCACCGTCTACGATCAACCCGAAGAGAAACCTGAACAAAGCTAGGAAACCCCAAGCCACGCAGACGATCGCCAACCAGTCGGTCAGCGATGCGCGCAGAGGGACCTTACGAAGCATAAGGGTCAAGGCCATGAGCAGGATGGCAGCATATCGATAGACGTCGCTCTCTATCAACGTGACTGACATCATCCCTAGCCATAATATGGCGATGACGAAGTCGAGGGTTGCCGGCTTCGTCTGGCTGCGAGGTATAGATACTGTCATGAGAGTGCATACCTTATCCGGCGCGCATATTCGATCAAGCGAAGAAAATGCGTTCCGATCTTGCGGGCGCCTCGCAATTTCACGGCACGGTACTGAGCCCTGTTGGCAATCTGGCTCACAGCTGAGCGTTCGGATAGTTCGACGATATTCTGCCGAACGGTATAGATATTAACGCCAGTCTTCCATCCGCGCTCAAGGGTCATATCGAAGGGGAATTCGATATCGCCCGCGCTTTCAAGCAGCTTTCGGGCGCCTTCGCGCGTGACCAAATAGCAAGCAGCTGAACCCTGCGGACCGTGCAAACAGCGCCCAACAGCATCTCCGTACTCCGAGATGGCGACTGTCCGACACCATTTTGACCTGTGATTGAGCAACTTTACGACCTCGGCGGACGGGACTGCTCTTAAGATCGCAGCTGCCCTCGGCGTGAAATCCTGACGCAATTCCACGTCATCTTCCATAATGATGGCGTTTTCGTAGCTGCTTGAGAGAAAGGCCTCCAATGCCCTCATATGAGCACGATAGCAACCGTATTCCCCGGGCAACATCTGTCGGCCGTTCCGACGCAGAAATTCTTTCTCGTTAAACCCGGATCTTTGTGCCGCAGGGATTGAACGTCCATCCACACCTGGAACTCTGTCGATCTGCATTCCGGCCAGGGTTGCTTGCGACGAAACCTCCGCCCATCGCTTTGAAGAGCTGTCCATGTTGATCACGTACGCACCGATCAAACGTTGCAAACGCTTCATCCCTGTTGCCGTGTTCAATTCGAGCATTTGATCCGCGTCACTTGTAGTACTCTTTCGACCCTTACCTTGCCTTTTGCTTTCGAGGCCTAAAGGAGACCGCAACGGCACAGACCGCTTTCGATGGCTTGAATGGATCATATTTCCGCCCATGCTTATCTACAACAGCTTCTGCGTGTGTATCCACAATTGTGGGCAAAGACCATGCTTCGGCCACAGCAAACTCGAAAGGTCGGGACGCATCCCATGGCAGTTGCAAATTCAACGCGGGTGTCTCCTACCTTCGTATTGGCGCTTCTTGCAAGCCCGATGTGGATCGGGTGCTCAAATTCCCGATAGTTTTGAAGGTTCGTTATCGGCTTTACCGTCGGGTACTCGGTGGTGAAGCTGACAGTGGGAGCACTTAAACCGAAGGTGCTATCTTTCTCTTGAGCCCGATGATCACTCTTTGCGCCCGCCTGAGCCTCTGTTAAGCATTCTAACTCTGCGAAACGAAACGCAAGCGAAAGAGACCGAACTCATGTTCCTGAGCGATCGCCAAACGGAAATAGTCGGGATGGCCAAGTCGAACGGCCGCGTTTTCGTCGAGGAGCTGGCGGCGCATTTCTCTGTTACGCCGCAAACGATCCGCAAGGATCTGAACGACCTCTGCGACGCCCAGATTTTGACGCGCGTTCATGGTGGCGCCACATTTCCAAGCGGCACCGAGAATGTGAAATATGAGGCGAGACGCCAGATCGCAGCGACCGAAAAGCAAGCGATCGGTGTGGCCGCCGCTGGGCTTATCCCAAATAACGCTTCGCTTTTCATCAATATCGGCACCACGACGGAGGCCGTCGGCGAGGCGCTGATGAACCATCATGAGCTGATGGTCATTACCAACAACATCAACGTTGCCAATCGACTGAGGCTGCTTCCTACAATCGAGGTTGTCATAGCCGGCGGGGTCGTGCGCGGCTCTGACGGCGGTATCGTGGGGGAGGCGGCTGTCGATTTCATTCGGCAATTCAAGGTGGACTATGCCGTTATCGGCGCATCGGCGATCGACGAGGACGGAGCACTGCTTGACTATGACTTTCGCGAGGTGAAGGTCGCGCAAGCAATCATCGCGAATGCGCGGCACGTCATTCTGGTGGCCGATTCGACGAAGTTCGAACGCACTGCGCCCGTTCGCATCGCCCAGCTTCCACAAGTGCATACCTTCATCACCGATCGGTGCATTACGCCTTCGATCCGCCGCCTGTGTCAGGAAAACAGCGTGAAGTTGATCGAGACTGGATCAGCGCATGGGTAGACACTGGCAATTTAGGGTTCATTCGATCCTTGTCCTGCGCTAGCTTTCGCGCATGAGTCTAGAAACCGTCCGCGCATTCCTCAGCGCACATGCTCCCGATCTCGAGATCATCGAAACCGCCGAAAGCTCTTCGACCGTGGCGCTGGCTGCCGACGCGCATGGGGTCGATCCCGCTCAGATCGCCAAGACGATCTGCCTGCGGGTCGGTGAGGAAACGATGCTGGTCGTTGCCGGCGGCCTGGCGAGGCTCGACAACAGGAAGTTCAAGGACACCTTCGGAGGCAAGGGCCGGATGCTTGGGCCGGAGGAGGTTGTGGAGGTCACCAGCCATCCCGTTGGTGGTGTCTGCCCCTTCGGCTTGCCAAGAATTTTGCCGATCTACTGCGATGTTTCGCTGCGGCGATTTGATGAAGTTGTGCCGGCTGCCGGGTCCACCAATTCGGCCGTGCGCATATCGACCGAGCGCTTGGCGCAACTGACAGGGGCGACCTGGGTCGACGTCTGCCAATAAAGATCGGCGCGCCTAAAGCTTCAAACCCGCGAAGCAATCCCTATATAAGCCCCTGACATGCGTTGTTTGTCATGACAGGAGAGAGATTGGATGCCTCGTGCCGTTTCGCGTTTTGCCAAGATTGCGGCGATTGCCGTTGTGACAGGCGCTACCGTATTTGCCTCGATCGGCGAGGCCGATGCGCGCCGCGCCGGCAGCTCCGGATTCGGCAGCCGCGGCACGCGAACGTTCCAGGCGCCGCCTGCCACGAGCACGGCGCCTTCGCCGGCTGCCCCAATTGAGCGCTCGATGACGCCCCGCCAGCAAACCAACGCGCCATACGCCGGTCAGCAGCCACTCGGCACGCAGAGGCCTGGCATTTTCAATGGTTTTGGACGATCGATGATCGGTGGCCTTATCGCTGGTGGCCTTCTTGGCATGTTGCTCGGCCACGGTTTCGGCGGCGGCTTCGGCTTCCTCGGCATGCTGTTGCAGGTCGCCCTGATCGCCATTGCGATTTCCTTTGCCATGCGTTTCTTCGCCAATCGCCGCCAGCCGGCCTACGGCGGTCCCACCCGCCCAACCGCCAGCAACATGGCTTCCGGCGGCAACGCGTCATTTCCGATCCCGTCGATTGGATCGGGGGCAGGTTATCAACAGCGGCAGTCAAACGCGAAACCGAATGACGAGCTCGGCCTAGGTCAGCGCGATCTTGACCGCTTC
The DNA here is from genome assembly GCF_000282035.1 of Rhizobium sp. CF122. Lineage (GTDB taxonomy): Bacteria > Pseudomonadota > Alphaproteobacteria > Rhizobiales > Rhizobiaceae > Rhizobium. Next base: position 91,865 of record NZ_AKKA01000109.1, read on the forward strand.
GAGCAACTGCTGACAGAGGTGCAGACCGCCTATGGCGCCGAAGACTACGGCACGTTGCGCCGCCTAACGACGCCGGAAGCCATGTCCTACCTTGCCGAGGAACTCGGGGAGAATGCGACGAACGGCGTGCGCAACGAAGTGTCGAATGTCAAGCTGCTGCAGGGCGACGTTGCCGAAGCCTGGCGGGAGGATGGCGCGGAATACGCGACGCTTGCGATGCGCTATTCCTCTATCGACGCGCTCGTCGAGCGGGCGAACGGCAAGCTCGTCAGCGGGGACAACATTCGACCGACAGAAACGACGGAAGTCTGGACTTTCGTGCGCAGGGGAGGGGACGAGTGGAAGCTCGCCGCAATCCAGGGCACAGAGCAGCGCGCCGCGTAACCCACGCGGCGAACGCCCTTCAACCCTCTTGAGCAGCGGGGACGACCCAAAGTGGCCGGTCGTCACGCTTGTTGCGCAAGGCCGGCGCTGACTGATCCTCGACGGCGAGGCCCTCCTCGCCTTCCTGAACATCCACTTCATAGGTGTAGTCGTAGAGCATTTCGCATGCCCGCTCGCTGGCCTTGATCTTGGCTTCGGTTTCGCCGATCGCTGTCGAAATTGCCTTGATACGGGCACGCAGCATGGAGCCAAGAATGTCGGTCGCCGGTCGCTTTTCCAGCCTTTCCAGATGATGCTCGATGCGTGAGGCATGGCGCTCGAGTTCGCGTTTGCTAAAACGCGCCTTGCGCATTTCCTCCGACAGGTCAGATCGCATGCGGGTGAGCGGATCAAACGTGCCGGGCTCGCGCTCGTCCAAGGTCAGCTGATTGACCAACTTTTCGATGACCATAAGGGCTTGCAAGTCGATGGGGTCTGCGAGCTCAACGTCGTAGCCCGTATCATCGAACACCTTCCTGCGGACTGGATCCAACAAGAGCTCGTAAGCCTTCTGCACTCGGCTGAATGCCTCCGGATCGCCCCCGGAGTCCGGATGCGTCGCCTTCGCGCGGCGCCGATACGCCGCCTTTACCTGGTCATCGGTCGCATCTCGCCGGACGCCGAGAATCTCATAAGGATTGGTCACCATCCCTCCGTCGCTGTTCGGACATTGCCGTGCCACCCATGAAGGGTATTCGTCCATCGAGGCTTTCTTCTACTATCACTGGGGCAGAGTTTGGACAAAAAGAATAAACAAAGTCGCACGAGGAGATCGCCAGATTGCGCAACGCGGCCGCGTGACGATCGTCGCGCGGATTGGTGCTGCGAAAATTTGTGACCCATGTCCACATGATGTGCGATTCGGTCACTCGCGGGGCCCATTGCAGTGGCCTTCGATTCGACACTGATGCACATGGAGCCTGGCAAATATTCCCAATCGCTTCATCGCGGCTGCGCAAATAACGCGTGCCCAGCATACTGCTTAATCGTTATAATCGCGCAGCCCGCGTTGACGGTATTCGTCAAATCGCGTTCTATCCGCCACCATTTGTCCGGCCGGCTCGGCGGGTCCGACGAATTCGGAGGAGGTTTTATGCGCGTTGTCCGCACGATAGCTGAATTGCGCGATCGGCTTAGCGCCTCTCGGCGCGACGGCAAAGCGATCGGTTTTGTACCCACCATGGGATTCCTGCATATCGGTCACATGGAGTTGGTCGCCCGCGCACGCTCGGAGAACGAGGTGAGCGTGGTCTCGATCTTCGTCAATCCGCTGCAGTTTGGCGCCAATGAGGATCTCGGCAAGTATCCGCGGGATCTGGCGCGCGACAGCGCGATGCTCGAGGCTGCCGGCGTCGACATCCTGTTTGCACCTGAAGTGAGCGAAATGTACCCGCGGCCGATGCTGACGCTCGTTGATGTCCCGGCACTCGGAAATCTACTGGAAGGGGAGGTGCGACCCGGGCATTTCGCAGGTGTGGCGACCGTCGTCACGAAGCTTTTCAATCTCGTGCAGCCCGATCGCGCTTATTTTGGCGAGAAGGACTACCAGCAGGTGGCGCTTATCAAACGGATGGTCGAGGATCTCGCCCAGCCGGTTCGGGTTGTTGCCGTCCCGACGGTGCGCGAGGCCGATGGGCTTGCTTGCTCATCGCGCAATGTCTACCTCAATGAGCGGGAACGGGCCGCGGCCGTGGTCGTGCCGAATGCGCTGGCAGAAGCCGAGCGGCTCTATGCCAAGGGTTGTGATAGCCCCGAGGAAATGGAGGCGGCGCTCACACGGTTCATCGCGGTGGAACCGCTTGCTACGCCAGAAGTGGTCGCCGTACGCCATCCTGAAACGCTGGAGCGCTTGTCCTCGCTGCAATCGGCGCCAGCCCTTGTTGCGCTCTTCGTGCGGATCGGCACGACGCGGCTCCTCGACAACAGGGTGATCGGGATCAAATCAATCAACAATTCGAGGGCGGCATAGTGAGCATCCATGGCAAGCAGAAGCGGCTGACGACAACAGCGATCCGGGCGATGAAGGGCAACGACCGCATCGTCTGCCTGACAGCCTACACGACGCCAATCGCCCGCCTGCTCGATCAGCACTGCGATCTTCTCCTGGTTGGCGATTCCCTCGGCATGGTGCTGTACGGCATGGAGACGACGGTTGGTGTGACACTCGACATGATGGCTGCTCATGGCGCCGCCGTCATGCGCGGTGTGTCGCATGCCTGCGTCATCGTCGACCTTCCCTTCGGCAGCTACCAGGAGTCGAAAGAACAGGCGTTTCGCAACGCTGTCAGACTGATGCAGGAGACCGGCTGCGACGGCGTCAAACTGGAGGGCGGCGAGGAAATGGCGGAGACGATCGCCTTCCTGACCGCGCGAGGTGTGCCGGTTTTTGCTCACGTTGGGCTGATGCCGCAGTTGGTCAATGCGGTCGGCGGCTTCCGGTCGCTCGGACATTCAGACGAGGAGGCGGCAAAGATTCGCCGCGATGCCCTGGCGGTCGCAGAAGCCGGCGCTTTCGCTGTCGTTGTCGAGGGAACCGTCGAACCTGTTGCCCGCGACATCACTGCTTCGCTTAGCGTGCCGACCATCGGTATCGGCGCGTCGCCTGCCTGTGACGGGCAGGTACTCGTGTCGGACGACATGTTGGGGCTTTTCAACGACTTTAAGCCGCGCTTCGTCAAGCGCTTTGCCGAATTGAGCCCGCTGGTGTCGCAGGCCGCCCAGGCTTACGCCGAAGAAGTCCGCTCCGGCCAGTTCCCGGCCAAGGAACATACGTTCCAGCCGAAACGGTAGCGTTGGCAGCTATGTCGGTGCGGGAACTAACGACCTAGCGCCGGCCGAGCCAGGATTCGATTCCGCGGGCCGCTGCCCGGCCGGTGGCAAAGCATGCCGTCAGGAGATAGCCGCCGGTCGGCGCCTCCCAGTCGATCATTTCACCGGCGACGAAGAGGCCGGGCAACGCCTTCAGCATGTAGTTCCGATCAAGCTCGTCCCACTCGATGCCGCCTGCCGAGGAAATCGCCTCGGCGATCGGGCGGGTTCTTCGAAGGGGGATGGGCAAGGCCTTGATCAGACCGGCCAGTTGATGGGGATCGCCGAGGTTTGTGGCGCCCGCAAGCTCGCGAAGTAGCGCCGCCTTTACGCCGTCAATGCCGGCAGCCTTCCTGAGTCGGTTCGATAGACTTGCCTTCGGATCCTGTTTTCCAAGTTCACGGGCGATGCGCTCTCGCGTGCGTCCCGGAATTAGATCGACGTAAAGTGTTGCGGCTTCGCCGGCGGTCAAGCTCTCCCTCAATACGGCTGTATGGGCGTAGACGAGGCTGCCCTCGATACCATGCCGGGTGATGACGAATTCTCCGGGGATCGTTCCCGCCGACGAGGATGCCGTGACTGATTTGACGGGCTCGCCCGAAAATCGATCTCGCAGATACTCGCTCCAATCGACATCGAAACCGCAATTGGCGGGCTGAAAGTCATCAACTGCGATGCCTTTCTCCCTGAGCCAAGGCAGCCAGCTTCCGTCGGAGCCGAGGCGGGGCCAGCTCTTCCCACCGAGCGAGAGGAGTGCCGCGTCCGGCTGGATCACGTTTACGCCCTTCGGCGTTTCGATGAGGTAGCCCGCGCCAGAGAATCCTATCCACCGGTGCCGGGTCAGGATCTTGACGCCTTGGGTCTCAAGTCTAAGCAGCCAGGCACGAAGAAGCGGTGAAGCTTTCATGGCTATCGGAAACACGCGCCCTGAGGATCCCACGAATGTTTCCGTACCAAGTCTCGCCGCCCAGGCTCTGACGTCGGATGGCTTGAAGCTGTCCAGTGCGTCGCGCAAGCGGGCATTTGATGCGCCGAAGCGTGACGCGAAGCGCTCGTAATCCTCGGAATGGGTGATGTTGAGCCCGGACTTGCCGGCAAGGAGAAATTTTCGCGCGACTGTCGGCATGGCCTCGTAGACCGTGACGGCGTGCCCTTCCAACGACAAACTTTCCGCGGCCGTCAGGCCCGCCGGGCCGCCGCCGAAGATCGCGATTTGCTTCCTCACCATCAAAAATCGCCCGGGATCGATATCGAGGACCCCTCATGGCCTGCCCGAGCGCGATGCGCAAGAGTATCTGCTGGAAACGGACCGCGCCTACGGCGCGCGTTTTCGAGGTCGATTGGTAAAGATAATGAACGCGCGAGAAAACGACCAGTTGCAAGCGTGCTTTGGGCCTTGAATACAGCCCCGTCAGACTCAAAATACCAGTGCGGACGACCCTCGCGGACCATGACCGTAGGCAAACACGCGCCAGCGGGTCTTTGTGGCGGAAATCCCGGAAAACCAATGCTCCCAGTGGGGCGTTGCGGCAACGAGATGATGTAAGTTGCGCGGCCGGCGATGCTCCCCGACCGGGATGACCCGGTCGGGGAGGCGCGCTCGTCCCCTCAGGAGACGCCGTTGAAGTCGCTGTCGGTCAAGTTGTAGTTGCCCTT